>NZ_RRYJ01000009.1:0-163219 GCF_003931645.1 Pseudoxanthomonas sp. SGT-18 | reverse complement strand
GGCCCTCCATGCGCACCGTCAAGTCGCCCTGGGCCAGGGCGGTCAGCAGGCGCGAGACCTCGGCCAGGCTGATCGCGTTGGCGTCCAGCAGGCCGTTGAGCTGCACCGCCAGCTGCAGCAGGAAGCCCTGCTTGTCGCTGGTGTCGATGCGCCCGGACAGGTCGCCGGCCGCGGCTGCCTCGACCACGCGCGCCACCTCCTGCTCGACCCGGATCTCGGCGGTGCGGTCGCGCCACTCGCACACCATGCCGACGTACTTGCCTTCGGCGTCGAGGATGGTGGAGATGTTCTGCGCGAAGCAGGCATCGCCGTACTGCACCTCGCGGGCGGCACTGCCTTCGCGCTCCAGGCGGGCGACGAAGTCCTGCGCGATCTTGCCGCCGATCTCCAGGACCTCGACCGGCTGGCCGACCAGCGGCGCCTCCATGTCAAGGTGGGGCAGGGCGGCCGCGACCTGGTCGGCATGGCCTTCCAGCATCCGGGCCAGCGCCGGGTTGCGGTAGACGATGCGGTATTCCGGATCGGTGATCATCAGGCCGGTGGTGGAGGCTTCCAGCGCGGTACGGATGCGCAGGTTCTCCGCCGCGACCTTCTGGTCGCGCTCGGTGCGCTCGCGCAGGTCGTGCTGCATGCGCTGCATCGCGCGCATAAGGTCGGCGATCTCGTCCGAGCCCCGGATGTCGATGCGGCTGTCCAGCTTGCCGGTGGCGACGTCGTTGGCCACGGCCACGGCACCGCGCATCGCACCGGCCAGGTTGCGGGCGATGAAGAAGGCGATGGCCAGGCCACCGGCCACGCCCACCAGCAGCATCACCACGATGGTGGTCACCGAGGTCGCGTAGGCGGTGCCCGCGCTGGCCACGGACTGGTCGGCCTGGCGGTCGGTTTCCTGGATCAGCGCGGTGACGGCGGCGGTGGCGGCGTTGTGCAGGTCCGAGGTTTCGCCCAGGAAGGTGTCCAGGGCGTCGTCCGGCAGCTCCAGGTCGATCAGTTCGTTGACCGACTCGTAGGAGGCGCGGGCCTTGTGCCAGGAGGTGGTCAGCTCCTCCAGCAGCTTGCGCTCCTCGGCGGTCGCGGCGAGCTTGCCGTAGGCCGCCAGGGACTGGTCGATCTGCTCCGACAGCTTGGCGCTACGCTCGCGCGCGTCCAGCTTGACGGCATCGCTGGCGCGCACCAGCCCGCGGTAGGCCGCGGTGCGGTACTCGCCCAGCAGGGCACGCAGCTCCGCCGCCACGGAGACGCTTTGCATGCTGCCCTGGGACAGGTTGGTGGTAGCCCGGTTGAGCGACGACAGCCCGTAGTAGGCGCCGACGCCCTGCGCGGCCAGCAATACCAGCACCACGCCAAAAGCCAGCATCAGTTTTGGCGTGAGCTTCAAGTTCTTGAGCCAATGCATGCAGCGTACTCCCCCGAATATTCGCGGCAATTGGGTGCGGGATGCCCGCGGGCATCCCGCCAGGTTTTTGTTGTTACTTCAGGTTGGCCAGCTTGATGTTGGCCGGCGAGGTCACCGCGATCTCGGCGCGGCTGGCGTCGCGCTGGACGGTGCCGATCACGCACACGTCGCGACCCTCCAGCTCCTCCGGAGTGGGCTTGAACTTGCCGCGCTGGTCGCCCGGGATGCGCGCGGAGAAGGTGTGGCGCGGGAACATGCCGCCCATGTACAGGAAGGTCGGCTCGCCCTCGGTGTTCTGGGCCCAGCGGGTCTTCTCGACCTTGCCGCAGACCATCACGTCCTTGCCGATGAAGCGCACGGCCTGCTCGGCGGGGACGGCTTCCTGGGCGAAGGCGGCGGGCGCCGCGGCCAGGGCGGCCACCAGGGACAAGGTCTTGGTCAAACGATTCATGGGGGCATACTCCAATGGCGGGAACGGAAAGGCGGGCCGCCCCGGGATCGCCCGGCGGCAGCCGTTGGCAAGGGTTCTCAGGTAGCGGTGTCCAGGGCCTGGGCCTCGCCCAGGTCGGCGCTGTCCAGCAGGGTCTCGATGTCGAGCAGGATGAGCATGCGGTCGTCGAGGGTGCCGATGCCGCTGATGAAGCGGGTATCGACCGAGGCGCCGAACTCCGGGGTGGGGCGGATCTGCTCGGCGGCCAGCGGCACCACGTCGGACACGCTGTCCACCACGATGCCGACGACGCGGTCGTCGACGTTCAGCACGATCATCACGGTGAAGCTGTCGTAGCGTGCTTCCTTCAGGCGCAGCTTCAGGCGCAGGTCGATCACCGGCACGATGGTGCCGCGCAGGTTGATCACGCCCTTGATGTACTCCGGCGCGTCCGGGACGCGGGTGACCGAGTCGTAGCCCCGGATCTCCTGGACCTTGAGGATGTCGACGCCGTAGTTCTCTTCGCCCAGGGTGAAGGTGAGGAATTCGCCCGTAGAGGGGACCGGGGTGCTGCTCATTGTTTGCTCCTGCAGGGGCATGTCGGCGCAATGCGCGCTGGCTTCCCGGGTTGAATCGGCCGTTGGCGGCGCAACTTTAGGGCCCGCTACACCACACCCCGCTCGCGCGCCATGCGCTGGCGCTCGACCCGGAAGATGAACTGCAGGATCCGCTGCTCGGCGCTGGCCGGCAGGTCGACGAAGCGGCAGCCGACCCGCACCGGATGCCGCGCCAGCTGCTGCCGCCGCGAGGTGTGAGCGACCTGCAGACGCACCGGGATCGGGCGGCCGCCATCAGGCAGTTCCAGGGTGCAGGCGTCCAGCTGCCCGCCCGGTGGGAAGTGCGCCTGGTCCTCCTCGCCGATGGCCAGGGCCACCCCGCCGCCGCTGATGTCCACCACCCGGACCTGCATCGGGGACTGGCCTTCGTGGCGCGGCGGCACCAGCACCGTGGCCACCGGCCCGGGGATCAGCTCCAGCCGGTACAGCTCGCGGCGCTGCAGCTGCAGTACCGAGGACGGCAGCTGCGCGGCGAAGGTCGCCGGTCCTTCGCCGGGGACGAGCTGCAGGCGCTGCAGGCGGAACTGGACCCGTACCCGGTCCAGCTGCGACACGCACAGCACCTGCTCGGCCGCCGCCATGCGCTGGTTGATCGCCTCCTGGCGGTTGCCGTCCAGCAGTACGCCGTCCGGCCCGGCTTCCAGCAGCGCGGTGGGGCAGGACAGGCCGCCGGGCAGCAGGTGGGCGCTGATCAGGGCACGGCCGTCGACCAGCGCATGCAGCACGCGCAGCACTTCCCGCGGGGCGCGCAGCTGGTAGCGCTCCGCATCGGGCAGGTCAATGGGGGCCAAGCCTGGCTCGGTGGCAGCCGTCATCCCTTGTTGGTCGGGGCCTCGTTGCTGGCCTTATCGGCCGCCGGCGGGGCGACTTGAGCGGGCGCCGCCACCGCCTCAGGCGGCCAGCGGCAGCTGCCGCTGGCGGGCCAGGCCGCCGACGTCGACGATCAGGGCCACACGGCCGTCGCCGAGGATGGTCGCGCCGGAGATGCCCGGCACGCGGCGGTAGTTCTTCTCCAGGTTCTTGACCACCACCTGCTGCTGGCCGACCAGTTCCTCGACCTGCAGCGCCAGCTTCTGGCCGTCGCCCTCGACCACCACCACCAGCGATTCGCCGGAGCCGTCGCCATAGCCGAAGGTGCCGGCCAGCGACAGCAGCGGCAGGTACTCGCCGCGCACGCGCAGCACCCGGCCTTCGCCGGCGACGGTGCGGATGTCGTCCGGCTCCGGCTGCAGCGCTTCCAGTACGTGGCTCAGCGGCAGGATCAGGATCTCGCCGCCGCTGGACACGACCATGCCGTCGAGGATGGCCAGGGTCAGCGGCAGGCGGATGACCACGCGGGTGCCGCGGCCCTCGGCGCTCTCCAGCTGCACCTCGCCGCCCAGGGCCTGGATGTTCTTGCGCACCACGTCCATGCCCACGCCGCGCCCGGACAGGTCGGTGACCTGGTCGGCGGTGGAGAAGCCGGGCTGGAAGATCAGGTCCCAGACCTGCGAATCGGTGGGGTTGTCCGGGATCGCCAGGCCGCGCTCGGCGGCCTTGGCCAGGATCTTGGCGCGGTTCAGGCCGCGGCCGTCGTCGGCGACCTCGATCACGATGTGCCCGCCCTGGTGCGAGGCGGCCAGGGTGATGGTGCCGGTCTCGTCCTTGCCGGCCGCCTTGCGCGCGTCCGGCAGTTCCAGGCCGTGGTCGATGGCGTTGCGCACCAGGTGCACCAGCGGGTCGGCGATCTTCTCGATCAGGCCCTTGTCCAGCTCGGTGCCTTCGCCGATGGTGCGCAGGCGCACGTGCTTGCCAAGGCGGCCGGACAGGTCGCGCACCAGGCGCGGGAAGCGGCGGAACACCGCATCCACCGGCAGCATGCGCACGCCGATCACCGCTTCCTGCAGGTCGCGGGTATTGCGCTCCAGCAGTTCCAGGCCGGCGAACAGGCGCTCGGCCTGGGCCGGGTCCATGCCGCCGCTGACCTGCTTGAGCATGGCCTGGGTGATCACCAGCTCGCCGACCAGGTTGATCAGGGCGTCGACCTTGTCGACGCTGACGCGGATGGAGGTCTCGGCCTCGTGCACGCCCGCGGCCGCCGGGGCGCCGGCGCCCGGGTGCGCGGCGGCCGGCGCGGCCTGGGCCGCGGGTGCAGCCGCGGCGGGCGCGGCGGGCAGCTGCGGGCGGATGTCCAGCTCGCAGTCGTCCACCACCCAGGCGAACACGTCGTCGATCGCGCTGCGCGGGACCTTGCCGCGCAGGCCCAGGTCCCAGGCGATGCACGCTTCCAGTGGATCGAGCTGGGCGAATTCGGGCAGCTTCTCCAGGCGCGCGTTGACTTCCAGCGGGCCCAGGTGCTCCAGCTCGCGGATGATGCGCAGCGGGTCGTTGCCGCTCATGAACAGCGACGGCGCCGGGCTGAAGGCGATGTCCCAGCCTTCCGGCTCCGGCTCGGCGGCGGCCTTGGCCGCGGCCGCGGCGCCGGGCTGGCCCAGCTCCTGCTGCAGGCGCTGGTGCACGGCCTCGATCGCGGCGGTGTCGGCGGGGTGCCCGTGCTCGGCCTCGGCCAGCAGGGCGCGGAGCACGTCCACCGAGCCGAGCATGGCGTCGACCGCGCTGGAGGCGAGGGCGCGCTTGCCGCCGCGGATCTCTTCCAGCAGCGTCTCCAGCACGTGGGTCAGCGCGGCCATCTTCTCGAACCCGAACGTGGCCGCGCCGCCCTTGATGGAGTGGGCGGCGCGGAACACCGAGTTGATGACTTCGGGGTCGGTACTGCCGCTTTCCAGCGCCAGCAGGCCGGCCTCCATCGCGTCCAGGCCCTCGCGGCTTTCCTCGAAGTAGGTCGCGTGGAAGCGTTGCAGGTCCATGCTCATGGTGGCGCGCTCGAAACTTGGGGGTATGGCGGGTGGCCCGGGATCAGCCCAGGACCTTCTGCACGGTGGCGACCAGCTGCTCGGGGTTGAACGGCTTGACCAGCCAGCCGGTGGCGCCGGCGGCCTTGCCCTCGGCCTTCTTGTCCGCGGCCGACTCGGTGGTCAGCATCAGCAGCGGGGTGAACTTGTAGTCCGGCAGGGCGCGCAGGGCGCGGATCAGCGAGATGCCGTCCATGTTCGGCATGTTCACGTCGGTCACCACCGCGTTGAAACGCTGTCCCTGGGCGCGGTTGAGCGCGACCTGGCCGTCCTCGGCTTCCTCCACGGCGAACCCGGCCGAGGTCAGGGCGAACGAGACCATCTGGCGCATCGAGGCCGAATCGTCCACTACCAGAATGCGTGCGCTCATGCGGCGTTCTCCACTTCTTTCTTATTCAAGTCTTGTTGGTCGGTGAGCCCCAGCTGGCCGGACAGGCCCAGCAGGCGGGCGGCGTCGCGCAGGGCGTCGCTGCACCCGGACAGCTCGGTGCGGCGCCCCAGTTCGCGGCGGCTGCGGAAGAACGCGCACAGCACCTGCATGGCCGCGGTGTGCACGCGGCGCACGGCGGTGCCATCCAGGGCCAGTTCGCTGGCATCCAGGTGTGCCGAGAGGCGCTCCTTGAGCTCGGCGCTGGCCTCGATGCCGAGGTCCTCGCCCAGGGAAACGGTGTTCATCGTTTCTCCACGCAGTGGGGTCGGTCTGGATAGCGGCCGCCGCGGCGCAGGCTTTAGCGCCACGCGTCCGCGCCGGCCGGGGCCAGCAGGCAGGAGGCGTCCAGAAGCACCATCGGCTCGCCGCCGAGGCGGGCGATGCCGCGGAACAGGCCGTTGCCGGCCAGCCGCACCTGGGTGGTGCCGGGCGGCTCGACCTGGGACTGGCCGAGGGTGACCACGTCCTCGACCGCGGACACGCGCAGGCCCAGCACCTCGCCCTTTTCCTCGAGCACGACGAAGCGGGTGGCGGCGGTATCCGGTTGCGCGGGCTGGCCCAGGTGCATGCCCAGGTCCAGTACCGGCACGACCTGGCCGCGCAGGTTCATCACCCCGAGCATGGCCGGGACCGTGCCGCGCAGGGCCAGCAGCGGCACCGGCAGCACCACTTCCTGGACCTTGAGCAGTTCCAGGCCGTAGCGCTGGCTGCCGCAGCGCAGGCGCAGCCAGCGCGAGCTGTGCCCGGTGGGGTCGGCCGCGGTCGACTCATCCGCGGCGGCATGGGCCGCACGCGGCGCGTGCGGGACCGGGGCCGGCGCGGGTGCCGGAGGCTGGGTGCGGCGGGCCACGGGAGCCGGCGCGGGTGGCGGCGGCACGGGCGCGGCGGCGGGAACCGGCGCAGGGGCCACGATGCGCGGCGCGGGAGCGGGCGCTGGGGCCGGAGCAGGGGCCGCCATCGGAGCGGGCGCGGGAGCCGGGACCGCCGCCGGGCCGGGGGCGGGTTCTGCCGGGGCCGCCACTGCCGGGGCGGGCCCGACGGCGGCCGCCGCCGGGGCGGCTTCGGTGGCGCCAGCGGGCGCCGGGGTACCGGCCGCTCCATCCGGCCCGACCGCGGCCTCCGACGGAGCCTCGGCCGGGTCTGCCGCCGCATCAGCCACGTCAGCCGGAACGTCAGCCGGGCGCTCGTCCATGACCGTAGCCTCCGCTCCAGGCGGCGGCGAGGGAGCCTGCGCATCGCCCGCAGGGGCCTGGGCGGCAGGCGCGGCCTCGCCGGCCGCAGGCTCGGGGGCCAGCAGTCCGTCCAGGTAGTCGTCCAGTGCCGCGACCCCGTTCATGCCGCCTGTTCCAGGGCCTGGGCATCGCTGGCCAGGATCCAGTCCAGCGCACGCCGGTAGGCGGACAGGGCACGCCCGGGATAGGCACCCTCGTCGGCAAACGGCTGCACCAGCAGTTCGGTATTGCACAGCCGGGTATCGACCGGGATCGCGTCATCCCACACGCGCTCGCCGTGTTCGTCCTGCATGCGCTTGAGTGCTTCCTGGCCGGCGCGGGTGCGGCGGTCGTACAGGGTCGGCAGCACCGACACCGGCAGCGGGCGCCGGCGCGAGCGCTCGACCATCTCCGCGGTGCGGCGCATGCCGGCCAGGCCGTGCAGCGCCAGCGGCTCGGCCTGGGTCGGGATGATCGCGCGGTCGGCCGCGGCCAGGGCGTTGATCATCAGCAGGCCCAGGGTCGGCGGGCAGTCCAGCAGCACGTAGTCGTGCTGGCCGGCATGGCGGGCCAGGGCCTGCGCCAGGGCCAGGCCGAGGCCGGGCTGGTTGGCGCTGCGCCGCTCCAGGGTGGCCAGGGCGGTCTGCGCGCACACGTAGTCCAGGCGCTCGACCGCGCTGGTCCGGGCGAGGCTCGCCAGCGGCCGCGGCGGCGTGGCGAACAGCTCCATCACGCCTTCCGGGGCCGGGTCGGCGGGCACGCCGAAGGTGCGGGTCAGGGACGAATGCGGGTCCAGGTCCACCAGCAGCACGCGGCTGCCGCGCGTGGCCAGGCCGCGGCCCAGGGCCAGGGTGGTGGTGGTCTTGCCCACGCCGCCTTTCTGGTTGGCGATCGCCCACACGCGCATCAGTCGGATCCTCCTGTGGTTCTTTCGGCTGCCGCGCCGGGCGCGGCAGCGGTGGCCGCCTGGCCGGGTGCCGCGCGCCCGGGCACCGGCTGGCTGGCTGCCACCTCTGCTATCGGCACCTGCGCGCCGCTCTTGACCGCCACGCCTTCCTCCGCGCCGGGGTCCGCATCGCCGGCGGCGCCGGGCGCGGCCAGCACGATCAGGACCACGCGGCGGTTGCGGTTGCGGCCTTCCTCGGTGAGGTTGTCCGCGCGCGGGCGGTGCTCGCCGTAGCCGACCATGGCCAGCCGCTCCGGGGCCACGCCCTGCGCCGAGAACAGGTGCACCACGCTGGCCGCGCGCGCCGCCGACAGCTCCCAGTTGGACGGGAACTGCACGGTGTTGATCGGGCGGTTGTCGGTATAGCCCTCCACCCGCACCGGGTTGGGGGTCTCGCGCAGCACGTCGGCCAGGCGGGTGAGCACCTCGCGCGCGGATGCGTCCAGCGCGGCCGAGCCGGTGTCGAACAGAATGTCGCTGTTGATCTCCACCTCCAGCCACAGCTCGGCGCGGCGGACGGTGATCAGGCGCGCGTCGACCAGCGGCGCCAGCGCCTCCTCCAGGCGCGTGGCGATGTTGCCGAGCTGGCGCTGGGCGCGCTGCACGGCGGCGCGGTCGGACACGTCCAGCGGCACGCCGGTGCGCATGTGCGAGGCCAGCGCCGGAAGCAGGGTGGGGTTGGGCGCGGGCGAGGGCGCAGACGGGCCGTGGCGGGCGCCGGACTTGATCGGCGAGGGCCGGTCGTAGTCCGAGCCCTGCAGCTGGAAGTTGCCGACCTGCACCGGGTTGATGGTGCGCGGCGCGCCGCCGAAGGCGGCGGTCAGGGCGTCGGCCAGCACCCGGTACTTGCCCTCGTTGAGGGTGGAGATCGCGTACATCACCACGAAGAACGCCAGCAGCAGCGTCATCAGGTCGGCGTAGGGGATCGCCCAGGCCTCGTGGTTGCCGTGCTCCTCGTGCTTCTTCCTGCGCGCCATCGACGGCTCCGGGTCAGTGCAGGAAGCCGGCGAGCCTGGATTCGATGTTGCGCGGGTTCTCGCCCTGCGCGATCGCGATCAGGCCCTCGATGATCATCTCCCGCTCGCCGGTGCGGCGGCCGATGACCGCCTTGAGCTTGGAGGCGATCGGCAGGAAGAACAGGTTGGCCGAGGCGATGCCGTAGATGGTCGCGGTGAACGCGGCGGCGATGCCGTGGCCGAGCTTGGACGGATCGGCCAGGTTCTTCATCACCGCGATCAGCCCGAACACGGCGCCGACGATGCCCAGGGTCGGGGCGTAGATGCCCATGCCCTCGAACACCTTGGCAGCGGCCAGCTCCTGGTTCTCCTGGCTCTCCAGGTCGATCTCCAGCATGTGCCGGATCTGCTCCGGCTCCACGCCGTCGACCAGCATCTGCAGGCCCTTCTTCAGGAACGGGTCCTCCTGCTCGCCGACCTGCTGCTCCAGGCCCAGCAGGCCCTGGCGGCGGGCGATGTTGCTCCATTCCAGGATCTGCGCCATCAGCGCGGCGCGGTCGGCGGCCGGCGGGCGCAGCACCCAGCCGACGATGCCCAGGGCGCGCTTGAACACCGGCGGCGGGGTGTGCACGAAGATCGCGGCGAAGGTGCCGAGGATCACGATCACGAACGCGGCGGCCGACCACAGCGAACCGAGGCCGGCGCCCTTGAGGATGGCGCCGCCGATCAGCGCGACCAGGGCAAGGAGCAGACCGATGAGGCTGAGGATGTCCATATGTCGGGTTATCGGCGCACGTGGACTGGGACTTGAGCGGGAACGCCCGCCGGCATCGCCGCCGGCGCGCGGCTGCGCGGAACGGCGCACGCGCACGGCGTGCGCCGCGCGCTCACGGACTGCTGGCGCGCAGGCCGTCGACGTCCAGGATCAGCGCCAGGCGGCCGTCGCCGATCAGGGTCGCGCCGGCATAGCCGGGCAGGCCGCGCAGGGCCTTGGGCAGCGGCTTGATCACCACTTCCTCGCGGCCGCGCACCTGGTCGACGATCAGGCCGAAGCGGGCGTCGCCCATCTGCAGCACGACCACGGTCAGGGCGCCGTTGCCGGACAGCGGCTCCAGCCCCAGCCAGCGGCGGAGGTCCACCAGCGGCAGGGTATGGCTCTGGCGGTCCATCACCGGACGGCCGTCGAACCAGCCCAGCGCGGAGGGCTTGGCGTGCAGCACCTCCTGCACCCGCGCCAGCGGCAGGGCGTACACCGCCTCGCCGGCCTGCACCAGCAGGGTGGGCAGGATCGCCAGGGTCAGCGGGACGCGGATCAGGAAGCGGGTGCCGCGGCCGAGCTCGGACTGGATCTGGATCTGCCCGCCCAGCTCGCGGATGCGCGACTGCACCACGTCCATGCCCACGCCGCGGCCGGAGATGTCGGTGACCTGGGTCTTGGTGGAGAAGCCGGGCAGGAACACCAGCTGCAGGCATTCGTCCGCGCCCAGGCGTGCCGCGGCCTCCGGGTCGAGCAGCCCCTTCTCGCGCGCCTTGGCGCGCAGGCGCTCCGGATCGATGCCGGCGCCGTCGTCCTGGACCTCGATGGTGACGTAGTCGCCTTCCTGCTGCGCGGCCAGGCGCAGCCGGCCCACGCGCGGCTTGCCGGAGGCCTCGCGCACTTCCGGCGCCTCCACGCCGTGGTCGATGCCGTTGCGCACCAGGTGCACCAGCGGATCGGCCAGGGCCTCGACCAGGTTGCGGTCCAGCTCGGTGTCGGCGCCGACCATCTCCAGTTCGACTTCCTTGGCCAGCGAGCGGGCGACGTCGCGCGCCACCTTCGGGAAGCGCGAGAACACCTTGCCCACCGGCTGCATGCGCGTGCGCATGACCGCCGACTGCAGGCGCGCGGTGGCCACGTCGAGGCTGGCCACGGCGCGGTCGAGTTCGTCGTCGCGCAGGCGCGCGCGCAGGGTCTTGAGCCGGTTGCGCGCCAGCACCAGCTCTCCGATCAGGTTGACGATCGCGTCCAGGCGGCGGGTGTCCACGCGCACGGTGTGCTCGGCCTCGCCCGCGGCGGCGGCGCGCGGGGGCGGGCTGGCCGGGCGCGGGGCGGCCGGCTGCGGCACGGGGTTGGGAGCGGGCGGCGGCGCAGCGGCCGCCGGTGCCGGGGCCGGCGCGGCGGCCGGCAGCGGCTTGGCCCCGGGCGGCGCCTTGCCGTGCAACTGGTCCAGCAGCGCCTCGAATTCGTCGTCGGTGATGGTGTCCGCAGCCGCGGTGGCCGGCGCGGGCGCGGCTGCGGGCTTGGCGCCGGGCGCGGCCTTGCCGTGCAGCTGGTCGAGCAGGGCCTCGAACTCGTCGTCGCTGATCAGGTCGTCGCCGCCGGCCGGCGCGGGCGCCGCCACGGGCTGCGGCGCGGCCTGCGGCTGCGGCGCGGGCGGCGCGACCAGGGCGAACTGCGCGATCAGCTCCGGCGGCGCGTGCTCCGGCTCGGTGCCGGCGGCGACCGCGTCGAGCATGGCCTGCAACCAGTCCAGCGAGCGCTGGGCGGCGTCGAAGTGCAGCGGGTCCAGTTCGGCGGTGCCGGAGCGGGCGGCGCCCAGGGTTTCCTCGGCGGCGTGGCACAGCTCGACCATCGGCTGGATGCCGAGGAAGCCGGCACCGCCCTTGAGGGTGTGGAAGCCGCGGAACACCGCATTGAGCTGCTCGCTGTCCTGGGGCGCGCGCTCCAGCTCCACCAGCTGCTCGCCGAGCCGGTCCAGGATCTCCTGGGCCTCGACGATGAAGTCCGCGGCGATTTCGGGCGTCACACCGCTCATGGCTTACAGCCCCAGTTCCGACAGCAGGGCGTCGGCGTCGTTCTGGCTGACCGCATGGGTGTCCAGCCCGGCCACCGCGGGGCCCGCCAGCGCGGGCTCGCGCGGCTCGGCGCGCGGCGGCAGGCCCAGTTCGCCGAAGCCTTCGTGGACGCGGCGCACGATCCCGGCGACGCGGCGGATGATCTGCCCGGTCAGGTCCTGGTAGCTCTGGGTCAGGGCGATCTCGGTGAGGTTGCGGCGGATGCGGTCCAGCACCTGGTCCTGGCCGTCGGTCACGCCTTCGGCGCGCAGGCCCTCGACCAGGGCGCGGCATTCGTCGGCCAGGTCCAGGGTGCGGTGGGTGGCCTGCTCGGTCATGCCGATGACGTGGTCCAGGCGCGCGCAGGCGTCGTCCAGTTCGACCCCCTCCACGCCATGGTCGTCGGCGCCGGGGACCTCCGGCAGTTCGCCCAGGGCCTGGCTCAGTTCGCGCGCCAGCCGGCCGAGGCCCTGCACGAGCGGACGGGTGCGGGCGGCGGCCAGGGCGTCGATCTCGGCGCGCAGTGCGCTTTCGTCGCCGCGGTCCAGGGCTTCCAGGGCGTCGTGCAGGCGCTGGACCAGCGCCGCACGCTCGGGGGATGCGGTGGTGCTCATGCCGTCGCCGCCAGCCGTTCGAAGATCTTGTTGAGCTTCTCCTCGAGGGTCTGCGCGGTGAACGGCTTGATGATGTAGCCGTTCACGCCGTTCTGCGCGGCCTCCAGGATCTGCTCGCGCTTGGCCTCGGCGGTGACCATCAGCACCGGCAGGGTCTTGAGCTTGGGGTCGGCGCGGATGCTGCGCAGCAGCTCGATGCCGGTCATGCCCGGCATGTTCCAGTCGGTGATGACGAAGTCGAACGGCTGCGCGCGCAGGGCCGCCAGCGCGGTGTGGCCGTCGTCGGCCTCGGCGGTGTTGCTGTAGCCCAGATCGTTGAGCAGGTTCTTGACGATGCGTCGCATCGTCGAGAAGTCGTCCACGATCAGGATCCGCATGTTCTTGTTCACTTCGTGCTCCGTTTGGCGTTGCGTGCTCAGTCGTCGTCCAGACCGGCATCACGTGATTCGTACTGGGACAGGCGGCCGCGCAGGCGCAGCACGGCCTGGCCGTGGATCTGGCACACCCGGGACTCGCTGACCCCGAGCACCGCGCCGATCTCCTTCAGGTTCAGCTCCTGCTCGTAGTACAGCGACAGCACCAGCTGTTCGCGCTCGGGCAGGTTGGAGATGGCCGCCGCCAGCTCGCGGCCGAAATCGCTGCGCTCCAGCAGCTGCTGCGGGGTGGGGCTGTTGCTGTTGACCTGCACGTCGCCGTGGTCCTCCACGTGCGAGTCCAGGCTCAGCACCTGGCCGCGAGAGGCGTCCTCCAGCAGGCGCAGGTACTCCGGCAGTGGCATGTCCAGCTTGGCCGCCACTTCCTGCGGCGCGGCGGCGCGGCCGGTGGCCTGCTCGATCTCGCGCACCGCGGCGGCGGCGTCGCGGGCGCGGCGGTGCACCGAGCGCGGCACCCAGTCGCCGCGCCGGATCTCGTCGATCATCGCGCCGCGGATGCGGATCGAGGCGTAGGTCTCGAACGAGGCGCCCTGGTCGGGGTCGTAGCTGCGGCTGGCCTCGATCAGGCCGATCATGCCGGCCTGGATCAGGTCGTCGACCTCGACGCTGGCCGGCAGGCGCGCCGCCAGGTGGTGGGCGATGCGCCGCACCAGGTCGGCATGCCGGGTGATGGCGTCGTCGTTGCTGCCGCGCACGGCGCGGTATTCGGCCACGGCATTCATGCGACCGCGCCTTGCCGGATCATCCGGTCGACGAAGAACTCGATGTTGCCGCGCGGGGCGGTCGGCGCCTGCCAGCGCGCCGCGCGGCGGGCGATCTCGGCGATGGCGCGGGCCGAGGGGCTGGCCGGGTAGGCGGTGGCGACGGCCTGCTGGCGCTGCACCGCCATGCGCAGCCAGTCGCACTGCGGCACCGCGCCGAGGAAGTTCAGCGAGACGTCGCCGAGGAAGCGCTCGCATACCCGCGACAGCTTGTCGTACAGGCCGCGGCCCTCGGCCGGGCTGCGCACCATGTTGGCCACCACCTGGACCCGGTCCACGCCGCGCTCGCGGGACAGGACCTTGATCAGGGCGTAGGCGTCGGTGATCGAGGCCGGCTCGTCGCAGACCACCACCACCGCGTCCTGGGCGGCCTGGCAGAAGGTCAGCACGCTGTCGGTGATGCCGGCGGCAGTGTCTACAACCAGAATGTCAAGATCACGCTGCAGGTCATTGAAAACATTGACAAGTCCCACGTGCTGGGCTGGCTGCAGTTCGGCCATGTGCCGGCGCCCGGAGGCGGCCGGCACCACCAGCATGCCGTTGGGGCCTTCCAGGATCACGTCCTCCAGCTCGCAGCGGCCGGCGACCAGGTCGGCCAGGGTGTGCTGCGGGGACAGGCCCAGCAGCACGTCGACGTTGGCCAGGCCCAGGTCGGCGTCCAGCAGCAGGGTGCGCTTGCCCAGCGCCGCCAGCGAGGCGGCCAGGTTGACCGACAGGTTGGTCTTGCCCACGCCACCCTTGCCGCCGGTGATGGCGATGCTGCGGACGGGGGCGAGCGGTGCGTGGTTCATCGTCGGGCGGAAGGGGCTCGGGGTTGCGGGGCGGGACTCAGGCGACGGCATGGTCGGCCTCCGGGATGTTCGGCTTATCGGCAGCCCGGCGCAGATCTTCAAGGCGAAGCACCAGGCTGGCGGCATTGGCCCGGTGCAGGTCCTCCGGGACCCGCTGGCCGTCGGTCACCCAGGTCAGCGGCAGCTGGTGGTCCACGACCACCGACAACGCGCTGCCCAGGCGCCCGGTCTCGTCGACCTTGGTCAGGACCACGCCCTGCGGGCGGGCCGGGCCGAAGCGGCGCACGACCTCGTCCAGGTCGGCGAAGTGGGAGTTGGCCGGCAGCACCAGCAGGGTGCTGACGTTGCGTGCGGCGCGCAGCCAGTTGAGCTGGTTGGCCAGGGCGCGGTCGCGCTGGCCGAGGCCGGCGGTGTCCACCAGCACCAGGCGGTAGTCCTGCAGGCGCTGCAGCAGCTGGATCAGGGCCGCGTCGCTGTCGGCCTCGTGCACCGCGATGCCCAGCTGGCGGCCGTAGCCGTACAGCTGCTCGCGACCGCCGATGCGGGAGGTGTCGGTGGTGACCAGGGCGATGTCGCGCGGGCCGTGCTCGGCCACGAAGCGGGCGGCCAGCTTGGCGATGGTGGTGGTCTTGCCGGCGCCGGTGGGGCCGACCAGGGCGATCACGCCGCCGGCCTCCAGCGGGTCCACCGGGCACACCGGCAGGCGCCGCGAGATCAGGCCCAGCATCAGGCCGCGGCCGCGGTGCATCGGGGTGTCGGCCGGCAGTTCCAGGACGATGTCGCGGGTGATCCCGGCGTCGAAGCCGTAGTCCTCCATCAGCTCCATCGCCGCCAGCCGCACCGGCGAGCCGCGCAGGCGCTCGTCGGTCAGGCGGTGCATCTCGCGCTCGATCATGGCGCGCATCTGCGCCAGTTCCTCGCGCATGGCGCGCAGCTGCTCGTCGTCGGCCGGCGCCACCGGGGCCGGCACCGCGGCCAGGGTCGGGGCCGGACTGGCGGCCGGGGGCGCCGGTTCCGGGGCGGGCGCAGGCGCCGCGGGGGCGGGACCGGCCGGGGCGGCAGGATGCGCCATGACCACCTCCGGCGGCAGCACCGAGACCGCGCGCGCGGTCGGGGTGGCCAGGGCCGCGGCCATGGCGGCGGCGAAGTCGTGCGGGGCAGGGGCAGGGGCAGGGGCAGGGGCAGGGGCGGCGGCCGGCGTCGGGGCCGCGGGTGCGGGCGCCGGTTCACTGGCGCGCTGGGCCTCGATCAGGGCCCGCTGCACCGCGTCCTCGTCGTAGTTGCTGGCCGCGACGATCTCCACCCCTTCCTCGGTGCGGCGGTTGGAGAGGATCACGGCATCCGGTCCGTGCTCGGCGCGGACCATCCGCAGCGCGGTACGCATGTCGGCGGCAACGAAACGCTTGATTTTCATGGTTAGGGGCCGTGATCCGTGATTGGTGATTGGTGATTGGAAGAAGCAGATGCCGGGCCTCCGCGGCCTGTCCGTATCCGTGTTCTTGTTGCCTTGTTCATCCCACTTCCTTCCCAGTCCGCCGCGATCCGCTTTTTCGAATCACGAACCACGAATCCCCAATCACGGCTTTCAGTTGATTGTTCCGACCAGCTTCAGCCGCTTGTCCTCCGGTACCTCGGTGTAGGCCAGCACCGACAGCGACGGCACGCTGTGGCGTACCAGCCGCGCCAGCGAGGCGCGCACGGTGGCCGGTACCAGGACCACCGCCGGTTCGCCCTTCGCCTCCTGCCGCCCGGCGCACTCGGCCAGGCTTTGCTGCAGGCGTTCGGCCAACCCGGGCTCCAGCGCCGCGGCGCCGTTGCCCTGCGCGGACTCCTGCAAGACCCGTTCCAGAGGCGCGGCCAGGGTGAACACCGGCAGCTCCGGCGAGGCGCCGGCGATCTCCTGGACGATGAAGCGGCCCAGGCTGTTGCGGACCGCGGCGGTGAGCACGGCCGGGTCCTGGCTGTAGGCGCCGTGCTCGAGCAGGGCCTCGGCGATCTTGCGCAGCTGGCGCACCGGGATCCGCTCCACCAGCAGGTTCTGCAGCACCCGCGCCACCACCGACAGCGGCAGGGTCTTGGGCACCAGGTCCTCGGCCAGCTTCGGCGCGCTGCGGGCGAGGGTGGCCAGCAGCTGCTGCACCTCCTCGTGCCCCAGCAGCTCCGGGGCGTGCTCGCGCACCAGGTGGGACAGGTGGGTGGCGACCACGGTGGCCGGGTCGACCACGGTGTAGCCCAGGGCCTCGGCCTGGGCGCGCTGGTGCGGGTGGATCCACACCGCGTCCAGGCCGAACGCCGGGTCCTTGCCCTTGATGCCGTCGATCGGGCCAAGCGCGCCGCCCGGGTCCAGGGCCAGTTCGCGGTCCGGCTGGATCTCGGCGGTGGCTACCGGCACGCCGTGTACCAGCAGGCGGTACTGGTTGGCCTGCAGCTCCAGGTTGTCGCGGATGTGCACCGGCGGGATCAGGAAGCCGATCTCGTGGGTGAGCTTGCGGCGCACGCCCTTGATCCGCGCCATCAGCTCGCCGCCCTGGGTCTTGTCCACCAGCGGGATCAGGCGGTAGCCGACCTCCAGGCCCAGCGGATCGACCGGGCGCAGCTCGTCCCAGTCCAGCTCGCCGGCCGCCTGGCCCGGGGCGGCCGCCGGCCCGGCGGCCTCGGCCCGCGCCGCCGCGGATTCCTCCTGCTGCTTGCGCTGCCACAGCTTCCAGGCAGCAAAGCCGAGCACCGCGCCCAGCGTCAGAAAAGCGACGTTGGGCATGCCCGGCACCAGGCCCACCGTCACCAGGATGGCCGAGGCCACGCCCAGGGCGCGGTACTGGCCGAAGGCCTGGCCGACCACCGCCTGGCCCATGTCCTGGGCGCGCGAGGCGCGGGTCACCAGCATGGCCACGGCCGAGGACACCAGCAGCGCCGGCAGCTGCGCCACCAGGCCGTCGCCGATCGACAGCAGGGTGTAGGTCGAGGCGGCGTCGGCGGCGGCCATGCCGTGCTGGAACATGCCCACGGCGAAGCCGCCCAGCAGGTTGATGAACAGGATCAGGATGCCGGCGACGGCGTCGCCGCGGATGAACTTGCTGGCGCCGTCCATCGCGCCGTAGAAGTCGGCCTCCTCGCGGACCTCGTCGCGGCGGGCCTTGGCCTCCTCGCGGGTGATCAGGCCGGCATTGAGGTCGGCGTCGATCGCCATCTGCTTGCCGGGCATGGCGTCGAGGATGAAGCGCGCGGTCACCTCGGAGATGCGCCCGGAGCCCTTGGTGATGACCACGAAGTTGATGATGGTCAGGATCGCGAACACCACGATGCCGACCGCGTAGTTGCCGCCGACCACGAACTCGCCGAAGGCGGCGATCACCTTGCCGGCGGCGTCGCCGCCGGCCTGGCCGTGCAGCAGGATCACGCGGGTGGACGCCACGTTCAGCGCCAGCCGCAGCATGGTGGTGGTCAGCAGGATGACCGGGAAGATGGTGAAGTCCAGCGGCCGCTGCACGTAGACCACGGCCAGCAGCACCACCAGCGAGATGGCGATGTTGAAGCTGAAGAGGGCATCCAGCAGCAGCGGCGGCAGCGGCACCACCACCATGGCGAGCAGGGCCAGCACCAACAGTGGCGCGCCGATGCCATTGCGGGCCATTTCCAGCAGGCGGCGGGACAGCGGCTGGGAAGCGGTCGCGCTCACTTGCCGTCATCCTCCGGGAATTCCCTGACCTCGACCGTGCCCAGCTGCGGCGCGCGCCCGGTACCGGGGCGCCAGGCGCGCAGCTGGTACACGTAGGACAGGACCTGGGCCACGGCGGCGTACAGTCTCACGGGGATCTCCTTGTCGAGCTCACCCTCGCGATACAAGGCGCGTGCCAGAGGCGGCGCGGACACGATCGCCACGCGGTGGGCGTCGGCCACCTCGCGGATCCGCATCGCCAGCTCGTCCACGCCCTTGGCCACCACCTTCGGCGCGCGCATGCTGCCGCCGTCGTACTTCAGGGCCACCGCGTAGTGGGTCGGGTTGACCACCACCACGTCGGCGGTCGGCACCGCCTCCATCATCCGGCGCTGCGACATCTGGAACTGCATCTGCCGGATCTTGCCCTTGACCTGCGGGTTGCCGTCGGCCTCCTTCATTTCTTCGCGCACTTCCTGGCGCGTCATCTTCAGCTTGCGGAGCCGGTTCCACTTCTGGTACGGCGCATCGGCCAGGGCCAGCAGCAGCAGCGCCACCGCGGCGGCGCCCAGCAGGCGGCCGGCGAAGTACAGGCCGGTGCGCGCGGCGTCCTCCAGCGACTGCCCGGGCATGGCGCGCAGCACGTCGAAGCCGTGCACCAGCACCAGGCCGCAGGCGGTGCCCAGCAACGCCACGCGCAGCAGCGACTTGGCCAGTTCCACCAGGCCGTCGCTGCTGACCATGCGCTGCAGCCCGGCCAGGGGGTTGAGGCGCTCGGGCTTGGGCGCCAGTGCCTTGAGGTTGAACTGCAGGCTGCCCATCAGCACCGGCGCGACCAGGCAGGCCAGCAGCGCCACGCCCAGCAGCGGCAGCACCACCGCGAACAGCTTCAGCAGCAGCATGCCCATGTGCCCGAACAGCAGGGACGGGTCCTCCAGCATCCCCAGGTCGGGCGCCAGCGCGTTGCGCATCCAGCCGGCCGCGCCGCGCGCGAACATTGGACCGCCGGCGATCACCGCCACCACGCCGGCGCCGAACAGCGCCGCGTTGCCCAGTTCGCGCGAACGCGGGACGTTGCCTTCCTCGGCCGCCTTCTGCAGGCGTCTGCCGGTTGGCTGTTCGGTTTTTTCCTGGCCGTCCTCGTTCTCGGCCATGCCGGTCTCCGGCGCCGGAAGGGGGCCGGCGCGGGGCGGTCAGTGCAAGTTCCGTTCCAGGCGCCGGCTCAGGGCGCGGGGACGGCCATGCCGGCGTCGAACGCGGTGTCGAACAGCGCCTGCACCGGGCGCGCGATCTCGCCGGCCAGCAGCGACAGCAACAGCATGCCGGTCAGCACCGCCACCGGCAGGCCCAGCTGCACCGGATGCAGCGAAGGCGCGGCCTTGGCCAGCACGCCGAAGGTGAGGTTGGTGGCCAGCATCGCCATCATCAGCGGCAGGGCCAGGCCCAGGCCGCCGCGCAGCACCGCCGGGAACAGCTGCACCGGCACCGACAGCCCGGCCGCGGCATCGGTCCAGCCGGCGCCGATCGGCAGGGCCTGGTAGCTGCGCACCAGCATCGCGACCATGGCCAGGTGTCCGTCGCTGGCGAAGAACAGCAGGCCGAAGGCGAGGTAGAACCACTGCGCGACCACGCCGGAACTGGTGCCGCGCAACGGGTCGTTCATCTGCGCGAACGCCAGGCCCATGCCCTGGGACACGATCTCGCCGGCGAACGCCCCGGCCTCGAACATCAGGCGCAGGCAGAAGCCCATGGCCACGCCCACCGCCAGTTCCCGGGCCACGCCCAGCACGCTGGCCGCGTCCAGGCCGGCGAACTCCGGCACCGGCGGCAGCATCGGCGCCAGCGCCATGGCCAGGGCGCCGGCCACCAGCACCCGCACCCGCACCGGTACCGCGCGGGTGCCGATCAGCGGCATCGCCATCAGCATCGCCCCGGTGCGCAGCATGGTCCACATGACCGTGCCGATCATGCCGAAGGCCTGCTGGCCGTCGACCACCATCTGGGTTGCCGGATCCACCGCGCGCTCCCGTCCTCAGCCGATCAGGTGGGGGATGCGCTGGAACAGCGTGGTGGTGTAGTCGACCAGGTAGGCCAGCAGGAAGCTGCCCAGCGCGAACAGCGCCGCGGTCATGGCCACGGCCTTGGAGATGAAGGCGATGGTCGGCTCGTTGATCTGGGTGGCGGCCTGGACGATGCCGACCACCACGCCCACCACCAGCATGGTGACCAGCAGCGGGCCGCCCACCCACAGGGCCACCTCGAGGGCGCGGCGCAGTTCGGTCAGGGCCAGTTCCGGGCTCATCTCAGACCCCGTTGAAGCTGGCCGCCAGGGTGCCGACGGTCAGCACCCAGCCGTCCACCAGCACGAACAGCAGGATCTTGAACGGCGCGGAGATCAGCATCGGCGAGAGCATCATCATGCCCATCGACATCAGCACGCTGGCCACCACCAGGTCGATCACCACGAACGGGATGAAGATCAGGAAGCCGATCTCGAACGCGGTCTTCAGCTCGGAGGTGACGAACGAGGCCGCCAGCACCGGGAACGGCACCGCGTCCGGGCCGCTGTAGGTGTCATGCCCGGCCAGGCCGGCGAAGGTCATCAGGTCGGTCTCGCGCACCTGCGCCAGCATGAACGCGCGCAGCGGCGCGGTGCCCAGGTCCCAGGCGCTGCGGAAGTCGATGTCGCCGTTGAGGTAGGGGCCGAAGCCGGCGTCCCAGGCCTTCTGCCACACCGGCATCATGACCATCGCGGTCAGGAACAGCGACAGCCCCACCAGGATCTGGTTGGAAGGGGTCTGGCCGGTGCCCAGTGCCTGCCGCAGCAGCGCCAGCACGATGATGATCCGGGTGAAGCAGGTCATCACCAGCAGCAGCGACGGCAGCAGGGTGATGCCGGTCATCAGCAGCAGGGTCTGCAGCGGCACGCTCACCGGGGCGTCGCCGATGCGGCCCACGGTCACGTTCGGCAGGGATGGCACCTGCGGCGCCGCCGGCGCGGCGGCGGCCAGCAGCGGCAGGCAGGCCAGCACCAGCACCACGACGGTCAGGAGCAGGCGGCGGGAGTTCATGTCAGCGGGTCCGGCGCAGCCGCTGCGACAGCAGCTGGGCGAAGTTGGGGAGTTCCTTGAGGTTGGGCAGGCGCGGCGCCTCGGGCGCGGGCAGCGGCTCGGGCAGCTCGTGCAGCAGGGTCACGCCGCCCGGGGAGACGCCCAGCAGCAGCTGGCGGCCGCCGACCTCCACCACCACCGCGCGCTCCTTGGTGCCCAGGTGCAGCGAGGCGACCACGCGCAGGCCGTCGGCGGGACGGAAGCCGGAGCCGGGCATGCGCTTGAGCAGCCAGGCCAGGCCGACGATCAGGCCCAGCACCAGCAGCAGGGCGAAGAACGCGCCGAACAGGCCCGGGCCCTGGGCCTGCGCCGCCGGCCGCGCGGCCTGCGCGGCGGGGGCGGCGGCCAGCAGCAGCGGCAGGATGCTCAACGCAGCCTCCGGATCCGCTCGCTGGGGCTGACCACGTCGGTCAGGCGCACGCCGAAGCGGTCGTTGATCACCACCACCTCGCCGTGGGCGATCAGGGTGCCGTTGACGTACACGTCCAGCGGCTCGCCGGCGCCGCGTTCCAGCTCGATCACCGAGCCCTGGTTGAGCTGCAGCAGGTTGCGGATCGGCATGCGGGTGCGGCCGACCTCCAGCGACAGGGTCACCGGCACGTCGAGGATGACGTCCAGGTTCAGGTCGCTGGCGCCCTGGACGGGCTCGGACTGCAGCGCGTCGAATTGCGCGGTCGCGGCAGGGGCTTCGGTGCTCATGCGGGCATTTCCTCGGGGGCGGCCTGGCGCGGCTTTTCGGCGCCGGGCGGGTGGGTCTGGACGATCTTCACCGCGTTCCTGCCGTTGGACAGGCCGAACTGGCCGGTGAACACCGGGATGTTCTCCACGCACACCGGGACGGTGGTGGACAGCTCGATCGGCAGCACGTCGCCGACCTTCAGCTGGGTGAGCTGGCGCAGGTCGATGCGCTTCTCCGCCAGCACGCTGGAGATGGTCACCTCGGCCAGCTGCAGCTGCTCGCGCAGGGTGGCGTTCCAGCTCTCGTCGCGGTCGATGCGGTCGCTCTGGATGCCGGCGTCGAGCAGCTCGCGGATCGGCTCGAGCATGGAATAGGGCAGGGTGACGTGGATCTCGCCGCCGCCGCCGTCCAGCTCGACGTGGAAGCGGCTGACCACCACGTACTCGCGCGGGGTGACGATGTTGGCGAAGTGCGGGTTGATCTCGGAGTTGATGTACTCGAACTCCACGTCCATCACCGGTGCCCAGGCCTCGACCAGGTCGGTGAAGGTCTGGCGCAGCATCAGCTGGATCACCCGCATCTCGGTGACGGTGAACTCGCGGCCCTCGATCCGGGTCGGGTAGCGCCCGTCGCCGCCGAAGAAATTGTCCACCACGGTGAACACCAGCTTGGGCTCGAACACGATCAGGCCCATGCCGCGCAGCGGCTTGAAGCGCACCAGGTTGAGGTTGGTCGGCACGTACAGCGAGTGCATGTACTCGCCGAACTTGATCAGGTCGATGCCGCGCACGGAGATGTCGGCCGAGCGCCGGATCAGGTTGAACAGGCCGATGCGCCACAGGCGCACGAAGCGCTCGTTGACCATCTCCAGGGTGGGCATGCGCCCGCGGATGATGCGGTCCTGGCTGGCGAAGTCGTACGGCCGCGCGGTGCCCGGGTCCGGCTCCGGCTCGGTGTTGACCGCGCCGGAATCCACGCCGTGCAGCAGGGCGTCGATCTCGTCCTGTGAGAGCAGGTCGTTGATGGTCATGGGCGCGCGCGGCTCACTGGGTCACGAAGCTGGTGAACAGCAGGGCTTCGGCGCAGGGCTTGCCGGTCTCGGCGCGCATCAGCTTGCGCACCTCGGCCAGGGCCTCGGCCTGCAGCGCTTCCTTGCCGGCGCGGTCGGCGATGCCCTCGGCGGTCTGCTGCGCCAGCAGCATCAGCAGGCGGGCGCGGATCGCCGGGGCGTGGCGCTCCAGCTCCGCCAGCTCGTTGTTGTCGCGGGTCATCAGCTGGATCTCCACCTGCAGGTACTTCGGGCCCTCGATGCCGCCGTTGAGGTTGACCACGAACGGCGGCTCCAGCGCCAGGTACTGGGCCGGGGCCGGCAGGCGCGGCTTGGCCGCCTCGGCGGCGGCCTGCTCGGCGGCCTTGGCGCGCTGGGAGCTCCAGTACCAACCGCCGCCGGCGCCGCAGGCCACCAGCACCGCGACCAGGGTGATGACCAGGGGCAGCTTGCCGCCGTCGCGGGGAGTACTGTTCGGCGAGTTGCGGGGGGTCCTGTCGGCTGCGGTGGCCACGCGTCGATCTCCTGTGGTTTGCGGCAAGGCCTATGCAAGCGGCGTGCCGCAAGCGCGGCGACGGTTTGACGACGAGCGGCGGCGGAGCCGGCGAAGGTCCGGCGCGTGGCCGCACGGCCGGCATGGCCGGGGCCTGGCGATCGGGATTGCGACAGGCACCTGCGCCCCGGCCGCGGACGCGGCCAGGGCGGGGCAGCAAACACGCACCATCGAAGCAGCGCGGCGGACCAGGTCCGGGGACAGCGGTGCCGCGCGACCGGCACCGCGACGGTCAGGCGTAGGCGTCGAGCAGGCCGCGTCGGGCCATCCGTACCGGCTGGGCCGTGGCCGCCGGTTCGTCGCCGTTTGCTTCGCCGCCACTCCCCTGGCGGCCTTGCGACGCCGCTTCGCGGTCGCCAGCCTGGCCGTGGCCAACCCCGGCATGGGCCAGCTCGAAGCCATGCTGGCCCAGCATCTCGCGCAGGCGCGGCAGGCTCTGCTCCAGCGCCTGGCGGACCTCGGCCTGGGCGCTGCTGAAGTCGGCGCTCAGGCGGTCGCCATCCAGCTGCAGGCGCACCTCGACCGGGCCCAGGTCCCGCGGCGAGACCCGGATGACGGCATGGCTGATCTTCTGCCCGGCCAGCCACTCCACGTGGCTGCCGACATCCTCGGCGAAGCCGGCGTCGCCCAGCTGCGGGGTAGGCAGGTGCGCCGGGGTGGCCGGTAGCGCCGCGGCGGGTGCGGCCACTGGCGCCGGGTTGGCCAGCGGCAGCACGAAGGCCGGTGCCTGCGATTCCGGGCCGGTCTCCGGGACCAGCGCCTGCAGGTGGCGCGCGGCGCCGGCCAGGGTGTCCAGGGCCTCGCCGGCGGCATCCTCCTGCGGCAGGGGTTCGGCAGCGGGGGACGGGGCGGCGGCCAGCGGGCGCGCGGCGGGGGCGGCCAGGTCCGGCAGCAGCGGGGCCGTGGCCTTGCCGGCCGCGGCGGGCTCGCCTTCGCCGGCATTGCCCGCAACAGGAGCGGGAACGGCGGCGCCGGCGGCCGGGGCCGGCGGCGCCGGTTCCGGCGGTTGCAGCAGCCAGGCCAGGCCCGGCGGGGGCCAGTCGCTGGCGGCGGCTTCGCCATCGCTGTCCGTGCCCGGGGTCTCGTCCGTGGCCGCCGGCGCGGCGGTGGCCGCTTCCGCGGATTCCTCCGTAGCCGGGCGGGCCTCGCCGGGGGCGCCCGGCAGCTCGTCCCGGGCCGGGGCCTCGTCCTTGCCCGGCTGGCGCGCCGGGGCGTCGGCGCGGGCAGGGCCCTTGCGCGCGGCGCCGGCGTCCTGCGGGCCTTCCAGCAGGCGCGCGAAATCCTGGCCCTCGCCGCCGGCGGAGGCGCCGCGCGGGGAGGGCGGGGAGCCTGCCGGGGCGGTCTTCGGCGCCGGGGCGACGGCGGCAAACAGGCTCGGGGTCACTGCGACTCTCCTTCCTGCCGGGCCTGCTGCGCGGCGCGCACGCGGCGCGCGCCCAGGTCGTCCATCTCGCGCTGGCTGCGGCGCTCGTCGGCCTTGCGTTCCTGGGCGCGGTAGCTCGCCGCCAGCTGCTCCAGCACCGCCTTGTCGCGGCTGGCCAGCAGCAGGCGGGCACGTTCGGCCTCCAGCCGCTCGCGGCTGCGGTCCACGTTCCGGCTCTGCTGTTCGACCGCGCTCTCCAGGCGGTCGAGGAAGGCGCGCCGGTTGGCCAGCTGCGCCGGGCTGATCGCGGACATCTGGCTGGCGGCGTACTCGGCGGCGTAGCGCCGCAGCTCCTCCAGCCGCGATTCCTGCAGTTCGTGCGCACGCTGGCGCTCGGCCAGCTCGCGCGCCACGGCATCCTCGTGCTCCTGCGCGCGGCGCAGCAGCGGATCGATGCGGCGGGACTGCATCATGCGGCGTTCTCCTTGTGCAGCAGGTCGGCCAGGGCCTGGCGGCTATGTTCCAGGTCGGCCGAGCGGGCCACGTCCTGGCCGAGGAATTCGACGATCTGCGGCCAGCGCGCCAGGGCCTCGTCCACCAGCGGGTCGTTGCCGCGCTGGTAGGCGCCGATGGCGATCAGGTCGCGGTTGGCGTTGTAGGCGGCGACCAGGCGCTTGAGCGCGCGGATGCGCTCGCGCCAGGTCTCGTCGGCGATGTCCTGGACCACGCGGCTGACCGAGGACTCGACGTCGATGGCCGGGTACAGGCCGGCGTCGGCGATCCGTCGCGACAGCAGGATGTGGCCGTCGAGGATGGCGCGCGCGGCGTCGGCGATCGGGTCCTGCGGGTCGTCGCCTTCGGTCAGCACGGTGTAGAAGGCGGTGATCGAGCCACGGCCCTTGGCGCCGTTGCCGGCGCGCTCGACCAGCGCCGGCAGCTTGGCGAACACGCTCGGCGGGTAACCGCGGGTGGTCGGCGGCTCGCCCACCGACAGGCCGATCTCGCGCTGGGCCTGGGCGAAGCGGGTCAGCGAGTCCATCAGCAGCAGGACGTTCAGGCCCTGGTCGCGGAACCACTCGGCGATGGCGGTGGCGCGGTAGGCGCCATGCAGGCGCGCCAGCGGCGGGCGGTCGGCCGGGGCGGCCACGACCACGGCGCGGCGCAGGCCTTCCTCGCCCAGCGTGCTCTCGACGAAGTCGCGCACTTCGCGGCCGCGTTCGCCGATCAGGCCGACCACGATCACGTCGGCCGCGGTGAAGCGGGTCATCATGCCCAGCAGCGTCGACTTGCCGACGCCGGAACCGGCGAACAGGCCCACGCGCTGGCCGCGGCCGATCGGCAGCAGGGCGTTGATCGCGCGCACGCCCACGTCCAGCGGCTGGGTGATGGGCTCGCGCGCCAGCGGGTTGATCGCGGCGCCGGCCATGCTCACGCTGCCCTCGGCGCGGACCGGGCCCTTGCCGTCCAGCGGCACGCCGTCGGAGTCGATCACCCGGCCAAGCAGGCCTTCGCCCACTTCCACGCCGCCGCGCCGGCGCACCGGCACCACGCGGGCGTTGGGCAGCAGGCCGTGCAGTTCGGCGCTGGGCATCAGCGAGGTGCGGTCGCCGGCAAAGCCGACGACCTCGGCCTCGACCCAGCCGCCGTCGGCCACTTCCACCCGGCAGGTGGCGCCCATCGGCGCCGCGCAGCCGGTGGCTTCCAGGGTCAGGCCCACGGCGCGGCGCAGGATGCCCTCGCGGATCAGGCCGCGGCCGGCGGCCGGGTCCGGGGACAGGGCGCCCAGGCGCATGGCCAGGCGCAGGTTGCGCGCGGACAGCCAGTCGGCCGGCACGGCGCCGCCGAGGGCGGGATTGCGGTCGGGGGCGGGGTTCATGCGCTGGCTCCGGCCTTGTGGATCACGCTTTCCAGCGCGCCGCGCAGGCGCGCCTCCAGGGTGCCGTCGATGCGCACCGCCTCGGCGTGCACGCGCAGGTCGCCGCGGCCCAGGGTCGGGTCGGGCACCAGGCGCGCCTCGGACACCAGCGCCAGCATCGGGGCCAGGGTCTCGATGTCGTCCGGGTGCAGGCGCACCTCGACCTCGCGGCTGGCGCCGCCGACCGCGTCCAGCGCCTCGGACACCAGTTCCGACAGCAGCGCCGGGTCGGCCTCGTAGGCGCGGCCCACCAGGCTGCCGGCGATGCGCACGGCCAGCTCGCCCAGCGCGGCGGTGACTTCGTCCTCGAGGCGGGCGAGGGGGCGGGTGAAGTTGTCGAGGATGCCCTCGATCTGCGCGGTCAGCCGGCGCACCTCGGCCTGGCCCTGGGCGAAGCCGTCCTGGTGCCCCTGGGCGAAGCCGGCCTGGTAGCCCTCTTCGCGCGCGGCGTCCTGGATGGCCTGGATCTCCTCCAGGGTCGGCGGAACCGGCAGCGGCACTTCCTCCACGATCTCCGGCTCCGGTGCCGGGGGCGGGGCGACCTCCAGCTCCGGCGCCATCCAGCGCACGACGGTGCTCATACCAGCTCCTCGCCACCGCCGCCGCTGAGGTTGATCACGCCCTCATCGGCCAGGCGGCGGACGATGGTCATGATCTCCTTCTGCGCCGCCTCCACGTCGGACAGGCGCACCGGTCCACGCGCCTCCATGTCCTCCAGCAGGATCTCGGCGGCGCGCTGGGACATGTTGCGGGTGATCTTCTCGCGCACCTTGATGTCGGCGCCGCGCAGGGCGATGCCCAGGCGCTCGCCGGAGACCTCGCGCAGCAGGGTCTGCAGCTCGCGGTCGTCCAGCTCGACCAGGTCGTCGAACACGAACATCAGGTCCTGGATGCGCTGGCACAGCTCGTTGTCGACCTTGCCGATCTCGCCGAGGATCGACTGGTCCTGGCCGCCGTCGAGGAAGTTGAGGATGTTGGCCGCGACCTTGACGCCGCCGATGTTGGACGACTTCAGGTTCTGGTTGCCGGCGAACTGTCGCTCCATGATCTCGTTGAGCTCGTTGAGCGCGTTCGGCGGGATGCCGTCGAGGGTGGCGATGCGCAGCAGCACGTCCGAGCGGGCGCGGTCGGGCAGGAACTTCAGCGCCTCGGCGGCCTGGTCCGGGTCCAGGTGGGAAAGCACGATGGCGCAGATCTGCGGGTGCTCGTTGCGCACCAGGTCGGCCACCGCGCGCGGGTCCATCCACTTGAGCGTGTCCAGGCCGGTGGTGTTGCGGCCCAGCAGGATGCGGTCTATCAGGCTGCCGGCCTTGTCCGCGCCCAGCGCCTGGATCAGCACGTTGCGGATGTAGTCGTCCGCGCCCACGCCGAGCGAGGTCTGCCGCTCCAGCGCCTGCTCGAACTGCTCCATCACGTCCATGACCTGCTCGCGGCTGATGCCGCTCATGGTTGCCATCGCCAGGCCGAGCTTCTGCACTTCCTTGGCGCTCATGTGCTTGAGCACCTCGGCCGCGTCGCTCTCGCCCAGCGACAGCAGCAGCACGGCGGCGCGCTGCACGCCGGTCAGTTCGGACTGGAGACTAGGCTGCTTCATTTCCCAACCACTCCTTCACCACCTGGGCGACCCGCTTGGAGTCGGCGCGCACGGCCTCGCGGGCGTTGCGCAGGCGGTCCTCGTAGGCATCGGAGGGCAGCGCCGCCGGCGGCTGCGGGGCCTGCAGGCCGAGCTGGGCCGTGTCCTCGGCCAGCGCGGGCAGGTCCTCGCCGTCCTCGACCAGGGAGACCTCGGCGGTGGCCGGCTCGGCTTTCTCCTCCTTCTTTGGCGCGGGCGGGGCGACGATCTGGCGGATGCTCGGGCGCAGCACGCCGAACAGCAGGGCCAGCACCACCACCGCTCCCACCAGCAGGCGCAGGGCGTCGCGCACGCGCGGGTCCTCCCACCACTTCGGCCCCTCGACCGCCGGCGCGTCGTCGCGCACGAACGGGGCGTTGACCACCGAGACCTGGTCGCCGCGGGCGGCGTCGAAGCCCACCGCCTGGCGCACCAGCTCCTGCAGGCGCGCCAGCTCCTGCTCCGACAGCGGCTGCAGGGCGACCTTGCCGTCCGGGCCGGGGCGCGGCACGTGGTCGACCACCACCGCGGCGGTCACCCGGCGGATGCGGCCGGCCGGCTGGCGGGTGTGCTGCAGGGTGCGGTCCAGCTCGAAGTTGCGGGTGGCGCTGCGCGAGCTGGTGCCGGCGGGCGCGGCCGCGGTGGTGCCGGGCAGCGGGGTGCCGTCGGCCTGCTGCTGGGCGACCGCGCCCGGCGGGGTGTTGCTGGTGGCGCCGGGGATGCCCTGCGGGCCCTCGCCGGCGGTGGTGTTCTCGCTGACCTGCTCGCTGCGCAGCTTCTGCGGCTCGGCGTTGAACAGCTCGCGGGCCTCCTCGGTGACCGAGAAGTCCATGTCCACCGTGACCTCGGCGTTGACCCGGCCGGTGCCGGTCAGCGGCTCCAGCAGCTCGCGGATGCGCTGGTTGAACGAGGTCTCCTGGCGCCGCACCTGCTCGAACTGGGCGGCGCTGAGGGCCGAGGCGCTGTCCTGGCCGTTGCTGCTGAGCAGGCGGCCGTTCTGGTCGACCACGGTCACCCGCTCCGGGGCCAGGTCCGGGATCGAGGAGGCGACCAGGTGGACGATGGCGTCCACCTGGTTGCGCTCGAGCAGGGCGCCGGAGCGCAGTTCCAGCACGACCGAGGCGCTGGCCACCTCGCGCTGGCGGGTGAAGGCCGAGGGCTTGGGGATGGCCAGGTGCACGCGCGCGTCGCGCACCGGGCGCAGGGTGGCGATGGTGCGCACCAGCTCGGTTTCCAGCGCGTGCTGGTAGCGCGCGTTCTCCACGAACTGGCTGACGCCGAAGCCCGGGTCGCGCTCCATCAGTTCGAAGCCCAGGCGGCCGCTCTCGGTCAGGCCGGAGCCGGCCAGCTTCAGGCGCGCGTCGTGCAGGTTGGCCTCCGGCACGGAGATGGCGCCGGTGGCCTGGTCGAGCTTGAACGGGATCTGCGCGGCGCGCAGCAGGTCGGCGGCCTCGGCCGTGGCCTTGGCGTCCAGCCCGGTGTACAGCGGGGTGTACTGCGGCTTCTGCGACCAGAAGAAGACGTACAGGCCGGCCGCCACCGCCAGCGAGATCGCCAGCAGGGTGCCGAGCTTCCGGCCCAGCTGCATCTCCTGCAGCTTGACCACCGCCTGGGCCGCCTTCTCGGTGGCCTGCTCGCGGTTGAAGCTGTCCTTGGAAAGAGTGATCGCCATCGTGTGTCAGTCCCTGGTCACAGCGGCATGTTCATGACGTCCTGGTAGGCCTGCACCAGCCGGTTGCGGACCTCCACCGTGGCGCGGAACGCCACCTGCGACTGCTGCGAGGCCACCATCACCCGGGCCAGGTCGGCGCCCGGCTCGCCGCGCTCGAACGCGGCCTGCAGCTCGCCGGCCTTGGCCTGGGCGGCGTTGACGCCTTCCAGGGCGCGGGCCAGGGTCTGGGTGAAGCTCGGCGCGGCGGTGCCCTGGGTCGCGCCCGGTGCCTGCATGGCGCCCAGTCCCTGGATCGCATCGCTGCGCGCCACGTCGCCCGCACGCGCGGCGGCCTGGCCGAGCTGGCCCTGGTAGGCGCGGATCTGCGACAGGACGGAGCTGATCGAGTCGGTCATGGGTTTCCCTGCGGCATGGGCCGGTGTCGCCGCAGGCGATGCAAGCGGTGTGCCACGGCGCCGGCGGGGCCTTGCGCCGGAAAACCGGCCCGGCTGCCGGCGGGGCGGGCGCGGCTGGCCCGGAAAACGCGAACGCCCCGCATCGCGGGGCGCTCCTGCGGGCCGGACGGGCCCGCGCGGGGGCACGGAGGATCAGCCCATCACCTCGCTGTGCTCCTTCTCGATGCCGTACTTGCGCAGCTTCTCGACCAGGGTGGTGCGGCGCAGGCCGAGCAGCTGTGCGGCGTGGGCCACCACGCCCTGGGTGCGCTCCAGCGCCTCGCGGATCAGCTTCAGCTCGATCCGCGCCATGTGCTCGCGCAGGTCCAGGCCGTCTTCCGGCAGCTCGACCGCGGCAGGTGCCTGTGCGGCCGGCGCGGCCGGCGTGGTGGTGGCAGCGGCAGTGGCGGGCACGATCGCCACCGGCTCGACGCCGGCCGGGACATGCGCGCGGTAGCGGGCCGGCAGGTCCTCCAGGCGCACCAGGCCGCCCGGGTTGAGCACGGCCAGGCGCTCGACCAGGTTGGTGAGCTCGCGCACGTTGCCGGGCCACGGGTAGCCGGCCAGCGCCGCCAGCGCGGCGTCGGCGAAGCGGATCTCGCCGCGGCCGGAGCGGGCCAGCTGCGCGGAGATGGTCTGCACCAGCGCCGGCAGGTCCTCGGCGCGCTCGCGCAGGGCCGGCATCTCGATCGGGAACACGTTGAGCCGGTAGAACAGGTCCTCGCGGAACTGGCCCTCGGCGATCCGGTCCTCGAGGTTGCGGTGGGTGGCGGCGATCACGCGCACGTTGCACTTGATGGTCTGGTTGCCGCCGACCCGCTCGAAGCTGCGCTCCTGCAGCACGCGCAGCAGCTTGACCTGCATCGGCAGGCTCATGTCGCCGATCTCGTCCAGCAGCAGGGTGCCGCCCTCGGCCATCTCGAAGCGGCCCTTGCGCGCGGTCAGCGCGCCGGTGAAGGCGCCCTTCTCGTGGCCGAACAGCTCGCTCTCCAGCAGGTCCGGCGGGATGGCGCCGCAGTTGATCGCCACGAACGGGCCGCCGCGGCGCGCGGACTGCTGGTGGATCGTGCGCGCGACCACTTCCTTGCCGGTGCCGGACTCGCCCAGCACCAGGACCGTGGTGTCGAACGGGGCCACCTGGCTGATCATGCGGCGCAGGCGCTGCACCGCCGGACTGGTGCCGGTCGGGCCGTCGTCGGCGCCGGAACCCTGCTGCTCGGCGTCCAGGCGCTTGAGGCTGGCCCGGCGCAGGCAGGCTTCCAGCTGGGCGTGGCGGATCGGCGATTCCAGCGGCCACACCCCGGCCTCGTGCAAGCCGTGGGCGGTGGCGAAGGCGGCGGTGTCGCCCTCCAGCAGCAGCACCGGCGGCGGCAGCTGGGCGGCGCCCAGCCAGGCGAAGAACGCGCGCGCGGACTCGTCGTCGTCCAGGGTGCCGACCACCACCGCCATCCAGTCGCTCGGGCGCTGGCGGCCGGTGTTGACGTCGGACGGCGAGGCGGCCCAGCGCGGGTTGAGGTCCATGAACTCGAGCAACCCGCACAGGTGCTCGGCACGCGGCCCCTGGCTATCGAGGACGAGGATGCGCGATTCGCTCATGACGCTTGGACTCCGGCTAGGCGCTCCAGGATCGGTACCACTTCCTGGAGGTAGGACAGTTTGCTGACGAAGCCGTCGGCACCGGCGCGGGTGGCGTGCTCGCGGTGCTCGGCGTCGTCGAAATGGGAGGCGATGACGATGAAGGGCGGCTCGTCCTGGGCCTTGATCAGGCGCGTGGCCTGCAGCCCGCCCATCTCGGGCATGGCCAGGTCCATCAGGACCACGTCCGGGCGCAGGGCCTCGGAGCGCTCGATCGCCTCCAGCCCGTTGCCGGCGGTGCCGGCCACCTCGAGCCACTCCAGCTTGCGGAAGTGGCGCAGGACGGCATTGATGAATCCCTCGTGATCGTCGACCAGCAGGACGCGGATCTTGCGCATCGGGCTACTCCGGGGGCGGGGGTCAGACGGCGCGCGCCAGCGCGGCGGGGGCGGCGGCGCGGCGGCGCTCGCGCGCGGTGGGGATGGAAAGCTGTTCGCGGTACTTGGCCACGGTACGCCGGGCGATGTGCACGCCCTGGCGCGCCAGCAGCGCGGCGATGGCGTCGTCGGCCAGCGGCCGGCCCGGCGGCTCGGACTCGATCAGGCGCTTCACCATCGCCCGCACCGCGGCGCCGGAGACGTTGGCGCCCTCCAGGCGCACGGCGAAGAACTGCTTGAGCTCGAAGGTGCCGCGCGGGGTCTGGATGTACTTGCCGCTGGTGATGCGCGAGACGGTGGACTCGTGCATGCCGATCTCGTCGGCCACTTCCTTGAGGGTCAGCGGGGCGATCGCTTCCTCGCCGCGGGCAAGGAAGGCGGCCTGGCGCTCGACCAGGACCCGGGTGGTGCGCAGCAGGGTCTCGTAGCGCATGGACAGGCCGCGGGTCAGCCAGCGCGCCTCTTGCAGCAGTTCGCGCATGGCCGCGGCGCCTTCGCCGTCGCCGGCGTGGGCCAGGGCGCGCTCGTAGCCGGCATTGATCGCCACGCGCGGGGCGGTGGCGGGGTTCAGCGCCACCCGCCACTGGCCGTCGGCATGCCAGGCCACCACGTCGGGGACCACGTAGCCGTCCGCCGTCTCCACCGCCTCCTGCAGCGGACGCGGCTGCAGCGACAGGATCAGGCGCACCGCCTCGGCGACATCGGCCTCGTCGGCATCCAGGCGGGCGGCGATGGCGGCATGGTCGTGCGCGGCCAGCGCATCGACGCAGGATTCCAGGATCCGCGCGGCCAGCGGCCGCCCGGGGCAGGGCGCGGGCAGGGCGGCCAGCTGTGCCTGCAGGCACTCGCCGACATCGCGCGCGGCCAGTCCGGCCGGCTCGCCGTGCAGCAGGCGCTGGCGCACCGCCTCGATGCGCGCGGCGGCCACGTCGAAGCGGGCGGTGGCGCGCAGCAGCAGGGCGGAGTGTTCGCCTTCCAGGTAGCCGGACTCGTCGCAGTGCTCCAGCCAGAAGGCGGCGATCTCCAGCTCGGCTGGCTCCAGTTCCAGGGCCAGGGCCTGCAGCACGCGCACGCAGGGGTCGCTGGAGCCGGGCTCGGCGATCCGCTGCGTGCGGTCCTCGCCTTCGCCGCTCCAGCTGGCGCCGGGCACGTCCCACATCGAGGGTTCGGGCAGTTCGTCGAAGGCGGCGGTCTCGACGCCGGCCACCGCAGCCGGCTCGACGTCCCCGGCGGCCGGCGCCTGGGCTTCGGCCTGGGCTTCCTCTTCCAGCTCCAGCAGTGGGTTCAGTTCCAGCGCACGGGTGACCTCCAGTTGCAACTGCTGGGCATTGAGCTGCAGCAGCCGGATCGACTGCAGCAGCTGCGGCGTCAGGTTGAGCTGCTGGCCCAACTGCGCGGACTGGATGGCCTTCATCTTGCTTTTCCCCATTCGGCGCCGGTTTCGTCACGCCGATGTGAAGCATCCTGCCCCGGTTGCGTCGGCGGAAGAATCGGGGGACGCCTGATTCCTGAGGGGGTAGCCCCTACAGCGTGTAGGGTTTTTACCTACAGCATCGTTGAAATCCTGACGCAGTGCGCATTTCGGGGACGGTGGCGCCGGAATTTCGCCGCGCCGGAACGGCTCAGCCCAGCTCGTGCTGGTGCTTGACCGCCAGCAGCACCAGTTCGCTGGCGCGGCGGCAGCCCAGGGCCTCCATCATGCGCGCCCGGTGGGTCTCCACCGTCTTGACGCTGATCCCGAGGCTGCTGGCGATTTCCTTGCTGCTGAGGCCGCGGCCGATCTGGGCCAGGATCTGGCGCTGGCGCGGGGGCAGGGCGGCCACGCCCTCGGGGCGGGCCTGGCGCGAGCGCCCCAGCAGCGGGGCGATCATGCGCGAGGAGATGCGCGGGCTGAGGAACACCTCGCCGTTGGCCGCCGCGCGCAGCGCCAGCTCCAGTTCCAGCGGGGCGGCATCCTTGACCACGAAACCGGCGGCGCCGCGGTCCAGGGCGTCGCGCACGTGCAGCGGGTCGTCGTGCATGGACATCATCACCACCCGCGTCTCCGGCACCTTCTCGAGGATCCCGCTGAGGGCCTCCAGGCCGGTGCGCCCTGGCAGGGACAGGTCGAGCAGGACCAGGTCGGGGCGGTGGATCGCGGCCAGGTCGATGGCCTGGTCGGCGTTGGCCGCTTCGGCGACCACGTCCACCCCTTCGAAGGTCTGCAGCAGGCGGCTGAGGCCCGCGCGGACCAGGGTGTGGTCGTCAACGATCAGAACTCGCACGGCCTGCTGCCGATCCCCGGGAAAATTCCTGCCACCTTAGCCCATGGGCGTGGGCTTTTGTAGCCATCCGCGACCGCGTTCGCGGTTCAAGCCTAGCGGCGGCGGGCGTCGGCGACCTGGCGGCGGTGCATGCGGAACAGGTGGCGGCCCATGGCCTCCTCCAGTCCCGGGGGCAGGGCGGGGAAGCGCAGCCAGACCCAGCTGGCCTGCGGCCCGCGTGCGGCGGCGCTGACGATCACCGGCAGCTCGACGTCGTCGGGCAGCCAGTCGGCCGGCTGCAGGCGCACGCTGCCGGCCGAGTCCGGCTCCGGCAGGGCGGCGTCGGCCGCCAGCTGCAGGCGCAGCCCGCGCACCGACCAGCGCAGCGGCGTGGGCGGCAACGGCGGATTGGCCTGGCGCACCAGCCGCCCCAGCAGCACCAGTACCAGGTCCAGCTTGGCGTCAAGGCGCTGCGCCAGCAGTGGCAGTTCGCCGCGCTTTTCCTCGCCGGAGTCCTCGCTGCCGCGCAGGTCCTCGACCTGGGCCAGGCCCTGCAGCAGGGCCTCGGCCTGGGCGGTGCGCGCGGTGGCGTCGGCCAGGTAGCTGGCCGGCAGGACGGCGTCGCAGGTGAGCACGTCGCCGAACAGCCCGTGCTCGGCGGCCTGCGCGGTGGCGGGCCAGGCGGGATTGTTCATGCACTACCTCCGGGGGCTTGGCCGTGGTCGAGCTGCAGGATGTTCTGCAGCTGGAGCAGGCCCCGCAGCACCAGCTGGGGGGCGGTGGGGCTGAAGGTCTCGATGAACTGGCGCAGGTGCAGCTCGTATCCGGCCAGCATCTCGCCGGCGGCCCCGAAGTCCTCGCATTCCAGCGCCTGGCGCAGGCAGGCCAGATCGTGCAACAGGGCGGCCAGCGTGGGGGCCGCCATCAGCGCACCCCTGCGTAGGCGTGTACCGCGCGGTTGGCCTGGCGCTGCTGGCGCATCAGCGCCTGCAGCCGGTCCTGGCGGACGCGCATGGCGGCGATGACCTGCTGCTGGCGCTCGTGCAGCGCCTGCACGCCCTCCCGCAGCGCGGCGGCGCCTTCCATCCGGCAGAACTCGTCCACGGCCCGGTCGTAGGCGTCCAGCATGGGCGGCATGGCCTCGATCTGGTCGCGCTCCAGCGCCTCCCGGATCCGGTCCATGGCCGCATGCAGTTCCGCCAGGCGGGCCGCGGCGCTCATGACGGCATCGCCACGCGCTGGGCCTGGGGAATGGAATTCCAGGCCGATTCGATCTCCACCAGCAGGTCCAGCGACTCGCGCAGCGGCGCCGGGTCGTTGTGCAGGTTGGCCTCGGTCAGGCGGCGGATGATGTAGTCATACAGCAACGCCAGGTTCGAGGCGACCTGGCCGCCGGCCTCGTGGTCCAGCGAGCCGCTGAGGTGGCCGAGGATCGCGCAGGCCTCGCCGATGGCCTTGCCCTTCTGGGCGACGTCGCCCTGGTCAAGGCACGCCTGGGCGCGGCGGATGCGCTGGCCGGCGCTCTCGAACAGCAGCGCGATCAGCTGGTGCGGATCGGCTTCCGCGACGCGGGAGGAGATCCCGGTGCGGCGGTACTGGTCGGCGAGGTTGCGCTTGGCGGCGTACATGGTGGGGATTCCTCGGGCGTTCTACGACCGGTGGCGGACGGAGCAACCGGTCACACCCCTGTTATCGGCGGCCCGGGCCATGGCTTGAGCTGGCTCCCGGATCAGTCCTTGCTGGCCTGGGCCAGCAGTCCGTTGAGCGAGCTGGCGCTGCCCTGCAGCTGCACGATCATGCTTTCCATGGCGGTGAACTGCGCCAGGTAGATCGAATGCAGCTTCTCCATCCGCAGGTCCAGCTGGTCCAGCTGGTCGTCCAGGCGCTCGCGCTGCTTCTTCAGGCTGTCGGTGCGCTGGGCGATGGTGCCCTCGTCGCTGTCGAGCTGGGCCTTGAGCAGCGTCTTCAGCGGAGTGGTGAGCGCGCCTTCGGCGCCGAACAGCCGCGACATGGCCTGCGGCTCCGACGCCAGGGTGTCGCCCAGCTTCGCCTTGTCGAAGCTCATCGTGCCGTTCTTGTCGACGCTGATGCCCAGGGCCTTGAGCGCCTGCGAGTTGCCGCTGGTCAGGGTACGCAGCTGCTGCTGCAGCCCGCGGACCAGGATGTCGCCGGTCAGGGCGGAGGCCGTCCTGGTGTTGGCGTCGTAGCTGCTGGTCGACTTCAGGACCGAGCCGAGGCTGTTGTAGGCCGAGACGAACGACTCGATGGCCTTCTCCAGCGCCGAATTGTCCTGCTTCACGTCCAGGCGGAACGTCTCGCCCGGCTTCGCCGCGGCGAGGGCCAGGGTCACCCCGGGCACCAGGCCGCTGATGCTGTTGCTGGCGGAGGTGCGCTCGAAGCCGTCCACCCGCACCCGGGCGTCGGCGGCGGCCACCTGTTCGGCCAGGCCGCCGCCGGCCCCGTTGCTGACCGCCAGCAGCCCGCCGTCGCCACCGCTGGCGGTGATCGACAGGGCATTTGCGACGCCGGTTTCGCGGGCGGTGAACACCAGATGTTCGCCGTCGTCGGCGGTGATGACGGTGGCGCTGACCCCCTTGCCGCCGGCCGCACGATTCACGGCGCGGGCAATGTCGGCCAGGGTGGCGCCCTCCGCGAACTCCACGCTCAGGCTCTGGTCGTCCTCGCTGCCCCAGGCGATGGTCAGGGTTCCGCTGCCGATCACCGCGCCGGGCGCGTGCCCGGCCGAGGACAGCTTCTGCGCCGTGGCCACCGACAGCACCTCGACGGCATAGCTGCCGGCCATGCCTTCGGACGAGCCGGTGGCGGTGAAGCCGGCGCCTTCCTGCACGGTGGCCTGGAAGGCGGGCTTGTCCGCGGCGGACGCGAGCTTGTCCAGCGCGGCCTGCAGCGAACTGAGGGCGTTCTTCACCTGGCCCACCGCCGACAGCTTGGCGTCGACCGTGCTGGCCTGGCTCTTGATCCGGGCCTCGGTGGGCAGGCGCGCGGCCTGCACGAGCTGGGCCGCCAGGCTTGCGATGTCCAGCCCGGAACCGCCCGTCGAGATCGATGCCATGGTGTTTCCTCGCTTGTCCAGGTTGCGCTGCCGCGCAGTGCTCCGGTGTCGATAGCGGCCGCCGGCGGCGCATCTTGAGGCGCCGCCGGCCGGACCTCAGTCGGGCAGCCAGGTGGCCAGCCAGGCGCCGGCACTGGCCTCGTCCAGCATCCAGTCGCGGTGGACCGCCTCGCGCAGGGCCTCGCCGGCCCGAGCGGCCGCGTCCAGGTCGCTGAGGTGCATGCGGATGGCCTCCATCCAGTCGCGGAAGCGCCGCTTGACCCGGGTGACCGGCAGGCCGTCGCGGAACGGCTCCACGTCGCTGCACACCACCGGGAATCCGCAGGCGCCGAACTCCAGCAGGCGCAGGTTGCTCTTGCAGCGGTTGAACTGGTTGTCCTCCAGCGGCGCGATCGCCAGGTCCAGGTCCAGGGCGGCCAGGCGCGCCGGGTACTGCTCGATCGCCACGCCCGGGTGGTACTCGTGCACGTACGGGCGCAGCCGCTCCGGGCACATGCCCATGAACACCCACTCGACCTCGCCGGCAAGCGCTTCGACCACGTCGGCCACCATTTCCAGGTCGCCGCGATGGCCGATGCCGCCGGCCCAGCCCACGCGCGGGCGCTTGCCCTGGCGCCGGCCGCCGCGCAGTCCGCCCCACCACTCGGCCGGCAAGCGGTTGCGCGACACCCGGATGTCCGGGTGCAGGTCGCGCAGCGCCTCGGCCAGCGGCTCGGTGGAGACCACCAGCCGGTCCACCTGCTTGAGCGCCGCACGCATGCTCTTGAGCACGTCCTGCGGCAGCTGGTTGCGATGCGCGCTCTTGAGCGGCACGTTGGGCAGGTAGTCGTCCAGCTCGGCCACCTTGAATACGTCGCTGAAGCCGGTCATGCGCCGCTGCGACTCGGCCTGTTCGGGCAGCATCTGGCGCTGGAACACCACCGCCTGCGGCGCCATCCGCTCCAGCTCCACCGGGCTCAGGTAGCGGTCGCCGACCCTGGCATCGGCCACCCCGTGGGCCGACATGGCCCGGGCCGGGTGGATCACGCGGTAGTAGCCGCAGCCGTGGCGGTCGGCGGGCAGGGCCAGGACCACGGGCAGGGGCCGCCAGGGCAGGGGATCGTGGTTCAGCCACGACGCGGTCTCGACCTGGAACGGCCGCTCGCCCAGCGAAAGGTTGAGGTTGTGCGCCGGGTCGCGCGCCAACCGCGGCAGCCATTGCCGGTACAGCTCCTCCAGCGAGGCCTTGGCCCGCTGCGCCTTGTCCTCCAGCGGCGCGGTGTCCACCCGGGCGCGGCTGGCGCCACCCTCGTGCAGGACCAGGGCATGCGGGGTCCAGACCACCAGGTAGCCGGCCTGGCCCACCCGCAGGCAGAAGTCCACGTCGCTGTGGGCGTGGCGCAGGTCGCCGCCACGCAGGCCACCCACCTCGTGGAACACGGCAGTCCGCACCATCAGGCAGGAGCCGGGGACCGCGGAGTAGTCCTGGTCCACCTGCAGGCGGTACATGTAGCCGGCGTCCTGCGGCTTGTGCCCCTCGAACGCAGGCGCCGCACCGATCCCGGCGCCCAGCACCAGGCCGGCCGCCTCCACGCTGCCGTCGGGCTTGATGAGCTTCGGCCCGACCACGCCGACCTCCGGCCGCTGGGCGTGGTTGAGCATGGTGTCCAGCCAGTCGCCGTCGACGATGGCGGTGTCGTTGTCCAGCAGCAGCAGGTACTCGCCGCGCGCTTGCGCGGCGGCGGCGTTGACCAGCGCCGGATAGTCGAACGGACCGGGATGGCGCAGCACGCGCAGGCGTTCGCTACCCATGGCCTCGATGCCGTCCAGCCAGCGGCACGCCGCCTCCTCGGTGCTGCCGTTGTCGACGACCAGCACCTCGTAGTTCGGGTAGCGGGTCTTCTCCAGCAGGGTGTCGAGGCAGCGCTGCACCAGGGCGAACTGGTCGCGGGTCGGGACCAGTACCGACACCAGCGGCTGGTCGGGGTGGCCATAGCCGACGCGGTACAGGCCGGGCAGGTGGCTGGCCACGCTCGCCCCCTCATAGCCGCGGTCGCGCAGATGGCGCAGGATCGCGCGCTCCTCCTCCGGCAGGCTGCGCAGCACCTGGAGCGGAGTGACCAGCAGCGGCTCGTGCACGTGGCCCAGGCCGGCGAAGCCGCCCGATTCGACCAGGCGCAGCAGCAGGTCCAGTTCCGCGGCCTGGCCGTGCTCCGGCGCCAGGCCGCCGGCCTCCAGCAGCACCTTGCAGTTGTACAGCCAGTGGCGGGCGTGGCTGCCCGGGGCGGACAGCAGCAGGTCGAGGTTGAAGTCCGGGCGGAACAGGGCGGAGAGGCCGCCGCCGGGATCGCGCTGCACCGCGTCGGCGTACACCGCGCGCAGCTCCGGATTGGCGACCAGGTTCACCGCCATCAACTGCATGGCCGGGGCCACGAACTCGCAGCCGGCATCGACCACCATCAGCCAGTCGCATGCGCCGGCCGCGGCGATCGCGTTGGCCGCGCCGGCCGCGCCGGCGGAAGCGCCGGCTGGCAGGGCCTCGATGCCCTGCGCTGCGTCGGCCGGCAGTGCGGTGCCGTCCGCGGCGACGCACCAGGTCTTCAGGTGCGGATACAGCTCCCGGGCCTGGGCCAGGCTGCGCAACGTGCGGCCCAGGCGCAAGGGATCGCTGCCGTTGACCAGCACGCCGATGACCGGGTTGGCTTCCTGGGCCAGGGCGCCGGCAATGATCTGCGCCTGCGCCGGCAACGGCGTGCGCGCCTCCAGCCAGCCACGCAGGCCGCCCGGGGCCGCTGCCACCGGCTGCCTGGCACGCACGGCCTCCTGGGTGGTCTCGATGAACTTGTGCAGCTGCTTCCAGAACCGGTCCTCGATCTTCACGACCAGTTCGCGGATGCGTCCGCACTGCGAACGCGCCAGCTCGAGCGATTCCTGCGAGTCGTCCCAGGCGAAGCCGCCGCCGCCGAGGTCGGCGACGGTCCGCGGCGTGACCGCCAGGTTCTCGTACCCGGGCGCGACCAGCGGCACCACCGGGCAACCGCACATGATCGCCAGGCGGCAGGTGGTGGAGGACTCGTAGGTGTAGAGCACGCGCGCCTGGCGCAGCACGTCCGCCAGCTCGTCCAGCCCCAGCCGGTTCTCCGGCGAGAGCACCACGATGCCGGGCGGCAGGCGCGAGAAGTCCACCTCCGAGGCGGGCACGCGGTTGAGGTAGAGCAGGTCCAGCGTGCGCTCGACCTCCGGCTGCGGGCTGAAGCGCTCCGGATCCACCATCGGCACGGTAAGCAGCTGGCCCGGGCGCTCCGGGTCCATGAACTCCCTGCGGTGGTAGATGTACAGGTCGTCCGGGCCGGGATCCATCGGCTTGCCGCCGATCACGCCCTCGCGGTTGAGCATGTAGCGCACCGCCACCGCGGCCGGGATCGGCGAGCCCTGCACGATTTCCGGATAGATGGCGATGCCCGGCCGGCCTTCCGCCACGTGCCGGGCGATCATCTCGTCCGTGAGCACGGGCGTTTTCAGCGCCGGGTTGAGCACCTTGGCCCCCACCAGGTAGGCGTCCGCGCCCTCGAGGTTGAGCGCATGGCACAGGTAGTGGACGCACTGCACCCGGGACGAGGCTTCCTGGTAGTCGGGAGCCATCAGGTAGTAGGGGAAGCGCAACCTGCGGTGGAGTCTGCTCTGGTACATGGATCACCCGGGGAGTGGATGGCCGCGCGGCCCGGACGGGCGCGCGCCGTGGGGCGGCACCCGGACCGGATCCCGGAAGCGGGGCCATCCGCCGCCGGGCCGTCGTCGCGCAGCGGCTGCCGCCGGCGACCGGGAAGCTGATGCAAGCCGCGTGCCGCCGCCGGGCGCCGGAAAAAAGGAAAGCCCGCCCCGGTGGGACCGGGGCGGGCCTGGTGCGGTTACCGCGCTGGCCTGGCTTACTGCAGCAGGCTCAGGACGTTCTGCGGGATCGCCTTGGCCTGGGCCAGCATCGCCGTACCGGCCTGCTGCAGGATCTGGTTGCGGGTCAGTTCCGCCGTCTCCTTCGCATAGTCGGTGTCCTGGATGCGGCTGCGGGCGGCCGACAGGTTTTCCGAGCTGGTCTGCAGGTTGGAGATCACCGACGAGAAGCGGTTCTGGATCGCACCCAGGGCGGCGCGGGCGTCGTTGACCGTCTTCAGCTGGCTGTCGATCGCGGTCAGCGCGGCGGTGGCACCAGATGCCGTAGAGATATCCAGGGCGGCGACCGCCGTTGCCGTAGCACTCATGTTAACCGTGCTGATGGTGATCTGGTTATCGGTGCTGGCGTCCGCGCCAACCTGGATCTCGAAGGTGGAGCTGCTGCCGTCCAGCAGCTTGATGCCGTTGAAGTGGGCGTTGTCCTTGACGCGGGTGATTTCCGCGGACAGCTCCTCCACTTCCTTCTGCAGCGCGGCGCGGTCGTCGTCGCTGTTGGTGCCATTGGCGGCCTGCACGGCCAGCTCGCGGATGCGCTGCAGGTTGTCGGTGATCGAGCCAAGGGCGCCTTCGGCGGTCTGCGCCAGCGAGATGCCGTCGTTGGCGTTGCGGGCGGCGACGTCCATGCCGCGGACCTGGGCGGTCATGCGCTGGGCGATGGCCAGGCCGGCGGCGTCGTCCTTGGCGCTGTTGATGCGCAGGCCGGAGGACAGGCGCTGGATCGTGGTCGCCATGCTCGCGCTGCTGGTGCTCAGGTTGCGCTGCGCATTGAGCGACATCACGTTGGTGTTGATGACTTGTGCCATTTTGAGTCTCCTCTAAGCGATTCATCCCGGCGGGTAGGACTGCGTAAGCCTTGGCCGGACCTCCGCAGGGGGGTCATCAATCTGACCGGTGCCGCTGCTGTATCCATTAACGGCGGCAGCATTCGAAGCTTTAGTGCCGTGCCGGAATTCTTTTCTTTGCTACCGGGCACTTGCGTGGCTCAAAGAGCCTGCCCCCGGTCGCCTCCGGCTACGGTATCGATTAACGGCAGCGCCGTGCCGGGCTTTAGGGGGGGCGTGACGAAAAGAAAAACGGCGCGGTTTCCCGCGCCGTCCCAGGTCCCGCGTCGGCCCCTTCGGGCCTAGCGCAGGAGGTTGAAGAGCGACAGCCCCTGCATGCGGGTGAACACGGTCTGCGCCGTCTGCAGCGCGGTGCTTTCCAGCTGGAAGCGGGTGATCGCGTCCGCGTAGTCCAGGTCGCGCATGCCGGACAGGGTAGTCTTGAGCGTGACCGCATTGGCCTCGCGCAGCGAGGCCGCGTCGTCCACCAGGGCCAGCTGGGCGCCGCCGGCGGCGCGGGCGTCGATCATGTTCTCGGCCGCGCGCGCGACATCGCGCATGGATGCCTGCAGGGCGTTGCGCCTCGCGGCCTTGTCCCCGGCGGTGACCACCGGCGCCTCGAGCGCGTCGATCATCTCCTGCACGGTTGCGAACACGTCGCGCGTGCCCGCCGGGCCGATCTGCAGCTCGTCGCCGTCCGCGGGCTGGCCGCTGACCGAAAGGCGCAGGCCGCCGAACTCGATGTCGGTCTTCGGCGCCCAGGTACCGCCGCCGACCATGTTGTTGTCCGCGTCGAACACTTCATAGCCGTTGCCGGCGGTGAAGCGGATCGTATAGCTCTCGCCATTCCAGCCGCCTGCGGTGCTACGGCTGAAGCTCTCCAGTATCCCGGTACCGCTGTTGCCGGCGGCCATGCGTGCGTCCACGGTGCCGTCACCGGTGCGGATGCGCATGAAGACTTCGCTGCCCGGCAGCGTGTCCTGCACGAAGCTGCCCGGCGCGATCTCGACCGAGCGCTGGGTCTGGTCGCCGTTGTAGGCGATGCCGCCGGCGACCCGGCTGAACGGCGCGACGTCGTCGGCCGCTCCGCCGAAAAGATAGCGCCCGGTGCCGTCCGTGCTGTTGGCCAGGCTGATCAGGTTGTCGCGGATCGCGCGCAGCTCGGCGGCGATGGACTTGCGGTCATCGTCCGAGAGCGTGTCGGCGTTGGCCTGCACCGCCAGCTCGTTGATGCGGATCATGTCGTCGCCGATCAGCGCAAGGACGTTCTCCTGCAGGCCCAGGCGGTGGTTCACGGTGTTGGCGTTGAGCCCGAACCGCTCCAGTTCGGCCAGCGAGCGGTCCAGGCCCACGGCGGCGCCCACGCCGACCGGGTCGTCCTTGGCGGTGATGTTTTTCTGCCCGGTCGCGACCTGCTGCTGCAGCTGCGAGAGCTTCTTCTGCCGCGCCAGCATGGTGGCCAGCGACAGGTCGTACATCAGGCTGGTGGAGATGCGCGAATTCATCGGCGGACGGCGCTCAGGATGGACTGGAACAGGTTGTCGGCGGTGGAGATGATCTGCGCGGCGGCCTGGTAGGCCTGCTGCAGGCGCAGCATGTTGGCCGCCTCCTCGTCGAGGTTGACGCCGGCCACCGCGTCGCGCGCGGCCCTGGCGTCGTCGTGGATCACCTGCTGCGCGTCGGCCGCGTACTCGGCCTGGCGCGCGGCCGAGCCGACCATGGTGGTGAGGCCGCCGACCGCGCCGTTGAGGCTGATGGTGCCGCTGCTGACCACGCGCGCGTCGTCCAGGTTGGCCAGGCGGGTGGCATTGCCGTTGTCGCCGCTGCCGGGTGCCGCGCGCGAGATGGTGAACTGGTCGCCGGCCGCCGGGATGCCATCGAGCACTACGCTCCAGCCGTTGGCGCTGATGCGCTGGCCCGGGGTGAAGGCGAACGGGCCGGCGCCGTCGATGGTGTACTGCCCGGCGTCGAGGAACTCGATGACCGCGTCCTGCAGCAGGGCGGGATCGGAGGCGTCCTCCACGCGCAGGCCGGACAGCGCGCCGCTGCCCACGTTGGACAGCGCGGCGTTGCCACGCACCGGCGTGGCGGCGGCAATGCGCGACGGATCGGAGATCGCCACCGAGAAGCCACCCGGCGCGCGCGCGGTCGGCTGCACCAGGAAGCGGTCGCCGATCGCGGCGGTGCCGGAAACCTGCAGCGAGATGCCGGCGACCACGAACGGGTCAGCCGCGGTGCCGCTGCCGGTCATCGGCAAGGCCTCGCCGGTGTCGGAGCGCATCGCGATCCAGCCGGTATCGCCCAGGCGCAGCACCAGGTTCTGGCCGTCGAGCGCGGACACGTCGGCGACCTGGGCCTGGAGGGTGGCGCCGCCGCCGTTGCCGGCGTGCGCGTTGACCTGCGGCGCCGGCACGTCGAAGAAGGCGCCGCCCAGGTTGCCGTACAGGTCCATGCCCGCGGCGTGGCCCTGGTTGAAGGTGGTCGCCATCGCCACCGCGATCCGGCCCAGCTCGGCGGCTGCCGGGTCCAGCACGGTGTTGCGGAACTCCAGCAGGCCGCCCATCCGGCCGCCCAGCACGCGCTGGTCCAGCACGGTCCGAGAAGCGCCGCCGTCCAGCGCCAGCTGCAGGCGCTCGGGACGGTAGGGATCGGCCACGGTGGTCAGCTTCGAGGCCTGCACGCCCACCACCAGCGGCTGGCCACCGGCGGTGAACACGTTGATCGCGCCGCCGTCCTGCATGACCGCGGTACCGCCGGTGTAGCCGACCAGTTCGGCCACCAGCTGGTCGCGGCGATCCAGCAGGTCGGGCGCGGCCTTGCTGGCGTCCGAGCCGACCTCGCCGTTGATGCGGGCGATCTCCGCGGCCAGGCGGCTGATCTCGCTGGCGCCGGCCAGCAGGCTGTTGTTGATCTCCGAATCCAGCGAGGCGATGTGGCCGTCGAGCTGGCGGAAGCGGGTGGCCAGGGCGTTGGCCTCGGCCAGCACGTTCTGGCGCTCGGCGGTGGCGGCGGCGTTGGAGGACAGCGCGCTGACCGAGTCGAAGAAGTTGGACCAGGCGCCGGCGAGGTTGGTGGCGCTGTCGGAAAACAGCGCGTCCAGGCGCGAAGTCAGGGCGGAAAGCTGCTGCAGGCGCGCCAGTTCACCACCGCTGTCGAGCAGGCGAGAGGTCGCCAGCTCGTCGGCCATGCGCCGGATGTCGGCGACCTTGGTGCCGCTGCCGACGTAGCCGTAGCCGTAGTCGATCGGCGTGCGCGTGGCGAAGTCGACGCGCTGCCGGGTATAGCCCTCGGTGTTGACGTTGGCGACGTTGTGGCTGACCGTCGAAAGCGCCCGCTGGAACGCGAGCAGGGCGCCGGTGCCGGTGGACAGGACGGACATCGCTTATCTCCTGGTGAAGCCGGCCACGTCGGCCGCGGCCAGCGCGCCGCCGGCCGCGCGCGCGGCCACGCCGGCGATCGCCTGCATGGCGCGGTTGACGGTCGGGCCATTGGCGATGGCGGTGATCTTGGCCGCGTAACCCGGATCGGTGGCATAGCCGGCGTTCTGCAGCGCCTGGGCGAAGCGGCGGACGTCGCCGCCGGCCTGCAGCGCCTTTTGGTAGCGCGGGTTGCTCTTCAGCAGGCGCACGTAGTCGGCGAAGCTCTCGGCCGGGGAGGCGTAGGCACGGAACTGCGCGGTCTCGGTGCGGCGCACGCCGCCGGCGTATTCGTGGGTGCGGGTGGTGGCGCGCTCGCCGCTCCAGCCGTTGGCCTTGATGCCGAACAGGTTGTTGGCGCTGCCGCCGCCATCGCGCTGGATCTGGCGCCGGCCCCAGCCCGTTTCCAGCGCGGCCTGGGCCACCAGGGCGCGCGCGTCCACGCCCAGTTCCCGGGCCGCGGCCTGGGCCTGGTCCCAGATGCTGGCGACGAAGTGCTCGGGGCTGCGCGGCGCGAACTCCGCCGCCGCCCGGGCGGCGGCGCCCGGCGGGACCATGCCGGTGGTGGCCGCGGCGCCCTCCGGGCCGGCCATCAGGCGGCGGACCAGCGCGTCCAGCGGCGAGCCTTCGCCGGCATCGCCGCCCTCGCGGCCGGCGATCAGGTCCAGGGCGCGGTCGGCCGCGGCGGCGGGCATGTCCATCGCCCCCGCGGCGCTGGCATAGGCCTGGGCCGCGGCGGCGCGGGTCGGGCCGGGGCGGGCGTCGATGCGGGTATCCAGCGGCTTGCCGCCGGTGGCGTCGATGCCGCTCTGGCGCGCCAGCTGGCGCGCGATCATCGGCGCCAGCCCCAGGCCCTTGCCGGAGGTCAGCGCCTGCGCCATCTGCTGGTCGTACATGTCACGGAAGACCTGGTTCTCGTTGGGGAACAACGAGTCGCCGAAGCTGGCGTCGCGCATGCTCTTGACCAGCATCCGCGCGAACTGGCCTTCGAGCTGGCGCGCGGCGTGTTCCACCCGCGCGGCGTCGGGAGCGGACTGGGGCGCCAGTTCCAGCGGGCGGGCGTCGATGCGCATCAGATCACTTCCAGCTCCGCGCGCAGCGCGCCGGCCTGCTTCAGGGCCTCGAGGATGGCGATCAGGTCGCCCGGCGCGGCGCCAACCTCATTCACCGCGCGCACGATCTCGTCCAGGGTGGTGCCGCCCTCGAAGCGGAACATGCGGCTGCCTTCCTGCGCGCTGCTGATGGAGGAGGTCGGGGCGGCCACGGTGCCGCCGCCGGCGAAGGCGCCGGGCTGGCTCACCTGCACGCCCTCGTTGATGGTCACGGTCAACGCGCCGTGGGTGACCGCCGCCGGCATCACCCGCACCTGCGAACCGATCACCACCGTGCCGGTGCGGGCGTTGACGATGACCTTGGCAGGCGCGGTGCCCGGGGTCAGTTCCAGGTTCTCGATCTGGGAGAGGAAGCTGATGCGCATGCCCGGGTCCGACGGCGCGGACACGGCCACCGTCACCCCGTCCACCGCGCGCGCCACGCCGGGGCCGTACATGCGGTTGATCGCGTCGACCATGCGCGCGACGGTGGTGAAGTCGGTGCGGTGCAGGTTGAGGGTCAGGTCGCCGCCGGCCTCCAGCACGTTGGGCAGGGCGCGCTCGATGGTGGCGCCGTTGGGGATGCGCCCGGTGCTGGGGATGTTGACCGCCACGCGCGAGCCGTCGCGGCCCTGGGCGCCGAAGCCGCCGACCACCAGGTTGCCCTGGGCGATGGCGTAGACCTGGCCGTCGGCGCCCTTCAGCGGCGCCATCAACAGCGAACCGCCGCGCAGCGACACCGCGTTGCCGATCGAGGACACGGTCACGTCGATGGTCTGGCCGGGCTTGGCGAACGGCGGCAACTCGGCGTGGATCGCCACCGCGGCCACGTTCTTCAGCTGCGGGTTGACGTTGGCCGGCACCTGCACGCCCAGCTCGGCGAGCATGTTCTTCAGGCTCTGCACGGTGAACGGCGCCTGGCTGGTGCGGTCGCCGCTGTTGTCCAGGCCCACCACCAGGCCGTAGCCGACCAAGGCGTTGCTGCGCACGCCGCCGACCTGGGCCAGGTCCTTGATGCGCTCGGCCTGCGCCGGCGCGGCCACCAGGGCCAGCAGCACCAGCGCGCAGGCGAGGGCGCGCAGGCCGGAAATGGGGTTGCGGGACGTTGCCATGGGGCGACCTCAGTACGGGTACAGGCCGGAATTGAAGAAGCGGCTCAGCCAGCCCATCGCGTTGGACTGGGCCAGCGCGCCGCGGCCGCCATAGACGATCCGCGCCTCGCCGACCCGGCTGGAGGGCACGGTGTTGTCGCGCGAGATGTCCTGCGGGCGGACGATGCCCTGGATCTGCACCAGCTCGTCGCCCTGGTTGAGGCGCAGGTTCTTCTGCCCCTGCACGACCAGGTTGCCGTTGGGCAGGCGCTGGATCACGCTCACGGTGACGCTGCCCTGCAGGCGGTTGCTCTGGCTGGACTTGCCCTGGCCGTCGAAGCCGCGCTCGCCGTTGGCCGAGGCCGAGAGGATGTCGCGGCCCTTGAAGCTCACCGGCCCGCCGAACAGCGAGGGCACCCCGGTGGACAGCTCGCTGTCCTTGCTGACCTGGGTGGTGGCGCTGGTCTGCGCGGTGGTGGACTCGACCAGGGTGATGGTCAGCAGGTCGCCGACGTCGCGGGCGATGCGGTCGCCGTACAGCGACAGCCCCTGGCCGCCGGCGTAGATCGCGCCGGGCGTTGGCGCGGCCTGGGCCGGCATGACCGGGACGATCGGCGCCATCGGCGGGTAGGGGCGCACGTCGCCGGCGGCCGCGCAGCCGCCCAGCAGCAGCACGGCCGGCAGCGCCAGGACGAGGGCGGAACGGGGACGCGGGTTCATGGCAGGACTCCAGCGGCGCTAGCGCGGTCAGACGTTGTTGTTGAGGAAGCCGAGCATCGAGTCGGTGGTGGAGATGGCCTTGGCGTTCATTTCGTACGCGCGCTGGGTCTCGATCATGCTCACCAGCTCCTCGACCACGTTGACGTTGCTGCCCTCCAGCGCACCCTGTTCGATCAGGCCCAGGCCATTGAGGCCGGGCGTGCCGTTCTGCGCCGGTCCGGAGGCGGTGGTCTCCACGTACAGGTTCTCGCCGCGTGCCTGCAGGCCGGCGGGATTGATGAAGTCGGTGAGGGTCAGGGCGCCGATCTCCAGCGCCTGGCCGTCGCCGGCCATCTGCACGGTGATCGTGCCGTCGGTGCCGATGGTCATCGACTGCGCGCCCTCGGGGATCTGGATGCCCGGCTGCACCGGGTAGCCGCTGCTGGTCACCAGCTCGCCCTGGGCGTTGACCTGGAAGCTGCCGTCGCGGGTGTAGGCCGAGCTGCCGTCGGGCATCAGCACCTCGAAGAACCCGCGGCCGTTGATCATCACGTCCAGGGCGCGGCCGGTCTGCTGCGGGTTGCCCTGCTGGAAGTCCTTGGCGGTGGACACCACGCGCACGCCGGTGCCCAGCTGCAGGCCGGATGGCAGCTGGGTCTGCGCCGAGGTCGAGCCGCCGGGCTGGCGCACCTGCTGGTACAGCAGGTCCTCGAAGTTGGCGCGGTCGCGCTTGAAGCCGGTGGTGTTGGTGTTGGCCAGGTTGTTGGCCACCACGGACATGCGCGTCTGCTGCGCATCCAGACCGGTCTTGGCGACCCAGAGTGCCTGATTCATGACGCGGAACCTCACGTGACGGATTGACGCCACCCCTGATGCATGGGGCGTGCCAGAACCGCGTCGGAGGCCCGTCGCGCTGGCCGTGGCGGCATGCCGTCCGCGCGCCGGGACGCCGTCGCGGCCGCGGCGGGGCCGCCCGGGCGTGCGCAGGGGCAGGGCACGGAAGCAAAGGAACGGGCGCCTTGCCGACGGGGCGGGAGGCGCCCGGATGTCCCTCCGGCGGAGGGCACCGGCAGGGGACCGGAACGGCCGTCAGCCGCCCAGGCGCAGCATGGTGTTGGCCGAGCGCGCGTTCTCGTCGCCGGTCTTGATGACCTTCACCTGCATCTCGAACTGGCGCTGGATCTGGATCATCTGCACCAGCGCGCCGGCGGCGTCGACGTTGCTTTCCTCGATTACGCCGGTGGTGAGCACGGTGCCGGGTGCCTGCTGCAGCGGCTGCTGCGGGGCGATGTTGCGCATCAGGCCGTCCAGGCCGCGCTGCAGCTGCTCCGGTCGCGCCTCGACCACCTTCAGACGCCCCAGCACCGCCATGGTGTCGGCGCCTTCGCCCAGCGGGATGATGGACACGGTGCCGTCCTGGCCGATCTCCAGCGCCTGGTGCGGGGGCAGGGCGATCGGGTTGCCGTCCTGGTCCAGCACCGGATGGCCGCCGGCGGTCACCAGCTGCCCGTTCGGGGTCAGCGACAGGTTGCCGGCGCGGGTGTAGGCCTCGCCGCCGCCCGGCGCCTGCACCGCCAGCCAGCGGTCGGCGTGCAGCGACACGTCCAGCGGATTGCCGGTGACGCGCTGCGCGCCGACGCTGGAATTGAACCCCTGGTCCACGTGCAGCGCCGCCACCCGCGACGGATACCCGGCACCGCGCACCGGGAAGGCCTCGGTATTGGCCAGCACCGCCTTGAACCCGGCGGTATCGGCATTGGCCAGGTTGTGGCTGACCGTGCCCTGCGCCTGCAGCGAGGCGCGGGCGCCGGTCATCGCGATGTAGAGCGCTTTGTCCATGGGCGGGCCGTGATTCGTGATTCGTGATTGGAAAGAGCCGGCTGACCGGAATAGTGATGGTGGTTGGAGGAGCGCGTTGGCCTCCTCCAACCACCAATCACCAATCACGAATTACCGGATGTTGATGACCGTCTGGGTGGCCTGGTCCTGGGTCGAGATCATCTGCGCGTTGGCCTGGAAGTTGCGCTGCGCGGTGATCATGTTGACCAGCTGCTCGGTCAGGTCCACGGTCGAGGCCTCCAGCGCGCCGGACTGGATGCGGCCGAAGTCCGACGAATCCGGGGTGCCACTGCGTGGCGTGCCCGAGGAGTAGGTCGCCGCCCACATGTTGTTGCCGACCGCCTGCAGGCCCTGCGGGTTGACGAAGTTGGTCAGCACAATCTGGCCCAGCGGCACGTCCTCGCCGTTGGAGTAGCGGGCATAGACCACGCCGTCCTCGGACACGTCGATCTCGGTCAGCTTGCCGGAGGCCACGCCGTCCTGGTTGACGCTGCGCAGGGCGAAGTTGCTGCCGTACTGGGTGCTCCCGCTGATGTCCAGGCTCAGCTCCAGGGTGCCGGCGCCGGTGCCCGGCGCGTAGGGATCCATGGCGACGCGGCCGTCGGCCGGGGACACCAGGGCGCCGTTGGAATCGAACTGCAGCGTGGTCGGCGCGCCGACCGGGTTGCCGTCGATGTAGTTGTAGACCTGCCACTCGTTCGGGTTGGCGGTCTTGACGAAGTACGAGGCCTGCACGTGCGGCACGCCCAGCGAGTCGTACACGGTGACGCCGCCGCTGCCGGCGTTGTAGCTGTTGGCATCGGACGGGTCGAACGGCTGCACGGTCGGCTCGGTGGCCGCGCCGGGCAGGGTGACCATCAGCTCGACCAGGCTGCTCTGGCGCGGCGGGCTGTCGGTGGTGGCCAGCTTCAGGTCGGTGGTGCGGCCGACGTCGAAGCCGCCGCTGGCGTTGGGCGCGTACACCTGCAGTCGCGCGCCGTCCGGGGTGATCACGTAGCCGCTGCTGTCGGGCTGGAAGTTGCCGGCGCGGGTGTAGAGGGTGTCGCCGTTCTTGACCACGGTGAAGAAGCCTTCGCCGTCGATGGCGAAGTCCAGGCTGCGGCCGGTCGGGTCGATGTTGCCCTGCGCGAACTGCTGGGCGATGTTGCTGACCTTCACGCCCGAGCCGATCGCGTTCCGCGCCAGGCCGTAGCTGGTGGTGGAGAACAGGTCGGCGAACTCGGCACGCGAGGTCTTGAAGCCGACGGTGCTGGCGTTGGCGATGTTGTTCGAGGTGACGTTGAGGTCGGCGTTGGCCGCGTTGATGCCGGACAGCGAGGTGGTGAAGCTCATGGCGGACTCCTGCGGAATTCGGGTGGTGCGGCTCAGCTGATGCGGAGCACGTAGTCGAGCGGGACGGTGCCCAGGCCCGGGAGGTCGAGGAACAGGCCATCGCTGCCGGCGGTGACGCTGTCGACCTTGCCGCGGACGTAGGTGTCCAGCGCCTTGGTGCTGCCGTCGTTGGCGGTGTACTTGGCGGTGATCCCGTAGCTGCCGGCGGGCGCGCGCTCGCCGAGGTGGTTGGTGCCGTCCCAGGCGAAGGCAACCTCGCCGGCGCGGTTGGCCGGGACGCTGAACTCCTTGACCGTGCGCCCGGTGGCGTCGGTGACGGTGAACTGCACCGTGCCGGCGTCGGGCGCGGCGACCGCACCGCTGGCGCCGCCGGATTCGCCCAGCGCGACCTTCGCCGACGGCACCAGCACCTCGTGCCCGACCAGGGCGGCGCCGCGCAGCAGCTGGTCGCTGCTCAGCGCCGACGAGAACGCCTTGACCTGGGTATTGAGGGTCTCGATGCCCTGCACGGTGGAGAACTGCGCCAGCTGCCCCAGGAACTGGCTGTTCTCCATCGGGTTCAGCGGGTCCTGGTGCTTGAGCTGCTCGGTCATCAGGCGCAGGAAGTCGGCCTGGCCCAGCGAGTCGCTCTTGGCGCCGTTGCCGGTCGCGGCCGGGGCCAGCCCGAGGCTGGAATAGATGTCGCTGGCGATCGCGCTCATGCGGTATGTCCTCAGCGGCCCATGGTGAGGGTGGCGATGGCCAGCTCCTTGGCCGTGTTGATGACCTCCACGCCGGCCTGGTAGCTGCGCGAGGCGGAGATCAGGTTGACCATCTGCGCCACCGGGTCCACGTCCGGGGCGAACACGTAGCCGTCGGCGTCGGCCAGCGGGTGGCCGGGCTCGTAGCGGCGCACGGGCGGGGCCTCGCTCTGCGCGATCTCGCGCACGCGCACGCCGGTCAGGGCCGGGTCCGAACCGCTGGCCTGCGCCTGGAACACCGGCTCCAGCGGCTTGTAGACCGCCTCCGGCGAGCCGGCCACCGAGTCGGCATTGGCCAGGTTGGAGGCGATGGTGCTCAGCCGCACCGACTGCGCGTGCAGCCCGGAGCCGGCGACGTCGAAGATCGGGAGGTTGCTCATGCTCGGACTCCTGTTACTGGCCGGTGATCGCGGTGAGCAGGGTGCGCACCTTGCCCTCGACGAAGCTCAGCGAGGCGCGGTACTCCAGCGCCGCGCGGCCGTAGGCGGCGCGCTCCATGTCCGGGTCGACGGTGTTGCCGTCGAGGCTGGGCTGGGAGGCCCGGCGGGTGTACTGGAACGGGGCCGCGCCGGTGGCGATGGCGTCCTGGATGTGGCGTTCGTGGGTCGCCGCGGGCACGCCAGGCCCGCCGGCGGCGCGCCCTTCGCGGGCGCGGGTCGCGGCGTCCAGGGCGGCATTGAAGTCCAGGTCCTGGGCCTTGTAGCCGGGGGTGTCGGCATTGGCCAGGTTGCTGGCGATCAGCTTCATCCGCTGCTCGCGCAGGGGCAGGGCGTCGGCGTGGACACCCATATAGGAAGAGATCGGGTTGAACATGGCGACTCCATCGCGGAAGGTCGCCAGTGCTCAGGCAAGGCGCGTGCCAGAACCCGCCGGAAGTCCGTTGCCGGGGCCGCGCGGGCGCCGGCCGGAGGGGCTCAGGCCGTCTCGGCGGCGACCTGGCGCAGGCGCGTCAGCACGTGGTCGGCCAGCTCGTGGGGGCTGTACTTGGCGACGAAGGCATTGGCGCCCACGCGCTCGACCATGGCGTTGTTGAACACGCCCGACAGCGAGGTGTGCAGCAGCACGTACAGCCCCGCCAGGCCCGGGTTGCGCCGGATTTCCGTCGTCAGGGTGTAGCCGTCCATCGCCGGCATCTCGATGTCGGAGATGATCATCGCGTAGCGCTTGCACGGGTCCTCGCCGCTGGAGAGCACCTGCAGGAGGTGTTCCAGCGCCTGGCGGCCGTCGGACAGCAGGGTGACCCCGACCCCCAGCTGGTCCAGCACGCTGCGGATCTGCTGCCGCGCCACGCGCGAGTCGTCCACCACCAGCACCTGCATCGGCGGGGCGTCGGCGGGCAGGGCCATCTCCGGCTCCAGGGTGGCGTCCATCCGCGCCTGGGTGATGTCGGCCAGCACGCTCTCCACGTCCAGCACCTGGATCAGCTCGCCCTGGAAGCGCGTCACCGCGGTCAGGTAGGTGCTGTCGGCGCCCAGGTCCGGCGGCGGATGGATGTCCTCCACCGCGATGTTCACGATCCGCTCCACGTCGCTGACCAGGAAGCCCTGCACCGAGCGGTTGAACTCGGTGACCACCAGGTACTGGGTGCCCTCGTCGCCGGGCGCCAGCCGCTCCGGGTGGCCGATCGCCAGGCCCAGGTCCAGCACCGGCACCGAGCGGCCGCGCACGTCGGCCGCGCCGGCGAACTGCGGCGGCAGGCCCGGGAGCTGGAACAGCGGCGGCCGCCGCAGCACCTCCTGGACCTTGAACACGTTGACGCCAAAAAGCTGGCGCCCGCCCAGGCGGAACAGCAACAGCGCCAGGCGGTTGTGGCCGGCCAGCCGGGTACGCTGGTCGATGCGGTTGAGCAGGTTGTGGGTCATGCCCGCGGTATCGGCCGGGGGCGGCGACGCTTGAGCCGGGCGTCTGGCACGCCGCTTGCAAGAGCCGGGCAGATTCCCCGCGACCGAAGGCCTGCATGCTCCGCCCGCGTCGATTCCTCGCACTCCTGCTCGCCTGGCCGGTGGCCTGGGCGTCGGCCACCGCGTACCAGCCGGTGGACTCGATCCGCGAGGCCGCGCTCGCCGCGGCGGGCGGTGAGGGCGAGGCCAGCCTGGACCCGGCGCTGCGCATGCCCGCCTGCGCGGCGCCGCTACAGGGCCGGCAGTCCACCGCGTCCACCGTGGAGGTGTCCTGCCCGGGCGGCTGGCGGCTTTACGTGCCGGTCCGCCAGCGCCGCAGCCAGCAGGTGGTGGTGCTGGCGCGCGGCGTGTCCGCCGGCGAGACCCTGGCCGCCGACGCCCTGTCCACCGCCCAGCGCGACACCTCGCGCCTGGCCGGCACCCCGCTGTCGGACCCGGCCCAGGCCGTGGGCCAGGTGGCACGCCGCGCCATGGTCGCCGGCACCGTGCTGGGCGCCGGCGACCTGGCCGCGCCGCGGATCGTGCGCCGCGGCGACCGGGTCGCCCTGGTCTCGCGCCGCGGCGGGGTGGAGGTCCGGGTGGCCGGCCGCGCCCTCGGCGACGCCGCGGTGGACGAGCGGGTCAGCGTGGAAAACCTTTCTTCCCGGCGTATCCTGCAGGGGCGCGTGGCCCCCGGCGGGGATGTGCTGGTCACTCCCTGAACGCCGGCACGAAATCCGTGCTCCAGCTCTAAAGTTCCCGCCGACGCATGCCGATACCCAGCGCGTACCCCGCCCAAGGACTCATTCCCATGAGCCAGAAGATCGAAGGCAGCCTCCCGCCGCAGGCCGTGCGCAGCACGGTCCAGGTCGGCCGCACTGCCGCCGCCGGCGCCGACCGGTCGGAGCCGGTGGAAGCCACCCGCGCCGGCGACAGCCTGCGCCTGACCGGCGAAGCCGCCAGCCTGCAGGCCCTGCAGCGCGAGCTGGCCGTCGCCCCCGCGGTCGACGCCGCGCGCGTGGCCGAAGTGCGCCAGGCGCTGGAGTCCGGCAGCTACCGGATCGATCCGGCGAAGATCGCCGATCGCATGCTCGAGATGGACCGCCTGCTCGGCTGATCCCGATGACCGCCCCGGCCGCCACCGACGCCGCCCTCGACCGCCTGGCCGCCGCGCTGGCCGACGAGCGCCGCGCGTTGCTGGACCACGACGTGGAGCTGCTGATGCGCTCCACCGCCGAGAAGCTGGCGGCCCTGCGCGAGCTGGAGGAAGCCTTGCCCCAGGGCCAGGCCGAGCGCCTGGCCGAGCTGGCCGAAGCCAACCGCCGCAACGGTGCGCTGCTGGCGCGCCGCCGGCGCGAGGTGAACTGGGCGCTGCGCCACCTGGGCCGCGCCGAGAGCGCCCCGGCCTACGACGCCCACGGCCAGGCCCAGCAGCTGCGCGCCAGCCGCGACCTCGCGGTCGCCTGACCCGGCGCGCTCCCCGCCGCTAGAATCCGGTGTTTCACCGGAGCCGCGCCGCGCGCCATGCCATATCGAAACCGCGAAGGCCTGATGCCTTCCCCCGCAATCCTCGACCGCCTGGGCGACAGCCTGCAGGAAGGCGTGCTGCTGTTCAGCGGATCCGGGACCCTGGCCTATGCCAATCCCGCCGCCTCGGCCCTGTGCCAGGACTGCCCGCCGGGCGGGACCGACGGCAGCCTGACCCTGGAGGCGCTGCTGCCGCGCGACGCGCTGCCGCAGGCGCGCGCGGAAGGGCGCTGGAGCGGGCACCTGTCCTTCGGCAAGGACTCGATCCTGCTGGTGCACGCGTATTACTGCCCGGACGAGGGCGGCTGGTACCTGGTGCTGCTGACCGACCTGCGCAAGGTGCAGGTGTACGAACAGGACCTGCTGCGCCGCCACGCCGAGTTGAACGTGCGCCTGACCGCGGCCCAGGCCAAGCTGCTGCAGGCCGAGAAGCTGGCCTCGATCGGCCAGCTGGCGGCCGGCGTCGCCCACGAGATCAACAACCCGATCGGCTACGTGCACTCCAACCTGGGCAGCCTGCAGGAATACCTGCACAGCCTGTTCGCGCTGATCGACGCCTACGAGCGCGCCCTGCGCTCGCCAGACCCGCGCGCGATGCTGGCCGAGATCGACCAGACCCGCTCGCGCCTGGACATCGACTTCATCGCCCGCGACCTGCCGCAGCTGATGACCGAGTCGCGCGAGGGGATCGAGCGGGTGACCCGGATCGTCAAGGACCTCAAGGACTTCTCGCGCTCCGAGCGCGACGAGTCGTGGAAGCTGGTGGACCTGCACGCCGGCCTGGAGTCCACCCTCAACATCATCTGGAACGAGCTCAAGTACCACGCCACCCTGGAGAAGGACTACGGCCAGCTGCCCCCGGTGGAGTGCCTGCCCTCGGAGCTCAACCAGGTGTTCATGAACATCCTGATCAACGCCGGCCAGGCCATCGGCGAGCGCGGCACCATCCGCATCTCCACCGGCCACGCCGGCGACGAGGCGTGGGTGGAGATCGCCGACAGCGGCCCGGGCATCCCGCCGGAGGTGATGCAGCGCATCTTCGACCCGTTCTTCACCACCAAGCCGGTGGGCAAGGGGACCGGGCTGGGCCTGTCGATCTCCTACGGCATCGTCGCCAAGCACCACGGCCGCATCGACGTGGACAGCCAGCCCGGGCAGGGTTCGAAGTTCCGGATCGTACTGCCGGTGCGGCAGCCGCGCGCGGCCGCCTGAGGCGGCAGCCGCTCAGGGGCCTTCCGGGCGCAGCGGCTGGCGCTCGGCGTGGGTCCGGAACGCCTGGCGGATGTGCTCGCGCAGCTCGTCGTCGTTCCAGGGCTTGGTCAGGAAGCGGTAGATCGCGCCGCGGTTGATCGCCTCGGTCACCGTGGCCAGGTCGGTGTAGCCGGACAGCACCATGCGCACCGTGTCCGGGTACAGGGTCTTCACCCGGCCCAGGAACTCGGTGCCGCTCATGTCGCTCATGCGCTGGTCCGAGAGGATCACCTGGACCTCGTTGGTGGCCAGCAGGTCGAACGCGTCGCGCACGTTGCCGGCGGCCAGGATGCGGTAGCCGTCGCGGCGGAACAGGCGCACCAGCGAGCGCAGCACGTTCTCCTCGTCGTCCACCAGCAGCAGGGTCTGGTCCTGCTTGGTCGAGGCGAACAGCTCCGGGCGCATGTAGCGCCGCCGCAGGACCATGCCCGCCGACTCGGCCGGCATCGGCTCGCCGAACAGGTAGCCCTGGAACAGGTCGCAGTCGCTGCGCCGCAGGTAGCCCAGCTGGGCCTCGCTCTCCACGCCGTTGGCGATCACCTTCATGTTGAGCTGGTGGCCCATGGCGATGATCGCGCGCACGATCGCCGTCTCGCGCTCGCCGGCCGGCGCGCTGCGGATGAAGCTGCGGTCGATCTTGAGCATGTCCACCGGGTAGCGGACCAGCGCGCTGAGGCTGGAGTCGCCGGTGCCGAAGCTGTCCAGGGCCAGGCGCACGCCCTCGCGGCGCAGCGCCGCCAGCCCGTCGTACACCGGCGCCACGCTGGCGGCCAGGGTGCTCTCGTTGATCTCGACCAGCAGGCTCTCGGCCGGCAGCCCGGCCTGGCGCAGCATCGCCAGTACCTCGTCGACGAAGGCCGGGCGCAGCAGCTGCAGGGTGGAGACGTTGACCGCCACGAACAGGTCGTCGAAGCCGGCGTCGCGCCAGGCGCGGGCCTGGTTGATGGCGTTGCGCAGCGCCCAGTCGCCGATTTGCACGATCACGCCCAGGCGCTCGGCCACCGGCATGAAGCGCTCGGGCACCAGCAGGCCCAGGGTGGGGGACTGCCAGCGCAGCAGCGCCTCCATGCCGACCACGCGGCCGTCGCGGGCGCTGATCTCCGGCTGGAAGCGCAGGCGCAGTTCGCCGTTGGGCACCGCGTCGACGATCTGGCGCGCGATCAGGCTTTCGTTGTGCACCGTCTGCAGGCTGGCGCCGCCGTACATCTGGATGCGCTCGCCGACGTGGCTGGCCTGGCGCGCGGCGATCTCGGCCAGGTGCAGCAGGCCGTCGGCGTCGGTGGCGTGCTGCGGGCAGATCGCGACCCCGGCCTTGGTGCTCAGGAACAGGGTGTAGGGCAGCACGCTCAGCGGCGCCTCGGCCTCGACCAGCAGTTCCTCGGCCAGCTGCTCCGGCGCCGGCATCCCCGGCTGCAGCGGCACCACCGCCACGAACTCGTCGCTGCCGTGGTGCCAGACGTGGCCGCGGCCCTGCAGCAGGGCGTGCAGGCGCCGGCCCAGCTCGGCCAGCGCCTGGTCGCCCACCTCGAAGCTCATGTTCTCGTTGACCGAGGCGAAGTGGTCGATGTCCAGGTGCAGGGCCATCAGCGGCGGGCCGCCGTTGCGCGCCTGCGCGACCAGTTCCTGCAGCACCGGGTGGCCGGCGCCCAGGCGGCCGGGCGCGGGAAGTTCGTGGATGGCGGGAGACGTAGGCAGCACGCGTCCTCAACCCCGCGCGGCGTAGGGCAGCAGCAGCTCGATGCGGGTGCCGGTGCCCGGCGCGCTGTGGATGCTCAGGCGCCCTCCCGCGCTCTGCGCGCGCTCGCGCATGATCACCAGGCCCAGGCCGCCGGCCTGGGCCTGGTCGAAGCCGCGGCCATCGTCGCGGATGTGCAGGCGCAAGGACTCCTCGTCGCCGGACAGGGCCAGGGTGACGTGGCTGGCGCCGGCATGGCGCAGGATGTTGGTCAACCCTTCCTGGGCGATGCGGAAGCACGCCTGCTCGACCTCGCGCTCCGGGCGCCGCGGCAGCGGCGCCACGTCCAGCGCCAGCACCACCGGCTGGTTGCGGAACAGGCTGCCGGCGTGCCAGCGCAGCGCCGCTTCCAGGCCCAGCGCGTCCAGCTGCGGCGGGCGCAGCAGCATGGACAGGTTGCGCAGCTTGTCCAGGGTGGCGTCGGCGGTGGCGACCACCTCCTGCAGGTCCTCGCGCCGCCGCTCCGCGTCCTCCTCGGCCATGGCCGCGTGCACCGACAGCTTGATCGCGGTGATCGCCTGGCCGACGTCGTCGTGCAGCTCGCGCGAGATCGCGCGGCGCTCGTCCTCCTGGGCCGAGAACAGCCGCCCGGCCATCGCCTGCAGCTCGCGGTTGACCCCGGCCAGGGCGTCGCGCATGCGCTCCGGCTCGCTGAGGTCGCGCACCAGCAGCAGCTGGCAGTCCTGGCCGCCGTAACGGGCCGCGGCGCGCGACAGCGCCACCCGGAACGGCTCGCCGCCGTTGCGGCGCATGCGTGGCGAGGCCTCGGCCAGTTCGCCGCGCAGCCAGTCGCGCAGCGCCGGCAGGTCGGCCGGCTCGACCAAGCCCGCCAGCGGTTCGCCGATCAGCGCCTCCGGGGCGCGGCCGAACAGCCCGGCGCAGGCCGGGTTGGCGTAGAACACCCGCTCCTCGCGCAGGATCATCAGCCCGTCGGGCAGGATCCGGACCAGCTCGCGGAACTGCTGCTCGCGCTCGCCGAGCAGGCGCCGGGTCTGCTGCTCCTCGGTCACGTCCTGCACCGTGCCGCGCAGGATCGCGTGGCCCTGTTCCTCCCGGCGGCGGCCGCGCAGGTGCAGCAGGCGCTCCTGGCCGCCGGCACCGAGCACCGGCAGCAGCAGGTCCAGGTGGGGCAGGGCGCCGGAGGCCAGCTCCTCGAGCATGCGCTCCAGGCGCGCGTGGCTGGCCGCGTCGGCGCCGACCAGGACCTCGGTCAGCCGGCGGTCCGGTCCCGGCGGATGCGCGGTGAGCTGGCGCATGACCGGGCAGAAGCGGGTGGCGCCGGTGGCCAGGTCCAGCTCCCAGGAGCCCAGCCGCGCCAGCTGCTGCGCCTCCAGCAGCCGCAGCCGCGCCTGTTCCTCGGCGGTGCGGTCGAGCAGCACGACCAGCCGCCGCGGCGCGCCGCCGGGCGAGGGCGGCAGGTCGGTGCTGCGCAGTTCCACGTGGCGGACGCGGCCGTCGCGCGCGGTGAAGCTGGCCAGCTTCACGTGCGGCTTGCCGGGATTCTGGCGCACCTCGGCCACCGCCGCGGCCAGCTCCTCGCGGTCGCGCCACAACCTGCCGACCGCCATGCCGCGCAGGTGCTCGCGCGGCCAGCCGAGGAAATCGGCGGCCGCCGGGTTGGCATCCACGATCTCCAGCGACTGCATGTCGCAGCTGAACATCGGGTTGGGGTTGGCCTCGAACATCTCGCGGCGGCGGTTTTCCGACGCGCGCGCGCGGTCGGCCGCGCGCAGCAGCCGGTGCAGCAGGCGATAGGTGAGGACGTACAGCAGCGCCGCGCTGATGCCAACGGTGATGGCGCCCTTCCACGACTGCAGCCGGGTGAGGGCCGCCGTGTCGGTGGCCAGCAGGGCGAGCGCGCGGTCGCTGAAGAGGATCCACAGGATCCCGAACAGCAGGTACAGCAACGGGATGCGCATCGCGAGCGCACGTGCGCGGACCTTGGCGTCCGCCACGTCCTCGGCTGGCCCGGGCACCCCGGACCGGTCGTGCTGTGCCATCGGCTTGCCCCGGAACGAGAGGCGCAAGCATACCAGCGCCGGCGCCCGTGCCGGGCTCAACTACGCCGCGCCGATGCCGTTAACGGCATGACCGCCCCGGGAGCCCCCCGGGGGAGTTTGGAGAGAGCAGGGCGTGGATTCCGGCGCAATTGCCAGCCTGTTGCAACACCCGATCGAAAGTGCCCTGCTGGTGCTCGACGCCGAGGGCCGTCCGATCGCCGCCAACCCGGCGGCCCAGGCCATGGCCCTGCCCGATGCCGCGGCCCGCTATGCCCCGCTGCTGCAGGACCTGCGCGCCAGCCTGGCCGCCGGCGAGCGCCAGGCCGTGGCCTGCAGCCTGCCGGGCCCGGACCGGCGCCTGGACGGCTGGCTGCGCGCCGTGCGCGGCCCCGACGGCCAAGCCATCGCCTACACCCTGAGCATCCCCGACCCGGAAGGCGCCAGCCGCTGGCAGGTGGCGCTGGACAGCGCCGGCCACGGGCTGTGGGACTGGGACATCGGCGCCAACCGCATCTTCCGCTCCGAGACCTGGCGGGCCATGCTCGGCTTCACCGCCGAGGACGTGCTCGACAGCAGCCTGGAATCGGCGCTGGCGATGGTCCACCCGGAGGACGTGGAGCGCCTGCGCCAGACCCTGCGCGCGCATCTGGACGGCCGCACCGACGCCTACACCTGCGAACACCGCGTGCGCCACTGCAATGGCAGCTGGCGCTGGGTCCGCGACAGCGGCCGGGTGGTGGCCTGGAGCGCCGACGGCCGCCCGCTGCGGATGATCGGCACGCATACCGCGATCGACGAACAGAAGCAGCTGGAGGAACGGCTGCGCGGGCAGCAGGCGCTGCTGGAGGAAATCCAGCGCCTGGCCGGGATCACCTCCTGGTCGTGGAGCCCGGCCACCGACAGCGGCTGGTGGCCGCGCGAGTTCTACCGCCTGCTGGGCCACCCGCCGCGCGACCGCGACAGCGCCCGCGCCTGGCTGCGGCGGATGCCGCGCGAGGCTTCGGCCGCGCTGCGGCGTGCCTGGCAGCGCATGCGCCGCGACGGCCAGCCGGTGCGCTTCGTGCTGGAGCTCACCGATGCCCAGGGCCAGCCGCTGCACCTGCAGGCCTGGGCGCGCCCGCAACTGGACGCGGCCGGGCACATCGAGCGCGTGCTGGGCCAGTTCCAGGACGTGACCGCGCAGCGCCACGCCGATGCGCTGCTGCGCTGGCGCACCGAGCTGCTGGACCGGGTTTCCGCGCTCGGCCGCATCGGCGGCTGCGAGATCGAGTGCGCCACCCGCCGGGTGCAGTGGACCGACGAGTGCTACCGCATCCACGGCCTGCCACCGGGCCCGATCACCCTGGACGACGCCCTGGCCCTGTACACCCGCGACTCGCGCGACGCCTTCGAGGCGGCGCTGGCGCGGCTGGCCGGCGGCGGCCCGGCCGAACGCCTGGAACTGTGCTTCTACCGCCCCGGCGGCCAGCGCGTCTGGGTCGAGGTGACCCTGGAGCTGGACCGCCGCGAAGGCCTGTCGGAGCGCTTCGTCGCCCTGTTCCGCGACATCAGCCGCGAGCGCGAGACCAGCGAGCGGATCGAGCTGCTCTCGCACTACGACCTGCTTACCGGCCTGCCCAACCGTTTCCTGCTGCGGGTCCAGGCCGAGGAGGCGATCGAGGACGCGCTGGCCACCGGCGCGACCCCGCTGGCCCTGCTGCTGCTGGACCTGGACGGTTTCAAGAACATCAACGACACCTTCGGCTACGCCGCCGGCGACGCCATGCTCAAGGCGGTGGCCGGGCGCCTGCACGCGACGCTGTCGCAGCACGACCTGTTCGGCCGCCTCGGCGGCGACGAGTTCATGGTCATGCTGCGCGCCGATGCCGCCCGCGCCGAGGCCGTCGGCATGAAGCTGATCGCGGCGCTGTCCGAGCCGCTGCCGTTCGCCGGCGAACTGCTCAAGGCCGGCGCCAGCGTGGGCGTGGCGGTGCTCGGCGGGGACGGCAACGCCTTCGACGAGCTGCTGCGCGCCGCGCACGCGGCCCTGCGCGTGGCCCGCGAGCGCGGCCGCAACTCGCTGCAGATGCACGATGCCGAGATCCAGCGCCAGACCCGGCGCCGGCTGGAGATCGAGCACACCCTGCGCGGCGCGCTGGAGCGCGAGGAATTCTCGCTGGTCTACCAGCCGCAGATCAGCATCAACGACCGCCACGCGCCGGGCATCGAGGCGCTGGTGCGCTGGCACCGGCCGGGCGGCACCTGCCACCCGGGCGAGTTCATCCCGATCGCCGAGCAGTGCGGCGAGATCGTGCGCCTGGGCGAGTGGGTCATCGCCGAGGCCTGCCGCCAGGCCGTGGCCTGGCACGCGGCCGGCCTGGACTTCGGCCGCATCGCGGTCAACGTCTCCGGCCTGCAGCTGCGCGACCGCGGCTTCGCCGAACGCGTGGTGGCGCTGTGCCAGCGCGCCGGCTGGCCCCCGGCGCGGCTGGAGCTGGAGCTGACCGAGTCCGCCCTGATCCTGGACAGCGAGAGCCTGCGCCATTGCTTCAAGGTGTTCGAACGCCACGGCATCCAGCTGGCGGTGGACGACTTTGGCACCGGTTTCTCCAACCTGCACTACCTCAACCGCTTCCCCGTGCAGCGGCTGAAGATCGACCGCAGCTTCGTCAGCGGCATGCTGCACGACGCCAATGCCGGCGGCGTCACCCAGGCCATCATCCACCTCGGCCACGCGCTGGGCATGCGGGTGGTGGCCGAGGGCGTGGAATCCATGCAGGAGCAGGATCAGCTGCGGCAATGGGGTTGCGACGAGGTCCAGGGATACGTGCACACCCGGCCGCTGCCGCCGCGTGAACTGGCGCAGTGGCTGCGCCAGGCCAGCGAGGCCGGCGTGATCGAGTGGTCGCGGCCGGTGGCGCTCAAGTAGGGGCGCCGATCCGGATCCCGGCACCACGGACGCCGGCGCTTGCCGGCGTCGTGCTTTCCGCCGCCGCCAGCCCCGTGCCTTCGTTGTCCCGGCACGGCTCCGCCATCGTGTGGTCCGGGCAAGGCCGCACCCGGGAACCCCGCAATGCGAAGTGGGCCCCAAGGCAGCCCGGCGGTGAGCCTGCAGCGCGTGGCGACGCGCCACCCCCACCAGTGCGCGGGCACCGCAGCAGCGCGGCACCTGCTGGAGCGCGGCGACGCCTGGGCTGCCACGGCCCCGCGCCATTATTGAAGTACGACGCACCGGTCCGCGACGCGTAGCGCGGACAAGGCCGCATCAGGGAATCGGGGCCAGTCGCGCGTGGCGGGTCGTCGATCCGGGAGCGCCAGGCATGTCCGGGCGCAGGCTGCGATCGTTCCGGGGCGTCGCGGCCGGTCGAGAACACGAGCCTTGGGGAACCTGGCCGTGCGGGCGGGAAGGGAAGCCGGTCGCGCGCCGCGACCGGGAACACGGGCCGGGATCAGGCCGCCGGGGAGGGTAGCCCGGGCACGCCCAGGTCCCAGTCCACGCAGGCCAGCAGCGGGTCGGTGGCCGCGGCAGGCGAACCGATCGCAGCGGCGAGGGCCAGTTCCTGCAGGGCCATGGCCTCCAGCCGGGCCATCAGCGCCGTGCTGCGTGCGGCCGCGTTTTCCGGGGCCTGCACGGCAGCAGGCCCCGGTGCGGAGCCGGGGCCTGCCGGGTTGGTGCGGGTGCCGGAGGGGCTCAGAACAGCTCCACCGTGCCGGCGCCCATGCTCTGCTGGGTAACCGGCTTGTGCGGCGGCTGCTCCCACTCGCCGCGCAGTTCGCGCAGGCGCTGGCCCAGCTTCTGCAGGGCGCGGATCAGCTCGACGTCGTCGCTGCCGTTGTTGCGCTGGAGCAGCTCCTGCAGGGCCATGGCCTCGCGGTTGATCGTGTCCAGGCGGTCCAGGTGGAGGTGCGCGCCGCCCAGGGCCTGGGTCGCGATGTCCTCGAACTGCAGGGCGCGCACCGCCTCGGCCACCGAGCCGTCGATGGCGCGGCCGCAGTCGGAGATCTCGCGCATGCCCTCGCTCAGCGAGGCATTGATCGCGGCCACGTTCTGCAGCATCTGCGCGGCTTCGGCGCGGGCCTCGCGGGAGCGGTCCAGGTCGCGCGAGGCCATCTGGGTCACGGTCTCGCGCACCTTGGCGATGGCGTCCTTGGAACTGTGCGCCAGCTTGCGGATCTGCTCGTTGAAGGTGGTCGAGCGCTCGGACAGGTTGCGCACCTCGTCGGCGACCACCGCGAAGCCGCGGCCGGCCTCGCCGGCGCGGGCCGCCTCGATCGCCGCGTTCAGCGCCAGCAGGTTGGTCTGGTCGGCGATCGACTTGACGTCCTCCAGCAGGGCGAAGATGCCGTCCAGGTGCTGGGCCATCTGGTCGATGTGCTGCACCGTGGTCGTGCTCTGGCCGGCGACCTGCTCCAGCGCCTCCACCAGCTGCTCCATGCGCGAGCTGGCGTGCTGGGCGAAGCGGGCCACGTCGACCCCGCCGTTGCCGTCCTGGTCGGCGATCAGCCGGGCCATGGCCTGGCTCTGCTGGCGCGACTTGCGGTTCATCGCGTCGAAGCTGCCGCCGAGGCCGGCGACCGCCTGGCGGATCAGCTCGCGGGCGCGGTCGATCTCGCTGCGCGAGCCTTCGATCTCCTTGCCGACGAAGTTGCGCAGCTCACCCAGCAGCTGCTCCTGCTCGCGGATCACGCGCGCATGTTCCCGCGACGGTCCGGAAGAGGCGGAGCCACGCAGCAGCAGCCAGGCGGCGAAGCCGAACCAGGCGAGCGTCTGGGTGGTCAGGATCGCCCAGCGCACCGGAGCCGGCCAGTCGAAACCGATCGCGATGGGAGCCAGGAGGGTCAGCACCAGCGGTGCGGCCATGCGGAAGAGCAAACGGGAATCCATGGGTGATCTCTGCGGAACCTCGTTCGCAGTATCGGCCGTAGACCCCTTGCCTTTAGCCGCTGCGCCCCCTGCCAGTGCGAACTGGTGCTCAGTTGCGATGCATGCGCACCGCTTCGGCCATGGCCTTGCGCGCGAACAGGAAGTGCCACTGGCTGCCGCCGAGCTGGCGCCACAGCCGCGCCGAGCGCACCGCCGCCAGCAGCAGGGCGCGGATCTCCGAGACCACGCCGGGCTGGCCGAGGTAGTGCGGGTTGCCCTGGACCATGATCCGCGGCCGCAGGTGGCTGATGGTGTCCGCGTACAGGGCGCCAAGCGCGGACAGGACCTCCGGGTGGGTGCTGCCCAGTTCCTCGGCGCGCGCGGCCAGGCCGGCGATGCCGTTGCCCACCGCCTGCATGGTCGCCGGCTCGCCGGAGAAGCGGCGCTCCAGCTGGACCGTGGCCAGGGCCAGGCGCGGCAGCAGCGGGTCGTCGGCGCGGTTGGCCAGGTAGGCGTCGAGCAGGCGCAGGCCCGGGGCCAGCGCCGGCACGCCGCCGTAGACGTCGGCGGCGGAAGGGGCGTCGATCCGGAACACGCTGTCCAGGACGGGCTGGGCGGCGCCGGTGTCGCTGTGGCCGGTCTCGGCGATGCGCCGCACCTGCTGCAGGGACTGGGCCAGGCCGGCCAGCGCCAGCACGCGATCGCTATGGGGATTTTCCATGGCCGGTATTCTAGCTGGCGACCACAGCCGCCCGCCCGGCATCGCCCGGCACCGGGGCATCGGTGGAAGCGATCACCGCGCCCCCCAGGCAGGCCGGGCCGTCGTACAGCACCAGCGACTGCCCCGGGGTCGCCGCCCGCTGCGGGCGGAGGAAACGCACCGACAGGCTGCCGTCGTCCAGCACCCGCACCCGGCACGGCTCTTCCTGCTGGCGGTAGCGGACCTGGGCGCTGCACTCGAACTCCGACGCCGGCGCCGCGCCCTCGATCCAGTGCATGGCCTCGGTGCGGATGGTGCTGGACATCAGCCAGGGGCTGTCGCGGTCCTGGTCCACGTACAGGATGTTGGCGGCCACGTCCTTGCCGACCACGTACCAAGGCGCGGCCGGGCGGCCGCGCACGCCACCGATGGCCAGGCCCTCGCGCTGGCCCAGGGTGAAGTAGAACACCCCCGGGTGGGTGCCGATCCGCACCCCCTGCGGGTCGCGGATCTCGCCCGGCTGCGCCGGCAGGTAGCGGCCGAGGAACTGGCGGAAGTCGCGCTCGCCGATGAAGCAGATGCCGGTGGAATCCTTCTTGGCGTGGGTCGGCAGCCCGGCCTCGCGTGCGATCGCGCGCACCTGCGCCTTGGGCAGGTGGCCGATCGGGAACAGGGTGGCCGCCAGCTGTTCCTGCCCCAGCTGGTGCAGGAAGTAGCTCTGGTCCTTGTCGCGGTCGGCGCCGCGCAGCAGCCGCCAGCGTCCGCCCTCGTGCACGACCTGGGCGTAGTGGCCGGTGGCGATGCGCTCGGCCCCCAGGTCGCGCGCCGCGTCGAGGAAGTGCTTGAACTTGACCTCGCGGTTGCACAGCACGTCCGGGTTGGGCGTGCGCCCGGCGGCGTACTCGGCCAGGAAGTGCTCGAACACCCCGGCCCAGTACTCCTTCGAGAAGTCGCGGAAATGGAACGGGATGCCGAGGCGGCCGCACACCGCCACCGCATCGCGGCGGTCCTCCTCGGCGCGGCACTCGCCGCTGCCGTCGTCGTCCCAGTTCTGCATGAACAGCCCGGCCAACGGCTCGCCGGCGCGGGCCAGCAGCAGCGCGGCCACCGAGGAATCGACGCCGCCGGACACGCCGACGACAGTGCGCGGCGGCGTGCTCACAGCTGCCGCACCAGGTCCAGTGGCTGGCGCCGCCCGGCCAGCCAGTCGGCGGCCACCTGCCAGACCAGCGGGCTGCGGTGGCGGGCGGATTCGGCCAGCAGTTCGTCCGGCGCCAGCCACACGGCGCGCTCGATGCCTTCATCGAGAGTCCGCTCCGGGTGGTGGAGCAGGGCGGTGCCGGCGAAGGCGAAGCGCAGGTAGTCGCTGCCGTCCGGGGCCTTCCACTGGTAGCAGCCGATGAAGGCGTCCAGGCGGATGTCCCAACCGGTTTCCTCCAGGGCCTCGCGCACGGCGGCCTCGGCCAGGCTCTCGCCCGGCTCCAGGTGCCCGGCCGGCTGGTTCAGCACCAGGCGGCCGTCGATCCGCTCCTCGACCAGCAGCAGCCGCCCTTCGCGGGCGACCACGCTGGCCACGGTGACGTGGGGATGCCAGGCCATCAGTAGTCGTCGCTCCCGTCGCCCAGTTCCAGCTCCATCAGGTCGGCGGCGGCCGCGGCGTAGGCGATGACGTCGTCCAGGGCCTGCGCGCCGGCGTCGGCCGGCAGCTGGATCACCAGTACCGCGTAGTCGCCCTGGCGCACCCAGCCACCGAGCTTCTGCCCGGCCGAGGCCTCCAGCAGGCGGTTGGCCACCGCCACCGGGAACGCGCCCGCGGCCGACCAGGCCGGCGACCACACCTCACGCACGCGGAGGCTGCCGAAGGTCTCCACCGGCGAACGCACGATGACCACCTGGGAGCGTTCGTCCTCCAGCCCGAGGACCAGGCGGAAGTCGCCGTCCTCGTCCACCTCGTAGGCGTGGCCGAGCTGGTCGAGCATGCGCGCGACCGCGCGGTCGGGGCCCGCGGCCGCGGCGGACAGGGGCAGGGCCAGCGCCAGCAGCGCGGCGGCTAGGCGGGGAAGGGCGCTCATGCGGGCATCCGGGGGGAAGGATCGGGGAATTGTCCGGCAGCCGCGGCGGCCGCGTCCATCCGCCGCGCCTTTGGGGTCGCGTGGCGCGCCGGAACGTATAATCCCGTACATGTCGAGCAACCCCCGCCACGATCACGAACACGGCACCCTGGTCGATACCGGCCGGCCTGAAGTCGCGCCGCCACCGATGTACCAGGTGATCCTGCTGAACGACGACTACACCCCCATGGACTTCGTCGTGGCCGTGCTGCAGCAGTTCTTCGGCATGGACCTGGAGCGCGCCACCCAGGTGATGCTCCACGTCCACACCCGGGGACGTGGCGTCTGCGGTGTCTTCACGCGCGAAGTGGCCGAATCCAAGGTAGCCCAGGTCAACGAGTTCTCCCGCATGAACCAGCACCCGCTGTTGTGCACGATGGAGAAGGCCTGACCCGCGGGATGCCCCGCCCGGGCGCCGGCCTGCCGCCGGCTGAACACGGCGTTGCGCCGGCACGCTGGAATTGCCGGTGGCAGGCCGCATATTGTTGGCAAACCGCCGGAGCGAGCCATGTTCAGCAAAGACCTCGAACAGACCATCGGCCAGTGCTACAAGCGGGCGCGCGAAGCCCGTCATGAGTTCATGACGGTCGAGCACCTGCTGCTGGCCCTGCTCGACAACCCCTCGGCCCAGGCCGTGCTGCGGGCGTGCGGTGCCGACTTCGAACGCCTGCGGGTGGACCTGGAGCAGGCCATCGAGGCTTCCGTCTCCCGCCTGGCCGACGACGACGGCCGCGACACCCAGCCCACCCTGGGCTTCCAGCGCGTGCTGCAGCGGGCCGTCTACCACGTGCAGTCCTCGGGCAAGAAGGAGGTCACCGGCGCCAACGTGCTGGTGGCGATCTTCGGCGAGAAGGACTCGCACGCGGTCTACTTCCTCACCCAGCAGGACGTGACCCGGCTGGACGTGGTCAATTACCTGTCGCACGGCATCGCCAAGCTGGGCGACGAGCCCGAGCCGGGCGCCGCCTCCCCGGACGGGGAAGGGCGCGCCGAGGGCGGCGAGGGCGAGGGCAAGACCGACGTCCTCACCGAGTACGCCACCAACCTCAACGAGCAGGCCCGGGCCGGCAAGATCGACCCGCTGGTCGGCCGCGCCGACGAGATCGAGCGCACCATCCAGGTGCTGTGCCGCCGCCGCAAGAACAACCCGCTGTACGTGGGCGAGGCCGGCGTGGGCAAGACCGCCATCGCCGAGGGCCTGGCCAAGCGCATCGTCGACGGCGAGGTGCCGGAGGTGCTGGCCGACGCGGTGATCTACTCGCTGGACCTGGGCGCCCTGGTGGCCGGGACCAAGTACCGCGGCGACTTCGAGAAGCGCCTGAAGGGCGTGCTGGCCGCGGTCAAGAAGATCCCCGGCGCGATCCTGTTCATCGACGAGATCCACACCATCATCGGCGCCGGCTCCGCCTCCGGCGGCACCATGGATGCCTCGAACCTGATCAAGCCCGCGCTGGCCTCCGGCGAGCTGCGCTGCATCGGTTCGACCACCTTCCAGGAATACCGCGGCATCTTCGAGAAGGACCGGGCGCTGGCCCGCCGCTTCCAGAAGATCGACATCGTCGAGCCGACGGTGGGCGAGGCCTACGAGATCCTGCAGGGACTGAAGGCCAAGTACGAGGCCCACCACGGCGTGACCTACGCCGACGAGGCGATCCAGGCCGCGGTGGACCTGTCGGTCAAGCACATCGGCGACCGCCTGCTGCCGGACAAGGCCATCGACGTGATCGACGAGGCCGGCGCCCGCCAGCGCCTGCTGCCGGAAGGCGCGCGCAAGGAGCTGATCGACGTCGAGGAAATCGAGACCATCGTCGCCAAGATGGCGCGGATCCCGGCCAAGCAGGTCAGCGCCACCGACAAGGACGTGCTCCAGCACCTGGAGCGCAACCTGAAGATGGTGATCTTCGGCCAGGACCCGGCCATCGAGACCCTGGCCTCGGCGATCAAGCTGGCGCGCAGCGGCCTGGGCAACCCGGACAAGCCGATCGGCAACTTCCTGTTCGCCGGCCCCACCGGCGTGGGCAAGACCGAGGTGACCCGCCAGCTGGCCCTGCAGCTGGGCATCGAGCTGGTGCGCTTCGACATGTCCGAGTACATGGAGCCGCACTCGGTCTCGCGCCTGATCGGCGCGCCCCCGGGCTACGTAGGCTTCGACCAGGGCGGCCTGCTGACCGAGAAGATCGTCAAGACGCCGCACTGCGTGCTGCTGCTGGACGAGGTGGAGAAGGCCCACCCGGACATCTTCAACATCCTGCTGCAGGTCATGGACCGCGGCGTGCTGACCGACACCAACGGGCGCGAGGCCAACTTCAAGAACGTGGTGATCGTGATGACCACCAACGCCGGCGCGGCCCAGGCCTCGCGGCGCTCGATCGGCTTCACCCGCCAGGACCACTCCACCGACGCGATGGAAGTGATCCGCCGCACCTTCAGCCCGGAGTTCCGCAACCGCCTGGACGCGGTGGTGCAGTTCCAGCCGCTGGCCTTCGAGCACATCCTGCGGGTGGTGGACAAGTTCCTGATCGAGCTGGAGATGCAGCTCAACGAGAAGCGGGTGGCCATGACCGCCTCGCCGAACGCGCGCGAGTGGCTGGCCCAGCACGGCTTCGACCCGCTGATGGGCGCCCGCCCGATGGCGCGCGTGATCCAGGACCGGATCAAGCGCCCGCTGGCCGACGAGCTGCTGTTCGGCAAGCTGGTCAACGGCGGCCGCGTCCACATCGACGTGGTCGACGGCGAGCTGGTGGTCGAGGCCCAGTCCGAACCGGAGAAGCTGCTGCCGGCGACGGTCTGAGCCGAGCCGGCTTACCCGGGCACGGCCGCCAGGCCGGCCATTCCGCGGCCCAGGACGCGCGGGATGGCCGGCCTTGTCGCTTCCGGGTGCCGGCACGCGGCGGCGACCGGCCGGCTCACTCGCGGCTGTCCGCCACCTGCTCCAGCACAGGCTCGATACGCTGCACCCGCGCCACCTCGCAGGTACCGCGGTCGGTATGCAGGGCCGAACCGCGCTGGCACAGCAGGTGCTGCGCGCCGTTGCGTTCGATCAGGCCGACGCGCGCGGCGGGCAGGGCGGAACAGTCGCGCTGCAGGGTGACCTGGTACTGCGCCCGGCCGTCGCGCAGGAGGAACTGGCGGGCGTTGCCCTGGCGGGTGATCTGCTGGTCCTGGCCAAGGTGGACGCAGCCGGGCTGTTCGGCCGGGGCGCCGCTGCCAGCCTGCGCCAGGGGGGCGGCGCACAGGAGCACGAGCGGCAGGAGGACGGTACGGGCAAGGGGCTTCATGGCACTGCTCGGAAGACGGCCCGGATTGGACCGCATTCCACGCTAGTGCCGCGCCGCCGCCGCGGAATCTGCCTGAGGTGACACCGACCTCCGGCCACCCCTGGCGGCACGCCGCGCAATGCCTGGGCGCAACCGGCGCACGAAAAAAGGCGGCCTTGCGGCCGCCTTTGCCGTGAGCGGGGCCATGCGTGCCGCCAGGCACGCCGCGGGGCTCACTTCATGCGATAGGTGATGCGGCCCTTGGTCAGGTCGTAGGGCGTCATCTCGACCTTGACGCGGTCGCCGGTCAGGATGCGGATGTAGTTCTTGCGCATGCGACCGGAGATGTGGGCGATGATCTCGTGCCCATTCTCCAGGCGTACCCGGAAGGTGGTATTGGGCAGCGTCTCGATGACAGTGCCTTCGAACTCGATGGAATCGTCTTTCGACATGCGTTTCCGATTTGCGCGAGCAGGGCGTTAAAGGCGGCAATTTTACGCGGAAAGCCGTTGCGGCGCAAAACAGCCGGTTCAGCCAGCCAGCGCGGAGGCCGGCAGCAGGCCGAAGGCGGTGGTCCAGCTGCCGACCATGCCGGGCAGGGCGGTCAGCCGCGACAGCTCGGCCTGGAACCGCGGGCGCGGCCAGCGCTCGCCGCCCAGGGAGACCAGGTGCGGGTTCTCCACCTGTGCGTCCAGCAGCGGCCAGCCCCAGCCGCACAGGCGGTGGGCCAGGGCGGCCAGGGCCACCTTGGAGCCGCCGGAGCAGGCGCTGAACATGCTTTCACCGTAGAACATCCGCCCCACCGCCACTCCGTACAGGCCACCGACCAGGCGGCCACCGGCATCGACCACCTCAATCGAGTGCGCATGCCCCAGCCGGTGCAGGCGGGCGTAGGCGGCGCGCATCTCCGGCAGGATCCAGGTGCCGTCGTGGCCCCGGCGGGGGGTCTCGGCACAGGCCGCCAGCACCGCGTCGAACGCGGTGTCGGCCCGCACCTGCCAGGCGCTGTGGCGCAGCTGGCGGCGGAAGCGGGTGGACAGGCGTACCCCATCGGTACGGAACACCATGCGCGGATCCGGGCTCCACCACAAGATCGGCTGCCCTTCCGAGTACCAGGGGAAGATGCCCTGGGCATAGGCCGCCAGCAGCCGTTCCGGCGAGAGGTCGCCACCGATGGCCAGCAGCCCGTCCGGCTCGCGCAGGGCCTGGTCCACCGGCGGGAATGGATCGTCCGGGCCGAGCAGGCGGGGGAAGCGCGCCATGGCCATGCTCAGCCGCCCTCCGCCGTGCGGAACGGCCCGTGCCTGCCCAGGCTGCGCGCATACCGCTCCACCGTCTGGCGCTCCTCGGCGCACCAGGTGGCCAGCGCCTCCCGGAACGCGGGATGGGCGATGTAGTGGCGGCTGTGCACGAACGCCGGCAGGAAGCCGCGCGCCAGCTTGTGCTCGCCCTGCGCGCCCGGCTCGAACCGGGCCAGGCCCTGCTCCAGGCAGTACTCGATGCCTTGGTAGTAGCAGGTCTCGAAGTGCAGGCCCGGCAGGCGCAGGTGGCTGCCCCAGTAGCGTCCGTAGAGGGTGTCGCCGCCGCGCAGGCAGAGCGCCCCGGCAACCGGCGATCCATCCAGATAGGCAAGAATTATCAGCATGTTGCGCGGCATTGTTCGCGCAAGATGTCCGATGAAGTCCCGGGTCAGCGCGGGCGCGTTGCCGTATTCGGCGAAGGTCTGCAGGTAGAAGCCGTGGATCGCATCCAGTTCGTCGGGCCCGGCCTCGTCGCCATGCAGGCGCCGGAACGTGATCCCGGAGCTGGCTACCTTGCCACGCTCCTGGCGGATGTTCTTGCGGTGGCGATGGTCCATGTCCGCCAGGTAGTCGTCGAACCGGCGCCAGTGCCCCGGGTTGCGCCAGTGGTACTGGACGTCGGTGCGCTCCAGCCAGGCCGCATCGAAGGCCCCGGACTCGGCCGGCAGGTGGAAATTGACGTGGGCCGAGGACAGCCCTTCGTCCTCGACCAGCGCGCACATCGCCCGTACCAGGGCCCCGCGCACGGCCGGGTCGCGCGCCAGCAGGCGCGGCCCGGTGACCGGCGAGTAGGGCACGGCGCACAGCCACTTGGGGTAGTAGTCCAGGCCGTGCCCGGCATAGGCGCGGGCCCAGGCATGGTCGAACACGAACTCGCCGTGCGAGTTGGTCTTCAGATAGCCGGGCACGGCCGCCACCAGGGTATCGCCGTCCCACAGGGTGAGATGGCGCGGCGTCCAGCCCCATCCGGGGCGCAGGCAGCCGTGGCGTTCCAGGCCTTCGAGGAAGGCGTGGGCCACGAAGGGATTGCCGCCGTCGTGCAAGGCATCCCACTGCCTGGCCGGGACCCGGGCCAGGCCATCAAGCCAGCGCGTGCGCAGCCCGGCGCTCATGGACGCGCCATCCCGCGACCGCGGCGGCGCGCGCCGGCCAGGACGCCACCGGGATAGCAGCGTCCGGCCTTCATCGGTCGCCTCAGGCGCCCTTGTCCAGGAAGCGCTCGGCGTCCAGCGCGGCCATGCAGCCGAAGCCGGCCGAGGTGATCGCCTGGCGGTAGTGCTGGTCGGCCACGTCGCCGGCGGCAAACACGCCTTCCACCGAGGTGGCGGTGACGTTGCCGCCCAGGCCCGAGCGGATGGTGATGTAGCCGTTGTCCATGGCCAGCTGGCCTTCGAACAGGCCGGTGTTGGGCTGGTGGCCGATGGCCACGAAGAAGCCGTGGGCGGCGATCTGGCGGGTGCTGCCGTCCAGGGTGGACTTGACCCGCACGCCGGTCACGCCGGCGTCGTCGCCCAGCACCTCGTCCACCACGTGGTGCCAGACCGGCTCGATCTTGCCGGCCTCGACCTTGGCGAACAGCTTGTCCTGCATGATCTTTTCCGCGCGCAGGGTATCGCGGCGGTGGACCAGGTAGACCTTGCGGGCGATGTTGGACAGGTACAACGCCTCCTCGACCGCGGTGTTGCCGCCGCCGACCACGACCACGTCCTGGTCGCGGTAGAAGAAGCCGTCGCAGGTGGCGCAGGCGGACACGCCACGGCCCTTGTACTTCTCCTCGGAGGGGATGCCCAGATACTTGGCGGTGGCGCCGGTGGCGATGATCAGGGCGTCGCAGGTGTAGGTGCCGCTGTCGCCGACCAGGGTGAACGGACGCCTGGACAGGTCGGCGGTGTGGATGTGGTCGAACACCACCTCGGTGTCGAAGCGCTCGGCATGCGCCTGCATCCGCGCCATCAGGTCCGGGCCCATCAGGCCGTGGGCGTCGCCGGGCCAGTTGTCGACCTCGGTGGTCGTCATCAGCTGCCCGCCCTGCTGCAGGCCGGTGATCACCACCGGCTTGAGGTTGGCGCGGGCGGCGTAGACGGCGGCGGTCCAGCCGGCCGGGCCGGAACCGAGGATGAGCAGGCGCGAGTGCTTGGGAGCGGTCATGTATAGTCGTTCGGGGAAAGAAGGGGACCCTTCGCAGGGCCGCGCATAGAGTGGCGGCCGGGCACATGCGAATCAAGGCGAACGGTTGCCGGGCTGCGGCCGGCGGCCGCTGGCGCGATGGCGTGCGATTTCCTGTGACTGGCCCGGCAGATTCGTTTAAGATCAATGCCTAACGCAGGATTCCTGCAGCCAGTTCAAGTTTGCGGAGCGACGTGGCCAAGGCATTGACGGAACGCAGCAAGTCCACCCGCGGCAAGTCGCGCGAAGCCGGCGTGGCCAGTCCCGCGCGGCAGCGCCTGTGGCGGGACCTGGCATTGATCGTGATCGCGCCGGCGCTGCTGTACCTGCTGGCCTGCCTGTTCACCTATTCGTCGACCGACCCGGGCTGGTCGCATAGCGGCAGCGTGGTCGCGCCGGTGCAGAACCTCGGCGGCCGCGCGGGCGCGTGGATCGCCGACGTGCTGCTGTTCCTGTTCGGCTATGCCGCGTTCCTGGTGCCGGTGGCGCTGGGCGCGGTGGCGTGGATCGCGTTGTTCGGCCTGGGCGAGGAGGACGAGCTGGGGCCGGCGCTGCGCCTGGTCGGCACCTTCGGTTTCCTGTTCGGCGCCACCGGCATGCTGCACGTGCGCCTGATCGGCGTGTACGCCCAGGACGTGGCGCGCGCCGGCGGCGTGATCGGCCAGGCCCTGGGCAAGACCCTGCAGGCCGGCTTCGGCCCGCTGGGCGCCAACCTGTTCCTGATCGTGCTGCTGCTGGTTTCGGTGACCCTGGCCACCGGTCTGTCGTGGTTCTGGGTGATGGAGAAGATCGGCGCCGGGGTGCTGGCGCTGCCGGAACTGTTGCGCCGCAAGACCCAGCAGGCCGAGGAGTGGAAGCGCACCCGCGAGCTGCGCGAGGAGCGCCAGGAGGTCCGCAAGAGCGAGGCCCAGCGCCAGGCGAAGCGCGAGCCGGTGCGGATCGAACCGCCGGCGCCGCCGGTGGTGGAGAAGAGCGAGCGCGCCAAGCGCGAGACCCAGATCCCGCTGTTCCAGGGCGCCGGCGGTACCCCGGACGGCCTGCCGCCGCTGTCGCTGCTGGACGATCCCAAGCCGCAGGCCAAGGGTTATTCCGAGGAGACCCTGGAGGTCCTGTCGCGGCAGATCGAGTTCAAGCTCAAGGACTTCCGCATCGACGTGCAGGTGGTCGGCGCCTATCCGGGCCCGGTGATCACCCGCTTCGAGCTGGAGCCGGCCCCGGGCGTGAAGGTCAGCCAGATCAGTTCGCTGGACAAGGACATCGCCCGCGGCCTGTCGGTGAAGTCGGTGCGCGTGGTCGACGTGATCCCGGGCAAGTCGGTGATCGGCCTGGAGATCCCCAACACCAGCCGGGAGATGATCTTCCTCTCCGAGCTGCTGCGCTCGAAGGAATACGACAAGTCGCCCAGCGTGCTGACCCTGGCCCTGGGCAAGGACATCGCCGGCCGTCCGACCGTGGCCGACCTGGCGCGCATGCCGCACCTGCTGGTGGCCGGCACCACCGGCTCGGGCAAGTCGGTGGCGGTCAACGCCATGGTGCTGAGCCTGCTGTACAAGGCCACGCCCAAGGAACTGCGGGTCCTGATGATCGACCCGAAGATGCTCGAGCTGAGCGTCTACCAGGACATTCCGCACCTGCTGGCGCCGGTGGTCACCGACATGAAGGAGGCCGCCAACGGCCTGCGCTGGTGCGTGGCGGAGATGGAGCGCCGCTACAAGCTGATGAGCGCGGTGGGCGTGCGCAACCTGGCCGGCTTCAACAAGAAGGTCAAGGACGCGATCGACGCCGGCCAGCCGCTGATGGACCCGTTGTTCAAGCCGAACCCGGAGCTGGGCGAGGCGCCGCGCCCGCTGGAGCCGCTGCCGTTCATCGTCATCTTCATCGACGAATTCGCCGACATGATGATGATCGTCGGCAAGAAGGTGGAGGAGCTGATCGCCCGCCTGGCGCAGAAGGCGCGTGCCGCCGGCATCCACCTGATCCTGGCCACCCAGCGCCCGTCGGTGGACGTGATCACCGGCCTGATCAAGGCCAACATCCCGACCCGCATCGCCTTCCAGGTCTCCAGCAAGATCGACTCGCGCACCATCCTCGACCAGTCCGGCGCCGAGACCCTGCTGGGCCACGGCGACATGCTCTACCTGCCGCCGGGCACGGGCATGCCCGAGCGCGTGCACGGCGCGTTCGTCAGCGACGACGAGGTGCACCGCGTGGTCGAGCACCTCAAGGCCAGCGGCAAGGCCGAGTACATCGACGGCGTGCTGGACGAGGTGCAGACCCTGGGCGACGGCGTGGTGATTGGCGCCACCGGCCTGCCGGAGAGCAGCGGCGGCGGGGACGAATCCGACCCGCTGTACGACGAGGCCGTGCGCATCGTCACCGAGACCCGCCGCGCCTCGATTTCCGGCGTGCAGCGCCGGCTGAAGATCGGCTACAACCGCGCCGCGCGCCTGATCGAGGCGATGGAGGCCGCCGGCGTGGTCAGCGCGCCGGAACACAACGGCGACCGCAGCGTCCTGGCCCCGCCGCCGCCGCGCGATTGAGGCCGTCGGCCGCCGGTCCGATGCTTTCGGCCAGGCCGCCAGCCGCCCAGGGCCCGGGTACCGGACTGGCGCCGCCATCCAGGGGGCAGGCAATACTCCCGGCCTCGCCTCCTTGTTCAGCTTCGCGGCGTCACACTTCCGCCCACCCCGATACGAAACACTGCTGCCATGTCCAATCGCTTCCGCTTCGGTCTCGGACTCCTCGCCCTGGTCCTGGTTTCCGGACCGGCCCTCGCCGGCGCGCGCGACGAGCTGGTGCGCTTCACCAGCGGCCTCAAGGGCCTGGAGGGGCGCTTCGAGCAGCAGGTGTTCGACGCCAACGGCCGCAGCAAGGAGCGCAGCAGCGGCATGGTCGCCGTGTCGGCGCCGCGCCTGTTCCGCTGGGAGTACCAGAAGCCGTTCGAGCAGCTGATCGTGGCCGACGGCCAGAAGGTCTGGATGTACGAGCCGGACCTGCAGCAGGCCACGGTCAAGCCGCAGGGCGAGGAAGAGCGCAACAGCCCGCTGGTGGCGCTGTTCGAACCGTCGCGGCTGGAACGCCAGTTCGACGTCAGCGAGGAAGCCGTGCCCAGCGAGGGCCTGGAATGGCTGACCCTGACTCCGAAGGTCGACACCGAGGCCAGCTTCCAGATGGCGCGCCTGGGCTTCGGCCCGCAGGGCCTGGCGCGCATGCAGGTGGTCGACCTGGTCGGGCAGAAGACCGAACTGCGCTTCAGCGGCTGGAAGCGCAACCCGTCCTTCGCTGCCGGCACCTTCAGGTTCACTCCGGCCAAGGGCGTGGACGTGGTCGGCCACTGAGCCAGCGGCCGGCGACCCAATCCGCCGGCCTTGCCAGGCTGCGCGGCCCCGGCACGGGGCCCCGGCGCTCTATCATGGGCGCATGAGCCGCACCCGTCGCACCGCCGCCGCCGAGCAGGACCTGCTGGCGCCCACACCGGAAACGCCCGCCGATCCCGCCCGCCAGGAGGCCATGCGCCCGCTGGCCGAGCGCATGCGGCCGCGCAGCCTGGACGAGATGGTCGGCCAGCGCCGGCTGCTCGCGCGCGGCTCGGCCCTGCGCCGCGCGGTGGAGGCGGGCAGGGTGCATTCGATGATCCTGTGGGGGCCGCCGGGCTGCGGCAAGACCACCCTGTCCCTGTTGCTGGCCCAGTATGCCGACGCCGAGTTCCGCGCCATCTCGGCGGTCCTGTCCGGCCTGCCCGAGGTGCGCCAGGTGCTGGCCGAGGCCGGCCAGCGCTTCGACGCCGGGCGCCGCACCGTGCTGTTCGTGGACGAGGTGCACCGCTTCAACAAGACCCAGCAGGACGCGTTCCTGCCGCACATCGAGCGCGGCAGCATCGTGTTCGTCGGCGCCACCACCGAGAATCCCTCGTTCGAGCTCAACTCCGCGCTGCTGTCGCGCTGCCGCGTGCACGTGATGGAGGCAGTCTCGGCCGAGGACATCGTCGCCGCGCTCAGGCGCGCACTGGAGGACGGCGAGCGCGGCCTCGGCGGCCAGGGGATCGAGGTGGAGGAGGGCGCCCTGCGCGAGATCGCCGCGGCCGCCGACGGCGACGTGCGCCGCGCCCTGACCCTGCTGGAGATCGCCGCCGAACTGGCCGCCGACGAGGGCGGGCGCATCACCGAATCGACCCTGCTGCAGGTGCTGGCCGACCGCACCCGCCGCTTCGACAAGGGCGGCGAGCAGTTCTACGACCAGATCTCGGCGCTGCACAAGTCGGTGCGCAGCTCCAATCCCGACGCGGCGGTGTACTGGCTGGCGCGTATGCTCGACGGCGGCTGCGATCCGGCGTACCTGGCCCGGCGCCTGACCCGCATGGCGGTGGAGGACATCGGCCTGGCCGATCCGCGCGCCCTGCAGATGGCCATCGATGCCTGGGACACCTTCGAACGCCTCGGCCGCCCGGAGGGCGACCTGGCCCTGGCCCAGGTCGCGATCTACCTGGCCAGCACCGCCAAGTCCAACGCGGCTTACGCCGCGTACAACGCCGCCAAGGCCGATGTCCACCAGTACGGCACGGCCGAGGTGCCCATGCACCTGCGCAACGCGCCGACGAAGCTGATGAAGCAGCTGGGCTACAACAAGGGCTACCAGTACGACCACGACGCCGAGGGCGGCGTTGCCCTCGACCAGACCGGCTTCCCGGACGTGATGGGCGAGCGCGTGTACTACCGCCCGGTGGAGCGCGGCCTGGAGATCAAGCTCAAGGAGAAGCTGGACCGCCTGCGCGAGGCGCGCGAGGAGGCGCGGCGGCGGCGCGGCAAGCCGGAAGCGGGGAAGGGCGGCTGAGCCGCCGCGCCGCAGCCTGCCAGCCGGCTACCCTCTTCGCCCGCGGACATCCTCCCGTCGCAACCAGGGGACGAGCACGTCCGACCGGCAGAAGGGCGTTGCCCGCAGGTGGTGTCCGGCCGCGGCCTGGCGGGTGTATATCTTCGCCAGTCCGTGGCGGCCACCGGACCGGCCGCCGGACACCAGGGGAGGCAAGGGAATGCACAGGATCCTGATTACCGTCGCGCTGGCATGGCTGCCGGCCAGCGGCGCATCCGCCCAGCAGATCCATAAATGCGTGGCTGCCGACGGCGGCGTCAGCTACCAGTCCGCGCCATGCGGCGAGGGCCAGCAGCCGGCCCGCACCTGGGACCACGGCCAGTACGCGCCGCCTGCGCCCATGCAGTTGCCGGCGGCGCGCGACAGCCGCAGTGCGCGCGAAACCGGGCGGCGAGGCTACGCGACGGCTTCCCGGCGCATCGGCACATCCACCGCCGCGGACGACCGCTGCGAGGCCGCGCGCCGCCACCGCGATTCGGTGCTGCGGAACGAGCGCGTTGGCCAGCGTTCCATCGAGCTGCGCCGCCGGCTCGACCAGCTGGTGGCCGACGCCTGTGGGAAATAGCGGCAAGCCCCGGATTGCCTGCCCGGCCGGGCCAGGCAGGGCGCCCCTCCCGCCGCCCGGGGGAGGGAAGCAACATCGTGCCCGACGCGGACCGGGATGGCGCCACGCTGCCCCGCCGGCACTCCGTTCCGGACAGGCCCCGGCCTACTTCCCGGCCTACTTCCCGGCCTGCTGGCGGCTGGCCGCCGCCAGCGCCAGGAACATGAAGTTCTCCGCGCCGCCACCGATCACGTATTCGCGCTGCTGCCAGAAGTACGGCCAGATCTTCAGCTCCGGCAGGTCGGGCCGGATCAGCGCGGTGCCGGAGATCACGCCGCCGGGGATGTAGCTCCAGTCGGCGCGGTTGGTGCCGTAGGCGACGGTGGCCGAGTTCGCGCCCACGCCCGAGGCGAAGGATTCGGTGACCTTGCCGGGGTGCACGCCCAGCACGAAGTTCAGCGCGTCCATCTGCAGGGCGTCGCTGGTGTGCTGCGGCCAGCCCTTGCGGAAGTAGTACTGGTCCACGCCAAAGCGCTGGATGTCCCAGCCGGCGCCCCAGATGTACGGGACGTAGGGGACGCGGTAGGGCGTCCTGGTCGCATCGTCCGCCAGCTTGGCCTGGTGCGCCGCGACCGCGGCGTCGACCTCGCGCAGGAAGTCGGCATCCCTGACCAGGGGCAGGGCGACCGCCAGCGAGGGGCCGGTCTTGTCGATCGCCTCCACGATCTGCGGCTTCAGCGCAACCAGCTTCTCCACGTAGGCCGGATCGCCGGTGCTTACCGCCAGCTCGGACAGCGCCGCCACCTTCGCACCGATGCTGGTCGCCCGGTCCAGCGCCCTGGCCGTGAGATCGATCGCCGCGTCCAGCGCTTCCTTGGCCATGGCCGGATTCGAGGGCTCCAGCACCCGCGCCGCCACCGCCAGGCCCGAGGCTGTCTCCAGCTCGCGGTTGGGGTTGTCCTCGGTGAACACCCAGCGGTCGTCCTGCAGCGAGGAGGTGGTCCCGGTGCGGGCACCGGCGGGCAGGGCAGGGTCGTAGGCGAGGTTGTCGGTCTGCGTGGTGACGTCGCCCAGCAGCACGTACTGCTCCAACGTGGGCTCGATCACGCCGCGGTAGGTACGGCCCAGGGCGCGGTAGCCGGCCAGCACGTTGAGCAGGCCGTGCTCGATCTGCTGGATGGCGTCGTTCACCCCGTCCGGGCGCAGCAGCCGGGTTTCCTTGCGCGCCTGGTCGATGGTGGTGGCGTCGTGGTCCAGGCCGAACTCCTCGACCATCTGCGCCAGCAGCTTGATCGTGCCCATCTGGCTTTCGATGCGCAGGTCGTAGTCGCCGGCGTCGTGCCAGCCACCCACCGCCATGCCGGGAATGCGGTCACCGGGCTTGAAGCGGGTGAGGGTGTCCGGGCCCTGTTCGTAGCCGTCGAAGTGCACGCCGGGGCTTGCCATGCGCGCATCGTCCATGTGGTCCAGGCCGTGCCAGGTGCGGTAGTTCTCCGTGACCCGCATGTGGCACATCTGCGCCGGCAGGAAGTACTCCAGCGTCGGCTGCCAGACGCCGCGGTCGAACACATCGTCGTCGATGCGGAAGACGTGGGTGGACTTGCCGCGGTAGGACAGCTGGTAGCTGCCGGGCTCGCGGACCTCGCTCAGGTCGGCGGTCAGGTAGTGGTAGCGCAGGAACTTGCCCCAGGGCCTGGGCGTGTAGCGCGCCACTTCCCGCGGACCATCCTCGCCGATCCGGTACAGCACCAGCGGGTCGGCCTTGCGGTCGCGCGGATCCTGCTCGATGACCACGGTCTTGGCCTGGTGCGGGCGGTAGCCGACCTGCGAGACCTGCACCACCGGCTCGTAGCGCCACTGCGGGTCGACGTTGGGCGTCACCACCCAGGTCAACGCGTCGCGGGTGGCCCCCGGGCGGGTCACCTCGCGCACGATGTACCAGCCGTTGTTCATGTTGCCGCGGCCGTCGATCAGGTCCAGGCGGCCGCTGCGGCTCTCGATCTTCAGCCGCTGCAGCGGGTTTTCCGGCGCCACCACCAGGGTGCGGCCGCTGGCCAGCGGCGCGGTGATCGTATGTCCCTCGACCACCGCCACCGGCCCGTTGGCCTGGCGCGGGAAGGTGCCGGACTTGCCGTCCATCAGGAACGACTTGCCGAACAGGTCGCCCGGGAACAGTTCGAAGTTGAACCCGACCTTGCCTTCCCATTCGGCCGGCAGCGGCTGGTCCAGGTGCACCGAGACCTGGAACGAATGCCCGTCCAGCGGCGTCACCGCCACCTTGTAGCTGAAGTGCAGGTCGGGATACTCGATCGGGTTGAAGCCCTTGCGGTCCTTGCCCGGGTCCGGATAGCGCAGGGTCTGGACCAGGCTGCCGGTAGCCGGATCGAAGCTGGCCTTGCCGTCGCCGGCCGGGACCGGCGACCACTGGCCGGGCGAAGGCTCCAGGCGCAGGTCGCCATTGGCAGCAACGCGCTCGCCATGCTGGATCACGGTCACGCCGGTCTGGTGCCCATCCGGGTAGATGTCGGCAAACACGGTGACGTTGAGCCCAGGCGCCTCGAAGTAGCCTTGCTCGTTGAGCTTCAGGCTGGAAGCCGCCTCGGCCTGGAACGCGAGCACGACCGCGACGGCCAGCCCGAACCTGCGCTTGTGGTGCATGGAGTCTCCCCGGAATGCGATGAGGACCGGCCGGACCGGCAACCGGGGCAGAAGGTAGCGATAACGGGCAGGAAGGGCTCGCTGCAGTGTGTCATGCGGCGCCTCGCCTTAGAACATAATGTGCATTATGCGAAAATCTAGTACTTCTCCCGGTGTTGCGTAGAAGTCCTAGATTGGAGCCTTCCGTCCGCAACAGAGCCTTTGTTCGATGGTACATAGAGTGTTGCTTCCTCAACAGGAAACGGCCTTTGCTCAACGTGCTTACGGACGAGGACGGCTGGCTCGGGGCTTGCTGTGCCCTTCTCATCGTGTGGACCTGATGCCTGCCAGCCTATGCGCGCTCCGCTTAGGATCGACCGGCGCACAAGCGGTGCCGACCCGCGCCGGAAGGACGACGCCTGCTGCGGGCGGTCGAGGTTCTGAGCGGACCTGCCGACTGCGCGACATGCGCGGTTGGCCCCGCCCGCGGTCGCAGCGGACAATAGTCTCCATGAAACCCCATGGCAGACCGGCCGAAGCCACTCCGGACCTGAGGAAATACGCCTGGCTGGCCATCGTGACCGCGGTGCTGACGGTGCTGCTCAAGGGCAGCGCCTGGGCGATCACCGGCTCGGTGGGCCTGCTGTCGGACGCCGCCGAATCGATGGTCAACCTGGTGGCCGCCATCGTCGCCCTGGTCTCGCTGACCATCGCCGCACGGCCGGCCGACGACGACCACCACTTCGGCCACAGCAAGGTGGAGTATTTCTCCGCCGCGCTGGAAGGGATCATGATCTTCGTCGCCGCGGCTTCGATCATCTACCTGGGCATCGATCGCCTGCTCAACCCGCGGCCGTTGGGATCGCTCGGCATCGGCCTCGCCATTTCGATCGTGGCCGCTGTCCTCAACGGCGTCGTCGGGCGGATCCTGATCAAAGGTCGGCACCCGGCATCGCTCCATCACCCTGCGTGCCGATGGCAAGCACCTGATGGCCGACGTGTACACCTCGGTCGGCGTCGTGGTGGGCCTGGGGCTGGCGTGGCTGACGGGCTGGAACTGGCTGGATCCGGTGATCGCGATCCTGGTGGGCGTGAACATCCTGGTCACCGGCTACCGGCTGATGTCCGAATCCGCCTCCGGCCTGATGGATGCGACCTTGTCTCCGCAGGACAACGCCCGGATCCAGGCCATCCTGGACGCGCACGCCGAACCGGGCCGGATCGAATTCCACGCCGTGCGCACACGCGAGTCCGGGGCCCGCCAGTTCATGGAGATGCACATGCTGGTACCCGGCGACTGGACGGTGCTGCGCGGGCATGACGCCATGGAAGACTTGGTGGAGAAGATCGTGGCGGAGTTTCCCGCCATGCGCGTGACCGGGCACCTGGAACCGGTTTCCCATCCCCGCAGCTACGAAGACATGGCCCTGTAGCCGAAAAGCTGCTGGAGGCGCCGGCGTGCGCATCTGGTTTCGACGGGCGCGCAGGGGCGGGATGCAGCTACCGGACGGTCATGCCGCACTGCCTTGGCCATCCGTCCATCTCGCGGAGTACCCGGCATGAACTCATCTTCTCCCGACATCACCATTTTGACAGGCTTACGCCGCTTCCCGATAGCTTTTCAACGCCGAACGCAACACCCGCCACGCCGAGCGCAGGAACATCAGCAGCAGCACCGTCGCAATAACAAGATCCGGCCAGCCGGCGTCGAACATCCACACACTGGCGGCAGCCAAGAGCACTGCGAAGCCTTCATAAATGTCGTTGCGCGAACACTCCCACGCCGACGCCATGTTCACGTCGCCGAATCGGTACGGGGTAAGCAGCCACAGGCACAAGGCGTTGAACGCAAGATTGATCACGGCGGCGATGCCGATGGCCTCGAAGATCGGCACCTCCGGGTGGGCCAGGCGCCAGCCGATCTGGATGGCGACCGCAACCGCGGCACCGAGGATCAGCAATCCCTTGAACAACGCCACCCTGGCCTTGGCGCGCAGGCTCGCGCCGATCACTGCCAGGCTCAGCAGATAGGTCAACGCATCACCGAGGTTGTCGAGGCTGCCCGACAGCAACGAGGACGAGCCGCTGTAGATCGCTGCGGTGATCATCATCACGAAGCTGGCGATGTTGATTGCCAGCACGATCATCAACACGCGCCGCTGCCCCGCCTCCAGGGCGCGGATATCCACCGTGCTTCCGCAGCCGCACGAATCACTCATGATCATGTCTCCGAGTCGAGCGGGCGTCCGAGGATTTGCGGCCCGCTTCCAGGTCGGCGATCCTAAACCCCGGAGTCGCTACAGAGTCAAGCCCATGAAGATCGGAGAGGTCGCGGAGCGCAGCGGGTGCCATCCCGAAACCGTGCGCTACTACGAGCGCATCGGGTTGTTGCCTGCCCCGCCGCGCACGGCGGGCGGGTATCGCGACTACCGTCCCGCCGACGCGGATCGGCTGCGCTTCATCAGCCGCGGACGCGAACTGGGCTTCTCGCTGGAGGAGATCCGCAGCCTGCTGGGCCTGGCCGAAGACGACGGGTTGTCCTGCCAGGATGTCGACCGTCTTGCCCGCGGGCACCTGCTGGACATCCGGAACCGGCTAAACGACCTTCAGCGGATGGCCTCGGAGCTCGAACGGGTGATTGGCAGTTGCAGCGGCGGCGAGCGCGGCCAGTGCGCCATCCTCGACACGCTGCGCCACCCGCCATCCTAGGTCGGCACTCAAGCGTCCTCTTCGCCACGGGCATCCTGCAGGATCTCGATGCCCCCTTTCAGGGCGATCGCCGCCACTGCGAGCCCCACGACGAGGTCGGGCCAGGCCCGCCCGGTCCACAGCACCAGTCCGCCACCCACGAGCACGCCTGCGTTGGCGATGAAATCGTTGGTGCTGAAGGTCGTCGCGGCACGCACGTTCACATTGGCCTGCCGGATTTTCTTGAGCAGCCACACGCATGTCGCGTTTACCAGGCCGGCCCCCAGCGCCATCACCATCATCGTCGTACCAATGGGCTCGGCGTCACCCAGGAACCGACGGCCCACGTCGACCAGGATCCCAGCGGCGAACAGGATCAGCAGCCAGCCGGACACTTTGGCCGCCGACCGTTTCCAGGCTTGTGAGCGACTGAGTGCGAGCAGGGTGATGATGTAGACGGCGCTGTCGGACGCATTGTCCAGTCCATTTGCGATCAGAGCGCTTGAGCCGGCGGCGACGCCCGTGACCCCGAACCCCGCGGCAAGCGCGAGGTTCAGGGCGAGGACGATCAACAGGATCCGGCGCTGGTGCGCGTCGTGTATCTCGATCTTCTCTTCACTCAACTCAGTGGGCCTCCAGTTGCGGCTTCGCTGCGTCGCCGCGATGCAGAAGACGGTAAAGGGTGGGCAGGACAAGCAGGGTGAGCAGCGTTGAAGACACGATCCCGCCGATCACGACGGTGGCGAGCGGACGCTGCACCTCCGCGCCCGCGCCGACATTGAGCGCCATGGGGACGAAGCCGAGCGACGCGACCAGGGCGGTCATCAGCACGGGCCGCAGCCGCCCGAGGGCGCCGTTGAAGACCGCGTCGTCCAGCGACTGGCCTTGTTCGCGCAGGTTGCGAATGAAGGCGATCATGACCAGGCCGTTGAGCACGGCCACGCCGGACAGCGCGATGAAGCCGACGCCTGCGGTGATCGACAACGGGATGCCGCGCAGTGCCAGTGCGGCCACACCGCCCGTCAGGGCCAGCGGCACCCCGCTGAACACGATCACCGCATCCCTGGCCGAACCGAACGCCATGAACAACAGGCCGAAGATGAGGACCAACGTCACCGGTACCACGACTGCGAGCCGTTGGCTGGCCGAGATCAACTGCTCGAACGTGCCGCCGTAGTCGATCCAGTAGCCCTCGGGCACGTCCACCTGCTGCCCGACGCGCTGCTGCAGCTCTTCGACAAAGCTACCCAAGTCGCGATCACGCACGTTGGCGGTGACCACCACCCGACGCTTTCCATTCTCGCGGTTGATCTGGTTGGGCCCCAGCAGGCTTTCGATCTTCGCGACCTCCCGCAGCGGTACGGTCCGCGCGGTCGCCCAGCGTGGCTCCAGGCTCGACCGGTCCGCGTTCGCAACGTCGGGCAAGGGGATCGGCAGATCCTGAAGGGCAGTCGGATCGACACGCATCTGTTCCGGCAACCGGACCACGATGTCGAAGCGGCGGTCGCCCTCGAACAGCTGGCTGGCAACCTGACCACCGACCGCGGTGGCAATGGTCTGCTGCACGACCCCCGGATTCAGGCCAAAGCGCGCCAGCGCCGCACGATCCGGGACGATCGTCAGCAGTGGCAAGCCGGTTGCCTGTTCGGTGTTGACGTCGACCGCGCCCTCGACCTGCCTGGCAGCCGCCTCGACCTGTTCGGCCACTTCGACCAGCGTGTCCAGGTCGTCACCGAACACCTTGATCGCCACATCCGCACGCACCCCCGAAATCAGCTCGTTGGTCCGCATCTCGATCGGTTGCGAGAACTCGTAGTTGTTGCCTGGCAGCGTGGCCACTGCGGCTTCGATTTCGTCGATCAGCACATCCCTGCGCTTGCGTGGATCGGGCCATTGCCCGCGTGGTTTCAACATCAGGTAGGTGTCCGCCACGTTGGGTGGCATCGGGTCGGTGGCCACCTCCGCCGTGCCAATCCTGCTGAAGACACGCTCGACTTCCGGAACCTGCATCAGGCGTTCTTCCACGGCCAGTTGCATCTTCACCGACTGCTCCAGGCCCGTTCCGGGAATGCGGATCGCCTGCATGGCGAGGTCGCCCTCGTCCAAGCTGGGAATGAACTCGCTGCCCAGGCGTGTGGCGAGTAGCAGGGACACGACGACCAGCATCAGTGCCCCGCCAAGGACCCAGTTTTGCCGGCGAAGCGACCACGCAAGCAACGGCTCATAGCGCCGCCGCGTCCATTGGACCAGTCTGTTCTCCTTCTCCTCGACGCGGTTACCCATGAAGATCGCGATGGACGCGGGAACGAAGGTCAGCGACAGGACCATTGCACCGGTGAGGGCCAGCACCACGGTGATCGCCATCGGGTGGAACATCTTTCCCTCGATCCCGGTCAGCGCGAAAATCGGCAGGTATACCGCGGCGATGATGAATATGCCGAACAGGCTGGGCCGGATGACTTCGACCGTGGCAGTGGCCGTCAGGTCGTTGCGTTCCTCGCGTGTCAACGTCCGCCCAAGTCGGTGCTGCATCTCGCCAAACCGCCGCAGAACATTCTCGATGATGATGACCGCGCCATCGACGATCAGCCCGAAGTCGAGCGCACCGAGACTCATCAGGTTCCCCGACACGCCGCCACGCACCATCCCGGTGATGGTGAACAGCATGGCCAGCGGGATGACGGCTGCGGTGATGAGCGCGGCGCGGAAGTTCCCCAACAGCAGGAACAGGACCACGATCACCAGCAAGGCACCCTCGATCAGGTTCTTCGAGATGGTCTGCATCGTGCGTTCGACCAGCCCGGTGCGGTCGTAGACCGCCGTCGCGGTGACGCCTTCCGGCAGGCTCGCGTTCGCATCCTGCAGCTTCGCCGCCGCGGCCTGCGCGACGGTGCGGCTGTTGGAGCCCACCAGCATCGACACTGTGCCCAGCACGACCTCTTCGCCGTTCTGGGTGGCCGCGCCGGTACGAAGCTCCGGGCCTTCACCCACCTGCGCCACGTCGGCCACCCGGATCGGCAGGCCTTCGCGCCGGTCCAGCACGATGTTGCGGATCTCGTCGATCCCGCCGACCTGGCCGGGCACGCGCACCAGGTACTGCTGGCCGTTGCGCTCAATGTAACCGGCGCCCATGTTCTGGTTGTTGGCCGCCACCGCGTCGACGATGTCCTGCAGCGTGAAGCCGAGTGCAACCAGCTTGGACGGGTCCGGCGTGATGTGGATCTGCCGCTCGAAGCCGCCGATCGTGTTGACCTCGGTCACCCCCGGTGTGTTGCGCATCTGCGGCCGGATGACCCAGTCCTGCAGGGTGCGGAGGTCGGTGGCGGTCCACGGCGTGCCGTCCGGCTTGGCCGCCCCGGGCGCCGCGTCGACGGTGTACAGGAAGATCTCGCCCAACCCGGTCGAGATCGGCCCCATTTCGGGCTCCAGTCCTTCTGGGATCTGCGAGCGGATCTGCTGCAGGCGTTCGGCCACCTGCTGCCGGGCGAAGTACAGGTCGGTGCCGTCCTCGAACACCACTGTGACCTGCGACAAACCGTATCGGGACAGAGATCGCGTGTAGTCAAGGCGCGGCAGGCCGGCGAGTGCCGTCTCGATCGGGTAGGTAACCCGCTGCTCGGACTCCAGTGGCGAGTAGCCGGACGCCTCGGTGTTGATCTGTACCTGGACGTTCGTGATGTCGGGCGTTGCATCGATCGGGAGCCGGGTGAAGCTCCAGATGCCCACGCCGATCAGCCCGAGGGTCAGCACCAGCATCATCCAGCGATGTCGGATCGAGAACCGGACGATTCGCTCCAGCAGGCCCGGCTGGAGGGCTACGGCGTCAGTGGTCATGCGCCGCGCCCTCCTTGCCGATGTCCGCCTTGATCAAGTAGCTCTCCGCGACGACCACCTCCTCGCCTTCGCTCAGGCCCGAGAGGATCTGCACCTGCGTGGCATCGCGGGCACCGAGTTCGACGTGTCGGGTCAGGTACGTCTCGCCCTCACGTACGAACACGGCCTCCTGGCCATCCATCGACTGCAGCGCGGTCAGCGGCACCATCAGGTCCACCGGCTCCTGCGCGACCGTGATCCGCGCCTTGACCGCCGTTCCCGGCCGCCATTGGTTGTCGGCGTTGTCGATCGTTGCGCGGGCCACCGTGCTCTGGCTGGCGGTGGCCATGCCCGGCAGCACGCGTTCGAGCGTGGTTCGGACGGTCTCGCCATCGCTCATGCGGGTGACCGTCACCGGCACGCCGGGCTGGATGTGCTGGGCGTCGGCGCCAAAGATGTGGAGGTCGACCCAGAGCTGCGAGAGATCGGCGATCTCGAACAGCGGCGCGCCCTCGCCGGCCAAGCCGCCGACCGAGGCACTGCGCTCGACGACCACGCCAGAGATCGGCGCGGCGACGCTGTAGGTGCTCAGGCTCAGGTTGCTCTCGATCGTCGCCAGCATCTGGCCGGCGCGAACCTGGTCTCCGACATTGGCGCGCAGTGAGCGGATCGGGCCCGGGAAACGGGCGGTGACCTGCGCAACACGCCCCTCGACCGGGGTCAACAGGCCTTGCACCTCATGCTCGTCGGCGATCACGCCGGGGCCGGCCGGCTGGGTCTTGATACCGGACTTTTCAGCGATTTCCGCAGGGATGACCGTGCTGGCGACTTCATCCGCCTCATGGCCGTGTTCGTCGGCCTCCGTTCCGTGGTCGGCGGCGTCGTTCGCATGTGCGTCCTTGGCCGGCTGGTCCGGCTCGCCACCGCAGGCTGCGAGGACCAAGGCCAGCGCCAGTGCCGGAATCAGGTGGACAGGCTTCATGGGGTTGCTCCTTGGTTGTGTTGCAGGCCCGGGCCGGCGACGAATGCCTGGCCGGTCAGCCGCTGGATCTCGATCAGGGCGCGCTGGGCTTCCAGCGCCGCCGCCAGCTGTTGCTGCCGTGCGGCGGCGTGCTCCGCCTGCAGGCTCGACCACTCCAGATAACTGGCGGCGCCTGCGCGGTACGCGGTGGCGGCCGCGGCTTCGGCCTTGGCCAGACGTGGAAGCACGTCCTCACCTAGCCGCTGTGCTTCCAGGCGGGCCACCTCGAAGCGCCCGTGTGCCTCGGCCAAGGTCGAATAGAGGGACAACCCTGCTGCCTCGCGCTCGATCTCCAGTCCCGCCAGCTCAGCCTGCGCAGCACGAATCCCGGGCTGGGCGCGGCCCCGTGTGCCGAACGGGATGGAAACGCTCCCGATCAGACCGAAATCGTTGTCGTCGGACATGCGACGCACACCGACCTGCCAATTCAGATCTGGGATCGCCTCGCTGCGAGCAAGCTGGAGCCGGGCCTCGCGCACACGCCGCTCGTCGACGAACTGGGCGAGTTCTGGTGTGCGCTGCAGCCAGGCAGCGAGCTCTGCAAAGTCCGCAATTTCGGGCAGCGCCAGGGGGTCTCCTCCTGCGACCTGGAACGTCGGGCTGCGTTCACCCCACAATGCGGCCAAATGCTGGCGCGCGGCCATTTCGGCTTGCGCCGCCCGAGCCAGTTCTAGCCGCGCACGTGCCGCGGCCGCTTCGGCGGTCAGCACGACGGCCTCCGGCGAGGCTCCGGCCTCGTGACGACGTCGGGCCGCAGTGACGGTGCGGTCCCGCTGTTCAATGTCCATGCGGGCGATGGCGCCTTGGTGCTGCGCCGCCACGACCGCCAGATAGCGTCGGGCGACTTCCGCCAGGAGGTCCAGGCGCCGACCCTCGCGCTCCACCGCCAGGGTGTCGATCCGGCTCTGGGCAAGTACGCGGCGGGCGTCCAGCTTGCCCCCACGCTCCAGCACGGAAGCCAATGTCAGGGTGACCTCTGCGCCTGACACGCCGCTTGCGGCGCCGCTTCCAAGCACGTTCTCGACTTCGACGCCGCCGAACAGCGCTGGACGCAGGGACGCACGTTCCAGCTCCGCTTCCAGCGCGTCGCGGCGGGGACTGAACAGCCGAAGATCGGGATGGGTATCAGCTACGCGCTGGAAAGCGTCGCGCAGGGTCAGGGTGTCGCTCGCGTGCGTGGGAAAGGCCACGGCACAGACGACGACGAACGCGGCCTTGGCCGCGAATCGAAAATTCATGGATTGCTCCGAGCTAGGGGGACGACAACGGTCGGCGACTCGCCGACAGAGGGGTCACGCGTAGATCGGAGGCTTGAACGGGCTCGACAGGTGCGCCGACGGCAAAAGGACGGGCTTCGTGGCCATCAGCTGGCCCGCGGGGGATAGCGCGGACAGTTGCGCTACCCCGGGCAGCAACGCTGCAGTGAAGCCGCAGCAATGCGCGAAGTGGACGAACATGTGCAGCGTTTCGGACTCCCCTTGACCCTGCTCGCCAGGCACGGCTTGCTCCCCATCGGAGATGCCGGTGCGCAGTTCATGCTGATGGGTCCCGGATGGGTCATGCGCAAGGGCGTGGATCTCGCCCACAGCTGCGATCACGGGCTGCAACAGGAGGCCAAACACTAGCAGCCCCAGGAGCACAGCCTGCGCGGCGATAGGCGGCGAACGGAAGCGAAACCGGGACATTGCGCGGAAGCTACCCGATCTACCGCTTGTTACACAATCACCCAAGGCGTTCCGAGGCTTCCCTGAGATAAGCCGACGGGCATGCACGCCAAGCGCGCGCTTTTCGACGTTGGTGACCCCTTCCGATGCCTTGATGACCGCCTCTTCTGCGGTTCGAAAACGGCGACAGCGACCACTATCTGCACGCGCGTGGGAGTGATAGGGCGGACACCCGAACACCGACCCCGATGCGTTGTCGCTGTATTCATCCGGCGTTTACTTCGGGACGTATACTCAAGCGCATGCCTTTCCGCGCGCTCATGATGCGGTTGTTCCTGATCGTTGCCTTGCTGGCGAACGGTCCGGGCATCGCTGGCGCGTCCATGCACATGACGGAGCACCTGAGCAACTCCCCGGGTGACGCCGCCCACGTGACAGCGACGCAGACAGCGGCCGACTGCCACGGGGCCGGAGTGATCGCTCCGGTGACCGACGACCACCATCATCCGCAGGCCGCTGATCACACCGGGACAGCACCACCGTTGGGCGACTGTTGTGAGACGGGCAATTGTGGTGCCTGCATGCACCACTGTTGTTCAGCGGCAATCGCCGGGTCGGCACTCGCCGATTTCACCATCCGGTACCGGCACACCGCCGAACCCTTCCTGTCGGTGCACGCGTCCGCGGCCCTGACCAATCTCTTCCGACCTCCGATCGGCTAAGTGTCCCTGCGCGCCTTTTAAGGCGCTGATGGGCCCTGTTCGCTGCTCCGCACCGACAGGGAAACGCTCGCCTCGCGAGCCCTCGTCACTCTCTCGGAGTTCCCATGTCATCCGATCTTTTCGGCCGCGCCGAGGGGCTGTCCGCCCCGTCGCGCCGCCGCTTTGTCCAAGGCCTTGCCGCCGGAGGCGCCGTTGCAGCCCTCGGCCTGTGGCCCCGCTCCAGCTGGGCCGTCAAGGCCGAAGGCGTCCCCAATGTGCTCTCGGGCACCGACTTCGACCTGACCATCGGCGAGACGCCGATGAACTTCACCGGTGCCACGCGCCCTGCGATCACGGTCAACGGATCGATCCCAGCGCCCCTACTGCGCTGGCGCGAGGGCACCACGGTCACCCTGCGGGTCCGCAATGCCCTGCCCCCCGGCTCGATCCATGGCGACCAGACGTCGATCCACTGGCACGGCATCCTGCTGCCGGCCGACATGGACGGGGTGCCCGGGCTGAGCTTCAACGGCATCAACCGCGGCGAGACCTACCAGTACCGCTTCAACGTCGTACAGGGCGGCACCTACTGGTACCACAGCCACTCCGGTTTCCAGGAGCAGGCCGGCCTCTACGGGCCGCTGGTGATCGAGCCGCTGGAGCCCGAGCCCTTCGCCTATGACCGCGATTACGTGGTCATGCTCAGCGACTGGACCGACCTCGATCCGAAGCGCCTGTTTGCCCGGCTCAAGAAGCGGTCGGATTTCGACAACTTCTCCAAGCGGACGGTTGGCGACTTCTTCGCCGACGTGAAACAGCACGGCCTGGCCGCCACGGTCGAAGACCGCAAGATGTGGGGCCGGATGCGGATGACGCCGACCGACCTGTCGGACGTCAACGGCAACACCTACACCTACCTCATGAACGGCATGACCTCGCTCGGCAACTGGACCGGGCTGTTCCGGTCGGGCGAGAAGGTCCGCCTCCGCTTCATCAACGGCTCCGCGATGACGTACTTCGACGTGCGGATCCCGGGCCTGAAGATGACCGTGGTCGCAGCCGATGGACAGTACGTGCATCCGGTTTCGGTCGACGAGCTCCGCATCGCCACCGCCGAGACCTTCGACGTCATCGTCGAACCCACCGGGCAGGATGCGTTCACCATTTTCGCCCAGGACAGCGGCCGTACCGGCTACGTCAGCGGCACGCTCGCCGTCAGGCAAGGGCTGCGGGCTCCCGTGCCCAACGTCGATCCCAAGCCGATTCTCACCATGGACGACATGGGCCACGGCGGAATGGGTGGCGGCGGCCATGACATGTCTTCGATGTCTCACAGCGCAATGGCCGGTGGTGCAACCGGCGGCATGGATCACAGCGGTCACGACATGTCGGCGATGGCTGGAGGCGCAATGGCCGGCGGAAGCATGGCCGGCATGGATCATGGCACCGGCGGGAGCATGGCCGGGATGGACCACGGTGCCGGCGGCATGCAGGAACACCCTGCCACCGAAACCGGCAACCCCCTGGTCGACATGCAGACGATGGCGCCCGCGCCCAGGCTGGATGACCCGGGCATCGGCTTACGCGACAACGGCCGCCGCGTGCTGACCTACTCCGACCTGCGCAGCACGTTCAGCGACCCGGACGGGCGTGAGCCCGGTCGCACGGTCGAGCTGCACCTGACCGGGCACATGGAGCGTTTCGCCTGGTCGTTCAACGGAGTGAAGTTCGCTGATGCCGAACCGCTGCGCCTGAACTACGGCGAGCGCATGCGGATCGTGCTGGTCAACGACACGATGATGTCGCACCCGATCCACCTCCACGGCCTGTGGAGCGACCTCGAGGACGAATCGGGCAACTTCATGGTGCGCAAGCACACCATCGACATGCCGCCGGGCACCAAGCGCAGCTACCGCGTGCGTGCGGATGCCCTTGGCCGCTGGGCCTACCACTGCCACCTGCTCTACCACATGGAAGCCGGCATGTTCCGCGAAGTGCGGGTGGAGGAATGAACGCCATGATCCTTTCAAGTCGTCATCCCCTGGCCGTCGGCCTGGCCTCCGCATTGTCTCTCGCAGCGGGCTTCGCGCCGGCGTGGGCGCAGGAGACGGACCACGCCTCGCACCACCCGGAAGCGAAGCCCGCTGCGACACCATCGTCACCCAAACCTGTTGACCCACACGCCGGACATCAGCCGACTCCGACAGACAAAAGCTCCAATGATCACGGGACCATGGACCACGGAAACATGGACCACGGCGCCATGAAACACGGGGCTACGGACACTGCCGGCAGCGATCACTCCACGATGGATCACTCCACGATGGATCACTCCACGATGGATCACTCCACGATGGATCACTCCACGATGGATCACTCCGGAATGGATGACTCCGGCATGGACCACGCGTCCATGGGCCATCAGCCTGGTGCCAGCCAGGATCTCCCGGCGAACGCGGAGCCGCACGAGCCCATTCCTGCCATCACCGCGGCCGATCGGGCCGCGGCGTTCCAGGACCTCGATGCGCACGTAATGCACGGCGAATCGATCAACTCCTACTGGTCGCTTGACCGGCTTGAGGCCTGGGACGCGGATGAGGACGGCACCGGCATGGCCTGGGAAGCGAAAGCCTGGGTCGGCTCCGACTTGAACCGGCTCTGGCTCCGCAGCGAGGGCGAGCGTGCGAGCGGATCCACCGAGTCGGCGGATGTGGAAGTCCTGTACGGTCGGGCCATCGCCCCCTGGTGGGACGCGGTCGCCGGTGTCCGCCATGACTTCGGTTTCGACGGCGGTCCATCGCGCACCTATGCCGCGCTTGGTGTCATCGGTCTCGCCCCGTACAAGTTCGAAGTCGAAGCGACCGCCTACGTGGGCGAGTCCGGCCAGGTCGGTCTCGGCGCGGAAGCCGAATACGAAATGCTGTTCACCAACCGGTTGATCGGCCAGTGGCTGATCGAGGGCGAAGCCTGGAGCAAGGATGATCCGGCGGTTGGAATCGGCAGCGGACTGAGCAAGGTCGAAGCCGGTTTCCGGCTGCGCTACGAGTTCCATCGACAGTTCGCGCCGTATGTCGGCGTGGTCTGGGAGCGTGCCTACGGCGGAACCGCAGACTTCCGTCGCGCGGAGTCCGGTGATGTCGAGGACACCCGTATCGTGGCGGGCGTGAGGATCTGGTTCTGATCGGAGTACTCGTATGCAACCGAAGACTCGCAAGCGTGTTTGGTTGATCGGGGTTCCGCTGGTTGTCGTGGCCGGTACGGCGGGCTTCATCTGGGGCGGCGTGTACAACGTCGCCGCCGATGACATGCACACGAAGCCCGTGTATTTCCTGCTCGAAACCGCACGCGAGCGCTCCATCCTGGCGCGTGCGGGAAGGTTGGACGTCCCGCCGGGCCTGGACGATCCAGCGAGAATCGTGCAGGGCGCGGGCAACTACGCAGCGATGTGCGCCGGGTGCCACCTGGCCCCGTCGATGGCCGAAACCGAGTTGAGCCAGGGCCTGTATCCGGCCCCGCCGGACCTCAGTAAACACAAGGTCGACGTGGCCAAAGCGTTCTGGGTGATCAAGCACGGGATCAAGGCCAGCGGCATGCCCGCCTGGGGCAAGAACATGGAGGACGAGTACATATGGAACATGGCCGCGTTCCTGCAGGTGCTGCCCACGCTCGACGCGGCTGCATACACGGAACTGGTCGACAGCAGCGAAGGCCACGCGCATGGCGGCGGCGAGACACACGACGACGACCATGACGAGGCGGCGACGGAGGATCACCCTGCCCAGCCCACAGCCGGGAGCGACGCGATGCCGCACGCGCAGTCGCCGGGTATGGACGATGACCACGGAAAGCGTGTTACCGACACAGAAGTCCGCGCGGTAGAGCATCGCCATGCCGATGGCAAAGTGCAGTCTCCACCTTCACCCCATATGACCGAGGCCGAAGACGGCCCTGCGCACACTCACTGAAAACCTGGAGTTGAACAATGAATGCAACAGCAATTTCGTCTGGCCTCGCGCTGATGCTGGCAATGGTGTCGCCCGCAATGGCGCAGACGGCACAGTCGCATGCACATCACCCCGCCGTTGCGGCAGCGGCGGACGTAGACGTGCCGGCCGCCGCGAAGGCCGCCGTCGACGTGGCGGAGCGCTTCAACGCCGCCCTCTCCAGCGGCGACCTGGCCACGGTCGAAGCCCTGCTCGCTGCCGACGTTCTCATCCTCGAGTCCGGAGGTGCAGAACGCAGCCGCGAGGAATACATGGACCATCACGCAGTCAGCGATGCGGCGTTCCTCAAGGGCGCCCATCGCCAGCTGCTCCGTCAGCGTGCACGAACCGCTGGCGAGTTCGCGTGGGTCGGAACCGAAAGCGAGCTGCACGCCCAGCAGGACGGCAAGCCACTGACCGTCCAGAGCACCGAAACGATGGTGCTGAAGCAGACCGCCGACGGCTGGCGGATCGTCCACATCCACTGGTCCTCGCGGACCAGGCGCTGAGCGGAGAACCGGAAATGAAAGCCTGCAGATTGAACCGACTGGCGTGGGCGGCTTTTGCGGTCGCCGGCTTGGGTGCCTGCACCCAGGCGGATACACCCGCGCAATCCACCATCGCACCCGCTGCACAGGTCGTCTCTGAAACAGCCGACGCCACTCCCGCTGCCCTGCCACGCATGACCGTCCACAAGACTCCGACCTGCGGGTGTTGCGGTAGCTGGGTCGACCACGTGCAGAAGGCGGGCTTCACCGTGGATGTGCACGACATGGATGACCTGGGTCCGGTCAAGGAGCGCCTGGGTGTCCCCTATGCAAAGGGCTCCTGCCACACGGCCGAGGTCGGCGGATACCTTATCGAAGGCCATGTCCCGGCCGAGGACATCAAGCGCCTCCTCGAAGAAAAGCCGGACGCACGCGGCCTGGTCCTGCCGGGAATGCCGCTCGGCTCGCCGGGCATGGAGGTCCCTGCCGGGCGACAACAGCCGTACACGGTCGAGCTGGTCCGTCACGACGGAACCACTGAACCGTTCGCACAGCACTGATCCGGTGCAGGAACAGGGGGCGGTGTTGCGGGCGCGCCGATTCTCGTCCGCGAGGAAGAAGGAGAACCACATGACTCACCATTCCGCGGCACACCGGTCCCAGGCCATGAACGAGTGCATCGACAACTGCACGCAATGCCATGCGATCTGCTTGGAGACCATCAACTATTGCCTGACCAAAGGAGGTGCCCACGCGGCCCCGGAGCACATCGCACTCCTTGCGACGTGTGCCGATATCTGCGCAACCAGTGCCGACGCGATGCTGCGCGGTGCCAGCGTTCACGACGTGGTTTGCGGTGCCTGCGCGGAGGTCTGCCGCCAGTGCGCCGATGCATGCGACGCCATGAACGACCCGGAGATGGCGCGCTGCGCCGAAGTTTGTCGCCGTTGCGCGGAAAGCTGCAGCGCCATGGCGGCTTGACGCGTCGAGGATCCCGCCTGAGCAGGCGGGATCCTCATCTGCAATATCAAAGCTGACCAACCGTGTTTTCGGTGACAGCCCGACATCCAACGCATGTCGGGTCCAACACAGCACGGCCCCCAACGGGGCTTAGCATCACATTCGCAATGAGGATTAATCACTATGAGATCATCAAACGTCCTTCGGTCCTTCGCGCTCGTCCTCGCGATTGCGGCTGGGCAGTTCTCCCTGCAGATCGCGCACGCCCACGCCGCGCTGCAGCAGTCCACACCGGCGGCAAATGCGGTGGTGGCCTCGCCAGACCAGATCGATCTCGTATTCAACGAAACATTGATTCCGCGGGCGTCGCGTCTCAAGTTGCTCATGAAGCACGGCAGTTCCACCATGCCGATCGAGAATTTCACGACCGAGATCGTCAACAACGGCAAGACCCTGCGTGCCAAGTTGCCCCAGCCGCTGGCTCCGGGCGTCTATACCGTGGAATACCGCGCAGTCGGTGGCGACAACCACCCCATGACGGGCAGTTTCAGCTTCACGGTGCGCTGAGAAGCCACAAATGCTCGACCTGTCGGCTTATGCACTGAGATTCCTGGAATACCTTGTTCTCATGGTGCTTTTCGGGGTCCCATTGCTCGGGTGGTACGGTTCGCGTCGAGCGGCACTCACCGATGCCCTGGCCGGATGGCCACTTATGGGCGTTCTGTTGGTGAGTGCCACCGTCGGTCTCGTGCTCACCGGGGCCGAAGTCGTCTTCAAGACCGCGGGCATCATGGGAATGCCGGTCGCCGACGTTGATCGCGGATCGCTTGGCTGGTATCTGCTCGAGACGTCCGCGGGCCGGGCAGCGATGGCGAGAGGCGCGCTGCTGCTCGCCCTGATGTTTGTGCTTGGATGGCATCGTCGCCGCGGGAAGGTGGAGCCCGCCTTCCCGCTGGCGGTGACGCTGGCGGGCGGCGCACTCGCTTCTCTGGCATGGAACGGCCACGCGGCCGCTGGTGAGGGCGTGGCAGGCGCGGTCCGGCTTGCTGCGGGCCTTGTCCATCTTCTTGCGGCAGGCGGCTGGATCGCAGCGGTCCTGATGTTCCTGGGGATGCTCCTGCGCGGCAAGGAGGCCTCCGGCAGCGGGCGTCTGCGATCAACGCATGACTTTCTGCATGGATTTTCGACGCTGGGAACGATTTTCGTTGCTGCGCTCGTCGTGTCCGGCATCGCGCACTACGGGGATCTCACTGCGTGGTCGTTGTCGGCCCTGTTTCAGAGCACCTACGGGAAGTTGCTGCTGTTCAAACTGGCCCTGTTCGCTGGAATGCTGGGTTTGGGAGCGCTGCACCGATGGACGCTGGTGCCGCGCCTGGGACGGGCGCTGACCAGCGGAGATCCCGCGCAGGAGGTGCGGGCTTTGCGGCAGAGTGTTACGGCTGAGGCCGCGCTGGCCATCTTGATCCTGGTTGTTGTTTCAGTGCTCGGGACGCTCAGCCCCGAATAGCTGTGTAACCCCCAATGGCACACTGCCTTGGCAGTCCATCCCCACTAAAGCGAGCATCGGCATGAACTCACCGTCGTCCCATGACCATCACTCCGCAGGCGCTGTCCCTGTCGAGACTGCAGATGGACGGGTAACCGACCCGGTCTGTGGCATGCAGGTAGATCCCGCCACCACGCCGCATCATGCGGACCACGCCGGCGCCCATTTTCACTTCTGCTCGGAGCGATGCCGCGCGAAGTTCGTGGCTGATCCCGAGCGCTACCTGACGTCCCGGGACGAACCCGAGGTGGCACGGCCCGGCGCCATCTACACCTGCCCGATGCACCCGGAAGTTCGACAACAGGGTCCAGGCAACTGTCCCTTCTGCGGCATGGCGTTGGAGCCGGAAATGCCCAACCTGGAGGACGACGACAATCCGGAACTTCGCGACTTCTCGCGCCGGTTCTGGTGGACGCTTCCGCTGACGGTGGTGACGCTCGTGCTGGCCATGTTCGGCCAGTACCTTCCGCGTATCGTGCTGGGCGGCGTGCAGATCCTGCCGCTGTCGATCGACCTGCAAACCTGGGTCGAGCTGGTCCTGACCACACCGGTCGTGCTGTGGGCCGGCTGGCCGTTCTTCGAGCGCTGCGTGCAGTCGATCCGCAACCGCAGCCCGAACATGTTCACCCTCATCGGGATTGGCGTTGCGGCCGCCTTTGGCTACAGCCTGGTCGCCACGCTGGCACCCGGCTTGTTCCCGCCGTCGTTTACCGAGCACGGGCGCGTCGGTGTGTATTACGAGGCGGCAGCGGTAATCGTATCGTTGACGCTCCTGGGCCAGATGCTGGAGCTGCGGGCACGTTCGAACACCTCCGCGGCGATCAAGGGCCTGCTCGGTCTCGCGCCCAAGGAAGCACGGCGGGTCAACCCCGACGGTACCGAGGAAGACATCCCGCTGACCCACGTGCACGTCGGCGACCGCCTGCGCGTGCGCCCGGGCGAGAAGGTGCCGGTGGATGGCGAAGTGGTCGAGGGCCGCTCCAGCGTCGACGAATCGATGCTCACCGGCGAGCCGATCCCGGTCGAGAAGACCGCGGGCGACCAGGTCATCGGCGCGACCCAGAACGGCACTGGCGCACTGGTGATCCGCGCCGCCAAGGTGGGTTCCGATACGGTGCTGTCGCAGATCGTGCAGCTGGTCGCGCAGGCGCAGCGCTCCCGCGCGCCGATGCAGCGGATGGCTGATACCGTCGCCTACTGGTTCGTGCTCGCAGTGCTGGCGATCGCGGTGGCCACCTTCTTCATCTGGGGCTTCTTCGGCCCGGACCCGGCCTGGACCTTTGCCATCCTGAACGCGGTCTCGGTGCTGATCATCGCCTGCCCCTGCGCGCTGGGCCTGGCGACGCCGATGTCGATCATGGTCGCCACGGGCAAGGCGGCGCAGGTGGGCGTGCTGTTCCGCGATGCCGAAGCCATCGAGCATATGCGCCGCATCGACACCCTGATCGTCGACAAGACCGGCACGCTCACCGAAGGGCGCCCGGCCTTCAAGGAAGTCGTGGCCTTCGAGGGCTTCGACGCCGACCAGGTGCTGCACCTGGCGGCCAGCCTGGACCAGGGCAGCGAGCATCCGCTGGCCGATGCCATCGTGGCCGAGGCCCGACGCCGGAACTTCGAGTTCGACCGCGTGGAGGACTTCGACTCGGTGACCGGCATGGGTGTGCGCGGAACCGTAGCGGGTCACGCGCTTGCGTTGGGCAATACCGCACTCATGGATGATATGGGCGCCGATCCCGGTGCGCATGTCGACGTCGCCGAGCGTCTGCGCCGCGAGGGTGCTAGCGCCATGTTCCTCGCCGTGGACGGTCGCTTGGCGGGTCTGATCGCGGTCGCAGACCCGATCAAGGCGTCGGCCGCGACCGCCATCAATGAGCTGCACGCCGCCGGGCTGCGCATCATCATGGCCACCGGTGACGGGCTCACCACCGCACGGGCCGTGGCCACCGAGCTGGGCTTGGACGAGGTGCATGGCGAAGTCCGCCCCGAGGACAAGGCCGAGCTGGTGCGGCGCCTCAAGGGCGAAGGCCGGCGGGTGGCGATGGCCGGCGACGGCATCAACGATGCTCCCGCGCTGGCCGCCGCCGACGTCGGCATCGCCATGGGCACGGGCACCGACGTCGCGATGTCCAGCGCCCAGATCACCCTGGTCAAGGGCGACCTGCGCGGCATCCTGCGCGCCCGCAAGATCTCCCAGGCCACCGTGGCCAACATGAAGCAGAACCTCACCTTCGCGTTCCTGTACAACGCGCTTGGGGTGCCGGTCGCGGCCGGGGTGCTCTACCCCGCGTTCGGGATCCTGCTGAGTCCGATGGTCGCGGCGCTGGCAATGAGCTTGAGTTCGGTATCGGTGGTGGCCAATGCACTTCGCCTGGCCAAGTCGGCCGGCGTACCGCCCTCGCCGACGGCACCCGTGCGGGACCGTACCTTGGGCCTCGCCAGGGATTGACTTGAGTCAATTGCATCGGTCCTGGTAAGAGGTAAGCTCAAGTCATGGTCCGCATCCGCCATCGGAATTGGTTCCAGCGCACCGCCCTCCTCGCGATGGCGGCGCTGCTCTGGTCCCAGTTCGCTTTGGCCGGCCATGGCGAGTGCCTGGATCTCCCAGGTACGCCGGCGGCTTTTGTCGCTGCCGCCACCGACACCCGACACGACCATGGCCACGCTTGCGATGCCGAGCTCCCCTCGGCGAGCAAGGCCCTGTGCGACGCGCACTGCACCGAGGGTGGCATCTCGGCGGACAGTGGGCGCATCCCCTCGATTCCGCCGCTCCTTGTCGGAGCATGGTTTTCCTGGTTCGCAGTCGCCGAGAGTGGGGATGGTGCACCGGGTGTCACGTCCACATGGGTGGATTCGCCACCCAGGCCCGCCTGGCACCGCCCCACCGCCCATCCCGCGGCACTCCTGCTGATCTGATGCCCGGACGCTAACTGCTCCGCACACCGGTGCGGCGCAGTGCTGTGCGTTCGTGCCGTGCGCGTCACGGCATGTGTTCCTGCCTCGTCCGAGCGACCTGCGTCGTGTCGGCCCAAGGACACTGATATGGCATCCCTGTTCGACCCGATGCAGGCCAGGCGCCTGCACCCTTACCCGCTGTTCCGCCGTCGGCCACTGCTCCGGCACCTGCTTGCCTGCGTGTTCGCCGGCGGCTTGTGGACGCTGGCGCTGCCCGCGACCGCCACCGAACCCATCCCGGGGCACAGCCTCGAGTCGATCCGCACCTGGGTTCTGGAACACAACCCCGAGCTGCGGGCCATGGACTTCGAAACCCAGGCCGCCGAAGCGAGGATCCTTCCCGCAGGTGCCCTGCCCGATCCGATGGCCTCGGTTGGATTCCGCGGCCTCGATCCGGACAAGCCCTGGCGCACCGCCGGTGCCGAGCGCGAGGTGAACTACGCGCTGCGCCAGCGCTTCCCGCTCTGGGGCAAGCGTGGTCTGGCGCGGACCGCGGCCAGCCAGGACGCGGTCGCGGTCGGGCTTGACCGCATCACCGCGGCGCGCGACCTGCTGGCAGAGGCTGAAGCGGCGTACGTGCGCTACTGGCATGCCGATCAGGCCGTGGCCGTGCTCGACCGCCGCATCGCCCTGCTCCGCCAGGTCGAGGAAATAGCCGGCGTGCGCTACGCCCTGGGTCGCGCGGCGCAGCAGGATGCCATCCGCGCCCAGGTCGAGCAGACCAGCCTACAGCGCGAGCGGATCGAACGCCTCGCCGTCAAGCAGGAGGCCGCCGCCACGTTGAACGCGGTGCTGGGCCGCCGCGCCGACGCGCCGCTGGCGACCCCTGATGAGGCGCCGCGACTGTTCGTTCGCAGCGCCTCGCTCGCCGAGGCGCTGGACGGCGCTGATGCGCATCCGGCGGTACGGTCGCAGCAGGCCCGCGCCGAGGCCGCCCGTACGAACGTGGTGCTGGAGCGTCGCAACCGGTTTCCCGACATCACCGTGGGCGTGGGCGCGATGCAGCTCGGCAACGGTATCGAGAGCACCGAACTGATGCTCGAGGTCGAGATCCCGTTCCAGCAGCGCGCCCGCCGCGAACGCGAGCGCGAATCGCGCCTGCTCGAAGAAGCAGCGCTCGCCCGCAGGGACGCCACGCTGCGGGCCGTGGAGGAACGCGGCGCCTCCGCCTGGTCGCAATGGACCAGCGCACGCGAACGTCGCGAGCTGATCGAGAACACGCTGCTGCCGCAGGCCGACGCCAACTTCCGCTCCGCGCTGGCGAGCTACCAGGTGGGCGAAGTCGATTTCGGCACGCTGCTGGAAGCACTGGACGCCTGGCAAGGCGCCGACCTCGCCCGCGTGGATGCCCTGCGCGACGAACTGCTGGGCGCCGCCGCCGTGCGCGCCCTCGAAGGAGACACCCGATGACCCGCTTCCGGACCCTGGTCCTCGCCCTGTCCGTGGCCGCCGCGGCGCTCGCCGTCGGCTGGCTCGCCGGCCGCGCCTCGCGCGAGCAGGCCGCCGCGCCGGCGCAGGCCGACACCGGCCGCCCCACGCGCAAGGTTCTCTACTACCGCAACCCGATGGGCCTGCCGGACACCTCGCCGGTGCCGAAGAAGGACCCGATGGGAATGGACTACATCCCCGTCTACGAAGGCGAGGAGGCCACCGCACCCGGCACCGTCGTGCTGACGCCGGAGAAGGTGCAGACGCTCGGTGTGCGCACGGCGGTGGTGGAACGCGCGCCGCTGGCCGCAGGCATTCGCGCCAGCGCCACGCTGGAGATCGACGAGACCCGGCAGTACGCGATCGCACCGCGTTTCGAAGGCTGGATCGAGCGCCTGTACGCCGACCAGACCGGCATGCGCGTGCGCCGCGGCCAGCCGCTGATGCGCGTGTACAGCCCGGAGCTGATGGCGGCGCAGCAGGAGTACCGCGTCGCCGATGCGGCGGCGCGCAAGCTCGCGCAGAGCGATCCGGTCAGCGCCGCCTCGATGACGCGCCTGCGCGATGCGGCGGTGGCCCGCCTGCGCAACTGGCAGATCGCCCCGCGCCAGCTCGGACAGGGCGACGGCGGCTTCGTGCTGACCTCGCCGGCGGACGCGGTGGTGATCGAGAAGCCGGTCGTGCAGGGCGCGCGCTTCGAGCCGGGCGAGACCGTGCTGCGGCTGGCGGACCTGTCCACGGTGTGGGCGGTGGCGCACGTGCCAGCCGCGCAGGCGGCGGAGCTGCGGGTCGGACAGGCCGCGCGTTTCGAATCCACCACCCTGCCCGGCCGTCGCTTCGACGGCACGGTGACGTTCGTGCAGCCGGTGCTGGACACCGCCACGCGCACGGTGCAGGTGCGGGTGGCGCTGCCGAATCGGGACGGCGTGCTGCGTCCCGGCCTGTTCGGCGCGATCGTGCTGGAGCGCGACGACCCGACGCCGGTGCTGAGCGTGCCGCGCTCGGCGGTGCTCGACAGCGGACTGCGCCAGGTGGTGCTGGTCGAGCGCGCGCCCGGCCGGTTCGAGCCGCGCGAGGTGCGCACCGGGCGGCGCGCCGGCGGTCGCGTCGAGATCCTGGACGGCGTGCGCGAAGGCGAACGCGTGGTGGTGGCGGCGAACTTCCTGATCGACGCCGAGAGCAACCTGCAGGCGGCGTTGCAGGGACTGGGCGCGCACGCCGGCCACGGTGGGTCCGCACCCGCCGCACAGGCGACCGCGCCCGCGGCGGTGGACCACGCCGGACATGGGCCGGCGATGCCACCGGTCGATACGAAGAAGGACACGCAGCCGGCCCCGGCCACGCCGCGACCGACGCCGCAGGCGCCCGCGCAGCCGTCGCCGGCGCCGGCCGACCCGCACGCGGGCCACGCCCCGACCGCATCGCCCGATCCGCACGCCGGGCACGCCCCGCCCCCGCCATCCGATCCGCACGCCGGCCACGCGCCGGCAACCGACGGCACGCACGACGGCCAGGAGGACCGCTGACATGCTCGGCCGCATCATCGAGTGGTCGGTCCGCAACGTCTTCCTGATCGCGGTGATGACGCTGGCGGTGATCGCCGGCGGCGTCTACGCGCTGCTGCGCACTCCGCTGGACGCGCAGCCGGATCTGTCCGACGTGCAGGTGATCGTGTTCACCGAGTATCCGGGGCAGGCGCCGCAGGTGGTCGAGGACCAGGTCACCTACCCGCTCACCAGCGCGCTGCTGTCAGTGCCGAAGTCGAAGGTAGTGCGCGGTTTCTCGTTCTTCGGCGCCTCGTTCGTCTACGTGATCTTCGAGGACGGCACCGACCTCTACTGGGCGCGCTCGCGCGTGCTCGAATACCTCAACTTCGCCTCGAAGAACCTGCCGGCCGGCGTCACCCCGAGCCTCGGGCCGGATGCCACCGGCGTCGGCTGGGTCTACCAGTACGTGCTGCAGAGCGACCGCCACTCGCTGGACGAGCTGCGCGCGATGCAGGACTGGTACGTGCGCTACCAGCTCGCCAAGGCGCCGGGCGTGGCGGAGATCGCCAGCGTCGGCGGTTTCGTGCGCCAGTATTCGGTCACCGTCGATCCGGCGCGCCTGCGCGAGTACGGCATCCCGCTGGCGCGCGTGTCGCAGGTGGTGCGCGAGAGCAACCGCGATGTCGGCGGCCGCGTGGTCGAGATGGCCGAGACCGAATACATGGTGCGCGGCCGCGGCTACCTGCGTGGCGTGGAGGATATCGAGAACCTGGTGCTGAAGGCGGAGGGCGGCGCGCCGGTGCGCGTCGGCGACGTCGCCCACGTCGAACTGGTGCCGGACGAGCGCCGCGGCCTGGCCGAGCTCGACGGCGAAGGCGAGACGGTCGCCGGCATCGCGGTGGCGCGCTACGGCGAAAACGCGCTGGCGGTGATCCACGGCCTGAAGGAGAAGCTGGCCGAGATCCGCGGCGGCCTGCCCGCGGGCGTCAGCCTGCGCACGGTGTACGACCGCTCCGAGCTGATCCACCGCGCGATTGCGACCCTGCGCACCACGCTGATCGAGGAGAGCCTGATCGTCGCCCTGGTCTGCCTGGTATTCCTGTTCCACGCCCGCAGCGCGCTGGTGGCGATCGTGATGCTGCCGGTCGGCGTGCTGATCGCGTTCATCGCCATGCGCGTGCTCGGACTCAACAGCAACATCATGAGCCTGGGCGGCATCGCCATCGCCATCGGCGCGATGGTGGACGCGGCGATCGTGATGATCGAGAACGCGCACAAGCACATCGAGCGCGACGACGGCACGCGCAGCCGCGCGCAACTGATCATCGACGCCTGCCGCGAGGTCGGCCCGGCGCTGTTCTTCAGCCTGATGATCATCACCGTCTCGTTCCTGCCGGTGTTCGCGCTGGAGGCGCAGGAAGGACGGCTGTTCCGGCCGCTGGCGTTCACCAAGACCTTCGCGATGGCCGGCGGCGCGCTGCTGTCGATCACGCTGGTGCCGGTTCTGATGCTGCTGTTCGTGCGCGGCCGGATCGTGCCGGAGGCGAAGAACCCGGTGAACCGCGTGCTGATCGCCGGCTACCGCCCGGTGATCAACGCGGTGCTGCGCCACAGGCTCGCCACCCTCGTGCTGGCGGTGGTCGCGCTGCTGGCCACGCTGTGGCCGGCATCGCGCCTGGGCAGCGAGTTCATGCCGACGCTCAACGAAGGCACCCTGCTCTACATGCCGGCCTCGCTGCCGGCGATGTCGGCGACCAAGGCGGCGGAACTGCTGCAACAGCAGAACCGCATCATCAGGAGCTTCCCCGAGGTCGAATCGGTGTTCGGCAAGGCCGGACGCGCCAACACCGCCACCGACCCCGCGCCGCTGGAGATGTTCGAGACCGTCATCAACCTCAAGCCCGAATCCGAATGGCGCGAGGGGATGACGGTGGACAAACTGATCGCCGAAATGGACCGCGCGCTGAGTTTCCCCGGCGTCGCCAACTCCTGGACCATGCCGATCAAGGCGCGCACCGACATGCTGGCCACCGGCATCCGCACGCCGGTCGGCATCAAGGTGTTCGGCCGCGACCTGGCGCAGATGGAGACGCTGGCGCAGCAGATCGAGGCGGCGGTGCGCAAGGTGCCGGGCACCACCAGCGCCTACGCCGAGCGGCTCACCGGCGGCTACTACCTCGACGTCGAACCCGACCGCGCGCGGCTGGCGCAGTACGGCGTCACGCCCGGCGAGCTGCAGGACGTGGTGGCGGCCGCGCTGGGCGGCGAGATGGTGACCACGCTGGTGCAGGGACGCGAGCGCTTCGGGCTGATCGTGCGCTACCCGCGCGAGCTGCGCGACGATCCGCAGCGCATCGCCGACAACGTGCTGGTGCCGACCATGGACGGCGCGCAGGTGCCGCTGGGCGAACTGGCCACGGTGGTGGTGCGCAAGGGTGCGCCCAGCATCCGGACCGAGAACGCGATGCTGTCGGCCTACATCTACGTCGACACCCGCGAGAGCGACATCGGCCGCTACGTGCGCGCCGCGCAGCAGGCGGTGGCCGAGTCGGTGAAGTTCCCGCCCGGCACGTACGCCACCTGGAGCGGGCAGTACGAGTACATGCAGCGCGCCGCGGCGAAGATGCGGATCGTGGTGCCGGTGACGCTGGCGCTGATCTTCCTGCTGCTGTACCTCAACTTCCGGCGCGTCACCGAATCGCTGATCGTGATGCTGTCGGTGCCGTTCGCGCTGGTGGGCGGCGTCTGGCTGATGTGGGCGCTGGACTACAACCTCAGCGTGGCGGTGGCGGTCGGCTTCATCGCGCTGGCGGGCGTCGCCGCCGAGACCGGCGTGGTGATGCTGATCTATCTCGACCACGCGCTGGAAGCTCGCGCCGCGCAGCGCCAGGCCGAAGGCCGCTCGCTGGATGCCGGCGATCTGCGCGACGCGATCATCGAAGGCGCGGTCGACCGCGTGCGCCCGAAGATGATGACCGTGGTCGCGATCATGGCCGGCCTGCTGCCGATCATGTGGAGCAGCGGCACAGGCTCGGAAGTCATGCGCCGCATCGCCGCGCCGATGGTGGGCGGCATGGTGTCGTCGACGGTGCTGACGCTGGTGGTGATCCCGGCACTGTACTCGTTGATCAAGCAGCGGCAGCTGGCCAGGAAGCGGCCAATGGCTGCTGCGCTGCCGGCGGACGTGTCGTGATGTGGCCGACCTTCAACGCGCCAGGGCAAAGGCGGTCCGCGTGTGCGTTGACCCAAGATTATCGCTGCGGGAGCACTCGATGCCTTGGTGTGGATGGAGGCGTGTCAGCCGAGCTTGACCTGTGTGCGGGACACAGGTCTAGCGTGATCACCATCTTTCCTGGAGCGCGCCAATGATGAGGGTCGGCAGGGATTCATGTAATTCACAGCCAAATCTCGCCTAAGCAGTTGATCTAGCTTTGTTCTTGTTCGTTGACCAAGTACCCGCTGAGGCCACGTAGTGGCCTATTAGCTCCAAAAAATTGTTGATCGTGGTGGCGATGATTGCATTGCTGCGCAAGGCCGAGCGTACCGAGATGCTGCCTTGGGTCCATGCGGGTTGGCTGTCTGCCTTGTTGGCGGGCGTGGTCACCTGGGGTCTGGCGACCTGGGTCATCACCATCAGCGGCGCCAGCCGCGAACTGACGGAAGGATTCGGGTCCCTGCTCGCGGCGATCGTGCTGGTGTGGGTAGGCATCTGGATGCATGGCAAGAGCCACGCCGATGCCTGGCAACGTTATGTGCGGGAGAAGCTGGGCCACGCCCTGAGCAAGAAATCCGGCATCTTCCTACTGGGACTGGTCTTCCTCGTGGTGTATCGCGAGGTCTTCGAGACCATCCTGTTCTTCGCCGCCATCTGGAACCAGGGCAGCCAAGCCAGCATGGTCGCCGGCGGTGCCCATCACCTGGTTCGAGGGCGGCTTGCGGGTGGAGCTGCTGGGTATCTATCCCACGCTGCAGGGCGTGGCTGCACAGATCGGCATCGCCTTGGTATTGGTGATCGGATTCGCCTGGTCGGCGCGTTCGCTTCAGCGCTCCCAGGTAAAGCCGTGAGCGCGTTGGATTCTGTCCGCGCTGCGCTGGAACGGCATCAGATCGCGGTCTATTTCGCGGCGGTCGTGCAGGGATTCCTCACCGCGCTTGCCGTACCGGGCACCGCACAGTGGGAGGGTGCCATCAATCCCGCGCTGGGATTGATGCTGTTCGTGACCTTTCTGCAGGTGCCGCTGGCCAGGCTGCGCGACGCGCTGAAAAACACGCGTTTCATGGGCGCCTTGCTGGTGGCCAACTTCCTGGTGGTGCCGCTGCTGGGGGCACTGCTGCTGCCCCTGCTACCGGCAGATCCGTTGATCCGGATCGCGGTGTTATTCGTCCTGCTCTGTCCGTGTATTGACTACGTGGTGACCTTTTCCCACCTGGGGAAAGCCGATGCCTCACTGCTGCTGGCCGCAACACCTGTACTGCTGATCGTGCAGATGCTGCTACTGCCACTGTACTTGGGCGTGCTGTTGGGGGCGGAGTCCGCCTCGCTGGTCAAGGCCGGCCCCTTCCTGCATGCATTCGGGTGGTTGATCGTCGTTCCCATGCTGCTGGCGGCCAGCGTGCAAGCGGCGGCAAGGCGGTGGGCCCCAGCAGCCCGTGCCGCCGATTGGGGCGGTCTTCTGCCGGTGCCTGCCACCGCCTTGGTGCTGCTGATTGTCATCGCTGCGGTCACGCCGAAGTTAGGCCCCGCGTTGAAGGCCGCCGCGACGGCATTGCCGTTCTATGTTGCGTTCGCGGTCATCGCGCCGGTATTGGGTCTGCTGGTCGGACGCGCCTTCGGCCTGGGGGTGTCCGCCAAGCGTGCCGTTGCATTCTCCTCGGCCATGCGCAACTCGCTGGTCATCCTGCCACTGGCGTTGTCGGTGCCCGGCGCCCTGCCGGTGGTCCCGGCTGTGATCGTGACGCAGACCCTGGTCGAACTGGTGGCCATGCTCGTGTACATCCCCTTATTGCCGCGGCTATCGCCGCGCTGAGCAGGCACGGCGCCGCGGCGCTTGCTAGGCCACATCACCGCCGGCAGGCAGCAGCTTGCCCGTGTAATCCAAGGGCACGACCTCCCTGGCCAGGTCCAGGGTGTAGTCCCCGAACCGGTTGATATGACTGGTTCGATACGGCGACAGCCCGGCCAGGACCTCCGGCGTCAGTTCCAGTCCCTCTTGCCGCAACTCGGCCAATGTCCGGGTCATCTGATCCACGTTGTGGAGGATGATCATGTTGGCCACCAACTGGTTGTACTTCACGATCTTGCGCTGCTCATGCAGGATGTTTTCCGCGATGATGCCCTCTCCGCCGAAGAACACCCACTTGACGAAGCCATTGAACTCCTCGCTCTTGTTGGTGGCGGCCTGGATGGTCTTGCGGATGTCGACATCGTCGATGTACCGCAGCAGGAACTTGGTGCGGATGACTTTGCCCAACTCCCGGAACGCAAAGTACAGCTTGTTCTTCCGGCTGTAGGTGCCCAACCGCCGCAGGATGGTGGAGGCGGTAATCTTGCCCAGCTTGATCGAGACGGTGACCCGGAGCATGTCGTGCAGGTGGGTCTCGATCAGTCCCCAATCGATGCTGTCGCCAAACAGTGCCTGGATGTTCTTGTAAGGCCGCCCCGGTTCGGGACGGAAGAACGTCAGATCCTTGATGTTGCGGATGCGCGGCATGAGCTGGATGCCCAGCAAGTGAGACAGGCCAAACACCGGGTAGCTCTGCGCCTGGGTATCGCCATGCACGATCTCGGGCTGGATATCGGACGTATTGGCCAGCAGGCCATCGAGGATGTAGATGGCCTCGTGTACCCCGCATGGGATGAAGTGACTGAATAGTGCCACGTACTTGTCCGAGACGTGGTAGTAGCCGATGCCCCCGTAACCCCCGTAACGAATGTGGTACTCCGACAACAGGTTCTGCTCGTAGACGTTCCATTTCGTGCCGTCGGCCGAGGCACTTTTGCCACTTCCCCAATAGCCGGGCAAGTCGAACTTGTTGTACGTGTTGATCACTTGGACAATCGCCTTGTCCAGCGTGTCTTCCGTCACGTACTTCAGATTGAGCCAGGAAATCTGCCGTCGGCTGAAGCCCTTCACCGACCGGGCTGTCTGCGTAGGGCCGAGGTTGCACCCGTAGCAGAAGAGCGTGGTGATCACGCGACGCAGCAGATCGTCCACGCGACTGTCCGTTCCCGCGATGGGCCGGAAATGGCGGTGCAGCTTCAGCCATTGGGCCGCATCGATCAGGACGTCGACGATGCTCATGGCGGGCAAGTGTTCGGTAATCAGTTTGTCGACAGCGGTAATGGCATGGGATACCTCGAGTCGCTGCAGCTTGCGCAGCACCAGTCGCCCGTCCACGACGTCCGCATGGACATTCCCCGGAAAACGCTCGTCGACGGCATCGGCCAGGATTGTCAGTTCCTCGCGCAGGCCGCGGACGAACGCGCTTGGCTGGGTTGGCAGGCCCGACACCTCGCCGTAGGCCTCCAGTTCTTCCGCAAAGGTCGCTTCATCCACGAGCTGCTCGCGATAGTCGTCGTAGCGTTCCCCATGCGGGATGAACAGGTCGCCGGACTTCAGTTCGTCCTTGATCTGGGACAGCACCGCCAACTCGAAATACTTGCGGTACAGCCAACCGGAACCAAAGGCATGGGCCTTCTTGCCGAACACATGGCGTCGCCAGCTATTGGACAGCCAGTTGAAATCCTTCTCGGCATCCAGCCCCAATGAGGCCGCTTCCAGCAGTTCGCGACGTTGGGTACGCAGGGACAGCACCACGTCAATCAGCCGCTCCATGCCGGCATCCTGACTGGTCGAGCGCAGCCCCATGATTTCCAGGCAGTTGAGCAGCAGCGGTCTGACGATCGAGTACGGCTGTAGCAGGAAAGGCAGGTAGTTGCGTCCTGCATATGCCATGTGCTCCTCGCACTCGGCTAGCAGGGTCGAAACCTCGGCAATCAGGCTGTCGCCGATGGCATCCACGCGTTGGGTGTCCGTGCCTTCCAGCTGATAGGCCTGAAGCACGTCCTTGAGCTGTCCGATCAGCGTATCTGCGCGCTTGGTGTGCTCGATCTGATAGGCCAGCAGCTTCTGTTGGGCCGTGTTCTCCAGGTTCTGGATCAGGCGAATGAACAGGTCTGCCGCATCGTCTAGCGTCTTGGCGTACTGCGAGCGAATGAAGATGGTCGCCAGCGCGTAGCGCTTGGTGGGGGTGAGCTCGGCCAGCTCGCTGGCATCCAGTGCACGGGCCATCGCTCGGAACTGCTTGAGCTTGGGCACCGGGATTTCCACTGCGGGCAACTGCTCGGCCAGATGCTGGAGCCGCCGGATATGTTGCAGGTAGAAGCGCACTTCCTTGTTGGTCGGGCGCTTGGGCTCGCGCTTGAGCGCGTTCCAGCCGGTAAAGCTCGCCCCCTCGGGCGACTGGAAGAGCTCATTGATCAGGCCGCGCGACTCCGGGGTCAAGGCTTGTGCAATCTGGCGAAAGTAGAGCTCGTGCACCTGCTCGCGGGCGCGGATGGCCATGCGCTCCAAGGCGCTGAAAGCAGGCAACTCGAAGCGATGGTGGATCAGTTCTTCCAGCATCACATTCACGATGTCCGGAATGACATGTTTGGTTTGTGCAGCCGTCTCTGCGACCGTTGCCAACCATGCGCGTCCAGCTGTATCGAGCGCCCGAACCTTCAGATACTCGCGTAGGCGCACCATGTGCGCGCGTTTGCCGCCGGAGGTGTCGTACTGATTGAGCTGCTTGGCCGAGAGTGCGCGACGCAAGCCGGTCGCCTGGGCGATGTGCAGACGGATACGTTCGGGCACTTCGGCCAGCCTCACGAAGTAGCCCAAACGCTGGAACAGCTTCAGGTGCATGAGCACCGCCAGTTGCGTGACCGGCTGGGTTGCTATTCTTTTGGCAAAACGAAGTTCGGACGCGGTGGGGGTGTAGATTTCTGCCAGTTCCTTGGCAGACGGATCGGGTTTGAGTCGTGGATAAGCAGTCTCGTGCAGTGTCGCCATAGTCGAGTCTGATCAGCGGTGGCTACGGGAAAACGTTCCCTCGAAGCCTACACCGGCGCGAGCCGAACGCGTGGCCCGCCCGGGAAAGTCGCTCCCAAACATGGGGGCATTACGAGAACAAGTAACATCACATGATGTTGGTCGCATCCGGAGATGGCCTGGGCTGCCTCAGTTCCAATGTCGCCCGTCTTCCCCGCGAAGGGAGGCTTCGAGGAAACACTGATGGTTGTCGGCGATACGGTGCATATCGTCCAGCAGTGTGGCCACGAGCTCGTCCATGTCCCCCGTGTCGGAGGCAACGACGGTCAGCCGGTATTCGGTGCCTTCGGCATCCAGGCGATGGGCCTGGAAGGGTTCCAGGCAGATCGCCTCAATCCTGGCACGTGCCTTGGCCGCGCCGCGGCCTTTCGGGGTAAATGGGTTTACCACCAACCGCAACGTGACGCTCATCGTCACCACCGGCGCTGCCGGCGGAAGCCCCGACAACGGTGTCGGGATCGGCGCCTGCAGGCTGGCTTCAACCCGGTGGCGGGAGAATGGGTCGCTGCCTTGGATGTAGCGCATCGCAGAGTGCACGTCGCGCCAGCCGACGTACTCCATCAGCGCCTTGATATCCCACCCATTGTCATTGGCCCAACCGGCAAAGCCGCGCCGCAGCGAATGGCTGCCGTAGCCGGCTACCGCTGGCAATCCCGCGGCCCCAAGCAGGCGACGCAGCAGTCGAATCAGACTGTTCGGATGCAACGGCTCGTCCGAGACGTGCGCCCAGCGATCAACCCCACGGAACAGTGGGCCTGAAGTCAGGGCGGCCGCCTCGATCCATTCCCACGTGGCCGTGACCGGACACAGACGTGAGAGCGCGGGCACCTTGTACGTGTTGCCGGCCGATTGCCGATCACCCTTGCTGCGCGGCAGGAAACACGTCATGCCTTCACCGGCCACAATCCGCAGGTGCTCGACCTGCAGCCGGATCAGTTCATCGCCGCGAAAGCCTCGCCAGAAACCAAGCAGCAGCAGGGCTTTGTCGCGCAGGTAGCGCAGCTCAGCGGCGCGATCCGACCGCACCTGCGCGGCCACCACCGCCTCATCCAGCCAGCCGACCACTTGGGTCAGTTGGGTCAGTTGCAGCGGGGTGACCTGCTTTTCGACCCTGGCATGCAGGGTCTGGATGCCTTTCAACACCTTGCGAACCACCGGCGCCCGCGTGGGATCGACGAAGCCGTGTTCGTGATGCCAGTGCGCCAAGGCAGCAAGCCGTTGTTTCAGGGTGTTGATGGCGGCAAGCGGGGCCTGTTCGGCCAGGTAACGAGCGACGCTATCCGGGGTCGCAGGCAGGTGACCACCCCATTCGACCTCAAAATGTCGCAGCGCGGACGCGTAACTGCGTTGGGTGTTCTGCCGCGTGGCCGCTTCAAGATAGCGGGCCAGATCGCTCATCGCTGGGAGCACTCCGCTGGATGGCCCACCGCTTTCCGCGATGTCGACAAGACCACGCGCTCAGCGCCTTGGCTCATCTTCATGTAAGCGCGTGACGGCATCGCGATGTCAAGTCGCATGCGGGATTGGTGGATCATACCGTTGGTGCCCTGGCCATGCGCATGCGCCGCCAAGAACGAACGCCACGCTATGTCGTGCCCGTGTAAAAGCGACGTAGTACTTTGCCGGTGAGCTAATCGTCGAAGTGTTCGCCGTTTGGAGAAACCGAACCAGAGGGCCGTTGGGAAAAATCAACACGCGCGCATACGTGCGCCCCTTGGACTGCCCGAAATTGACGGCCGGCAGGCCATGGCATGTCTCCCGCCGGTCATAGCGCAACACCGTCGGCGCAAACTCCAGGACGTACTGCTGCACCTGGTCGGGCGTCACAATGTAGATTCCATCATGCCCCGTTATCTCGGCGTTGCCTGACTGGGTCCGAGGCATCGGGGGATACAGCGCATCGGCCAAGTCACAGAGTGCTTGCGTGCAGCGGTGGCTGATCACCCGGTGCTGGATTTGACACAAGTTGCGGGCCTGCCAGGCCTCGAACAACGTCATCATGGCTGCGCCCCGGTACTGCTGATGGCGGGGCGAGTGGTTGGTAGCATAGGTCGCTTGGCGCGTATCGCCCACCAGCATGACCTCAATGCCGCTCGTTAGCAGGCGCTCTACCAGATCCAGATCGTAGCCCGCCAGGTCCTGGACCTCATCGATGTAGAGCTCGTCGTACATGGCTGCCAAGCGTTCGACGACCTTGCCTTGGGTCAAGTCATCACAGCGCACCGCAAAATCCGCGGCACGATCGGAGTACATCCGGTCCCCGGCCAGATAGTGGCGAACTACCTGGGTGCGAGGAGCGCGGTTATTGGTCCTGCCCTCAACGAAGAGGATGGATTCCACGCGCGGTTGGGCGCAAAGCGCTGCCTGGTAAGGTCGAATGCACTCCCGCAGCAGAAAGCTGTACCAGCTGTACAGCGTCACGTGCGCGGGTACGGCACCGGCATGGTGCTCAAAGGCACGGCGGATCTCTTCCAGATTCTCTAGCGTGTAGGTCAGGATGGCGATGCGACGCGCTGGGCGCGCCAACGCCTGGCGTACCAGCATCGTTGTCTTGCCGGAGCCGGCGGCCGACAAGAGCACCTGATTAGGCGATGGCACGCTGCACATAGTCCGGGAACACGATCGGATGCGGGCTGCTGAAGATGGCCAAGGCGGTATCGGTCTTGTTGCCCTTCATGAACTTCAGCAAGGCAGCTTCATCGGCAAAGGTCTTGTCCAGCACCAGATTCAACTGCGCCAGCGTATTGCCTTTGATCAATTGTTGCTCCAGCGAGGGGGCGTCCTCGTCAGAGTCGTAGTAGATATGGTTCAGGAAATCGGCATAGCGCTCCTGCAGTACGGCGATGTCGCCGTCATTATCCGTGACCACGCGGGCCGGGATATCGAGCCGTTGGGCGATCTGCAGGAACCGCTTGAAGGCCAAGGAATTGACCGAAATAACGTCCACGCCACGAGCCAACGGCGCCACGCCGTGGTGATCTCTAAAGGCACGCTGGACGATCAACTCGTCCGACGGCCCCTCCACCAGGATTGCCTGCTTGGCCAGGATCAATCGCAAGGTGTCGTGACCAGGCAGCTTCATGAAATAGTCGTGCGTGTCGGTTGGCAGCTGGTCCAGCTTGATATGCCCGCGGGCACTGAAGAGGATCACGTTATCCACTCCCAGCTTGTTCAGTACGAAGCTGCTGTGCGTGGCAATGATCACTTGCTGGGAAATGGACAAGGCAGCGATCTTGTCGATCAGCTGCGCCATGCTGGAGAAGGACAGGTGGTTCTCCGGCTCTTCCACCAGCAAGACGTGCGCCGTGCCGGCTGCGCGCATGGCCAACTTCATCTTCACCGCGCTCTGTTCGCCCTTGCCGGCGTGGGTGAAGGGAAGATCATCCAGATAGGGGGAAAGACTGGCTTCCCAGGTCGAACGCGCCGATGTGTCCACCCCCACGGTCAGGGTCTTGTTGCTGATATCGCCCGTGTTCTCTGTCAGGAACGTGTTGATCGCCGCCACGTCCGCTTCCTGGGAAAAGCTCTGCCGCATCCGGCGGTAGCTCAGCGACAGGGCCACCCGCTGCGCAGGGGAAAGCACCTGATCAATGATGCCGGCGATGTAGCGATCAGTGCCGGCGAGTGTTTTGGCGCCGGTCGTATCGATGATCGTGGAGTCAAAAGGAATGCTGCGGGCGCTGACGCCATTGTTGGCGAAGGAATACCAACGCACGGTGTAGTACTCCACCGGCAGGCTGCCGCCTTGGTGTTGGCGCAGATAGGCATCGAACTCCTCGCGATAATCCTCATTGAGCTCGATCAATAGCCGGATGCCCGCCGTGTCCGCGCCGAGGGAGTTGTTCGTACCCCGCAGGGACGCTAGGCCGGCATCACGTCCGAGGTAGACCTCGATCGTGATCCGCGGCGGCGAACCGGGCTGCCCTTGCCGCAGACTTGCCAGGTACTCGTCCACCACGGGTTGGTGAAACAGGTAGGGCGTGATCTCGTAGGCGATGCCGCGCCCATGCAGTTGTCCCGTCACCACGGCATGGATGGCTTCCAGCAACGTGGACTTGCCGACCTCGTTGTTGCCCACGATGAGGTTCATGTGGGGATTGAGGGGCAGATCCAGACGGCGAAATGCCTTGAAGTTTTCGATGACGACACGTTCGATCGGCATTGCTCGTCCTTGTGGCAACAGGCACGGGGCTGCGGTCTCAGGGCCGCCAGCCCCCGCCGAGCGCTATCTCTCTGTAGACGTATTCATACTAAACCACCTCCCACCCCGCATTTCGTACGGCCTAGGCAGGAGAAATGCGGCGGGCGGGCTATCACGCGGGATAATTCCACATTATCCCGCCTGATAAAACGTACATTGAAGATCATCTTGCGGCTTGAAATAGTATGTAATTACGTGGTATGTAATCCATTACGAAATAATCGGGAGACGGCCATGGCACGTTCTGGGCTCTACAAGACCGATGTACAGCGCGCCCGCGATGCGTTGCTTGCGCAGGGCAAGAAGCCCTCCGTCGACGCCGTCCGCGTCGCCTTGGGCAACACCGGCTCCAAGACCACCATCCACCGTTACCTGCGGGAACTGGACGAGGAGGAAGGTCCAGGCGTGGGAGGCCAAGCCGCGGTTAGCGACGCGCTGCAGGACCTGGTGGGGCGCCTGGCCGCGCGCCTGCACGACGAGGCCGACAGCCGCCTCCAGGAAGCCCAGCAGCGCCATGAACATCAGGTACAGGAGCGCGACGAAGTCCTCGCTCGCGCGCAGCAGGAAGCGGCCGGCTTGGCGACCCAATTGTAGCGCACCGAGGCCGCGCTGCATGACGAACGCAATGCCCACGCGGCTCTCCAGCACGCGCTGGCAGAGAAGGTCACGGAAGTGGCGCAGCTGGGCGAGCGCATCGCCGGCCTGACCACCCGCATCACCGAGCACGAAGCCCATGCCCGCTCCCTGGAGCAAAAGCACGAGCATGCGCGGGAGTCGCTGGAACACTACCGGACTTCGGTCAAGGAGCAGCGGGAGCAGGAGCAGCGGCGCCACGAGCACCAGGTGCAGGAGCTGCAGGTGGTCTTGCGGCAGGCCAACGAGGCCTTGGGGGCGAAGAACCAGGAACTGGTGCAACTCAATCGGGACAACAGCCAGTGGCTGGAGCGCCACAGCCGCCTGGAGCGCGAGATGAGTCAGCTGCGTCAGGCACGCGAGGCGCAGCAGCAGGAACTGGACGCACTGCGCCAAACGGCGGCGGAGTACCAGGCCTTGCAGGCCCGCTGGGCGCAGGATGTCCCGGCCTTGGAGGCATTACGTAACGATCTGGCGCAGGCGCAGGCCGAGCTTGCCCAAGAACGGGAGCGCCGCGAAAGCGCCGAAGCCGAGGTGCTGCGCGCCGGTGCCCGCCAGGAGCTGCTGGAGCAGGTGTTGGCCAAACTGGGACCACCGCCCGAGCCTGCCAAGGGCAAGCCGCGACGCCCCGCGGACGGAGACAATGACGTCGGGTAGTCCCCGGAACCCGGCTGCGTTTGGGATGAAATGACCCCTTGAACTTAAAGCCACTTGAAGATCTAGGATGGCCGCCACTTCTACGGAGGCTCCCCATGAAACCGACGACAAGCAGTGCCCCGGCATGCTCATTGGACGCGCGTGATTTCCAGGAGCGCGTGGCCTGGATCGCGGCGTTGAATGACCGATCGCTGCTGGATCACCTACGCCAGGGCCGGACCTTGAGGCTCCGGTACGCCCTCGATGCCGAACCCCAGGTGCAGGACATGGTGGCCCGCGAGCAGGCGTGCTGCGCTTTCCTGGAATTCGATCTCCAGAAAACCGCCCTGGCGATCGAACTGACCATCGGTGTGCCCACCGAACATCAGGACAACGCGGATGTGCTGCTGGCTCCGTTCCTAGGTGAGCCAACGAGTACCAGCGACACGACATGCTGCGGTGCCTGCTGACGTGAAGGCACCGACGAACCGCGGCGGCCGGGTGACCGGTCCGATCGCCGTCACGACCGCCACGGCCGCACTGGCCTGCGGCGTGTGCTGCGTCCTGCCCATTGCGCTACCGGCCATCGCCCTGACAACCACCGGCGGCGTGCTCGCCTGGTTAGGCGGGGCGGGTAATCCCCCCCCTAAGCGGAAATCAACGGCACGCGTTTGGACCTGGTTTCGAAAAAATGCCGGCCGCACAAAACCCCTGCCCCGTTAAGGGCAGGGGGCTGTTGTATTGCTTCGAACACCTGAACTAGAAGGCCGATACCGCCAACTGCATGCTCTGATGACGCACGGATGCCACCAAGCTCGTCGTTTCGACCTCATGGCTACGGAAGCCAGCCATCGCCGCGATCAACTGGTCCAGTTCTGGCGACGCCCCTTGGCCTTGCGTCATTTCTGCCAAGCCGCCCCTACCGCCACGCTGAATCGGGTTGAGGCGGCCTTCTATCACCGTGAAGCGATCAGCTGGGGTGTTGTTCGAGCCAATCCGACGCTCCCAACGGTCAATGCTGCTCCAAGTATCAGAGTAGTCACTTCCAGCATGCCCCGATAGCAAGCGTTCGTGCACACGTTGAGTTGGGCACGGTACTTCGTGGGCGCCCACCACCGATTTCGTCATCTCTGCCTGCGTCAATCGCCTGGGAAGCGGTGTCACCTTGACCTGGGCTGCATCCGATTCGGTGTCGGCCAGCAGCGTCAATACCAACGGCTCGGTTGTACCCAACTGTTTCATCGACATACTCATCGCCTGTGCGAACGAGTCCCCGCCCTGCCCCGTCAGATTACCTGGCAGTGGGCTCAGCTGGCTGGCAATCTGTGTTGCCGAGAGGGCGTATCCGCTTGCCGGCTGCACGTAGGCAATGGCTGCCTCTCCGCCCAGGAAGTGGTCCAGTACCAGGAAGCCCTGCGACAGGTCGCCATCGACCAGCACGACCAGATCGTCGCCGTCCTGGTGGTAGCCCAGGCGGCTGCTGTCGATGTCGGCAAAGTACAACCAGTCGGTGCCACCGCCGACGTTGTCCACGGTGTCGAAATCGGACCCTTCGGCGTAGTAGTAGAAGTCGTCGCCGGCGCCGCCGATCAGCATGTCATTGCCGTCCTCGCCGACCAGCGTGTCGTTTCCTGCCCCGCCAATCAGGATGTCGTTGCCCGAGCCACTGAACGAACCGTTGCCGCCGGAGAGGTAGTCATCGCCATCGCCGCCGTCCAGCTTGTCGTCGCCAGCGAAGCCGAACACGGTATCGTCCCCGCCCAGGCCCCGGATCAGGTCGCGGCCGGAACTGCCAAGTAACTGCTCGCTGTTCGCCGTGCCGGTGACGACGTTCGGGTAGTCGGAGTCGTTCCCTTCGTTGCCGCCGCTGCCAGGGTTGCTGGTACCCGGATCGGGATCGCCGCCGCCCGGCTCCCCACCACCCGGATAGCCCGTTTGGGCCAGGGCATTGATCGCCGCCGTGTTCAGCATGTTGCCGCTGGCTGGCTGGACAAAGTCCAGCGCCATGTCGCCGCCGAGGAAGTGATCGGTCACGCGCACGAACCCGCTGGCGTTGCCGGCCACGGTGATGACCAGGTCGTCGCCGTCGCGGTAGAACGTCAGGTCGCTGGCGGTGATGCCGTTGTTGAAGAACACGCCATCGGTGCCGCCACCGGTGTTGTCGATCGTGTCCTGGCCACCGCCGTAGACGTAATTGTCGTTGCCGGCGCCGCCGATCAGGGTGTTGACGCCATCCTCGCCCACCAGCGTGTCCGTGCCGGCTCCGCCCTCCAGGCGATCGTCGCCTGAACCCGAACCGCTGCCATTGCCGCCGGACAGGTAGTCGTCGCCGTCGCCGCCTTGCAGGGTGTCGTTGCCGCCCATGCCGAACAACTGGTCGTTGCCGGCGAGGCCCTTGATCAGGTCCCTGCCGGAGCTGCCGACCAGTTGCTCGTCGGCGGCGGAGCCCGTCAGCGTCTGGTCGAAACTGGTGCCGGGGTTGCTGTCGCCATTGATGATGGCGGCGATCTGCGCCGCGCTATAGCGGTTGTCGCTGGCCTGGACATAGTCGATTGCTGCGTCGTCTCCCAGGAAATGATCGATGATCCGCGCCGCAGGCGTCGCCGCTCCGTCGATGATGACGAGCAGGTCATCACCATCGCGAGCAAAACCGAGCCGGGCCATCGCCAACCCGTCTACCAACAGGGTGTCGCTGCCGCCGCCGGTATTGTCCACCTGGTCGCTGCCGCTAGTGGCGTCGATAACATATACGTCGTCGCCCTCCCCACCCACCAACAGGTCGTCGCCGTTGCCGCCCCACAAGGTGTCGTTGCCGGCCATGCCACGCAGCTGGTCGTCACCGTCCAAACCCAGCAGCGTGTTGGCAGCTGCGCTTCCCTCGATGAGATTGTCCAGCGCATTGCCGTTGCCCTGTCCGGCATTGCCCGTCAGGCGCAGGTTCTCGACGTTGTCCGCAAGGATGTACTGACTGCCAAAGCCGCGCACGACGGTGTCGATACCCTCACCCTCTCGCTCAAATACACGGTCCGCGTCCGAGTCGAGAAAGTAGGTATCGTCGCCGGAGTAGCCGTACAAGAGGTCCGCGCCCAAGCCGCCGTCGAGCACGTTATCCCAGTCGTTTCCGTAGAGGGTGTTGGCCAGATCGTTACCTATCAGGCTCAGGTTCTCGCCGTCGGCCAGGGACGCCGACTCCACGTTCGCCGACAGTGTCCAGGAGACGCTAGCGAAAACGCTGTCCTGACCCTCACCAGACGCCTCGACGACGATGTCACCTGCGTCGTCGACCACGTAATAATCGTCGCCCGCACCGCCGACCATCTGGTCGGCGCCTGCACCTCCGTCCAGGTAGTTGCCGTCTGCATTACCGACCAGTTCCTGTGCCCCGTTGGTGCCGTAAGCCGAGTACGCAACGCTGCCCTCGACCAGAACAATCCGCTCGATGTTCTCACTGGCCCGATATTCATAGCGGCTGCTCTCGACGGTGTCGAAGCCCTCTCCGGCGAGTTCGACCACCCTGTCGTAGCCGGCATCGTCCAGGACGTAAGTATCGTCGCCCAAGCCGCCAACCAGCACGTTGGTACCGCCGCCCCCGGCAAGCCGGTCATTGCCTGCCAAGCCACGCAGCTCCTCGCTGCGCGCGGTTCCGGTGAGGACGTCGTCACCTTCGGTCCCGGCGACCACTGCGATCACTTCGAAGCTGGCGGACACCGACGCGGACTCGCCAAAACGGTCTTTCGCGGTGATCGTCACCGAGACGTGCTCGGCATCCAGCGGCGGCGTCCCGCTGAGGGTGCCGGTAGTCGGATCGATGCTGATCCAGTCCGGCCCGGTGACCGAGTAGACCAAGTAGTCGTCGGCGTCATCGGTAAAGGCGCCGTCCGGCAGCACAAACATGAAGGCCTCGCCGGCTGGGGTCGTGGCTGGCAACTGGAACCAGGTCGCCACCGGCGGATTGTTGTTGTACGGAAGTTGATTGAGGTCTCCGCGCCGGATGGTGCCATCGGCGAACACGAACTCATCGATCGACCGCACGAGCGTGTACTGCCCCGACACCTCACGCCAGTAATCCTCCACGATCAGGCGGTCGTCGGGATTGCTGCCGACCTGGACGACAAGACTGGTGCCGTCCTGGGACCAGACGACGTCGTCCGGGTCGATACCCTCGCCAAAAATGACTTGGTCGAAATCGTCGAAGCTGCGGTTCCAGAACCGGATCCGGTCCGTTCCGCCACCGGCCTCATAAAAGAATCGATCATTGCCGCCATAGGCTTTCGTATATTTACCGCCTATGTAGGCTCCACCCACGCCGATAAGCAGATCGTTGCCGGCGCCGCCATGCAGATCGGCGCCGTAGATGGAGGACATCAATGTGTCGTCGCCCGCTTCGCCATAGAGCTGATCCCGGTTGGAAATGCTGGAAATGTCGCTATCAAGCGGGTTCTCGTAATGTCCCCATATCACATCGTCACCAGCGCCGCCTCGGATCTCGTTGCGGAACATGTTGCCCTTCAGCACATTAGCACCGCCGTCTCCCTGCAAATTGCCACGGAACCCTAAGCCTGGGGCGCCATAGTTGAGCTGCAGCGTAATGTTCTCCACGTTGGCGTAGTCGGAAACGGACAGCCACATTGTCGCACTACTGGTCTCGTCCCAGCCTGCGATGACCACCGTATCGTTGCCGCCGCCAGCAGCCTCGATGACTACGTCCTGCCGCGTGATCAGGTAAGTGTCGTTCCCACCCAGGCCCGACAGCTGATTGACACCGGCGACGAGGTGGCCCTCCAGCACGTTGTCGTCGCTGTTGCCCGTTGCCGACACCGCTGAACCGGTAAGTCGGATGTTCTCGAGTTCCAGCCGGGTCTCGATCGAGTAGTCAATGGATGTCTCCACCGTATCGATCGAGTCGTAGTCGGTTTGCTGTTCGACAATGACATCGTCATAGCTGTCGATGACATAGGTATCCTTGCTCGAACTTCCCATGAGGGTGTCCTGGCCCCCATTGCCATCCAACCGGAAGCTCAGGTCCTTCATGTGGGTGGCAGTGGCTGTTCTGACGATCTGGATCACGTTGTCCAGCGCATTGCCGACCAGGCGACTGGGCGAGTCCGACCACCAGAAATTCGCCGGCGTGTGGACCAGGTTCTCCACGTTCGCCGCGAGAGTGACGTTGTAGAAGTTGGTGTAGAGCGTGTCGATGCCACCGCCGGCCTCTTCCTCTATCTGGCTGCCGTCGGTGGTAGGCTTAAGCACAGACGAGACGTAGTTGTGGTTGAGGTAGTAGGCGTCGTTGCCTGCACCGCCGATGTAGCGGTCGGTGTAGCCGCCTCTATAAGCCATGTAGAGCCGGTCGTCGCCCTCGCCACCGCGAACGATATCGTTGCCTTCGTCACCGTACAGCGTGTCATTGCCGGCCCCCCCATCCAGCACGTCGTCGCCGGTCCCGCCGTAGAGGATGTCGTTGCCATCCATACCGGACAGCGTGTCGTTGCCAGCTAGGCCGCTAATCACGTCGGGTGCAAAGGTACCGACATAGGTGTCGTCACCGGACGTTCCCGTCCACGACCGCTGCTGGAAGTCTGCGGCCGTGATCTCGGTGCCCTCCGTGAAGCGGACCCGGTGGCTGCTGTTGGTCAGAAAACCCTCCAGCACAATTATGTTGTCCGCGGTCGCGTTCGGGCTGCCGATGTTGCTGGATACGAAGATCGTCAGGTCGCTGCCGCTGATCTGGTAGTTCATCACCATGTTCTGGCTGATGCCGATCAGGTTGATGACATCGCTGCCAGCATTGGCGGCACCGAGGTTGCCGATCACGTCATGGCCGGAGCCCCAGTGGATGTTGTAGGTGTCGTCGCCCGCACCACCATCGACCCGGTCGGTGCCATTGCCGCCACCGTTGTAGACGAGGTTGATGACGTCGTTGCCGGTACCGCCCAGCACGTAGTCGTCGCCCTGCCCATCGGTCAGCGTGTCGTTGCCTTCGCCGCCGTCGATCAGGTCGTTGCCGCCCAGCCCGTCGATGGTGTCGTCACCCCCCAGTCCGTACAGGCGGTCGTCGTCCTCGATACCCTGCAGCGTATCGCCGTTGCCGCTGCCGCCGCCGATGGCACCGTAGTACAGCCCCGAGTCGATGGTGGCCCGGCTGATCCACGAGCCGTCGCCCAGTTGTATCCAGGCGGCAGTATCGGCGGCGAAATAGCCCACCAGCCTCAGGCTGCTGCCGTCGCCCATCGCCAGCACCAGGTCGTCCTGGTCGCGGGTGAAGGTGACCTCCTCGGCGGCAATCTCCTGCCGCAGGTAGATCTGGTCTTGGCTGCCGACCGCCAGCTGCACGATGTCTTGGCCGAACTGGCGGTCGAAGTAGTAGCGATTCAGGCCAGCGCCCCCGACCAACAGGTCATTGCCCTCACCGCCGACAAGCTGGTCGTCGCCGTCCTCGCCATACAGCGAATCATTGCCCGCGTTGCCCTGTAACGTATCGTCGCCAGCACCGCCATACACCTGGTCGTCGCCCTCGGCAGCAGTGACAATGTCGTTACCGTCCTCACCATGGATTATGTCTTGGCCGGTGCCGCCATAGATGCTGTCGTTGCCGATGCCGGCGTAGACCACGTCGTCGCCATCGTCGCCATCGATAGTGTCGTCACCGGCCCCACCGTAGATGGTGTCGTTGCCTGCTTCTCCGTCGAGGATGTCGTTGCCCTCGCCACCGTCGAGGACGTCATTTCCTTCACCACCACCGAGCGTGTCCATGCCGGTGCCGCCACTGAGGCGATCGTCGCCCGTGCCCGCGTAGAGTTCGTCGTCGCCATCTCCGCCATAAAGTACATCGTCGCCTGCTTCGCCGTAGAGCTTATCGTTGTCCGCGCCACCATCCAGGTAGTCGTTGCCATCACCTCCCTGCAGTTCATCCTTGCCATCGCCGCCGCTGAGAGAATCATCGCCGTCGTTGCCATGCAGCAAGTCATCGCCCTCGTGGCCGAAAATGATGTCGTTCCCAGTATCGCCCTGGAGATAGTCCGCGCCATCACGTCCCTGAAGGATGTCATCGCCAGTGCCTCCAAAGATGATGTCGTCCCCGCTGCCACCATCCAGAATGTCGTTTCCACCCTGGCCGGCGATCTGGTCGTTTCCACTTCCTCCATCGATGTAGTCGTCATCACCAATACCTGAATCCTCCTGCTCGTAACGATCGCCCCACAACTGGTCATCGCCTGCTCCGCCGCTGATCACGTCGCGCCCGGACTCACCGAAGATGAGATCAACGCCTTCACCACCATTGAGCACGTCGTCGCCTACTCCTCCGGAAATCTGGTCGTCGCCGGTGCCACCATTGATTGAGTCGTTACCTGCTCCACCAACAATCACATCGTTGTCAGCGCCACCATCGATGTGATCGTCCGCCGAGCTTCCCGTGATGCTGTCGTTGCCACTGCCCCCAGATAGGGTGACTCCTGACGTGAACTCAGCAGTGTTCCCTCCATAGGTGATGAGCCCTGCACCGGTCGTCTCACCATCGGGTTCCGAGGCAGATCGGTAGATCAGGCGATAGGCGCCATTGTTCGACGAAAAGCTGTAGGTCCATCCAGGGACAGTGGACTGACCCGTATAATCAAAGCCATCTGCCCCTGCGAAGCTGACGCCTGCGTGGAGATCGAAGGTTTCAGTATTAAGCAGGAGTTCACCGATCGGCGTCCAGGTGAAGTAGACATTCAGATCCCGCCAGATGTCTGCTTCGGTGATCGGGATCTGCGCGGTGGCCAAGTAATTCCAGCCGTAATACATGCCCGCATCGATCACGTCGTCGCCGGCGCCGCCATCGACCGTTGAGTCATCGCCGAATCCGGAGATGTGGTCGTTGCCCCAGCCCCCCTCGATGACATCCTTGCCGCCACGGCCGTTGATGATGTCGTCACCATCGCCACCGCGGAGGGTGTCGTCCGTATTGGCGAAACCACCCCAGATCATGTCTTTGCCATCGCCGCCATCGAGATTCACGGCGGATCCGTTCGGGGTTCCCATCACAGTGGGATTCAGATAGTCGGCGCCTGCTGTGCCCCCGGTGCCGGGCACGGGCGGCTCGGGCTCCGTCGGCATGCCCGGCAGAAAGATGCCGAAGTCGCCATTCTCCCAGCCAAGCAGGGTGACCTTACCTGGGAAGTGTTTGGACGAGACGACCAACGAACTCTTCCCCCCATCAGCCGCCGGATTGTAATCGAGCGTGAAATAGTCCTCCGGCGAGCGATAGATGTCGCTGGTGCCGACACGCTCATAGTCCACTTGGGCGACGTTGACGACACCGAACTTGAGCGTGTTGTCGCCCTCGGTATCCTCGATGATCTGGTTGCCGGTGGCTGTGTCATACAATACATAGGTATCGTCTCCCCCCTTGCCAAAAGCCGTGGTGCGACCATGAAGCATGGATATCTCGTTGCTTCCATCGTTGCCCATGACGATGTTTTCGTTCTCGTTGGCCGCGATGACGCTTCCTGACTCAACGAACTTCGGGGCTAGGTAGGGCGTATCCGGATCACCCGGCAGGTAGGGGTCGAGGGCGTACCCGACCTTCGATATCCACTTTTCAAGACTTTCTTTATAGCCAAGGTCTTCCATGTAATCCCAGAAGGCATCGTTGAGCAGTGCGTCCCAGACCAGTTCTCCAAGCTGGGTCGCCATGTAGCCGGCGGCAAGGATCAGGGTTAGCGCGCCTGCGGCTACCGCGACGGGTGCACCGAGGATCGCTGCGAGCCCTCCTGCAGCATTCATGAGGTAAGTTGTCACGGCGCCGCCGACGAAGAGGCCGGCAAGCTCCGTGGGGAAATCGCGGGGGTTTCCTGCGCCAGATTGGGCGGCACCGGCGATATCCATCGCGGTGAAAAAATGGCCAATGCCGTTTCCAATGCGCTTGACACCACGGATGGCGTCTTCAGGATTCTCTGCAGCATTCTGGAGCAATTGCAGGCTTTCGGCATGCTCATTCATGACGAAATCTGCATAGCTGGCAACTGCCTGCGCGTCCGCGCTGCCGCGGGCAATGGCAATGTTTTTCCACTTCTGCGCGATACGCGTGTAATCGATGGATAGCCCCTGCTGGCGTGCAAGTTCCGGATCATTCGCCAAGTTCTGCTTGATTGTCTCAATGTAGGCATCCAGTGCGACATCGGTCAGTGCGCTGATTGATTCCTCTGTGAGCGTCTTGATCGAGTCGTCACCGAAGCTTTTGAGCTCGCCGAGGAAGGCCTCCTTGGCAAAGCGCTTGGCTTCATCCGAGGTTGGCATCGGCGGCGGGGCCGGTGCGTTGAGATCGCCGAGGACGAAGTACACCGTCTTGTTGAATGAGGCCATGCCACAATGCTCCTTGCAGTTGGGGGCCGCCATCAGAGGCGGATTCTTGGATCAGTTGGATCGTTGGGGGGGAGTTGGCCTACGCCGTCATGGCGCGCGCCGTCGGCGCGCGGCCAGTCGCTCGCGGCCCCGCCGCTTGGCATCATCGCTGCGGCGCGCCAGCCAGAAGTCGAACGTTAGGAGCAGCCATACCAACGGGATGGGGATCAATAAAGCGACGATGCCCGTCCATGGCTGCCCGATACCAGCCGCCTTCATCGCCCGCACGATCGGCAAGGCCACGACGGTAGAGAACATGAAGGATGGCAGGTAGTAAAAGCTGAAGAACAGATAGCGATTGATCCAGCGACGTGTACGATTCGGGCTGTCAAAGGACTCTGTTGTCAAAAGCCACGCTGCCACGCGCAGCCGCCAGGATAGACCAGCAATTCCGGATAAGAAGATCAGCCCCAGCATTAGGGATACGAGAGTTTCCATCGTCTATCTCGGGTCAGTGGATCGAAGACTGGTACACGCGGCTTCCAGCCTCGCGCGCGGTCATGGATGCGACACGGAACCAGTTCCTTCCCGGTTCCGCCCTACTACTATTCCGGTCATCGTTCCCTCAACGCCTCGACGCCATGCTGCTTCAGCGGGCTCAACAGGTAATCGATCACCCGCCGCTTGCCGGTCTTGACCTCCACGCTCAAGCTCATTCCCGGCGTCAGCGCCACACGCACGCCATCGATCACCAGATGTGTCTGATCGAGTTTCACCCGTGCCGGGAACACCAGCCCCATGTTTTCGTCCTGTGCAGCATCGTGCGACACCGTCTCGACAATGCCCTCCAGATAGCCGTAGCGCGTATACGGGAAGCTCTCCACCTTCACCGTCGCCCGCTGTCCGGGCCGCACGAATCCGATGTCCTTGTTCAGCACTGTGGCCTCTACCTCCAGCGATTCCTCGCTGGGCACGATCGCCATCAAGGCTTGCGCCGGTGTCACTACACCTCCGATCGTGTGGATGACCAGTTGCTGCACCGTACCGGCGACCGGAGCGCGTAGCTGCATCAGCGTGTCGCGCTGCCGGGTCTTGGCCACCTGAGGGGTGTATTGCCCGACCTGCTCCCGCGCCTGGCGCAATCCGTCCAGGGTCTGTTGCCGGGTGTCGGCCTCCAGCACGCGCAATTCCTCCTGCGCTCCGGTCAGCGCCGAACGGGTTTCCAGCAACGTCGCCCGCTGCGTGGCCAGCATCCGCTGCATCTCGACCATTTCCTGCTTGCGTGCCAGGTACTCGTGGCGGCTGACGTACTGGCTGCCCAGCAACGACTCCAAGTCGGTCACCCGCTCTTTCGAGATCGCCAAGCTCTGCTCCAACGGCACGATCTGCGCGCGCACCGTGTTCTCCTGCGCCCGCCGCTGGGCGATGACGGCCTGCAGGCTCTGCCGCCGCGCCTGGTACACGGCGGCCTCGCTGGCCGCCAGTTGCCACTCGGCCTGCAGCCGGTTAGCGGGCAAGCCTGGCGCCTCAGGCTTCTCGGGCAGGATGCCGGTGTCCAGCATCTCTACCATCGCGCCGAACCGCAGCTCTGCCAGCCGGGCGTTGATGAGCGCTTCATCTGCCTGCAGGTAATCCGCCCCGGTGGCCGTCGCATCCAGTTCGACCAGAAGATCACCCTGTTCAACAGCCTGTCCGTCTCTGACCAGAATGCGCCGGATCACGGCCGTTTCCGCCGGCTGGATCACCTTGGTGCGGCTGCCGACCACGGTCTTGCCTGGCGCCACGGCGACGATGTCCAGCTTGCCGAGGATCGACCACAGCAGGGCTACACAGAACAGGGCGATGATGATCCGGATCGTCCAGCGCGCCGCTGGCGAGGGCGGCGACTCAACCAGTTCCAGTTGCGCCGGCAGGAACGCAAGCTCGTCTTCGCTGCGCCTGGGCGGATCGAGCTGGTCGCGGATCTTCCACGCCGTCCCGAAGGCCTGCCGGTAGCGCTGGAAGAACTCCTTGATCGCTTCGAGGACGTGCTTCATGCCAACCCCTGCTGCAGCTTGAACAGATGGGCGTACTGGCCACCCGGCCGATCCACCAGTTCGTCGTGGCTACCGGATTCGACAATGTGTCCCTTGTCCACCACGACGATGCGATTGGCCATCCGCACCGTGGATAGCCGGTGGGCAATGATCAGTACGGTGCGGCCCTGGCAGATGGCGCGCATGTTCTGCATCACCGCGTGCTCGGACTCGTAGTCCAGCGCACTGGTGGCCTCGTCGAAGATCAGGATGCGTGGGTTGGTCACCAATGCCCTTGCGATGGCAATGCGCTGGCGCTGGCCACCGGACAGGCCGGTGCCGTTGTCGCCGACCCGGGTGTCGTAGCCCTCGGGCAATTGCAGGATGAACTCGTGGGCCCCGGCCAGTCGGGCCGCCTGGATCACCCGATCCAGCGGCATCCCGGGATCGGCCAGGGCAATGTTCTCGCGGATGCTGCGGTTGAACAGGAAGTTCTCCTGCAGCACCACGCCCAACTGCCGGCGCAACCAGGCTGGATCAGCCAAGGCCAGGTCGTGGCCGTCGATCAGCACACGTCCGCGCTCAGGCACATACAAGCGTTGGACCAGCTTGGTCAACGTGCTCTTGCCCGAACCGGAGCGGCCGACGATGCCGACCACCTCGCCCGGTACGATGTCCAGGTCGATGCCGGACAGCACTTCGGCCGCATCCGGGCGATAGCGAAACGTGACCTGGTCGAACCTCACCCCACCCTTGATCGGCGGCAGCGCCATGCGACTGCCGGGTAGCTCGGTGCGGGTGTTGAGGATGTCGCCCAGCCGCTCCACCGAGATGCCGACCTGCTGGAAGTCCTGCCACAACTGTGCCAGCCGCACGATCGGTGCGGCCACCTGCCCTGACAGCATGTTGAAGGCGATCAGCTGGCCGACCGACAGCTTGCCCTCGATGACCAGCCGGGCACCGAAGAACAGGATGCCCACGCCCACCAGTTTCTGCACCAGTTGCACGCCTTGCTGGCCGATGTTGGCCAGTCGCGTGACCCGGAAACCGGCGCTCACATAGCCTGCCAGTTGCATATCCCAAGTCCTGGCCATGCGCGGATCCACCGCCGTGGCCTTGACCGTGCCGATGCCGTTGACGGTCTCGACCAGGAAGGACTGGTTCTCGGCACCACGGGCGAATTTCTCGTCCAGGCGCTTGCGCAGCACAGGCGTGATGCCCGCGGAGATCAATGCATAGACGGGCAGCGACAGTACGACGATCAAGGTCAGCCAGCCGCTGTACCAGAACATCACCGCCAGGAACACCACGGTGAACAACAGGTCCAGCACGGACGTGAGCGCCTGCCCGGTCAGGAAGGTGCGGATGTTCTCCAGTTCCCGTACGCGCGCGATGGTCTCGCCGACCCGGCGCGATTCGAAATAGGCCAGTGGCAGGTTGAGGATGTGGCGGAACAGCCGCGCTCCCAGTTCCACATCGATCTTGCTGGTGGTGTGGGCGAAGACATAAGTGCGCAGCCCGTTGAGGATCACGTCGAAGATGACGATGGCGACCAGGCCGACGGCGATGACTTCCAGCGTGGTCATGCCGTGGTGGACCAGCACCTTGTCCATCACCACCTGGAAGAACAGCGGCGTGACCAACGCAAACAGCTGGATGAACAACGAGACGATGAAGACTTCGAGCAGGATGCGCCGGTACTTGACCACCGCCGGCACGAACCAGCGGAAGTCGAACTTGGCCAGTTCGCCCAGTACCGATGCGCGCGATGCAACCAGTAGCAGCCGTCCGCAATAGCGCTCCTCGAATTGCTCTCGCGTCAGCACCTGTGGACGGCGCAGGCGAAGGTCCTGAATCAGCACCTTGCCGTCGCCGTTCTTGGCTATGACGAAATGCTCGCCATCCGGGCGCCATGCCAGCGCCGGTAGCGCAATCTTGTCCAGGCGATCGGCGGCGATAGCCGAGAACCGGGCCTTCAGGCCTAATGCCTTGGCCGCCAGCAACAACTCGGTCTCGTCGAACGGCTCGTCTACCCGCCCTTGCTGGTGTGCCAGCTGCGCCGCATCGGCAGCGATGCCATGGAACTGCGCCAGCAACACCAGGCCAGCCAATCCCAGATCTTGGAATGCAGACGAGCGGCCATACGCGCCCTCAGGCACGGCATCGACCACGGCAAGGTTCGGCCTTCCTTCTGCCATTACAGGATTCCCCAATCCTACAGCGCTATCCCTACGCTCTCTGGCACATCAGCTACCAGAGTGAATGGGTCTGACTATGTGCCGGCCCATGATTCCGTGTCAACTGCAATCTGTTTACACCTTCAACTCAACCGCGACAATTGCCAGTGGCTAGAACGCCATACCCGCTTGGAGCAGGCGCTGACGCAGGCGCGTCAGACGGCCGACGTCCAACAGCGCGAGCTTCGACGAGCTGCGCCTGACGGCCACCGAGTATCAAGCCCTGCAGCTGCGTTGGACCCAAGATGTTCAAGTACTGAAAGGCATCCGAACCGAATTTGCTGCGGCCCGGCCGATCTTGTCCAAGGGCGCGAGCGTCCGTAGCACGCCGAGGCGGATAGGCTGCGGGCCATGGTGCGCCTGAGCACGTTGGAACAGCTGCGTTCGTCGCGCGCCGACGGCGAATACTCAAGGGCATCTCAGCCGGCGCGACGCCGGCGCAGTATGGTGTCCAACAAGATCCACATCGCATCGATCGCAAGGAACTCTACGCAATGACCATAGAGACGACAACGCCTTCCGAAATCACCCAAGCGGTGTGCTGCTGCGTGTTCGGGTGATGGCCGATGGCGACGAAGAAGCCATGCACGGTCAGTTCGCGAGTGCTGCTGTCCTGGGTCGACTTGGTCGTGCACCTCGGTGACGCCGGCCTGATTGCCCAGCACTTCCGTCAATGGCATGGCGCCCGATGGGCGATCCTCAGGAGCACCGCGGTAGCTTTTATGGTTGATTATGAGGAAAACCATAATTATGAATTTCCTCATAATTCACCTGTTGGCCTGTCTGCTGCGGGTCTATGACTACCAAGACCGGCCCGTTCGGGGGCGCATCCGAGATAGGCCCTAGTCGATCTGCTGCAGGGCCACACGCAGCTTTGGCCAAGGAGCGCGTCCGCCGCGTAACCGCGGAAACCACGCCCCTGAATTGCAGGGTCAGCAGCAGGCCATCGGCAGTCGCTCGCCCGCTTGGATGCCGCAGATCATCGCCGAGTGCGACGAATACTTTGCCAGCGCCAGATTGAACGAGAAATTGCGATGAAGCATGCCGACTTTGTCATCGGAACCGAGTTTGAAACCTGCGCGGGCCAGCGTTGGCGCTGCACCGATGTCGGTCAGCGTTCGATCGTGGCGATCGAGTTGCGGCCAGAATTGGAAGATGCCTGGTTTTGTGGCCCGCCGTATCCGGTGCAGGAAGTGGTGTTCGACGAACACGACATCGCGGCCGCGTTTCGGAGCCCCGAGGAAGCCATCCTGGACGCGCTGACCGAAGTCGATCGAGGCCTGCATCCGGGCTATCCGCACGAAGTGGTCAACACCATGATGGAGGCGCGGTTTCCCGATAACTCGCGCCGCTATCCGCAGCCGCAACTGTTCCGTATCGATCGCGTGGATGCAGCCGGCGAAATTCTGCATCCCTATGCTGCGGAGTCCACGCCCAGTGGCTGGCGCATCCTTCTCTATGCGCCGTTTACCAGGACCTTCAGTACGCTGCCGGAGAAGGATTTTGTCTTCCTGCCGGCAGCCACGCCACAAGATCTTTTATCTCGGAAAAAGTCTTTTAATTCAAGTAATTAGAAGATATTTAGCTGTTTTCCGCACGAATCCCTGCCGACCCTCATCTGGATATGAACCAAGCTGCAGGCTGGCCGACGCGTCCAGCCGCAACCGGCGCCTGGTTGGATCCGTGCCTCGTTGGATCCATTGGATCCATGCCGCCGCCGGGCCACCCTTGGTTCTGCGCGCCACGCCAACGCAACCGTGCCTGCCAGGCTGGACCCACTTTGGCCTTCGCTGATCCCCGAGGTGCGCGCCTGCCTCGCCGGACGTCCACGATGGAGGCGCCCCAGACGCTGATCACAGTCATGCGTCACGCGGTCGAACGCAGCCTGGTCAGGATCGACCGGCGTGGCGGCGGTCCTTGGGTGTGGACATGGCGTCGGCTCCCTGGTGTGGAGACCCCTGTGACATTGGGTCCTCGGCATGCCACCCCTCCGGAGCAAGCAGCCTCAGCGCATATTGCTGCCGTCCCCGCACTATATGACTAGAACTACATCCAATGTCGGCGAATGCGCAGGACCGTCGGGAAGCAGTCGCGCGTCAGCGCACCAGGGTTATGAAGAGTTTAGTGGTTTATAGCGAATCCGCTATAAATCGATGCCGCCGCAGCGCCAGACCCCGGATCGCCGCCTTCAGCGCTTCAATCACGTGCCCTGGTGCACGCCATCGCGCACGTCCGTCCTCCGCGGAAGATGAGGGCGAAGACCGGCTCCAGGCCGCCTGACGCTCCATCGCATCTCCGGCAGGACTGGCGAGCGGCGCCGGCCTGCCATCCGCTCATCCCGGCGCCCTCAGCCCGCCTCCCTCGCCCACTCCTCCGCATCCGCGCCGGCCGGGATGTACAGCGGCGCGGCAGGATCGTTGGTCGCGCGCCAGACCGCCTGCGCCACGTCCGTGGACCGGGTACCGGGTCCGACCGAGTCGACCATGCGCGCGATGGTGTCCTGCATGAAGCGGCCATACACCGCATCGTCGATCCCGCGCAGGCCGCGGCGGGCGGACTCGCGGAAGCGGGTATCGCCGGAAGAGCCCGGCAGCACCAGGTGCGCGCGCAGGCCGAACTGCGCGATCTCGGCGGCGAGCGATTCGGTGATCGCGTTCACCGCGGCCTTGGAGGCGCGATACGCGCCAATCAGCGGCAGCGGCCTGTAGGTCGCGCTCGAGGTCACGTTGACGATGACCCCGGATCCGCGCGCGCGCATCTGCGGCAGTACCGCCTGGGCCATCGCGATCGTGCCGAAGGTGTTGGTCTCGAACAGGCGGCGCACCGTTTCCATGTCCATCAGCTCGAACGGTGCGGGCGCGCCGAAGCCGGCGTTGTTGACGAGTACGTCGACCTCCCCTGCCCCGGCGACGGCAGCCCGGACGCTTTCCGGATCGGTGACATCCAGCGGCAGCACGAGCAGGTTGGCCGATGCCGGCAGCAGGTCGTCGCGCGGGGTGCGCATGGTGGCGACGACGCGCCAGTCCCGCGCCAGGAAATGGCGCGCGGTTTCCAGTCCAAAGCCGGAGGAACAGCCGGTGATCAGCACGGTCTTCATTCGGTGGTCTCGCGTGTGGTGGGCGAGCCACCACGGTATGCACCCTGCCCCGTACTGCCTACAATCGGAAGTCCATACTTCGTTTGCAGGAGTCCGGCCATGGTCGATCCACTGGCGGAAGTGGTCCTGCTGCTCAAGCCCGCCGCGCGCTTCTCCAAGCAGGTGGTCGGCGCCGGCCCGTGGCGGGTCAGCCGCTCGGATGCCGGCGAGCCGTTCTACTGCGCGGTGATCGAGGGCGGTTGCCGGCTGGCGCTGGAGGGACGAGACACGGTCGTCCTGCAAGCCGGGGATTTCGTTCTGGTCCCCGCCGCCTACGGGGTCACCATGTCCAGCCTGCACGAAGTGGATCCTGCCACCCACTCCGTCCCTGTGCTGCTGGCCGAAGGCTCCTACAGGATCGGCGCGCCGCGCGGTCCCACCGACCTGCGCATCCTGGCCGGCCACTGCAGCTTCGATTCGCCCGATGCGGCGCTGCTGGTGCCGCTGATGCCGCAGCTCATCCATGTCCGCGGCGAGCCCCGGCTGGCGACGCTGGTGCACATGCTCGGCGAGGAATCACGCGAGGATCGGCCGGCACGCGAAGTGGTGCTGGCGCGCCTGCTGGAGGTGCTGTTCATCGAAGCCCTGCGCTGTACCACCGGATCGGGAGCCGCGCGCGGACTGGTCCAGGCCCTGTCCGATGCACGCCTGGCCGCGGCGATCCGCGCGATGCACGCGTGCCCTTCGAGGAACTGGACCGTGAACGAGCTGGCAAAGGAAGCCGCCCTGTCCCGCTCGGCCTTCTTCGACCGGTTCAACCGGGTGATGGGCATGCCGCCAATGGAGTACCTGCTGGCCTGGCGCATGGCCCTGGCGAGGGACCTGCTCGCGAACGGTGGTATCGGCATCGCCGACGTCGCCGAGCGCGTCGGCTACAGCTCGGCCAGCACCTTCAGCGTCGCGTTTGCACGCCATGTCGGTTGTCCGCCGGCGCGGTACGCACGCGGTGCGGCGCGCCCCGACACGCGGCGGCGGGACGAATCATCACCCGACCCCTTCGACGCAAAGCGTGCGGCAATGGCCGTTACCACGGCCGCAGGCGCGCCGCCTGGATGACCGGCGGGGCGGACGCGGGCGCTGCCGCGCCCGGTTACTCGCTGCGCTGCGCGGTATCGCGGCCTTGCGCGAATTCCGGGAAGACCTCCGCCAGCGGCTTGGTCTCCGGCAGGATGTAGAACACGCCACCGCGCGCGAAGACCGGCTCGATCACCTGCCCGTAGAACTCCGGCGCGACGTTGATGCAGCCGTGGGTGATGCGGTTGTCGTCCGGCTGCGGCGAGGCGAGGCGCTCGGCACGCTTCTCGGAACGGACGCCGGTAGCCGTCGGATGGATCGAGACGCCGGAGTCGTAATCCACCCAAAGCACGCGCCCGGCATCGAGCGAAGGGCCGAAGCCGCCCACGAAGCGGCCGGCCGGCGTGGTGCGGTCCTTGCCCGGGATCTCGCGCAAGGCCAGGCCGGCGATGCCGGGGGCGATGTGGTCGCCGACGGCCGAGCCGAACAGCGCAGGCGCCGCGCCGCGCAGCCGGCCATCGCCGCCAAACACCAGGATCTGGGCCGCGGCCTTGTCCATGATCGCGAACGGATAGCCTTCGCTGTCGCGGGTGGCGACCACCCAACCGGCCAGTTCGATCACCGTGTCCGCCACTTCCTGGCCCTGCGGAAGCAGGTCGACGGCGGCGGCCGGCGGCGCGGCGGCCTCCTCGGCGACGGCCATGGCCGGGTTCACGAGTGCCAGCGCCAACGCGAGACAGCTGGCACGGATCGCAGGATGCATGCGGCTGATGGGACTACTCCTCTGGAACCGGGCGAAGAACGGCCCGGTGCCAGCAAGGCCACCGGGCCGGGGTTTGGAACTGTCGCCGACCCCGATCAGCCGCGGGGCTGGCGGCGCGGGGCGGCCTCGAGCTGCTGCACGCGGCTTTCGATCTGGTCCAGGCGCCGGTTGGCCTGCTGCGCGGACTGGTTGGCGGACTCGGCGCTCTGGGCCGCGTTCTGCACCCGGCTGTCGAGCTGGTCAAGGCGCGAATTGATCGTGGCGAATTCCTTGTCGTAGGTGGCGCAACCAGCAAGACCCGCGGCGACAACCACCGCCACGCCGAGCGCACGCACCATCGCCACGTTGTTCTTGATCAGGGACATTCCAATCCTCCTTCGTCAGGGGCTTCGGAATATAGCCGGCTTTGCGTCAAAGCCATGCGGCGACTTCAGCGCCAGTTCGGTTACGTGCACGGTTCGTGAAAAAGTTCGTGCTGCGCATCGCAGTGCGCGCCTCCAAGCGCATTGCAGGAGGAATGTCCGCCTGTTCGTGATGCATCGCAACACTCCGCCGCCCCTGCGCTGCACTTTGCGCCTGGCCGGACGCCTGCAGCCTGGCACTGCTGCAGGCAGCGCCCACGAGCGCCGCGGCGCTCATGGGCAGGCATTGCACTACGATCGGCTCGACGCCTTCGCGCGCGCGGGGGCGTACGCGGCGCGCGACCGGATCATCCTGTCCCACCACCCGTGCAAGACCGTGCCTGGAGATGCTGATGAGACTGCCGATGCTCGCGATCCTGGCCGGGCTTGCGGCAAGCCCCGCGTCGGCCGGCGACGTGCCCGCGAGCGACAGCCATGGCATTGCCACCGCGGTGATGCAAGCCGATGCCCGCGCCCTGGCCGTGGTCGGCAAGTCGGACACCGCGGCCCGCCATGCAGGACGCGCCGGTTACTACCGCACTCTGGGCGACCTGGCGCAGTCGACCCGTTGGGCACGCGCGTGCATCGCCAACCCGCAGGTCGTGGCCGAGCCCGGACAGCAACTGATGTACCTCTGCCGCAGCCTGTTGGCCGGCAACCTGCTGCTGGCTGGCGACATCGGTGGCTGGGCCGTGGAGATGGAACAGGTGCGCGTGCTCTACCGCGAACACGTCGCCCCTTCGCTGCGCCCCGGCGGGGAACTGGCCGCGGTGGCCCGGCCGCGCTTCGAGGCCTTCACCGGATGGCCGCGCCAATGGACCCTGCACGCGACGGCCGCGCCGGGCACGCGCGTGCCCGTGGCCGATGGCCCCGGCGTTCCCGTGGTGCGCGGCAGGATCCGCGGCGGCCGCGACGGCAAGGCGCGCGACGTCGAGGTGGACTTCATCATCGATACCGGCGCCACCCATTCCCACGTCAGTCGCCGCGCAGCGCAGGCGATGGGACTGGAGGTGCGGGACGGCTTCGGCGTCGATGCCAGCGATCCGGCGCGGTGGGCGGAGATCGGACTGGCCACGCCGGTAGACCTGGAGCTTGGGGGAATCCGCTTCGGCGACGTCGCCTTCAGCGTGCCCGACGCGATGGAGCCGGCCCTCATCGGCCTGGACCTGCTCGCCCGCCTCGGCCCGCTCAGGCTGGGCGCGGACGAACTGGAAGTCCTGGCGGAACTTCCGCCAGGCTGCGACGCGCAACTGGCGGCCACCTCGTTGCCGTGGGGCGGCCAGTACGCACTGCGCCTCCCGATGCAGATCGGCCGGCGCAAGGAGCTGGTCTTGCTGGACACCGGCAACGACGCTTCGCTGGAGATGGCCGGCACGGACCTGTCCGCGTTCCCGCAGGCAGCCCTGGTCGAGCACAGCCGGCTGACGATCCACGGCCTGCAGCGCGTGCGCCATGCCGAGGCCAGCGCACCAGTCAGTTTCAACGGGCACGCGGCCGAACTCCCGATCCGGGTCACTGACCAGCCGGCCCGGGTCTTCCCGGTCTCGTGGACGGCGGGCTACGGACTGCGCACGCGCTACGACTTCCACGTGGACGTGGCCACCGCGCACGGCTGCCTGCTGCCGCGCGCCGCCCGGCAGGAGCAGCCACCATCCGCCGCTCGCGGCCCTCGCCAGGCGCGCAGAACGCGAGCGAAAAGCCAAGCGCACGCCACCCGCGAAGCAGGTGCGTCGGATGCCGGATTACCGGGAATCCGGCGTGCGGCGGCGCCGGGAAGTTGGTGGAGCCAGCCGGGATCGAACCGGCGACCTCTTGCATGCCATGCAAGCGCTCTCCCAGCTGAGCTATGGCCCCACGAGCATCGGCCTTCAGGCCTTTGCGTACCGCTGGAAATGTGGCGTCCCCACGGGGATTCGAACCCCGGTCGCTACCGTGAAAGGGTAGTGTCCTAGGCCTCTAGACGATGGGGACGTATCGTCGCTTCGCCCAACCGGGGTTGGATTTGGTGGAGCCAGCCGGGATCGAACCGGCGACCTCTTGCATGCCATGCAAGCGCTCTCCCAGCTGAGCTATGGCCCCACGAAGCTGAGGGCGCGAATCTTAGCTAGTCCCCGTAACTTGCGCAAGCATTTCTTCACCGGAAGTTTCATCGACCAGCGGACGCAGCTCCGGATCCAGCGCCACGCGCCCGTCGAACACGAAGCAGCGGCCCTCGTAGCCGAGGCCGCCGACCTGTTCGAACCAGCCCAGGATCCCGCCTTCCAGCTGCAGCACGTTGTCCATGCCGTCCTGGCGCATCCACAGCGCGGCCTTCTCGCAGCGGATGCCGCCGGTGCAGAAACTGACCACGGTGGCGCCGGCCAAGGACTCGCGGTGCGGTTCCAGCGCCGCCGGCAGGTCGGTGAACTTGGTGATCGGGAGGGTCAGCGCGCCCTGGAAGGTGCCGTAGGCCACTTCCTGCGCATTGCGGGTATCGAGCATCACCACCGGCCGCCCCTGGTCGTCGCGCCCGCCCCGGGCCAGCCAGCGCGCCACCGTGGCCGGCTCCACCGCCGGGGCGCGCGCGCCCTGGGCCAGTGGCGTGGCCTGCGGACGGCGGAAGCTGATGATTTCCGGCTTCACCTTCACCTTGAGCCGGGCGAACGGCACCGCGGCGCTGCGGCTGTAGCGCGGCCTCAACGCGGCCAGGCGCGGGTCGCCGCGCAGCCAGTCGACGAACCCGCGCAGGACCGCTTCCGGACCGGCCAGGAACAGGTTGATGCCTTCACCGGCGACCAGGATGGTGCCCTTGAGGTCGTCGGCAGCGGCGCGCTCGCGCAGGCGCGCGGCCAGCGCGTGCGGATCGTCGATGTGGACGAAGAGATAGGCGGCAAGATTGAGCATGGCGCCATTGTAAGGCGCCGCCCCTGCCCGCCCTTCAGCGCAACAGCCACCAGGGCAGGGCCAGGGTCAGCGCCAGCACCGCCAGGATCGCCGCCAGCCGCGGCAGCACGAACCCCGGCCGCTCGCGCAGCAGCTGCAGGAAGGATTCGCCCTCGCCACGACGTTCGCGCTCCTGCGCCTCGGCGCGCAGGCGCACGCGCCGTTGTTCCTGGTATTCGTCCAGCAGCGCACGTGCGCGCGGGTAGTCGGCCGCGTCGCGCAGCCACAGCCCGGGCGCCGAAAAACCCAGCAGCCCGGCTCCGGTCTCGTACCACTGGAAGCCGTGCTGCTCGAGCAGGGCCCGCACGTCGGCGGCTTCGTCGTCGGGAACGTTGCGCAGGGAAAACAGCAGCTTGGCCATGCGCGCATGATACGCGGCATCGCCGCGGCGGCCGCGGCGGTTTACCCTTGCGTCCCCCAACGGACCTGCCGCCATGCGCCGCTTCCTGCTCCGCTCCACCCTGCTCTGCTCCGTCCTGCTGGCCGCATGCAGCGAACCCGGTCCGCCGCCCGGCGGCTCGGTGGCCGAGCTGCAGCGCATCGACGAGGTGGTCGGCAAGGGCGCGGTCGCCAGCGCCGGCGACAAGGTCACCGTGCACTACACCGGCTGGCTGTACGACGAGCGCGTGCCGGAACGGCGCAGCCGCAAGTTCGACAGCTCGCTGGACCGCGGCGAGCCGTTCACCTTCGTCCTCGGCGCCGGCCAGGTGATCCGTGGCTGGGACGAAGGCGTGGCCGGCATGCGCGCCGGCGGCCGCCGCACCTTGTTCATCCCGGCGGAGATGGCCTACGGCCGCCGCGGCGCCGGACGGGTGATCCCGCCCAATGCCTCGCTGGTGTTCGAGGTCGAACTGCTGGACGTGGGCAGCCGCTGATCCATGCCTGCCAGCACCGTCACCCTGCCCGGCCTGGCCATCGTCGGCGGCGGCCCCGCCGGCCTGATGGCCGCCGAGGTCGCCCGCGCCGCGGGCGTGGAAGTGGACCTGTACGAGGCCAAGGGCTCGGTCGGGCGCAAGTTCCTGATTGCCGGCAAGGGCGGGCTCAACCTCACCCATGCCGAACCCATGCCCGGGTTCGCCGCGCGCTACGGCGTGCGCGAGGCCGAGGTCGCGTCCTGGCTGGCCGGCTTCGGGCCGCAGGAGCTGCGCCAGTGGGCGCGCGGCCTGGGCGTGGAAACGTATGTCGGCAGCTCCGACCGGGTGTTCCCGCTGGACCGCAAGGCCGCGCCACTGCTGCGCGGCTGGGTGCGGCGACTGAAGGAACAGGGCGTGCGCTTCCACGTCCTGCACCGCTGGGAAGGCTGGGACGAAGATGGCGCCCTGCGCTTCCGCAACGGGGACGGCGACCTGCGCGTGCGCGCGCCGGCCACGGTGCTGGCGCTGGGCGGCGGCAGCTGGCCGCAGCTGGGCTCCGACGGCGCCTGGGTCGAGGCCGTGCGTGCGGCCGGGATCGAGGTCGCGCCGCTGGTGCCGTCCAACTGCGGTTTCGACGTGGGCTGGAGCGCGCACTTCGCCGAGCGCCATGCCGGCGCCCCGCTCAAGCCGGTGGTCGCGCACTGGCAGGACGCGGACGGCACGCCGCACTCGCTGCAGGGCGAATGCGTGGCCACCGCCACCGGCATCGAAGGCTCCCTGGTGTATGCGCTGTCGGTGCCGCTGCGCGAGGCCATCGCCCGCGACGGCCAGGCCGTGCTGCAGCTGGACCTGGTGCCGGGGCGCGAGCTGCTGCGCCTGCGCGCCGAACTGGCGAAACCGCGCAAGGGCCGCAGCCTCAGCGAGCACCTGCGCCGCCAGGCCGGCGTGTCCGGGGTCAAGGCCGCGCTGCTGCGCGAGGTGCTGGATGCGCAGGCGCTGGCCGACATGGATCGGGTCGCCGCCGCACTCAAGCGCCTGCCGCTGGTGCTGAAGCGTGCCCGGCCGCTGGCCGAGGCGATCAGCAGTGGCGGCGGCGTGCGCCTGGAGGCGCTGGACGCGGACCTGATGGCCAGCGCCCGCCCCGGCGTGTTCTGCGCCGGGGAAATGCTGGACTGGGAAGCGCCGACCGGCGGCTACCTGCTGACCGCCTGTTTCGCCAGCGGCCTGCGCGCCGGTCGCGCGGCCGCACGCTGGGTACAGGCACGCAACCGCTGACCTCGCCGCGGGGGCGCGGCGCAGTCCATCGCGCTCGCGCCCGATCAGTTCACTCCGCCGCCAACGGCCAGCGTTGCAGCACCTCGTAGCGGACCCCGCCACTGCCGTGCACGCTCTGCAGCAGGGCGAACCCGTCCACGCGCCAGTCCACCGGCGCTACCGGCTGCACCGGGAAGCGCACGCTGGCGCGCCGGCGCACGGTCACATGCGGGGCGAACGCCGGGCCGGCCGGGAGCCGGATCCGGCGCCCGGCCAGGGCCGTGGCCAGCGCCTGGTGCAGCCGCTCCAGCGGCGGTGGCGGCGCCGATGGCCGCAGTACCCAGATCGCCTCGCCGCGGCCGAAGCACTCGGCCTGGTCCAGGCGCAGCACGAATCCCGCCTGGCGCACCTGCACCGCCGCGGCGCGGGCGTCGTCCGCCAGCGCCTGCGGCAGCTGCGACCACTCGCCCAGCCAGTGCAGGGTCAGGTGCAGGCGTTCGTCGGGCACGCCGGCGCCGCGCTGCGGCGGCTGGCCGGCTTCCAGCGCCTGCCGCGCGGCGCGGATCGCGGCCGCTTCGGCCGCCCCCGGCAGCAGGGCGAAGAACAGGCTGTGGCGTGCGTCCGCGGCGGCGAACAGGTCGCCCATCACCTGCGCTCAGACTGCGGCGGTGACCACGATCTCGACCTTCCAGGCCGGATCGGCCAGGCGCGCCTGCACCGTGGCGCGCGCCGGAGTGTGGCCCTGCGGAACCCACTCGTCCCAGGCCTGGTTCATGCCGGCGAAATCGCCGATGTCGGCCAGGAAGATCTCCGCGCGCAGGATCTTCGTCTTGTCGGTCCCGGCCTGGGCCAGCAGCGCGTCGATCGCCTGCAACACCTGGCGGGTCTGGCCGGTGATGTCCTGGCTGGTGTCCTCCGGCACCTGCCCGGCCAGGTAGGCCACGCCGTTGTGGACGGTCATCTCGGACATGCGCGGGCCGACGTCGAAACGCTGGATCATGGGAGTTCCCTGCTTGCGGAGGAGGCCGCGGCGCGGCCGGGCGGCGCAGCATACAACGCCACCGCACCGACGACAGTGGCCCGGGGGGTCCCCGGGAACTGCCTGGCACCATCACCGGCACCGGCCCACCCGCCTTCCCGGATCCGGGCGTACACTCGGCGCAGCATGGACCGGGAGGTGGGTCATGTACGCACTGGCGCTGGCAGCGGCCCTGGCCGCATCCCCGGCGGCCGAACCGGCTGCGGCCCTGCCGCCGCCGCCCACCCTGCCCACGGTCCAGGCCGTGCAGCACATCCCGGGCATCGACGAGGTACTCGAGATCCCGCCCGACTTGCGGGCGATGCTGCAGGAACGGGTGATCGCCCGCGGTGGCAGCCGCGAGGACCGGATCGAACGCCTGGCGGCGATGGTGCTGGAAGCCGGCGGCCTGGCGCTGGAGTACGACAACGACCGCACCCGCACCGTGGCCGAGACCTGGCGCGACCGCCGCGCCAACTGCCTGTCCTTCACCTGGTGTTCGTCGCCCTGGCGCGCGCGGCCGGGCTGGAAGCCCGCGTCCAGGAAGTCGGCGAGGTGCTGGCCTGGTACCGCGACGCCGGTGTGATCTACGGCGCCAGCCACGTCAACGCCGGCGTCCGCGCCGGCCTGCGCCGGTACACGCTGGACGTGGAGCACAACATCCTGGCCATGCGCGACCGCCCGCGCGCCATCGGCGACATCCGCGCCCTGGCCCACTTCCGCAACAACCGCGGCGCCGAGCTGATGGCCGCCGGCGACCTGGAAGGCGCGCGCGCGCAGCTGGAGGCGGCGCTGGAGGCCGATCCGGAGTTCGTGCCGGCCCTGAACAACCTGGGCGTGCTGGAGCAACGCGCCGGCAACCTGGACGCCTCCGCCGCGGCCCTGCGCGCGGCCTGGCGGCTGCAGCCGGCGCACACCGCCACCCTGTCCAACCTGGTGAACCTGTACCAGCGCAGCGGCCAGGCGGAGCTGGCAGCCGATTTCGTCGCCCGGCTGGAGCAGGTGCGGCGCAGCGATCCGTTCGCCCAGTTCGTGCTCGCCCTCGGCTGCGAGGAAGCCGGCAACTACGCCTGCGCCGTCACCCACTACCGCAACGCCATCCGCCTGCATGGCGGGCAGCACGCGTTCCACTTCGGCCTGGCGCGCGCCTACTTCCTGTCCGGCCACCCGGACCTGGCCCGGCGCGAGATGGCGCGCGCGGCCAAGCTGGGCGACACCGACCGGGTGCGCGCCATGTACCGGCGCAAGCTGGAACACCTGGAGCACTGGCCCGGGAACGGCCACGCCCTGCATGCGCGCTAGACTTGCGCGATGGAAACCATCGATTTCGAACTGCAGGGCGAACACGTCGAACTGAACCAGCTGCTCAAGCTGGTGGGCCTTTGCGACAGCGGCGGCGCCGGCAAGGCGCTGGTGGCCAGCGGCGTGGTCCAGGTCGACGGCGCCGTGGAGCTGCGCAAGACCTGCAAGATCCGCGCGGGCCAGACCGTGGCCGCGCCCGGCGTGCTGGTGCGGGTGCAGGCGCCGGCATGAGCCCGGTCCGCGCCGCCCCGCGCTCTCCTAGAATGGTGGGCGAAGCGGCCGGCGCGGCCGCATGCAATCGACGCGGATGAAGCAATACCTGCCCGCCTGGATCCAGGGCTGGCTGGGCACGATCGTGCCGATCGCCCAAGCCCTGCTGATCGTCGCGGCCGCCTGGCTGCTGCAGCAGCTGGTGCGCCGGCTCGTGCGCCGGCTGATGGACCGCCGCGGCCTGCCGCCGGAGATGGGCGTGGCCCTGCACCGGGTCTCGGCCGGCCTGATCGGATTCGGCGCGCTGCTGCTGGTGCTGGAGCGGCTGGGCGTGTCCGGCACGGTGCTGTGGACCGCCTTCACCAGCTTCGCCGCGGTGGGCGCGGTGGCGTTCTTCGCCGCCTGGAGCGTGCTGTCCAACATCTTCTGCACGGTGCTGATCTTCACCACCCGCCCGTTCCGCCTGTACGACTACATCGAGGTGGTGGAGAACGGCGAGAAACCCGGCCTCAAGGGCCGCGTGGTCGACGTCAACCTGATCTACACCACCCTGCAGGAAGTGGCGCGCGATCCCGACCACGCCGGCAGCAGCCTGCAGGTGCCCAACAGCATGTTCTTCCAGCGCGTGGTGCGGCGTTGGCGCGGCAGCGAGGTACCGGCCGCGTGGCTGGCGCCGCCGACGGTCGAAGGCGGCTCGAAGTAGCCCGCGCTCAGCGCAGCTGGCTGTCCTTGCTGCCGCGGCGGTTGTAGCCGGCGAAGCCGGTTTCTTCCCCGTCCTGCGCGGCCTGGCAGGTCACGCACAGGCGCACGCCGGGTACCGCGCGGCGGCGCGCCTCGGGGATCGGCGCATCGCATTCCTCGCAACGTTCCAGGCTGGGCCCCTTGGGCAGGCGCGCGCGGGCGCGCTCGATCCCGTCCTTGACGGTCGCATCGATCTGGTCGTTGACGGCGTTGTCGCCGGCCCATCCGGTCGCCATGGGAACCTCCTGCTCGCGGTACGCATACAGGGTGCCCGCGGGGACGTGAATCCCCGGCAAGTGCCAGGGCCGCCCCGGCGGAAAGGGCGGGCTTCTCAGTCGCGCCCCCCACCCTCGAGGTCGTCGAGGATCGGGCACTCCGGCCGGTCGTCGCCATGGCAGCGGCTGGCCAGTTCTTCCAGGGTGCGCTGCATGGCCTGCATCCGGGCGATGCGCTCGCCCAGCTCGGCGGCGTGCTGCAGCGCCAGCTGCCTGACATCGGCACTGGCGCGCGAGCGGTCCGACCACAGCGCCAGCAGCACCTGGACCTGCTTCATGCCGAAGCCCAGCGAACGCGCCCGGTTGATGAAACGCAGGCGGTGCACGTCGGCCTCGCCATACAGCCGGTAGCCGGCGGCGGTGCGCGGCGGCGGCGGGACCAGGCCGATGTCCTCGTAGTGGCGGATCATCTTGGCCGACACGCCCGAACGCGCCGCCGCCTCGCCGATGGAGTACAGGCCCTCGTCCGCCCGCCGCCCGGCCGCGTGCTTCATGGCGCCTGCCCCGCATCGGCCGCCGGACGCCAGCGCCGCAGCAGCAGGGTGTTGGCGACCACGCTCACCGAGGAGAACGCCATCGCCGCGCCGGCCAGTGCCGGGCTCAGCAGGCCCGCCGCGGCCAGCGGGATGCCGATGACGTTATAGGCGAAGGCCCAAAACAGGTTCTGGTGGATCTTGCCGGTGGTGCGCCGGGATACCTCGATGGCATCGGCCACCAGCCGCGGTTCCGGGCGCATCAGGGTGACCGCCGCCGCATGCATGGCCACGTCGGTGCCCGAGCCCATGGCGATGCCCACGTCCGCCGCGGCCAGCGCCGGCGCGTCGTTGATGCCGTCGCCGACCATTGCCACCACGCCGCAGGACTTCAGCGCCTGGATGGCCGCGACCTTCTGCTCCGGGCGCACCTCGGCCTGGACTTCGTCGATGCCCAGCGCCTGCGCCACCGCGCCAGCGGCGCCGCGGTTGTCGCCGGACAGCATCACCGTGCGCACGCCCATCGCGCGCAGGCTGTCGATCGCCGCGCGCGCGCCGGGGCGCGGTTCGTCGCGGAATGCCAGCAGGCCACGCAGCCGTGGCTGGCCGCCCTCCTCCACCGCCAGCCAGGACAGGGTGTGGCCGCTGGCTTCCAGGTCCTGCGCCCGCGGCAGCAGCGGCTCCACGGCCACGCCGGCTTCCTGCATCAACGCCCGGTTGCCGATCCAGGCCAGGCGCCCATCGACCTTGCCCCGCACCCCGCGGCCCGGCAGCGCCTGCAGTTCGCTGGCCGGCACCGACTGCCCGCCCTCGCGCAGCACCGCCAGCGCGAGCGGATGCGCGCTGTGCTGCTGCAGCGCCGTGGCCAGGGCCAGCAGCGCCTGGCGGTCGCCATCGACCGCCACCGCTTCCAGCAGGCGCGGCTCGCCCACGGTAAGCGTGCCGGTCTTGTCGAAGGCCACCACCTTGATCGAGCGCGCCAGTTCCAGCGCATGCGCGTCCTTGACCAGGATGCCGGCGCGCGCGGCCACGCCGGTGCCGGCCATGATCGCCGTCGGCGTGGCCAGGCCCAGGGCGCAGGGACAGGCGATCACCAGCACCGCCACCGCGTTGAGGATGGCGCGGTCCCAGTCGCCGCTGGCCATGCCCCAGCCCAGCAGGGTCAGCAACGCCAGCCCCAGGATCACCGGCACGAACACCGCGGCGACCCGGTCCACCGTGCGCTGGATCGGCGCCTTCACCGCCTGCGCGTCCTCGACCAGGCGCACGATCCGCGCCAGCGCCGTCTCCGCGCCCACCGCCGCGGTGCGCACCACGACCACGCCCTCGGCGTTCACCGCGCCGGCCGTGACCCGGTCGCCCACGTCCTTGGCCACCGGCACCGATTCGCCCGTGACCAGCGACTCGTCGGCGTGGCTGCGCCCTTCCTCGACGATGCCGTCCACCGGGAAGCGCTCGCCGGGACGCACCACCACCAGGTCGCCCACCGCCACCTGTTCCACCGGCACTTCCGATTCCCCTTGCGCGGTACGCAGGCGCGCCGTGGCCGGCCGCAGTGCCTGCAGGGCACGGATCGCCTCGGTGGCCTGGCGCTTGGCGCGCCCTTCCAGGAACTTGCCCAGCAGGACCAGGGTGGTGATCGCGGCCGAAGCCTCGAAGTACAGCGGCGCATGCGTGCCCTCGCGCAGCAGGTGGAACAGGCTCAGGCCATAGGCGGTACTCGTGCCCAGCGCCACCAGCAGGTCCATGTTGCCGGTGCCGGCGCGCAGCGCGCCCCAGCCGGCGCGGTAGAACCGCGCGCCCAGCCAGAACTGCAGCGGCGTGGCCAGCAGCAGCTGGATCCAGCCCGGCAGCATCCAGTGCTTGCCGAAGGGCATGCCGGCCATCGGCAGGACCAGGGGCGCGGCCAGCACGATGGCAATGGCCAGGTGGCGGGCCTCGGACGACAGTCGCGGCTTGGCCACCGGGGTGGCCCGCGCTTCCTGCGTCGCGGCCTCGCCTTGGCCATCGGAAGATCCGGGGGCAGGCGCCTCCGGCCTGGCGATGCGGTAGCCGGCCTTGCGCACGGCCTCGGCCAGCAGCGCCGGATCAGCGGGTCCAGCGGTACGCACCCGCGCCCGCTCGGTGGCCAGGTTGACCGAGGCCTCGACCACGCCCGGCACCGCGGCCAGGGCGCGCTCGACCCGGCCGACGCAGGAGGCGCAGTGCATGCCCTCGATCGCCAGTTCGGCCTCGCCTGCGGGCACGCGGTAGCCCGCCTTTTCCACCGCGGCGACCAGTTCGGCCGCCGGCGGCAGCGCCGCGCCGCGGACCTCGGCGGTAGCGCTGACCAGGTTGACGCTGGCCGATTCCACGCCCGGCAGCGCCGCCAGGGCGCGCTCGACGCGCCCGGCACAGGACGCACAACTCATTCCTTCCACCGGCAGGCGCAGGGCGGCGGGAGCTGCGCCGGCGGCGGGGATTACAACGATGTTCGGGGTATCCATGGCGACCATGGTGAACCTTCCCATCATGGGAAGGTCAAGTTCGGGATTCGGGATTCGGGATTCGGGCCGTGACCTTGCCTCACCGCCACTCCCGGTTCCCGCTCCCACGAATCACCAATCCCGAATCACCAATCACCAATCTACGAGAACACTGGCTCCAGCAGCCGGAAGGTGCCGGCGTCGGCGTCCATTTCGACCTGGCCGCCGACCGGCACGATGAACTGCTCGCGCAGGTGGCCGATCTGCGCGCCGCGGTAGGCGGGGATGCCCAGCGGGCGGACATGGTCGTCGAGGATCTGTTCCAGGGTCAGCGAACCGTAGCCGGCGCCGGGCTCGCAGTCCGTGCACTGGCCGAAGATGAAGCCCGCGATGCGGTCCAGCACCCCGGCCAGCTTGAGCGTGGTCAGCATCCGGTCCACCCGGTACGGCGCCTCCTCCACGTCCTCCAGGAACAGGATCGCCCCGTCGAACGCCGGCAGGTACGGCGAACCGGCCAGGCCCACCAGCACCGACAGGTTGCCGCCGCGGATGGTCATGGTGCGGTTGCGGCGCGGGACCAGTTCGTCCGCGTCGTCGTCCGGCGGGTTGCGGTACTCCAGCAGTTCTCGTTCGAAGAACACCCGGCGGAACTGGTCGACCACGAAGCGGTTCCAGCTGCCGGCGCCAATCGGGCCGTGGAAGGTCACCAGCCCGGTCCGCGCCTGGATCGCGCAGTGCAGCGCGGTGATGTCCGAATAGCCCAGCAGCACCTTGGGATTGCGCCGGATCAGCGCGTAGTCCAGCAGCGGCAGCAGCCGCGCCGCGCCGGCCCCGCCGCGCACGCATACCAGCGCCCGCACCTTTGGGTCGGCGAACATGCGGTTGATGTCGCCGGCGCGGTCGGCGTCGCTGCCGGCCAGGTGGCCGCGGCGGTTGCCGTAGTGCTCGCCGGCGCGCACCTCGAAGCCCAGCGCCTGCATCGCCTCGGCCGCCAGCTGCAGCTTGAGCCTGTCGTCGGTGGCCGAGGACGGGCTGACCAGGCCCACGGTGTCGCCGGGCCGCAGCGCCGGCGGCAACAGCCGCGCCGCGGCCGCGGCCCGCGCCCGCCCGGGGCCGGCCAACGCCAGCAGGGAGGCGGCCATCGCGCCGCCGAGGAACTGCCTTCTGTGCATGGGTTGCCTCCCGTCGCCAGTGGCGAGCCTAGCAATCGCGCGCCCGCCGCAGCCAGCCGCCGTCGTTGTCGCGCTCACGCGTTGCGGGCGAAGATTGGCGACCTTTCGTGCCAGGTATGTCCATGCCCCACCCTTCCATGCGGCGCCGCTGGATGGTCGCGACTGCACTCGTGCTCCTGCTGGTGCTGCTTTCGTGGGCGGTGATGCGCTGGCGCGGCCCGGCACTGCCCGGCTATGAGGTGGCCGCCGGTCCACTGGTGCAGAACGTGGTGGCAACCGGGCGGGTGGCGGCGCTGTCGCGGGTCCAGGTGGGTGCGGAAATCTCGGGCCTGGTGCTGGAACGGCGGGTGATGGAAGGCGACCGCGTGGCCCCGGGCGACGTGCTGGTGGTGCTGCGCGCGACCGACCTCGAAGCGCGCCGCGACGAGGCCCGCGCTGCCCTGGAAACCCTGCGCCGGACCGACCGCGCCGACGCCCAGGCGCGCTACCGCCAGGCCCAGGCCGACCTGGCCCAGGCCGAGCGCGAAGCCACGCGCCGGCGCGAGCTGGGCGAGCGCCAGCTGGTCTCGCGCGAAAGCGTGGAACAGGCCGCGCAGGCGCTGGTCGCCGCCCGCGCCGCGGCCGAGCAGGCGCGCGTGGCCGCCGCGGCGGTGGCCAGCGGCGGCGCCCTGGAAACCCAGGCGCTCGAACGCCTGCGCGCGGCCGAGGCCGACCTGGAGCGCGCGGTGATCCGCGCCACCGTGGCCGGCACGGTGCTGGCCCGCCAGGTCGAGCCCGGCGACACCGTCACCCCGGGCCAGGTGCTGCTGGAGATCGCGGCCGATGCGCCCGGCGAGATCCTGCTGCCGCTGGACGAGAAGAACCTGGCCCTGCTCGAGACCGGCCAGCCTGCGACCTGCGTGGCCGACGCCTTCCCCGGCCGCCCGTTCGCCGCCACCGTGTACCACATCGCCCCCGGCATCGACCCGGCGCGCGGCACCGTGGACGTGCGCCTGCGCATCGATCCGGCCGCCGACTTCGTGCGCCAGGACATGACCGTCACCGCGACCATCCTCACCGGCCGCCGCGACAACGCCCTGGCCGTGCCCAACGACGCCCTGCTCGGCAACGAGCCGGGCGCCAGCCGCGCCGAGGTGCTGCGCGTGCGCGGCGGCCGCGTGCAGCGCGTGCCGGTGGCGCTCGGCCTGCGCGGCCTTGCAATGACCGAGATCGTCGAAGGCCTGGCCGCCGGCGACCGGGTGCTGGCCGCCGGCGCGCTGGATCCGGCGGAACTCCCGCGCGACGGTGCGCGCGTGCGCCTGCGCGCGCAACCCCTGCCCGCCCCGCAGCCGGCCGCCACGGAGGGCGAGGACCGCGCCCTGCCCGCCGCCGTGCAGGGTGGCGCCGGCTGAGCATGTGGATCGAGGCCACCATCGCCATGCGCTTCCTGCGCCAGGGACGCGCGCAGTCGCTACTGATCCTGTGCGGGATCGCGGTGGGCGTGGCGGTGATCGTGTTCGTCACCGCGCTGATCTCCGGGCTGCAGCAGAACCTCATCGAACGCACCCTGGGCACCCAGGCGCACGTGCGGGTGGAAGCGCCGCGCGAGGTCAACCTGCTGGCGCCGGCGCAGCCGGGAACGCTGCAACTGGTGCTGGAGGACCCGCGCCCGCAGGCGCTGCGCCCGATCGACAACTGGCTGCAGGTGCGCGACGTGATCGGGCGCCTGCCGGGCGTCACCGCGGTCTCGCCGGTGGTCTCGGGCCCGGCGTTCGGCCGCCGCGGCGATGCCACCGAATCGGTGGCCCTGGTCGGGATCGACCTGGCGCGCTACCTGCGGGTGATCCCGCTGCACGAGAACATGGTCGAGGGCAGGCTGGACGTCGGCTCCGGCAACGGCGTGGTCGGCCGCAAGCTGGCCGAGGACCTGGGCTTGCGCACCGGCGGCAAGCTGCGCCTGGACGCCGGCAAAGGCCGCGAGGCGGTGATCAACGTGGCCGGCATCTTCGAGCTGGGCGTGCGCGAGCTGGACGCACGCTACGTCTACCTGGACCTCAAGCAGGCGCAGTCGCTGCTGGCCCTGCCTGGCGGCGCCACCGTGATCGACGTGACCGTGGAGGACGTGTTCGCCGCCGACCGCATGGCCGCGCGCATCAACGGCCTGACCGGGCTGAAGGCCGAGAGCTGGATGCAGACCAATGCCCAGCTGATGAACGCGCTGGCCTCGCAGAGCATGTCCACGCGCATGATCAGCTTCTTCGTCGCCATCTCGGTGGCGCTGGGCATCGCCAGCGTGCTGGCGGTGAGCGTGGCCCAGCGCACCCGCGAGATTGGCATCCTGCGCGCCATGGGCACCCGCCGGCGGCAGATGCTGCAGGTGTTCCTGGTCCAGGGCGCGGTGCTGGGCCTGGCCGGCTCGGCGATCGGCGCGCTGGCCGGCTGGGGCCTGGCGGCCGCGTTCAATACGTTCGGGCCGAAGCTGTTCACCATCGACCTGCCGCCGATCCTGGTGCCGGCGGCAATGGCACTGGCCACCCTGGCCGGCACCGGCGCGGCGCTGGTGCCAGCCTGGCGCGCCTCGCGCCTGGACCCGGTGGAGGCGATCCGCCATGCCTGAGCCGCGCGAGGTCCTGCGCCTGGAAGGGCTGCGCAAGTCCTACAACATCGGCAAGCCGAACGAGGTCGAGGTGCTGCACGGCATCGACCTGCGTCTGGACAGCGCCGACTTTGCCGCCCTGGTCGGCCCGTCCGGCTCGGGCAAGAGCACCCTGCTCAACCTGGTTGGCCTGCTCGACTCGCCCACCGCCGGCGAGCTGTACCTGGGCGGGCAGCCGACGCGGGAGATGGACGACGAGGCGCGCACCGCATTGCGCGGCCGCCACATCGGCTTCGTCTTCCAGTTCCACCACCTGATCGGCGCGTTCACCGCGCTGGAGAACGTGCTCATGCCATGGATGGTGGCCAACGGCAAGCCGACACCGGAGATCGTGGACGTCGCCCGCGGCCTGCTGGCCGACGTCGGCCTGGAGAAGTTCGCCGACCGCCGCCCGGACCAGCTCTCTGGCGGCCAGCAGCAGCGCGTGGCGATCGCCCGCGCCCTGGTCACCCGCCCTTCGCTGCTGCTGGCCGACGAGCCCACCGGCAACCTGGACACCAGGACCGCCGCCGACGTGTTCGCCCTGCTGCGCCGCTTCAACGAGCAGTCCGGTTGCGCGGTGCTGGTGGTGACCCACGACCCGCGCCTGGCCGGGACCTGCGACCGCACCATCTCCCTGGTCGACGGCGCCATCGTCTCCGACAAACGCCACGGCTGAGCGCCGCGTCCCTGGAGCCCCCAACCCTTCGCGGGAGGGGTTGGCGAGAGGGCGGGCAGTTCCGCGCAACGGTGGCCTGGGGGCGAATGCGGCTGCGAGGGCGCTGGCGTTGACACTCGCCCAAGGTTGCGCCGGCTACGGTGGCCGCCACTTCCGCATGCAAGGAGACGCCATGAAATCGCCCCGGATCCCGCTCGCCCTGGCCGCGACCCTGGGGCTGCTGGCCAGCGCTCCCGTTGCCCTGGTCGCACCGGCGCAGGCCGCGCCGCAGGCCCGGGTGGCGCTGGCCAACGCACCGTTCGCGGTCGCCGAGGTGCAGCGCTTCGACTCGCCCTGGGCCATGACCTTCCTGCCTGACGGCCGCCTGCTGGTGACCGAGATGGCGGGCAACCTGCGCCTGTTCGATCCGGCCAGCGGCAAGCTGGGCACGGTCGCCGGCGTACCGAAGGTGGCGCATGGCGGCCAGGGCGGACTTGCCGACGTGGTCCTGCATCCGGGCTTTGCCGGGAACCAGCTGGTCTACATCAGCTACAGCGAGGCCGGCGAAGGCGGCACCGCGGGCGCGGCCGTGGCCCGGGCGAGGCTGGTGCTGGACCAGGACGGCGGCGGCAGGCTCGACGGGCTGCAGGTGATCTGGCGCCAGCAACCGAAGGTCAGCGGCCAGGGCCACTTCGGCCAGCGCATCGCCTTCGGCAGCGACGGCAAGCTGTGGATCAGCTCCAGCGAGCGGCAGAAGTTCGATCCGGCCCAGGACATGAAGACCAACCTGGGCAAGATGATCCGGCTCGACGACGACGGCAGCGTGCCGGCCGACAATCCGTTCGCCGACCAGGGCAGCGTGGCCGCGCAGGTGTGGACCCTGGGCCACCGCAACATCCTCGGCGTGGCCTTCGACGGCGAGGGCCGGCTGTGGGCGCACGAGATGGGCCCCAAGGGCGGCGACGAGCTCAACCTGATCGAGCGCGGCGACAACTACGGATATCCCGTCGTCTCCAACGGCGACCACTACGATGGCAAGCCCATCCCCGACCACGACACCCGGCCGGAATTCCACGCCCCGGCGGTGAGCTGGAACCCGGTGATCTCGCCGGCCGGCTTCGTGATCTACAGCGGCGACCGCTATCCGGGCTGGAAGGGCTCGGGCCTGATCGGCGGCCTGTCGTCGAAGTCGCTGGTGCGGATCGCATTTGACGGCACCGACGCCCGCGAGGCCGAACGCTTCGACATGGGCCGCCGCATCCGCGAAGTCGAACAGGGTCCGGACGGCACCATCTGGCTGCTGGAGGACGGCACCCGCGACGGCCAGGGCTGGCTGCTGCGGCTGGACCCGAAGAGTTGAAGCCACGGCCGCCTGGACACCGGGGCTACGCCCCCTGCCGCGTGGCAGTCCCCGAAAGCCCCGGATCCCGGCGTGCACGGGGCGGCATGGCGAGGACACGCCTCCACCGTCCGGGTGTCGATTCCGGGCCGCGCCGGACGACGTACAGGAAGAGATCACCGCGCGGCGGCCGCCAGGCGCCGCGCGGCGAGTGGCCCGCCCCTGCAGGAGACATCACCATGGTTGCGCGCAACACAATCTGCCTGTGGTACGAACGCGACGCCCTCGAGGCCGCGCGTTTCTACGCCAGCGTCTTCCCCGACAGCTCGGTCGGCCGGATCTTCCGCGCCCCGGCCGATTTCCCCTCCGGCAAGGCCGGCGACGTGCTGACCGTGGAGTTCACCGTGCTGGGCCTGCCCTGCGTTGGCCTCAACGGCGGCCCGCACTTCAAGCAGACCGAGGCCTTCTCGTTCCAGATCGCCACCGCCGACCAGGCCGAAACCGACCGCTACTGGGACGCCATCGTCGGCAACGGCGGCCAGGAGAGCGAATGCGGCTGGTGCAAGGACCGCTGGGGCGTGTCCTGGCAGATCACCCCGCGGGTGCTGCTCGAGGCGATCAACAGCCCGGACCCCGGCGTGGCCCGGCGCGCCTTCGCGGCGATGATGACCATGCGCCGGATCGACGTGGCGAAGATCAAGGCGGCCATCCGCGGCTGAGCCGCCCCGCCCTGCCAGCCCCCACCACACGGGTCCGTACGCCTTTGGTCGCGCAGCGCAGGATGTGACGCACTGCTAATATCCGCGCACCGACCGGTTAGGGGGACCGATGCCCGGAGTTGCACCGCTGCGTAAGCCCGGGCGCGCCCTCGCGCTCGGGGCTTGCGCTTTCGCCGCGCTGCTTGCGGCGCCGCCGGTCCAAGCCCTCGCCCCGGACCGGCCGATCGGCCAGTTCACCCACGTCTGGTACGAGAACCAGCTGCCGCAGGGCACCGTGCTCGGCATCGCCCAGCACGCCGACGGCACCATCTGGCTGTCCACCTACGCCGGCCTGGCGCGGCACAGCGGCCAGGGCTTCGACACCTTCGAGCCGCGCAACGCACCGGTACTGCAGAGCTCGGCCATCACCGCCGTGGCCAGCGACGGCGACCAGGGCCTGTGGGTGGGCACGCTCAACGGCGGTCTCTACCACCGCCGCGGCAACCAGCTGCGCCAGGTGGCGCTGCCGCAGGGCGCCGACAGCGTGTTCGGCATCGTCACCGATGCCGGCGGCGCGCTGTGGGTGACCACCAACCTGGGCGTGGTCCGGATCGCCGACGGCGATGCGCGGCTGCTGGGCGACGCCGAAGGCTTCCCGCCGCGCGGCTTCTACCGCGCCATCGTCGCCGACCCGGCCGGCGGCGTGTGGATCGCCGCCGACGGCGTGGGCGTGGTGCACTGGGCCGGGGACGGGAGCGGCGCGCGCCTGTACGACGCCCACGACGGCCTGCCCTCCAACGCCGTCTACAGCCTGACGATGGACGCCTCCGGCACCGCCTGGGTCGGCACCCAGAACGGCCCGGCCTACTTCCGCGACGGCCGCTTCCACCGCGAGCGGCGCATCGCCGCGCTGGACCAGAGCCGCATCTACACCCTCTACGGCGACCGCGAGGGCACGGTCTGGTTCGCGCCGCTGGGCGCCGGCCTGTGCCGCCTGACCGCCGCCGACTTCTTCTGCGACGACAGCCTCCAGGGCCTGCATGGCGAGACCGTGCGCTCGATGCTGGAGGATCGCGAGGGCAACCTCTGGATCGGCACCACCTCCAGCGGCGTGCACCGGCTGAGCCAGTCCAAGCTGGTCACCATCACCGCGCCGATGGCCTCCAACGCGGTGCGCGCGGTGCACCCGGCCGCCGATGGCACGCTCTGGATCGGCACCGATGGCGGCGGCCTGGCGCGCTACCGCGAGCCGTACCTGGAGCCGGCGGAGGCCTACAACCGGCAGCTGCCGAGCCAGCTGGTGCGCGCCATCCTCGGCGACGCGGCCGGGCAGCTGTGGGTCGGCGGCACCGAAGGCGTGATCCGCTTCGACCGCGCCGGCCGCGCCCGCCACTTCAGCATCGGCCACGGCCTGCCCGGGACCATCGTGTTCGCGTTCGCCCCGGCGCGGGCCGGCGGCATGTGGGTCGGCACCCTGCAGGGCGTGGCCCGGATCGACGGCGGCCAGGTGCACGTGGCCGAGCCCACCCGCGGCGACGACGTGCGCTCGCTGTACGAGGATCCGGACGGCCGCCTGTGGATCGGCCTGCGCAGCGGCCTGCGCTGCCTGCAGGGCGGGCGCCTGGACGACTGCGGCGTCGGCGGCCTGTCCGGCAGCGTGTTCGCCTTCCATCCCGGCGAGGACGGCAGCCTGTGGCTGGGCACCGGCAACGGCATCGTCCATGTCCGCCGCGGCGTGGCCACCCGCTACGCCGAAGACGCCGGCTTCCACGGCGATGCGGTGTTCGCGCTGCTGGACGACGGCGACGGCAACTTCTGGTTCAGCTCCAACCGCGGCATCGGCCGCATCGCGCGCTCCGACCTGGCGGCGCTGGACCGCGGACATGCGCGCAAGGTCGCGCCGCAGTGGTTCGGCACCGCCGACGGCATGCTCAACGCCCAGGGCAACGGCGCCTCGCAGACCCCGGCCGGGCGCACCGCCGACGGCCGCATGTGGTTCGGCACCGCCAAGGGCCTGGTGCTGGTCGATCCCGGGCGCATGCAGGGCAACCCGCAGCCGCCGCCGGTAACGGTGGAGCGCCTGCTGGTGGACGGCGTGGAAGTGGATCCGGAGGGGGCGCCGCGCCTCGCCCCCGGGGTCGAGCGCCTGGAACTGCACTACGCGGCGATGAGCTACGTGGCGCCGACGGCGGTGCGCTACCGCTACCGGCTGGAGGGCTTCGACCGCGGCTGGAACGAGGCCGGCAACATGCGCCGCGCCCACTACACCAACCTGCCGCCGGGCGACTACGTGTTCCGGGTGGTGGCCAGCAACAACGACGGGGTGTGGAACATGGAGGGCGCCAGCCTGCACTTCACCCTGCTGCCGCGCTGGCACCAGACCTGGTGGGTGCGCGGCCTGGCGCTGCTGGCCCTGGCCGGGCTGGTGGTGCTGGGCGTGCGCCTGCGCCTGCGCGCCGCACGCATCCGCGAACGCGAGCTGACCCGCGAGGTGGCGCTGCGCACCGAGGCCCTGCGCGAGGCCAACGAGCGCCTGCGCCGGATCGCCGCCAGCGACGCCCTGACCGGCATCCCCAACCGCGGCGAGTTCAACCGCCGCCTGCGCGAGGCCTGGAACGACCACGCCAACCGCGACGCGCCGCTGGCGGTGCTGCTGGTCGACGTGGACGACTTCAAGGCCTACAACGACAGCTACGGCCACCTCGGCGGCGACACCGCCCTGGTCGCGGTGGCCAACCGCCTGGCCGACATGGTCGGTCCCGGCGAAGGCCTTGTGGCGCGCTACGGTGGCGAGGAGTTCGCGGTGCTGCTGCGCGACTGCGACGCCGAGGCGGCGCTGGACCGCGCGCAGCGCATGGTGGCCGGGATCCGCGCCTGCGCCATGCCGCACCGCGCCTCCAGCGTGGGCGATGCGGTCACCGTCAGCATCGGTGCGGCCAGCGTGCGCCCGGCCGACGGCGCCAGCCCCGACGACCTGCTGCGCAGCGCCGACGCGGCCCTTTACCGGGCCAAGGCCGACGGCCGCGACCGCGCCCTGCCCGCCGGCGAGGCGCCGCCGATCGTGCTGCCGTTCTGAACGGCAGCCGCGGCCTGGCGGCCGGCCCGCGCCCGGGGCGCGTACACTGCCCCCTCGATCCGACGAGAGTGCAGATGGCCAAGCCGAACTATTCCTTCGAGAAGCGCCAGCGCGAGCTGGCGAAAAAGAAGAAGCAGGACGAGAAGGACGCGAAGAAGCGCGCCGCGCGCGAAGCCAGGAACGGCACGCCGACGGCGGGATGAACGATAACGGGCCCCGCCCCGCCTGCATCTGGGTGGACGCCGATGCCTGCCCGGTGCCGGTGCGCGAGATGCTGTTCCGCGCCGCCATGCGCGCCAGGGTGCAGCTGACCCTGGTGGCCAACCAGTGGCTGCGCACCCCGCCCTCGCCCTTCATCCGCGCCATCCAGGTGCAGGGCGGCTACGACGTGGCCGACGACGCCATCGCCGAGCGCGCCGGGGCCGGCGACCTGGTGGTGACCCAGGACATCCCGCTGGCCGCCCGCGTGCTCGCCAACGGCGCGCTGGCGGTCAATCCGCGCGGCGAGCGCTTCACCGCCGACAACATCGCCGAGCGGCTGTCGGTGCGGAACTTCATGGAGGAACTGCGCGGCGCGGGGGTACAGACCGGCGGCCCGGCGGCCTATGGCCCGCGCGAGCGCCAGGCCTTCGCCGCGCAGCTGGACCGCTGGATCGCGCAGCGGCGGAGTTGAGCCGCGCATCCGGAGGACGCCGCCGCACGGCGGCGCCCCCGTACCGGTCAGCGTTCGACCGGGCGTGCCTGGGTGACCTTGAACGCCGCCTCGCGCCCGGGCGCGCCGGTGCCCGGCTGGCCGCCGCCGACGAACACGCGGTAATTGCCCGCGAACACCTGGCGCTCGCCTTCGGCGGTCACCGCGCTGAGGTCGCGCGGATCCAGCGCGAACTCCAGCACCCGGCGCTCGCCCGGGGCCAGGTGCACGCGCTGGAAGCCGCGCAGCGCGATCCGCGGCAGGCCTTCGATGTCGGGGAAGTCCAGGTACAGCTGCGCCACCTCGTCGCCGGCGCGCTTGCCGGTGTTGCGCACCTCGGTGACTACCTTCAGCCCCTCCTGCGCGCCGCCCGGCGCCGGCTCCAGCCTCAGCGGCGCATAGGCGAACGTTGTGTAGCTGAGACCGTGGCCGAACGGGTACACCGGCTTGCCTTCGAAATAGCGGTAGGTGCGCCCGCGCATGGCGTAGTCGTCGAACGGCGGCAGGTCCTCGACCGAACGGTAGAAGGTCAGCGGCAGGCGCCCGGCCGGGTTGGCGTGGCCGGCCAGCACGTTGGCCACCGCCAGGCCACCGGACTGGCCCGGGTACCAGGCCTCGATGATCGCCGCGGCATGCTGCTTCGCCCAGGCCAGGTTCACCGGGCTGCCGTTCATCAGCACCACCACCAGCGGCTTGCCGGTGGCGCGCGCGGCCTCCAGCAGCGCCTGCTGGTCGGCCAGCAGGTCCAGGCTGGTCTTGTCGCCGCCCTTGAAGCCCGGCACCTCGACCGGCGCCTCCTCCGCTTCCAGGTCCGAGGTCAGGCCGACCACCGCGACGATCACGTCGCTGTCGGCCGCCGCCGCGCGCATGCGTTCGAGCGGGTCCTCGACCACCCGCTTCCACAGCAGGCCGATGCCGGCCAGTACCCGCGCCTCGCTCACCACCTTGACCGGGTAGCGCTTGCCCGCTTCCAGGTGCACGGTTGCCAGCGTCGGCAGGCTGTTCCAGGACGCGCCCTCCAGATCCAGCAGCGGCTTGCCGTCGAACTCCAGCGAACCATTGAAGCCGCCCAGGCCCAGGCGGTAGCTGCCGGTTTCCGGCGGCACCAGGTAGCCGGTCCACTCCACGCGGTGGATGTCGTGCACCTGGGCCAGGTCCAGGCTGCGGCTGTTGACGTCCGCCTCCACCCGCTCGACCACCGGTTGCTCCTCGAAGCCCACCTGCGCGATCCAGGCGTCCATCTGTCCGGGCTCGAACCGCGCCGGCGGCTTCTGCCGGGTGTTGTAGTAGCGCGCCAGCAGCCCGGGCCGTCCGTCCGGCGCCAGCAGCGCCGAGTTCGGCACCGGATCGCCGTCGGTGTAGGTCGGCGAGAACGGGACGTGGGCGAGCGTGGCTTCGGGCATGGCCTTGCGCAGGCCTTCCAGCACCGAGACCGGCGGCGCCGACTGGGTGGAGGAATAGTTGCCGCGCAGCACCCGGGTGGCGTCGGCCAGCGGACCGACCACCGCCACCTTCGCCCGCGGGCGCAGCGGCAGCACGCCGTCGTTCTTCAGCAGCACCAGGCTCTTCTCCGCCGCCTCCAGCGCCAGCGCGGCGTGTTCCGGCTTGCCCAGCTCCTCCGGCGAGGCGGTCTCGGTGGACACCGGGCGCAGGCCCGGCAGGTCGCCGGTGCGGTAGCGCGCGGCGAACAGCCGCACCAGGGCGCGGTCGACGTCGGCCTGGGTGATCAGGCCGCGCTCCAGCGCCTCGCGGTATGGCCGCGACAGGCCGGCGGTATCCACCAGGGTGGCGCCGTTGCACTCGTTGTCCACGCCCGAGCGCATCGCCGCGGCCACCGCGGCGGCCGGGTCGGGCGCGTAGTGGTGGTGCTTGCTGATGTCGGCCACCGCGTCGCAGTCGGAAACCACGTAGCCCTTGAAGCCCCAGGCGCCGCGCAGGTAGTCCTTGAGCAGCAGGTCGTTGGCGCAGGCCGGCTGCCCGTCGACCCGGTTGTAGGCGCACATCACCGAGCCGGCGCCGCCCTCCACGATCGCGGCGCGGAACGCCGGCAGGTAGGTGTCCTCCAGGTCGCGGCGGGAGACGTAGACGTTGGCCGAATGCCGGGTCGATTCGGGGCCGCTGTGCACCGCGTAGTGCTTGGGCGTGGCGACGATGTCGTACCACTGCGGATGCTCGCCCTGCACGCCGCGCACGTAGGCCACGCCCATGCGCGCGGCCAGGAACGGGTCCTCGCCGTAGGTTTCCTGGCCGCGGCCCCAGCGCGGGTCGCGGAAGATGTTGATGTTCGGCGACCAGGTGTTGAGCCCGGTGCCGATGCGCCCGGTGCGGCCGGTCTGCCGCGCCAGCGCGTGCAGGCCGCGCACCTCGGTGGCGATCACCTGGCCCACGCGCCGCACCAGGGCATCGTCGAAGCTCGCGGCCAGGCCGATCGGCTCGGGGAAGTTGGTGGTCGGCAGGGTGCCCATCGCCCCGTGCAGCGATTCGGTCCACCAGTTGTAGGCGGGCACGCCCAGGCGCGGGATCGCCGGCGCGGTGTTGAGCAGCTGTTCCAGCTTCTCCTCCGGCGTCAGCTGCGCCACCAGCGCCGCGGCCAGCTCGCGCGCCGGATCCGCAGGCTCGCCGGCGGACGCGGGTGCGCCAGCCTGCGGCGCACCGGCAGCGGGCATCGCCGCGGGCGATGCAGTGCACAAAACCAGCGCCAGCAGCAGCGGGCTGGCACGCAGCGATCCGACCATCCGATTCCTCCCGTGGAAGTCCATTCCGCGCCTGCGGAAAGCGATGCCAGAGGGTAGCCGCAGGCCTGCGCATCGGCGATTCCAAAACGCATATCCCAGGGATC
>NZ_RRYJ01000008.1:0-185647 GCF_003931645.1 Pseudoxanthomonas sp. SGT-18 | reverse complement strand
TTTTTTTTCCCCCGGTTGGCGCCGCCGCCCAGGGCAGCCGGCCCCGGCAACCGGGGTGCGCGAGGCATGCGCGACGTCCCAGGCCCTCGGCGGTGGGATCGCCGGCGCCATCACCGTGCGCACGCCCGGCGGGCACTTCCATGGCAACGGGAGAAGCGCGAAATTGCGCTCCCCCGACAGCGTGGAGCACGCCATGAAAGCGATCGGTACCGCACAACCCCTGCCTGTTTCCGACCCGCGCTCGCTGCTGGACCTGGAACTGCCCGATCCGGAGTACGCGGCGCACGACCTGCTGGTCGAAGTGCAGGCGATCTCGGTCAACCCGGTGGACGTGAAGGTGCGTCTCTCGGCGCGGCCCGAGCCGGGCGAGCACCGCATCCTGGGCTGGGATGCCGTGGGCCGGGTGCGCGCGGTGGGCAGCCAGGTGCAGGGATTCCAGCCCGGCGACCGCGTGTTCTACGCCGGCCAGATCGACCGTCCCGGCAGCAATGCCCAGCTGCAGGCGGTGGACGCGCGGATCGCCGCGCATGCGCCGCAGACCCTGGGCGACGAGGACGCCGCGGCGCTGCCGCTGACCTCGCTGACCGCCTGGGAAACCCTGTTCGACCGCCTGCGCGTGGACGACCCGGTGCCGGGCGCGGCCAATGCCCTGCTGGTGATCGGCGGTGCCGGCGGCGTCGGCTCGATCACCGTGCAGCTGGCGCGGGCACTGACCGGGCTGACCGTGATCGCCACCGCCTCGCGCCCGGAAACGGTGGATTGGGTGAAGAAGATGGGCGCCCACCACGTGCTCGACCACCGCCAGCCGCTGGCGCCGCAGGTCGCGGCGTTGGGCCTCGGCGCGCCGGCGTTCGTGTTCTCCACCACCCATACCGACCGCTACCTGGCCGATGTCGTGGAGCTGATCGCGCCACAGGGCCGGATCGCGCTGATCGACGACCCGGCCGCGCTGGACGTGATGCCGCTCAAGCGCAAGAGCCTGTCGCTGCACTGGGAGCTGATGTTCACCCGCCCGCTGTTCGGCACCGCCGACCTGCAGCGCCAGCAGGAGATCCTGCGCGAGGTGGCGCGCCTGGCGGACGCCGGGACCATCGCCACCACCCGCACCGGCTCGCTGGGCACGATCAACGCAGCCAACCTGCGCAAGGCGCACGCGCTGCTGGAGAGCGGCACGGCGATCGGCAAGACCACCCTGGCCGGCTTCGACTGATGCTGCCCCTGGCGCTGGCCCGGCGGGTTCAGCCGGCCAGCGCCAATCCTGCCGCCATGCGTTCCGGATCGGGCGCCGGCACGTACGGCAGCCGTCCCAGGCAGGGCGCGTCCAGGCGCGCGGACAGCAGCTCCAGGTTGTCCTCGCGGCAGGCCATGTCCGGATCGACCTCGCTGGCGATCCAGCCGGCCAGGCGCAGGCCGTCGGCGGCGATGGCGCGTGCGGTCAGCCGCGCATGGTTGAGGCAACCCAGGCGCATCCCGACCACCAGCACCACCGGCGCGCGCAGCGCACGCACCAGGTCGGCCTGGTCCAGGTCGCCGGCCAACGGCGCGGCCCAGCCGCCCACGCCTTCGACCACGACCACGTCGGCCTGCGCGCGCAGGCGGGCGAAGGCCTCCAGCAGCGGTGGCAGCGCGACCTCGATGCCCGCGGCGCGCGCGGCCAGTTCCGGCGCCAGCGGTTGCGGCAACGCGAACGGGTTGAGGTCGGCGTAGGCCGGGCGCGGCGCGCTGGCCGCCTGCAGCGCCAGCGCATCCTCGTTGCGCCAGGCGCCATCCACCAGCGCGCAACCGCTGGCCACCGGCTTCATCCCCACCGCACGCCGCCCGGTCCGGCGCAGCGCATGCAGCAGGCTGCAGCTGGCGACGGTCTTGCCGGCGCCGGTATCGGTGCCGGTGACGTAGAGGCGGTCGAGGCTGCGCAGGTCCATGTCCAACTCCAGGCGGCCGCACGATGCGGCCGGCGGATCATACGCGCCACGCAGCATCCCGCGATCCGGGCGATGCCCGGCCAGCGCTGCGGGTAACATGCGCGCATGTCCTTCTCCGCCATCCCGCTTACCGGCAGCAAGCCGGAACAGTACGAACAGCTCCTGGCCCAGGTGCGCGGCCTGCTGCACGGCGAGCGCGACCGCGTCGCCAACGCCGCCAACCTGTCCTCGCTGGTCTACCACGCCCTGCCCGCGCTCAACTGGGTCGGCTTCTACTTCTACGACGGCAAGGAACTTGTCGTGGGTCCGTTCCAGGGCCTGCCGGCCTGCGTGCGCATCCCGCTGGACAAGGGCGTGTGCGGCGCGGCCGCGCGTACCCGCCAGACCCAGCGCGTGGCCGACGTGCACGCCTTCCCCGGGCATATCGCCTGCGATTCGGCCTCGCGCTCGGAGCTGGTGGTGCCGCTGGTGGGCGGCGACACCCTGCTCGGCGTGTTCGACCTGGACAGCCCGGAGCCCGACCGCTTCGACGCCGAGGACCAGGCCGGCCTGGAAGCCATCGCCGCCGCGTTCGTGCAGTCGCTACGCTGACCGCACGGTCCGCGGGCATGGCTGCACGGCCTGCCCGCCATCCCGCTCCATTGCCCGCCCCCGCCGATAGGCATAGACTGCGCTCACTTTCGGGTGACCGCGGCATGGGCCGCGGCTGAAACGGGAAGCCGGTGACTCCGCCGCGGCCGCAGGGCCGCGCGGACATTCCGGCGCTGCCCCCGCAACGGTAAGCAGGACAAGTCCGGGCAACACCGCCACTGTGCCCCGCGCATGGGAAGGCGCCCGGATGGAGCAGGCCATGCGCCTGTTCGCCCGCGAGCCCGGAGACCGGCCCGGAAGACGACTGATTGCGATGCGGAGGGCATTGCGGGCGGCAGCCGCGTGCGGTCGCACGCGCCTGGCGTTTGCCTCTCTCCCTCGCAGCCCCACCGCCACCGGTCGCGCGGGCGTGCGCGACAGCAGGAGAGATGCATGAAGCCGTTCCCGTTCCGTCCCCTATGCCTTGCCGTGGCCGCGGCCCTGGCGCCGGCCAGCGCCTGCGCGCTGGAGGCCGCCACCGACCTGGACGAGGTCGTGGTCACCGCCACCCGCACCGTCCAGTCCGTGCACGAGAGCCTGGTTCCGGTGCAGGTGATCGACCGCGCCACCATCGAGCGCAGCCAGGCCGGCTCGCTGCAGGACCTGCTGCGCGGCCGCGCCGGCGTCAACCTGTCCAACCAGGGCGGGCACGGCAAGGTCAGCGCGCTGATGCTGCGCGGCACCGAGTCCGACCACGTGCTGATGCTGGTGGACGGCATGCGCATCGGCGCGGCCAGCAACGGCATGCCGGCGCTGCAGGACATCCCGCTGGACCAGGTGGAGCGGATCGAGATCGTGCGCGGACCGCGCTCGAGCCTGTACGGCCCGGAGGCCATCGGCGGCGTGATCCAGGTGTTCACCCGCGGCGCCGGCAAGGGCCTGCGCCAGGACCTGCGCCTGGGGGTGGGCAGCCACGCCCTGCGCGAGGCCAATGCCGGCCTGTCCTGGCGCGGCGAGCGCGGCTGGGTCTCCGCCCGCGCCGGCCACCGCGAGGAAGACGGCTTCGACGCCTGCCGCGGCACCGCCGCCGGCTGGGGCGCCGGCTGCTATGTCGACGAGCCGGACCGCGACGGCCACCGCAACAACTCGCTCAACCTGCGCGCCGGGACCAAGCTTGGCGAGGACGTGGAGCTGCAAGCGCACCTGCTGGATTCGGACAGCCGCAACGAGTACGACGGCGGCCCGTACAGCGGCAACGAGGCCGACAACCTGCAGCAGGTGGCCGGCGCGCGCCTGGACTGGCGCCTGGGCGAGCGCGTCTCGCTGCAGGCCCAGGCCGGCCGCACCCGCGACGACGCCGAGGGCTATTACCGCCAGGACGGCGCGCGCCGCCTGGTCAACAGCTACCGTACCCGCCGCGACCTGGCCTCGCTGCAGCTGGACGCCGGCTTCGGCGCGGGGCAGCTGTTCAGCGCCGGACTGGACTGGCAGGACGACCGCGTTTCCAGCAGCGCCGGCTTCGAGCGCGGCCGCCGCGACAACCTCGGCGCCTTCGTCGAGTACCAGGGCCGCTTCGGCGCGCATTCGCTGCAGGCCAGCGCGCGCAACGACGACAACGCCCAGTTCGGCAACCACGCCACCGGCAGCCTCGGCTACGGCCTGGCCCTGGGTAAAACCTGGCGGCTGAGCGCCAGCGCCGGGACCGGTTTCAAGGCACCGACCTTCAACGACCTGTACTACCCCGGCTTCAACAACCCCGACCTCGAGCCAGAGCAATCGCGCAGCGCCAACCTCGGCGTGCACGGCCAGGGCGAGGGCTGGAGCCTGGGCGTGGACGTGTTCCAGACCCGGATCGACGAGCTGATCGGCTACGACACCGGCTTCAACCTGGTGAACATCGACCGCGCCCGCATCCGCGGCGCCGAGCTGACCGCGGCCACCACCGTGGCCGGCCTCGACCTGGCGCTGGAGCTGAGCTGGCTGGATCCGCGCAACGAGAGCGCGGGCACCAACGACGGCAACTGGCTGCCGCGGCGCGCCCGCCGCAGCGGTCGGATCGACCTGGACCGCCGCTTCGGCGCGTTCGCCGCCGGCCTGACCGTCAGCGGCGCCGGCCGGCGCTACGACGACGTGGCCAATACCACCCGCCTGGGGGGCTACGGCCTGCTCGACCTGCGCCTGGAATGGACCCTGTCCCCGGCCTGGACCGTGCAGGCCAAGGCCAGCAACGTGTTCGACCGCCAGTACGAGACCGTGGCCTGGTACAACCAGCCCGGCCGCGAGTACGCGCTGGCGCTGCAGTACCGCACGCCCTGAGCGCGCGCCGGCGGTGCGGGCGGCGCCGTCCGTCCGCGCCGCGCCCCGCGGATCAGGGCGCCGCGGCCGCCGCCGGCTTGTCCCTGGCCTCGGCCATGAATGCGCGCACCTCGCGCTGCAGGGTCGTCAGCGGCACCGCGCCCAGGCCGAGGATGCGGTCGTGGAAGGCCTTCTGGTCGAAGCGCGCGCCCAGCTCGCGTTCGGCCTCGCGGCGCAGGTCGAGGATGGTGCGGTAGCCGACGTAGTAGGACAGCGCCTGCCCCGGCCACGAGATGTAGCGGTCGACCTCGTTGACGATGTCGATGTGCGCCAGCGCGGTGTGGCTGGCGAGGTAGTCGATCGCCTGCTGCCGGCTCCAGCCGTACTCGTGCAGGCCGGTGTCAATCACCAGGCGCGCGGCGCGCCACATCTCGAAAGTCAGGCGGCCGAACTCCTCGTACGGGGTCTCGTAGATCCCCATCTGGGTGCCGAGCCATTCGGTGTACAGGCCCCAGCCCTCGCCGTAGCCGGAGAAGTACACCTGCTGGCGGAACTCGGGGCGCGCCGGCGCCTCCAGCGCCAGCGCGGCCTGCAGGCTGTGGCCGGGCGCGCACTCGTGCAGCACCAGCGCCGGCAGGTTGTACAGCGGCCGCGACGGCAGGTCCCAGGTATTGAACAGGCACGACTCCAGGCCACCGCGGCCGGAGGTGTAGTTGGGCGCGATGTCGTCCGGCACCGGGCGGATGGTGAAGCGGTAGCGCGGCAGGGTGCCGATCACGTGGTTGAGCTCGCCGTCGATGCGCTTGGCGTGGTACGAGGCCGCCGCCAGCAGCTCGCGCGGGGTCCTGGCGTAGAACCGCGGATCGGTGCGCAGGAACTGCAGGAACTCGGCGAAGCTGCCCTGGAAGCCTGCGCGCGCCATCACCTGGCGCATTTCCGCCGAGATCCGCTCGACCTCGGCCAGGCCCAGCTGGTGGACCTGCTCCGGGGTCATGTCCAAGGTCACGTATTCGCGGATCTGGCTGCGGTAGAACTCCGCGCCGCCGGGCAGGTCGCGCGCCGAGACCGTGGTGCGGGTGCGCGGCAGGTACTGGTTGCGGAAGTAGTCCAGCAGCCCGGCGTAGGCCGGCACCACCTGTTCCAGCACCACCTTGCGGCCTTCCTCGCGCAGGGCGCGGCGCACCTCCTCCGGGACCGAGGTAGGGATCGCGTCGAACACGTCCAGCGCCGGGTTGCCGGCGCCGGTGCGGGTGTACGGCTCGATGGTGCGGTCGCGCCCGTCCAGCGAGGCGCGCGGCACGCTCCAGCCGCGCGCCAGGCCGGCCTCCATGTTGGCGCGCTGGTCGGCGAAGTAGCGCGGCACGTCGCGCAGGCGCGCGATGAAGCGGCGCCACTCGGCCTCGCTGCGGTACGGCGCCCAGGGCACGATCTCGGCCCAGAAGAAGCTGTCGCTGTTGAACGGCGCCTCCCAGGTGCGCCAGCGGGCGTTGTTGAGGTCGGCCTCCACCATCGCCCGGAACACCTCGGCGTTGATCCGCTCCTCCGGCGGCAGCGCCGCGGCCGGGATCGCGTCGAGCCTGCGCAGCACCTGCTCCCAGTAGGCCACGCGCCGCTCCCAGTCGCGCGGGGCGACCGCGGGCAGGCGGCTGCCCGGCTGCCAGCGACCCTCGACGTACTCGTAGCCGTACTCGCGCTGGCGCCATTCCCACTCGGCCGTGTACAGCTCGCGCAGGGCCTGCGCGGCGGCGCTGGCTTCGGCGGCCGGGCGGTTGGCAGCGGCGGCCCGGCTGGCGGCGGCCAGGCCCGGGGCCAGCAGCAGGGACAGGGCGAGGACGGAGGCGCGGGACAGCTGGGACATGAAGGCTCCGGATTGGCGGCTGGGCGGCGCCGTCCACGGCCGATGTTCGCGCAAGGCCGCGGCGACGCCGATCGCGCCGGCAGGCGCGGATGGCGGATGGTAGCCGGCGGTCCACCCCCCCGCCCCCTGCCAAAGGGGCTAGCGCGCCGGCGCGTCCGCGGGCACGGCCAGCTCGCCGAACAGGTCGCCCTGCGGCGCCACTTCCTCGGCGTCGCGGAAGCCGGACAGGCCCACGCCTACCAGCCGGTAGCGGGTGTCGGCCGGCAGCGCCACCCGCGCGCGCAGGGCGCAGGCCAGCTCGCCCAGTTCGGCGGCCGAGGCCGGCGGCCGCTCCAGGGTCAGGCTGCGGGTAAGGATGCGGAACTGCGCGGTCTTGAGCTTGAGCACCACGGTGTGCCCGGCGCGGCCGGCGCGGCGGGAGGCGTTCCAGGTCTTTTCCGCCAGCTGCCGGATCGCCGGCTCCAGCGCTTCCAGCGGCAGGTCCTGGGCGAAGGTGTCCTCGGAGGAAACCGAGCGCACCGGCTGCTCCGGTTCCACCGGGCGCTCGTCGATGCCGCGCGCGCGCCGGTACAGGGCCGCGCCGAAGCTGCCGAAGCGCCGCTGCAGTTCCTCCAGCGGGCGCTGGCGCAGGTCGCCGACGGTGGCGATGCCCAACTGCGCCAGCTTGCCCTGCATCACCCTGCCCACCCCGGGGATGCGTTCCACCGGCAGCGGGGTCAGGAACCGCTCCACGTGCTGCGGGCGGATCACGAACAGGCCGTCGGGCTTGTTCCAGTCCGAGGCGATCTTGGCCAGGAACTTGTTCGGCGCCACCCCGGCCGAGGCGGTCAGCCCGGTCTCGGCGCGGATCCTGGCGCGGATCGCCTCGGCCACCGCGGTGGCGCTGGGCAGGCCGGTCTTGTTCACGGTCACGTCCAGGTAGGCCTCGTCCAGCGACAACGGCTCCACCAGGTCGGTGTGCTCGAGCATGATCTGCCGCACCTGGCGGGAGACCGCGCGGTAGCGCGGGAAGTCCGGCGGCACGAACACCGCGTCCGGGCACAGGCGCTCGGCGCGCAGTGCCGGCATGGCCGATCGCACCCCGAACCTGCGCGCCTCGTAGGAGGCCGCGCACACCACCGAGCGCGCCCCGCGCCAGGCCACCACCACCGGGCGGCCGCGCAGGGAGGGATCGTCGCGCTGCTCGACCGACGCGTAGAACGCGTCCATGTCCACGTGGATGATCTTGCGCTGGGCGGGAACGGGCGGGGACTGCATCGCCCGCCATTGTGGACCGCCGCGGCGCACCCGGCGCGACCCGGCGCCCGCGGCCCGCCAGGCAGACCGCCGCGCGCGGATGGATGGGCCGGCGGCGGGTGGTCGCCGGGCGCGCCGGTGTCAAACATTTGATTGAAACGCCGCCCTCGGGCACGCTTTTAGTGCTTTCTCCACCGGATTCCGCATGAACCGCGCTTCTTCGTTCACCCGCGAGCAGCTGGAAGCCAGCGCCCGTGGTGAGCTGTTCGCCACCGGTGACGCCCGCCTGCCCGCCGACCCGATGCTGATGTTCGACCGCATCGTCGAGATCAACGAGGACGGCGGCAAGTACGGCAAGGGCTTCATCCGCGCCGAGCTCGACATCCGCCCGGACCTCTGGTTCTTCCAGTGCCATTTCATCGGCGATCCGGTGATGCCCGGCTGCCTGGGTCTTGACGCCATGTGGCAGCTGGTCGGCTTCTACCTGACCTGGCTGGGCGCCCCGGGCCGCGGCCGCGCCCTGGGCTGCGGCGAGGTCAAGTTCTTCGGCCAGGTGCTGCCGACCGCCAGGCTGGTCACCTACGAGATCGACATCAGCCGCGTGATCAACCGCAAGCTGGTGATGGCCCAGGCCGATGCGCGCATGCTGGTGGACGGTCGCGAGATCTACACCGCCAAGGACCTGCGCGTGGGCCTGTTCACCTCGACGGAGGATTTCTGACCATGCGTCGCGTCGCCATTACCGGCATGGGCATCGCTTCCTGCCTGGGCAACGACCTGGACACCGTCTCGGCCGCGCTGCGCGAAGGACGCGCCGGAATCCGCCACCTGCCCGACGCCGCCGAGCACGGCCTGCGCAGCCAGGTCGGCGGTGCGGTGGACCTGGACCTGGACGCGGTGATCGACCGCAAGCTCAAGCGCTTCATGAGCGACGCGGCGGCCTACAGCTACGTCTCCCTGCGCGACGCCATCGCCGACGCCGGCCTGGACGAGGCCCTGGTGAGCCATCCGCGCACCGGCCTGGTCGCCGGTTCCGGCGGCGGTTCCAGCCACTGGCAGGTGGAGACCGCCGACCTGCTGCGCGCCAAGGGCGTGCGCAAGGTCGGCCCGTACATGGTCCCGCGCACGATGTGCTCGACGGTGTCCGCCAACCTGGCCACCGCGTTCAAGATCAAGGGCGTCAGCTATTCGATCAGCGCCGCCTGCGCGACCTCGGCGCACTGCATCGGCGCGGCCGCGGACCTGATCCGCCACGGCGCGCAGGACATCGTGTTCGCCGGCGGCGGCGAGGACCTGGACTGGACCATGAGCGTGATGTTCGACGCCATGGGCGCGCTGTCGTCCTCATACAACGAGACCCCGGAGAAGGCCTCGCGCCCGTACGATGCCGGCCGCGACGGCTTCGTCATCGCCGGCGGCGGCGGCATGCTGGTACTGGAGGACTGGGACCACGCGGTGGCCCGCGGCGCGCGCATCCACGCCGAGCTGGTGGGCTACGGCGTGACCTCCGACGGCGCCGACATGGTGGCCCCGTCCGGCGAAGGCGCGGTGCGTTGCATGCGCATGGCGCTGGAAGGCCTGGGCGGGCGCAAGATCGACTACCTCAACACCCACGGCACCTCGACCCCGCTGGGCGACATCGTCGAGCTCAACGCGGTGCGCGAGGTGTTCGGCGAGGACATGCCGCCGATCTCCTCGACCAAGGCGCTGTCCGGCCACTCGCTCGGTGCGGCCAGCGTGCACGAGGCGATCTACAGCCTGCTGATGATGCGCGACGGCTTCATCGCCGGCTCGGCCAACATCGAGACCCTGGACCCGAAGGCCGAGGGCTTCCCGATCGCGCGCGAGAGTCGCGATGCGCAGCTGGACGTGGTGATGTCCAACAGCTTCGGCTTCGGCGGTACCAACGCCACCCTGGTGTTCGCGCGGGTGTAAGCGACGCGCTGACGAAAACAAAAAAGCCCGGCTTTCGCCGGGCTTTTTTGTGTTCGTGATTCGTGATTCGTGATTCGTGATTCGTGATTCGTGATTCGTGATTCGTGATTCGTGATTCGTGATTCGTGATTCGTGATTCGTGATTCGTGATTCGTGATTCGTGACTGGTGGGACAGGGTCGCCGCCCGATTGGGTGGCCAGGCAAGGGACCGGCACCAACCCAGTGCGGAGGCGGCCTCCGGCCTTGCCGGGCCACGCGCAAAAGCCAAGCGAAGCCACACACCAAAACGTGCCCGAAGCCCGCCCTCACACCCGTCCCCTCTCCCGTCCGGAAAGAGGGAGAGGAGCTCTCACGCCGCCATGCCGTTGTGGCGCAACAGGGCGTCGATGCTCGGCTCGCGGCCGCGGAAGGCCTTGAAGTTCTCCAGCGCGCTGCGGCTGCCGCCGCGGGAGAGGATCTCGCGCAGGAAGCGCGCGCCGGTCTCGGCAAGCTGGCCAGGCGCTTCCTCGAACGCGGCATAGGCGTCGGCGCTGAGCACCTCGGCCCACTTGTAGCTGTAGTACCCGGCCGCGTAACCACCGGCGAAGATGTGGCTGAACTGGTGCGGGAAGCGGTGCCAGGCCGGGGCGCGGTTGACCGCGACCTCGTCGCGGATCCGCTCCAGCAGCTGCAGCACGCTGTCCTGCGCCGGATCGAAGCGGCTGTGCAGCTCCATGTCGAACAGGCCGAACTCCAGCTGGCGCACGGTGAACATGCCGGCCTGGAAGTTCTTCGCCGCCAGCATCCGCTCGAACAGCGCGCGCGGCAGCGGCGCGCCACTGTCCACGTGCGCGGTCATCGCCTGCACCCGCTCCCACTCCCAGCAGAAGTTCTCCATGAACTGGCTGGGCAGCTCCACCGCGTCCCATTCCACGCCATTGATGCCGGCCACCGGCAGCTCGCCGATCGCGGTCAGCAGCTGGTGCAGGCCATGGCCCATCTCGTGGAACAGGGTGGTGACCTCGTTGAAGCCCAGGGTCGCCGGCTTGCCGTCCACGCCCTTGCCGAAGTTGCACACCAGGTACACCAGCGGCGTCTGCACGCCGTCGGCGCGCATGCGGCGGTTGCGGCAGTCGTCCATCCACGCGCCGCCGCGCTTGCCCTCGCGCGCGTACGGATCAAGGTAGAACTGGCCGAGCAGGCGGCCGTGCGCGTCCTCCACCCGGTAGAAGCGCACGTCCTCGTGCCACACCGGCGCGCTGTCCGGCTTCACCTTCACCCCGTACAGCGACTCGATCACGGCGAACAGGCCGCCCAGCACCTTCGGCTCGGTGAAGTACTGCTTCACCTCCTGCTCGGAGTAACTGTAGCGGGCCTGCTTGAGCTTCTCGCTGGCCCAGGCGATGTCCCAGGGCTGCAGCTCATCCAGGCCCAGCTCGTCGCGGGCGAAGGCCTCCAGCTCGGCGCGGTCGCGGCGCGCGTATGGCAGCGCGCGCGCGGCCAGGTCGCGCAGGAAGGCCAGCACCTCGTCCGGGCTCTGCGCCATCTTGGTCGCCAGGGAATACTCGGCGTAGCTGGAAAAGCCCAGCAGGGCCGCCAGCTCGCCGCGCAGGGCGACGATCCGGTCGATGTTGCCGCTGTTGTCCCACTCGGCCGGGCCGGCCTCGGAGGCACGCAGGCCGTGGGCGCGGTACAGCGCCTCGCGCAGGCCGCGGTCCTCGGCGTAGGTCTGCACCGGCAGGTAGCACGGCATCTGCAGGGTCAGCTTCCAGCCTGGCTTGCCGTCCTTCTCCGCGGCGGCGCGCGCGGCGGCGACCACCTCGGCCGGCAGCCCGGCCAGGCGCGACTCGTCCTCCACGTACAGGGCGAAGGCGTCGGTGGCATCCAGCACGTTCTGCGCGAACTTCGCCGACAGCGCGGCCAGTTCCTCCTGGATGGCGGCAAAGCGCTGCTTGGCCGCCTCGTCCAGCTCGGCGCCCCCCAGGCGGAAGTCACGCAGCGCGTTCTCCACCACCTTGCGCCGCACCGGGTCGTAGCCGGCGTACTCGGGCGAGGCGGCCAGGGCCTTGTACTGCGAGTACAGCGCCAGGTTCTGGCCCAGCGCCGCGCCAAAGCGGGTCACCTTGGGCAGGTTGGCGTTGTAGGCCTCGCGCAGCTCCGGCGTGTTCACCACCGCCTGCAGGTGCTGGACCTGGCCCCAGGCCCGCCACAGGCGCTCGGTGGCGTCCTCCAGCGGGGCGACGAAGCCGTCCCAGGTCACCGGGCTGACGGTCTCGGCGTGCTTCACCGCGGCCTCGGCCTGCGCCAGCAGGGCATCGATGGCCGGGCCGATGTGCCCGGGCCGGATCTGGTCGAAGCGGGGCAGGCCGGAGAAGTCGAGCAGCGGATTGTCCATGGGACCTCGGGGGGCGATGCGGCGGCGCCGCGCATGTCATGACAGATGGCCCCGGCGGCGCGGAATTCAACCCGCGCCGGGGCGGTTCACAGCTCGCCGCAGGCCTCCAGCGGCAGCGGTTCCCCGGCCACCGCGGCGGCGATGGCGCGGTCCGCCTGCTCCACCTCGATGCCGTGGCGGCGGTACCAGTCCGGGTTGTAGTAGCTGTGCGCGTAGCGGTCGCCGCTGTCGCACAGGATGGTGACGATCGAGCCGCCCTGCCCCGCCTCGTGCATCGCCTGGGCCGCGCGCAGCACGCCGACGAAGTTGGTGCCGGTGGAGCCGCCGACGCGGCGCCCCAGCACCGCGCTGACGTGGCGCATGGCCGCCAGGCTCAGGGCGTCGGGCACCTTGACCATCGCGTCCACGCAGGAGGGGATGAAGCTGGCCTCCACCCGCGGCCGGCCGATGCCCTCGATGCGCGAGCCGCGCGGCAGCGACAGGCCCGGGTCGCCGCGGCCCTCGCGCGCGCCGCGGTAGTAGTCGAAGAACACCGAGTCCTCCGGGTCGGCGCACAGCACCCGGGTGGCGTGGCGGCGGTAGCGCACGTAGCGGCCGAGGGTGGCACTGGTGCCGCCGGTGCCCGGGCCGCACACGATCCAGGCCGGCACCGGGTGCGGCTCCTGCGCCATCTGCTTGAAGATGGCCTCGGCGATGTTGTTGTTCGCGCGCCAGTCGGTGGCCCGCTCGGCGTAGGTGAACTGGTCCATGAAGTGCCCGCCGGTCTCGCGCGCGACCCGCTCGGACTCGGCATTGAGCGAGCAGGCGCTCTCGACCAGGTGGCAGCGGCCGCCCTGGAACTCGATCGCGGCGATCTTCTCCGGCGAGGTCGAGGCCGGGATCACGGCGATGAACGGCAGGCCCAGCAGGCGGGCGAAATAGGCCTCCGACACCGCGGTCGAACCGCTGGAGGCCTCCACCACGGTGCTGCCCTCGTGCAGCCAGCCGTTGGCCAGCGCGTACAGGAACAGCGAGCGCGCCAGGCGGTGCTTGAGGCTGCCGGTCGGGTGGCTGGATTCGTCCTTGAGGTAGACGTCGATGCCTGGGTAGCCGGGCAGCGGCATCGGGATCAGGTGGGTATCGGCCGAACGGTTGAAGTCGGCCTCGATCTTGCGGATGGCGGCGGCCACCCACTCGCGCTGCGACATGGCGGTGCACGGGAACGGAAAGACCCGATTATCCCCCTCGGCCCCGGGGACCGGAACCGGGCCGGGCCGCCGCGCGGCGGCCCGCCACGCGCGTTCAGTGGCGGGTCTGCCCCGCCGGTGCCGGCCAGGCGTGCCGGAACTGCGGCTCGCCACGCAGGCCGCGCAACACCTGCACCAGTTCGCGGTAGCCCTCGGCCAGCTGGCCGAACAGGGCGGCATAGGCAGCGCGGCTGGCCTCGGCCACCCCGCGGTAGGCGCCGCGGCCCAGTTCCACGAAGTAGTCCACGCTCACCCGACGGCGCGCGGCCAGGCCCGGGAACAGCCCGGCCACCAGCAGGCAGCGGTCGCCCACGTCGCGCAGGGCATCGGCGCGCAGCCGCCCCACCTGCTCCTGGGCGCGGAACCAGTCCAAGGCATGGGTGTGCGCCAGCAGCTGCGCGTCGCCCTGGTAGCGCAGCAACACGAACACCAGGTAGGCCTCGCGCGATTCGTCCAGCGGGTGGCCGGCGCGCCCGGCTGCTTCCCGCACCAGCGCCTGCCACAGCTCGGCCGGCGCGCCCTGCTTCATCTCGAACATGTCTTCCTCCTGCCATGAAGACAGGTTCGAGACTAGTACGGTCCGGCGCGCCGTGCTGGCAGCCGCCGGGGACGAGTGCCAGCCAGGCAGGCGTTCCGTCCAGGGACATGTCAGGCCGTGGCGCCGGTCTCCCGCGCCAGCCGCTCCAGTTCCTCGGCCAGCAGTTCCGGGTGCAGGTCGAACTGGTCGGACAGCAGCAGCTCGCGCGCCGCCTCCTTCACCTCCACCCGCTCGGCCTGCAGCAGGTCGCCGTCGCGGAACAGCTCGATATAGCTGTCCAGCACACCGGACAGGGTGCCCTGGGCGGTATCCGGCGCCGCCAGCACCAGCTGCAGCCCCAGCGAGCGCAGGTAGTTGGTGGTGGCGCGCGCGTTCTGGGCGTCGATCTTGTCGCCGAACTCGTCCAGCAGGATCACGCCCATGCCGCCCGGGTGCGCCTCGCTCTTGCCGTAGGCCGCGGCCAGTGCGGCGCCGGCGATCACGTACAGCGGCGCGCGGTGCTCGCCGCCGGAGCCCGAGCGCATGCGCTCGCTGAGGGTGCCGACCACGCGGTCGTCCTGGCGGATCTCCACGCCGAAGTGGAAGAAGCGGCGGTAGTCGTCCAGCGGCGAGGCGGCCAGCTTCGCGCTGGCGCTGTCCTCGATCAGCTGGCGGAACGCCTCCGGCACCTCGCCGGCAGTGCCGAACAGGGTGTCCTCGGCGCCGACGTCAGCCACCTTCTGGATGAAGCGGTGCAGGTCCCTGTACTCGGCCACCACCTCGTAGTGGAAGCGGTAGCGCTCGTTGTTGGAGAACGCCGGGCTGTTGCGCAAGGTGCGGTTGAGCGCGTCGATCTGCGCCTTCAACCGCACGAAGTTGTCGTGCAGGGTGTTGGCGACGTTGGAGCGGAAGGTCTCCACCGCGGTCTCGTAGGCGCGCTCGGCCTCGGCGCGGTAGTTGACCAGCTCGGTCTCGCGCAGCTGCACCAGCTCGCGCTGCATCAGCGCGCGCGCCGGCTTCCAGGCGTCGGCGGCGAAGTCCAGGTCCAGGCCGTGGGCGCCGGCATAGCGCTGCAGCTGGCTCCAGGCCTCCGGCAGCAGCGCGGCCAGCTGGCGGTCGTTGTCCTGGGCACGCCGCTCGCACAGGTTGCGCGCCTCCTCCAGGCCGGTGCCCTTGGCCTCCAGCTCCTCGCGCAGCTGTTCGACCCGGTTGGGATCGACGTGCGGGTCGCGGAAGGCCTCCACCGCGTTGCGGGCGACGATCTCCTCCTGCGCCTGCAGCGCGCGCAGCAGCGCCTGGCGGCGCTCCAGCTCGCCCTGGGCCAGGGCCTCGGCGCGCACCAGGGCCTCGATGGTGGCCTCGGCCTTCTGCACCTGCGCCTTCAGCGCGGTGGCGCGCTCGCCCAGGCGCAGCAGGTCCGGGTCGACCGCCTCGGCCTGGCTGCGCTCCAGCGCCTGGTAGCGCGCCAGCACCTGGCGGTACTGCAGCAGCAGCTCGTGCAGGCCGCGGGCCACGTCGTCGCCCTCCAGCCGCGCCAGCTTCTGGCGCAGGCCCTCGGCCCGGCGCGCCTCCGGCTCGCACTGGCGCAGCTCGCGCTCGGCGTTCTCCAGCTCGGCGCGCAGCAGGCGCAGGCGCTCGCCGTCCTGGGCCACGCCGATCTTCAGCTCGCCGCTGGACGGCAGGCGCCGGCGCTCGATGCCGCCGCCCTTGGCCACCAGGCCGTCGCGGGTCAGGCCCTGGCGGCTGCGCACCACTTCCGCCTCGGTCTCCACGCAGCGCAGGTCGCCGAGCTGGCGGCGCAGGTAGGCCACCGCGTCGGCGTCCTCGCCCTCGACCAGGGCGGCGACGCTGTCCTCGGCCAGGCGGTCCTGGCGGTGGGCACGGGCCTGGCTGGGCAGGGCCAGCTTGACCCCGTACACCGCGCGCGCGCCCTGCAGCGAGCGGTACACCCGCACCGCGTCCTCCTCCTGCCCGGCCGGGACCAGCAGGGCCTCGACATGGCTGCGCAGGTAGGCCTCGATCGCCGGCTGCCAGCGCTTGTCGGTCACCCGCACCAGGTCGCATACGGGGCGCGCCTCGATCCCGGCCTCGCGCAGGTGGTTGAGCAGGCGCATGACCTCGTCGCGCAGGTTGGCCTGGCCGGCGCCCAGGCGCTGCTGGTTGCCGCGCAGGGCGTCGCGACGCGCGCGCGCCAGCTGCCAGGCCTCGTGCGACTGCCGTGCCCAGGCGGCGACCGTGGCCTGCACCGGGGCGGCCGCGGCCAGGGCCTGCTTCAGGCGCGCATGGAACGCATCCGGCGCCGGGCCTTCGCCATCGCCCCCGGGCGCGGCGGCGACTTCGGCATGCAGCTCCTCCAGCGGCGCCAGCGCCTTGCCCAGGCCGGCCTCGTCCACGCCCGGCAGGCGCAGCGCGGCGACTTCCCGCAGCGGCTCGCGCAGCTGCTCCAGCCGCCGCAGCAGGTCGGCCTGCAGGCGCTGCAGCTGCTCGCGGTCGCGGCCGGCCAGCTCGCGGAACGAGGCCTGCTCGCCGTAGCCGGCGCTGCCCTGCAGCTGCTCGCGCACCCGCTCGTATTCCTCCTGCAGGCTGCGGCGCTCGGCGCGCGCCTGCTCCAGGGCCAGGCCGGCGGCGGCCAGTTCCTCGCGTCCGGCGTCGCAGTCGGCCTGGGCCTGCTCGACCTGCTCGCCGAGCAGGTCGCGCGCGTACTCGGCGGCCAGGGCACGGTAGGACGCGGCGCGCACCGCCTGCGCGGCGACCTTGCCGTACTGCGCGTCCACCGCCTCGGCCTCGGCGATGCGCCGCTCCAGCTGCTCGATCCGCTCCTTGATCTGGCGGAAGCTGTCCAGCAGCGCCTTGAAGCGGGCGATGTCGGTGGGCCGGTCCTCGGCCACCAGGGTGCGGACGAACAGGTCCACGTCCTCCACGCGCTGCAGGTTCAGCGCGTTCTGGAAGGCCTTGCGGTAGGCGTTGAAGTCCACGCCGGCGCCGGGGTTGCCGCGCAGGCGGTACAGCAGGTCCTTGACGAAGCGCTCGCCGCTGGCGTGGAACTCCGGGGTGGTGCCGGCCTTGCGGCAGCGCTTTGCGGCCAGCTCGCGGAACCGGCTCCACTCCAGCGGCAGTTCGCGGCCGTCGACCTTCTCCAGGTGCTCGTCCAGCTCCAGGGCCACGCCCGGCAGCAGGTACAGGCCATGCTGGCGGTGCTCGGGCTCGTCGGCCGAGGCGCCCAGCGAGATGCCGGCGGTCAGCGGGGCGCCGGTCTCCTCGTCGCGGAACACCAGGCTGATGTAGGTGGTGGCGGTGCGCCGCTTGCGGCCGTCCTCGCCGCTGCGGTACACGCCCAGGCAGTAGTCGCGGATGCTGCGCGCGCGCGCCTTGCCGCCGGCCTGGGCGTTGAAGTGGATGTGGCGGCGGTCGCCGCCCAGCAGGACCAGCTGCAGCGCGTCCAGCAGCGCGCTCTTGCCCGCGCCGTTGGGCGCGATGATGGCCGAGGTGCGGTCCAGCTGCAGGGTCTTGGCCTCGAACAGGAAGTACTGCACGAGGTGCATGCGCTCAAGCAGCTGCATGGTCGTCCTCCGTGTCCACGGCGTCGTCGCCGGCATCGGCTTCCGCGTCGGCGCCGCCCAGGTTGTGCTGGTCCAGCCGGTGCAGCCACTGCTCGCCGACGATGTCCACGATCGCCGGGCGCACCACCAGGTGGAACGGCTGCAGGTCGTCCGGCTCGCCCTCGACCAGGCGGCACACGCCCCAGCGGCGGGCGGTGGCGGCCAGCGCGCGCAGCGCGCCGACCTCAGGCATCGGCCGCCCGGTCAGTGCCGGCCAGGCCTCCTGCAGGTCGGGCAGCTCCACCACCACCTCGCCCAGCTCCTCGACCAGGCCTTGCTTCATGCCCTCGTCGTAGCGCTGGCGCAGGACCAGCAGGAACAGGGTCTCGTCCAGGCGCACCGGGGTGCCCTCGCCGTGCTTGGGCAGGGCCACGACGTAGCGGTGGTGGGCGTTGCGCTCCAGGCGGATGCCAAGCGGGTCCAGCGCCGCGGCGAAGTCCTCCAGGTAGGCCTCCACCAGGTGGTAGGCGCTGCGCGAGCGGGCATCGCTGGCGTACAGCACCTGCTCGGTGACCAGGCGGTAGGCGGCGCGTTCGAAGTCGGCCACGGCATACATGCCGTTGGACTGCTGGCTGAGGGTGTTCCAGGAACGTTTCATGCGGGATCGGGCTCGGCCTGCGCGCTGGCGCGCGCGGCATTGGAAGCGGAGGGACCGCGGCCTGCGGCGTGGTGGACGACGAAGCGCGGGGCGCGCAGCCAGCCGTTGTCGCCCGGCTCGCCGCGGTCGACCAGTTCGACCCGGAAGCCGCGCAGCAAGCGGCCCAGCGGGTCGTCGCGACGCAGGCCGCCGGGGCGGCTGCCACGCAGGGCCAGGGTCAGCAGGGTCTGGTAGGCGCGCAGGTCCTGGATGCTGGAGATCTCCAGCGCGCCGGAATCCACGCTGCCGCCGGGCGGCAGCTGGCGGCCGACGTAGGAGGCCATGTCCTCGGCGGTGACCAGGCGCACCCGCTTCATCCGCCGCAGCAGGCTCAGCCGCGCGATCTGCTCGGCGCTGGGCTGGGCCTGGCTGTTGGCGCTGCGCGGGATCGGCTGCGGGCGGCGGCGCGGCGGGCGCAGCTGGGCCTCGTCCATCAGCGCGCCGGGGCCGACCGGCATGCGCAGCGCGTTTTCGTCGGCGGCCAGCGCACCCCTGGCGGCGCGGTGCAGCAGCACGTCCAGGCGGTCCGGCGCGCGCAGGCGGTAGTCGAGGAAGGCCAGCGCGCGGCGGTTGGCCTGGCGCATGTCCTCGTCCAGGCGTGCGAGGTACTCATCGATGCGCTCCAGCTCGCGCAGGCGCATCAGGCTGCGCTGCAGCAGCTGGCGGGCACGGGCATCGTCGCCCTCGGCCACGTGCTCGCGGTACCAGGCGGCGATGTCCTCGCGCAGCGGGCCGTTCTCGATCTCCTGGACCATCAGCAGGATCTGCGCGCGCCGCGCCAGCGGGTGGTCGGCGCGGTGCAGGTCGGCGTAGTCGCGGATGAAGAACTGGGCCACGTAGCGCTCGAACCACTGCCGCGCGAACTGGGCGGTGGTCTCCGAGCGCACCAGCTCGGGCATCAGGTCGCGCACCTGCAGGCTCATCGAGGCCAGCGAGGACAGCAGCCGGCGCGCCTGCTCGGCGGCCTCGTCCAGCGCCTCGCCGCCGGCGCGGCCGTCGACCACCTGCTGCAGCTGCAGCTCGATCGAGCGGATCTTGGCCGAGACGAAGGTCGGGCCGCGGTCGGCGAACTCCACCAGGGTGCCCAGCAGCTGGGCCAGGGCCGGCGGCATCAGCACCATCTCGCGCGCGCCGAGCTTGTCCTGGCGCAGCCAGCCGGCTTGGCGCAGGCGCTCGTACACCGCCGCCGCGCGCGCGGCCAGGCCGCCCTGGAGCGGGGTCTCGCCCTCGTCCTCCCAGGTTTCCTCGGCCAGCAGGTAGCGCTCCAGCGCGGTGACGATCTCGCGCCGGGCGAAGCCGTGGCTGGGCGGCAGCGGCGCGTCCGGGCCGAAGTACTCGTCGAACAGCCGGCACAGCAGGCGCCAGTAGCGCTCGCGGTTGGGCGAGGCCAGTGGCCCGAAGGCGCCGGCCGGCACGTGCGCGAACAGGGACGGGAAGGTGTTGCTCGTCAAGCGTGGATCCTGCCGGGCGCCACGCCCGGGTCGGCCGCCATTTTCCCAGATCGGCGCCATGCCCGCGCAGGCGGCGGCGGTTGACCGGTCGCCGGTGGACCGGCTACCTTCTCCGCGCCGAAGGTTTCATCGCTTCATCCAGATGTAGCGATGAATTAAAAGGGAAGTCCGGTGCGTCCTGCCCTGCAGGACAATTCCGGCGCTGCCCCGCAGCGGTAATTGGAAACGAACCCCGCCATCGCACTGGCCCACCGGCCGGGAAGCGGCGGACAGTAGGCACGCGGCCCCGGCCGCCCGTCCATGAGCCCGAAGACCTGCCCCGGCCGGAAGACGCGTCCGTCTTCCGCCTGACCTGGAGCCTCCGCGGGGAGGTGGCCGGAGGCATCGCGTGGCCGTGGCCACGCAGTGTTCCCGCGCCCGTCCCCCTGGCTGCTCCGGCTCGCCCGCGGGGGCGAAGGTCGCCATGGCGGCGTGCGCGGTGTCCAGCCGCGCACGCCGCCGGTCCTTCGTTCCTCATCGTCCACGCATGAGGAATCACATCGATGACACTGACCACCAACCTCGGCTTTCCCCGCATCGGGCCACGCCGCGAACTGAAGCGGGCCCTGGAAGCCCACTGGCGCGGCGAGCTGCCCGCCACGCAACTGCTCGACACCGCGCGGGAGCTGCGCGCCCGCCACTGGCGGCTGCAACGGGAGGCCGGCATCGACCTGCCACCCTCCAACGACTTCTCGCTGTACGACCAGGTCCTGGACACGGCGTTGCTGTTCGACGCGATCCCCCGGCGCTACCGCGCCGTGGTCGAGGCGGCACCGCTGGCCGGCTACTTCGCCATGGCGCGCGGACTGCAGCGCCCGGGCATCGACCTGCACGCGCTGGAGATGACCAAGTGGTTCGACACCAACTACCACTACCTCGTGCCCGAGCTGGAGGCCGGCCAGGACTTCGCCCTGCGCGGCGACACGCCGGTGGCGCAGTACCTGGAGGCGCGCAGGCTCGGCATCGAGACCCGGCCGGTCCTGATCGGGCCGGTCACCTTCCTGTGGCTGTCCAAGACGGTCGACGGCAGCGACCGCTTCGCGCTGCTGGACCGGCTGGTCCCGGCCTATGTGCAGCTGCTGGAGAAACTGCACGCGGCGGGCGCGGGCTGGGTCCAGGTCGACGAGCCGGCGCTGGTGCTGGACCTGCCGGAGCCGGTTCGCGACGCCTGCCGCCGGGCCTATGCGGCTCTGGCAGCCGGCCCCCGGCCGAAACTGATGCTCGCCTCCTACTTCGGCGCGCTCGGCGACAACCTGCAGCTGGCCGCATCGCTGCCGGTGGACGGCCTGCACCTGGACCTGGTCCGCGCCCCCGAGCAGCTGGAAGCGGCGCTGGATGCGCTGCCGCCCGGGCGCATGCTGTCGCTGGGCCTGGTGGACGGGCGCAACGTATGGCGCACGCGCCTGGACAACGCGCTGCTGCTGGCGCGGTACGCGCGCACCCGGCTCGGCGCGGACAACGTGTGCCTGGCGCCGTCGTGTTCGCTGCTGCACGTGCCGGTGGACCTGGACGCCGAGAACGGCCTGGATCCGGAACTGCGCTCCTGGCTGTCCTTCGCCAAGCAGAAGCTCGGCGAGATCCGGGTGCTGGCCGATGCCCTGGATGGCCACCCCGGTGCCGAGGCCGCGCTGGAGGACGCACGCCTGCGCCACGCCTCGCGCCGCGCCTCCACGCGCGTGCACCGGCCGGAGGTGGCGCAGCGCCTGGCCACGACCAGCCCGGCCCTGGCACAACGTGGCTCGCCCTACCCGGCGCGCCGCCAGGCCCAGCAGGCGGCCCTGGCATTGCCGCCGTACCCGACCACGACCATCGGCTCCTTCCCGCAGACCCGCCAGGTGCGCGAGGCGCGGGCGAAGTTCAAGTCGGGCAAGCTGGAGGGGGCGGCCTATGAGGCGTTCCTGGAGGCGCAGACCGAACAGTGCGTGCGCTTCCAGGAGCAGGTCGGGATCGACGTCCTGGTCCACGGCGAGTTCGAGCGCAACGACATGGTCGAGTATTTCGGCGAACAGCTGGACGGCTTCGCGTTCACCAGGCTGGGCTGGGTGCAGAGCTACGGCAGCCGTTGCGTGAAACCCCCGGTGATCTTCGGTGACGTGGCGCGGCCGGCGCCGATGACGGTGCGCTGGGCGCGGTACGCCCAGTCGCTGACCTCGCGCCCGGTCAAGGGCATGCTCACCGGCCCGGTGACCCTGATGCAGTGGTCGTTCGTGCGCGACGACCAGCCGCGCGCGGACACCTGCAGGCAGATCGCACTGGCCCTGCGCGACGAAGTCCTGGACCTGGAGGCGGCCGGCATCCGGGTGATCCAGATCGACGAACCGGCCCTGCGCGAGGGGCTGCCACTGCGGCGCGCGCACTGGGACGCCTACCTGGAATGGGCGGTCGAATGCTTCCGCCTGTGCGCGTCCGGGGTGGACGATGCCACCCAGATCCACACCCACATGTGCTACGCCGAATTCAACGACATCATCCAGGCGGTGGCGGCGATGGACGCGGACGTGATCTCGATCGAGACCTCGCGCTCGCGGATGGAGCTGCTGGATGCCTTCGCCAGGTTCCGCTACCCCAACCAGATCGGCCCGGGCGTGTACGACATCCACTCCCCGCGCGTCCCCACCACCGCCGAGATGGTGGAACTGCTCGGCAAGGCGCGGGAGGTGCTGGCGCCGGACCAGCTGTGGGTGAACCCGGACTGCGGGCTGAAGACACGCGGCTGGGAGGAAACGGACCTGGCGCTGCGCAGGATGGTCGAGGCGGCCATGATCATGCGCGAATCGGCCGCCCGGTGACGCGGCGGGGTGGCGTCACCGCGCCACCCTGCCGCGGGCCGCGCCGGGGGCCATGGCGCCCGGCGCGGTGCAGCGCACCCGCGCCGCCCCGGCCGATGCCGGCTACTCGACCGTGACCGACTTGGCCAGGTTGCGCGGCTTGTCCACGTCGGTGCCGCGGGCCAGGGCGGTGTGGTAGGCCAGCAGCTGCACCGGGATGGTGTGGATCACCGGGCTCAGCACGCCGGCATGGCGCGGGGTGCGGATCACGTGCACGCCCTCGGAGGCGGTGAAGTTGCTGTCCTGGTCGGCGAACACGAACAGCTCGCCGCCGCGGGCGCGCACTTCCTGCATGTTCGACTTGACCTTTTCCAGCAGGCGGTCGTTCGGGGCGATCACCACCACCGGCATGGCCGCGTCCACCAGCGCCAGCGGGCCGTGCTTGAGCTCGCCGGCCGGATAGGCCTCGGCGTGGATGTAGGAGATTTCCTTGAGCTTGAGCGCGCCTTCCAGGGCGATCGGGTAGTGCAGGCCGCGGCCCAGGAACAGGGCGTTCTGCTTGGCGGCGAAGCGCTCGGCCCAGACCTGGATCTGCGGCTCCAGGTTCAGCGCGTGCTGCACGCTGCCCGGCAGCATGCGCAGCTGCTCCAGGTAGCCGGCCTCCTGTTCGGCGGTGACCCGGCCGTGCAGCTTGCCCAGCACCACGGTCAGCTGGAACAGCGCCGCCAGCTGGGTGGTGAAGGCCTTGGTCGAGGCCACGCCGATCTCGGCGCCGGCGCGGGTGTAGCAGACCAGCTCGCTGGCGCGCGGGATCGCGCTCTCGGGCACGTTGCAGATCGACAGCGTGTGGCGGTGGCCCAGCGACCTGGCGTACTTGAGCGCCTCCATCGTGTCCAGGGTCTCGCCGGACTGGGAGATGGTGACCACCAGGTAGTCCGGGTCGGCGTAGGCGTCGCGGTAGCGGTACTCGCTGGCGATCTCCACGTTGCACGGCAGGCCGGCGATGGCCTCGATCCAGTAGCGCGCGGTCAGGCCGGCGTAGTAGCTGGTGCCGCAGGCCAGGATCTGCACGCCCTTGACCTTGCGCAGCACCTGTTCGGCATTGGCGCCGAACAGGGTCGGCTGGAAGCTGCCGGCGTCGATCACCGCCTCGACGGTGTCGGCGATGGCGCGCGGCTGCTCGTGGATCTCCTTCTGCATGAAGTGCCGGTACGGCCCCAGTTCCAGCGAGGCCAGCGAGACGTCGGACACGTGCACCTCGCGGGCCACCTCGCGGTCGGCCGCGTCGAACACGCGCACGCCCTCGCGGCGGATCTCGGCGGTGTCGCCCTCCTCCAGGAAGACCACCCGGCGGGTCGCCTGGACGATGGCCGACACGTCCGAGGCCAGGAAGTTCTCGCCCTCGCCCAGGCCGACCAGCAGCGGGCAGCCCATGCGCGCGCCGACCAGGCGGTCCGGCTCGCGGCGGCTGAGCACGGCCAGGGCGTAGGCACCGGTCAGTTCCTTGACCGCCGCCTGCAGCGCGACCAGCAGGTCCTGGCCGGACGACATGTGGTGGTGGATCAGGTGGGCGATGACCTCGGTGTCGGTCTGCGACTCGAACACGTAGCCCAGCGCCTTGAGCCGCTCGCGCTGTTCCTCGTGGTTCTCGATGATGCCGTTGTGGACCAGCGCCAGCTCGCCGTGGCTGATGTGCGGGTGGGCATTGGCCTCGGTCACCCCGCCGTGGGTGGCCCAGCGGGTGTGGCCGATGCCGAGCACGCCGTGGAAGCCCTCGGCGAGGGCCGCCTGCTCCATCTCCGCCACGCGGCCGGTGCGGCGCACCCGGCGCACGCTGTCCGGATCGGCGACGGCGATGCCGGAAGAGTCATAGCCGCGGTACTCCAGGCGCTTGAGGCCCTCGACCAGGACCGGAACCACATCGCGATCCGCGATCGCGCCAACGATGCCGCACATGCCGTTCTTCCAAGCAGAAACAGGCCCGCGATTCTACCGGAGCGTACGGTCCGGCCGGCGCTGGCCCCGTCCGCCGCGCACGGGCGCAGTCAGGCGGCGGTAAGGCGCACGGCTGCCGCTGGCGCGCCGGCCCTGCGCCCGCAGTGCGCGCCGTGGCGGCGGTCGCATCCGCGCGGGGCCGACCGCGGCAGCCCGGGCCCGGCCCTGGATCCCGCGCGTGCCGCTCCGGCCGCGGCGCGCGTCCGGGTGTCCGCGCTCCGGGAGCAGTGTCCGGACAGCTGTCCGGCGGACACAGCGGACACCCGCGCCAGCGAAGACACGCTTACGGATCAATGGGTTGCGATTGGCACGCGTCCTGCTTTGGTAGCGCGTACCCAACACATCCGCCACCACACGATGATCCGCGACACCTCTGCCCAGGACCGTCCCCTCTCCCACACCGGCCGCGCCGCGGCCCTGCGCCGCTGGCTGCCGGCGGGCGCCGGCGCCCTGGTCCTGCTCGCGCTCGGCGGCTGGGTGGTTTCCGGCTGGAGCGCCGGCTCCCGTTCCTACGATGCCTCGCGCATCCGCATCGCCGAGGTCAAGCGCGGCGACCTGGTCCGCGACCTGTCGGCCGACGGCAAGGTGATCACCGCCAACAGCCCGGTGCTGTACGCGGTGGCCGGCGGCACCGTGTCGCTGAAGGTGGTGGCCGGCGACGTGGTCGAGAAGGGCCAGGTGCTGGCGGTGATCGACAGCCCCGAGCTGCGCAGCCGCCTGGCCCAGGAGGAATCCACCCTGGCCGGCATGGAGGCCGAGGCCAGCCGCGCCCAGCTGGACGCGCGCATCGCCAGCCTCAACGCGAGCAAGGCGCGGGACCAGGCGCAGATCGACCATGTCGCCGCCCAGCGCGACCTGGAGCGCTACGAGCGCGCCCATGCCGGCGGTGCGGTGTCCAACAACGAGCTGGCCCGCGCGCAGGACGAGCTGGAAAAGGCGCGCATCGGCCTGGATGCGGCGCGCAGCGACGCCCGCCTGCAGGAACAGGCCGCGGCCCTGGACGCACGCAACAAGCGCCTGCTGGCCGACCGCCAGAAGGCGGTGGTGGCCGAGCTGCAGCGCCAGGTCGAGCTGCTGACCGTGCGCGCCCCGTTCGACGGCCAGGTCGGCCAGGTGCAGGTCGCGCAGGGCACCAACGTGGCGATCAACGCGCCGATCCTGAGCGTGGTGGACCTGAGCGAGTTCGAGGTCGAGATCCGGGTGCCGGAGAGCTTCGCCCGCGACCTGGGCATCGGCGTGCCGGCGCAAGTCACCAGCCAGGGCAAGCCGTGGCCGGCCAAGGTTTCGGCGGTGTCGCCGGAGGTGGTCAACGGCGAGGTCACCGCGCGCCTGCGCTTCGACGAGGGCCAGCAGCCGCCGGGCCTGCGCCAGAACCAGCGCCTGTCGGTGCGGATCGTGCTGGACACCCGCGAGGACGTGCTGATGGTCGAGCGCGGCCCGTTCCTGGAGCAGGGCGGCGGCGGCTACGCCTGGGTGGTCAACGGCCGCAGCGCCGAACGCCGCCCGGTGCAGACCGGCGTCAGCAGCCTGGGCTACGTGGAGATCGTCTCCGGCGCCAGGGAAGGCGACCGCATCGTGGTCTCCGGCGCCGACCAGTTCGGCGATGCCGAGAAAGTAGCCATCCGTTGACGGCCGGTGATCCGTCATTGGTGACGGGTGATTCGAAGGGGCGCAGGCAATGGCGCAACCCGGTCACCAGCCAACCCGGGCCACCAATCGAATCACCAATCGAATCACCAGTCGAACCACCAATCACCAATCACCAATCACCAGTCACGAGGACAACGCCATGCTGGAAATGCGCCAGGTCTCCAAGGTCTACCGCACCGCGATGGTCGAAACCCATGCGCTGCGCTCGCTCGACCTGCACGTGCGCGAGGGCGAGTTCGTCGCGGTCACCGGTCCCTCGGGCTCGGGCAAGACCACCTTCCTCAACATCGCCGGGCTGCTGGAGACCTTCGACTCCGGCGACTACCTGCTGGACGGCGAGAACGTCCGCGGCCTGTCCGACGACGCCCGCAGCCGCCTGCGCAACCGCAAGATCGGCTTCATCTTCCAGGGCTTCAACCTGATCCCGGACCTCAACCTGTTCGACAACGTCGACGTGCCGCTGCGCTACCGCGGGCTGCCGGCGGCCGAGCGCAGGCAGCGGATCGAGAAGGCGCTGTCGCAGGTGGGCCTGGCCTCGCGCATGCACCACTACCCCTCGGAGCTGTCCGGCGGCCAGCAGCAGCGCGTGGCCATCGCCCGCGCCCTGGCCGGCGAGCCGCGCCTGCTGCTGGCCGACGAGCCGACCGGCAACCTGGACTCGCAGATGGCGCGCGGGGTGATGGAGCTGCTGGAGCAGATCAACGCCGAAGGCACCACCATCGTGATGGTGACCCACGACCCGGAGCTGGCCGCGCGCGCCCAGCGCAACGTGCACATCGTCGACGGCGTGGCCACCGACCTGTCGCTGGAACCCGCCCAGGGCCGGCTGCACCGCGCCGCGGTCGCCTGAGGAGGCCGCCATGTTCGCCTACTACTTCAACCTGGCCCTGCGCAGCTTCCGCCGCGACAAGGCCCTGACCGCGCTGATGGTGCTGGCCATCGCCCTGGGCATCGGCGCGTGCATGACCACGCTGACCGTGTTCCACGTGCTGTCCGGCGACCCGATCCCGACCAAGAGCGACCGCCTGTTCTACGTCCAGCTCGACCCGGCCGAGATGATGGGTTACACCCCCGGCGAGGAACCCTCCGCCCAGGTCACCCGCTACGACGCCGAGGCCCTGCTGCGCGAGAAGCGTGGCCTGCGGCAGGCGATGATGACCGGCGGCAACGTCTCGGTAACGCCCGAGCGTGACGGCCTGCCGCCGTTCCTGGGCACCGCGCGCTACACCAGCGCCGACTTCTTCCCGATGTTCGAGACCCCGATGCAGTACGGCCAGGGCTGGAGCGCCAACGAGGACGAGGCCCATGCGCGGGTCGCGGTGATCTCGAAATCGCTCAACGAGCGCGTGTTCGGCGGCGGCAACAGCGTCGGCAAGCAGCTGCGCCTGGACCAGGCCGACTTCACCGTGGTCGGCGTGATCGACGAATGGCGGCCCACGCCGCGCTTCTACGACATGTACAGCGACCAGTACGGCCAGCTGGAGGACGTGTTCCTGCCCTTCAGCACCTCGCGCGACCTGAAGATGTCCCGCAGCGGCAGCATGGACTGCTGGGGCGACACCGGCGGCGACTCCACCGGCCCCAACGCCCCCTGCGCCTGGATCCAGTACTGGGTCGAGCTGGAATCGGCCGGCAAGGCCGGCGAGTACCGCGACTACCTGGTCAACTACTCCGACCAGCAGCGCGCGGCCGGCCGCTACAAGCGCCCGACCAACGTGCGCCTGCGCAACGTGATGGAACTGCTGGAGTTCAACCGGGTCGTGCCTCGGGACGTGGTGATGCAGCTGTGGCTGGGCTTCGGCTTCCTGCTGGTGTGCCTGGTCAACACCGTGGGCCTGCTGCTGGCCAAGTTCCTGCGCCGCGGCAGCGAGATCGGCGTGCGCCGCGCCCTGGGCGCCTCGCGCAAGGCGATCTTCGCCCAGTGCCTGGTCGAGGCCGGCACGGTCGGACTGGCCGGCGGCATCCTCGGCCTGGTGCTGTCGCTGCTCGGCCTGTGGGGCGTGCGCCAGCAGCCGGCCAGCTACGCCGAACTGGCCCACCTGGACCTGGGCATGCTGCTGCTGACCTTCGTCCTGGCCGTGGTCGCCAGCGTGCTCGCCGGGCTGCTGCCCGCCTGGCGCGCGATGCAGGTCGCCCCGGCGATCCAGCTCAAGTCCCAGTAACCCCCACTTCCACGACGGGAGGCCGCGCGGCCTCCCCGGAGACAGACCATGGAAATCCGTCCCATCCTGTCCACCCTGCGCCGGCACAAGACCGCCGCCGCGCTGATCGTCATCGAGGTCGCGCTGACCTGCGCCATCATCTGCAACGCGCTGTTCATGATCAGCGACCGCATCACCGAGGTCCGCGAGACCAGCGGCCTGGTCGAGGACGAGCTGGTGCGCATCCAGATCACCAGCGTCGGCAACGACCCCGAGGAGGACGCGCGCACCCGCAGCGACCTGGCCGCGCTGCGCGCCCTCCCCGGGGTCAAGGCCGCCACGGTCACCAACCAGGTGCCGTTCGTGAACTCGTCCTGGGACTACGGCGTGCGCCTGGACGCCGACCAGCAGCAGGTCACGATGAACGCGGCCATGTACATGGCCGAGGAACAGTTCCTCGAGACCCTGGGCCTGAAGCTGGTCGCCGGCCGTGCGTTCACGCCTGACGAGTACAAGGACGCCGCCAGCCTGATGGCGGGGCTGTCCGAAGGCAGCCTCCCCTCGGCGATCGTCACCCGCAAGATGGCCGAGCGGCTGTGGCCGGGCGAGGACCCGATCGGCAAGGGCTTCTACAGCGGCGACGAGCAGCCCACCCGCGTGGTCGGCGTGATCGAGCACCTGGTCCGGCCCAGCCAGCTGGGCGGCCCCAGCGCGCGCGAGTACTCGGTGATCCTGCCGCTGCGCCCGCACTACAACATCGGCGGCAACTACGTGATCCGCACCGATCCCGACCGCCGCCAGGAGGTGCTGGAGGCGGCCAGGAAGGTGCTGCAGGCCAATGGTGCCGACCGCATCATCCTGGAGGACCAGACCAAGACCTTCGAGGAGCTGCGCTCGGATTACTACCAGGGCCCGCGCTCGATGGCATGGCTGCTGGGCATCGTCTGCGTCGCCCTGCTGCTGATCACCGCGCTGGGCATCATCGGCCTGGCCAGCTTCTGGGTGCAGCAGCGCACCAAGCAGATCGGCATCCGCCGCGCGCTTGGCGCCACCCGCGGCCAGGTGCTGCGCTACTTCCAGACCGAGAACTTCCTGCTGGCCTCCATCGGCATCGCCCTGGGCATGCTGCTGGCATTCGCCATCAACCAGGTGCTGATGGGCAAGTACGAGCTGGCGCGGCTGCCGCTGTACTACCTCCCCGCCGGCGCGGTGCTGCTGTGGGTACTGGGCCAGCTGGCGGTCTACGCCCCCGCCCGGCGTGCGGCCTCGATCCCGCCGGCCACGGCGACCCGCAGTGTATGAGCCGCCGCGCGCGCCAGCGGACGGCACGCAACGAACGCGCGACCCTCTGGTGCGCGGTCGCCGCGGCGGCGGTCGCCGTGGTGTGGCTGGCCTGCGTGTTCCCGGCCTCCACGCCCGGCGCCGCCACCGACCGCCCTGGCGCTCCCCGCCTCGCCGACGCCGGGCACGACCGCGGGTCGGATCGCGGCCACCCGCCGGCCGCGAGCAGGTAGCCTTTGCGGCACGCAAACAGGATCCGTCCCGAATACATGTCCACCATCCTGGTCATCGACGACAACCCCGCGGTCGCCACCGCGCTGGAAGTGCTGTTCTCGCTGCACGACATCGCCACCGTGCATGCCATTGGCCCGGAGGAAGGGCTGGCCCTGCTCGAGCGCGAGCCGGTGGACCTGGTGATCCAGGACATGAACTTCACCGCCGACACCTCCTCCGGCGACGAGGGCCGCGAGCTGTTCGCCGCGATCCGCGACCGCCACCCGGACCTGCCGGTGATCCTGCTCACCGCGTGGACCCATCTGGAAAGCGCGGTGGAACTGATCAAGGCCGGTGCCGCCGACTACGTGGCCAAGCCCTGGCAGGACGCCAAGCTGCTGGCCACGGTCAACAACCTGCTGGAGCTGTCCGAGGCGCGGCGCGAGCTGGACCAGCGCCGCCACGGCGAGCGCCGCCGGCGCGAGGACCTCACCCGCCGCTACGACCTGCGTGGCGCGGTGTTCGCCGACCCGGCCAGCGAGCGCGTGGTTGCGCTGGCCTGCCAGGTGGCGCGCTCGGAACTGCCGGTGCTGATCACCGGACCCAACGGCAGCGGCAAGGAGAAGATCGCCGAGATCATCCAGGCCAACTCGCCGATGCGCGACGGCCCGTTCGTGACCCTCAACTGCGGCGCGCTGCCGGCCGACCTGATCGAGGCCGAACTGTTTGGCGCCGAAGCCGGCGCCTACACCGGCGCCAACAAGGCGCGCGAGGGCAAGTTCGAGGCCGCCGACGGCGGCACCCTGTTCCTGGACGAGATCGGCAACCTGCCGGCGGCCGGGCAGATGAAGCTGCTGCGGGTGCTGGAGACCGGCCGCTTCGCGCGGCTCGGCTCCAACCGCGAACGCCAGGTGCGGGTACGCGTGGTCAGCGCGACCAATGCCGACCTGCCGGCGATGATCCGCGAGGGCGGGTTCCGCGAAGACCTGTACTACCGGCTCAACACCATCGAGCTGTCGATGCCGCCGCTGGGCGAGCGTCCCGGCGACGTGCTGCCGCTGGCCGAGCACTTCGGCGCCGGCGGCAAGCCGCTGTCGCCGGCGGCGGTCGCCGCGCTGCAGCGCCATTCCTGGCCGGGCAACGTGCGCGAGCTGCGCAACGTGATCCAGCGCGCGCAGCTGCTGGCGACCGGCCCGCGGATCGAGCCGGACGACCTGGCCCTGCCACGCGCGCAGGCCACCCGCCCGGGCCCGGCGCGCGAGCCGGAACGCGAGCAGATCGAGGCCGCCCTGCAGCGTGCCGGCGGGGTGATCGCCCAGGCCGCCGCGGAACTGGGCATGAGCCGCCAGGCGCTGTACCGGCGCATGGAGCGCCATGGCCTCAAGAGTCCCTGACCCGCGATGGTTCGCCGCACCCTGACCCTGCGACTCTTCCTGCGGCTGCTGCCGGTACTGGCGCTCGCCGCGGCGCTGCCGTGGGCCTTCGCCTACTGGATCAACCACGGCTGGATGCTGGCCGCGCTGTCGGTCGCGATCCTGCTGGCATTGATGTGGTGGAGCCTGCACCGCGCCCTGGCGCCGCTGCGGGCCCTGTTCCGCGCACTTGCCGGCAGCGTCAATACCTACCGCGACGGCGAGTTCAATTTCGGCGTGCACTGGGAGAGCCGCGACGAGGTCGGCGACCTGGTGCGCGCCCACTCCGCGCTGGGCGAGGTCCTGCGCCAGCAACGCCAGGAACTGGCGCAACGCGAGCTGCTGCTGGACACCATGGTCCAGAACACGCCGGTGGCGATGGTGCTGTGGGCCGAGGGCGGCGATGGCCTGGCGCGGGTGGTCTACGCCAACCTCGCCGCGCGCAAGCTGCTCAACGACGGCCGCAAGCTGGAAGGACAGCGCCTGGAGAGCGTGCTCGAGGGGCTGCCGGCGGAGCTGCGCGAGGCGGTGGCGCGCGGCGGCGACAGCCTGTTCGGGGTCAGCCCGGAAGGCGCGGAGGACGACGCCGGGGAAGAGGTCTACCACCTCTCGCGCCGCCGCTTCACCCTCAATGGCCGCCACCACGAACTGCTGCTGCTGCGCCTGCTCACCCCGGAACTGCGCCGGCAGGAGGTGCAGACCTGGAAGAAGGTGATCCGGGTGATCAGCCACGAGCTCAACAACTCGCTGGCGCCGATCGCCTCGTTGGCCCACTCCGGCGCCGAGCTGGTGCGGCGCGGCCGCCACGAGCGCCTGGCCGAGGTGTTCTCCACCATCGAGGACCGTGCCCGCCACCTGGAGGGCTTCATCCGTGGCTACGCGCGCTTCGCCAAGCTGCCGCAGCCGCAGCTGCAGGCGGTGGACTGGGAGGACTTCCTGGCGCGGCTGCAGCGCCAGATCGGTTTCGAGCTGGACGGCATGGCCGCCGACCTGCGCGCGCGGGTGGATCCGGCGCAGATGGAGCAGGCCCTGCTCAACCTGCTGAAGAACGCGCACGAGGCCGGCGAGGAAGCCGGCAACACCCAGGTCCAGGTGCGCCTGCGCCGGTTGCCGGGCTGGACCCGGCTGGAAGTGCTGGACCGCGGCCCGGGCATGAACGAGGCGGTGCTGCAGAACGCGCTGCTGCCGTTCTACTCGACCAAGCGCAACGGCACCGGCCTGGGCCTGGCCCTGACCCGCGAGATCGTCGAGGCCCACGGCGACCGCCTGTCGCTGCAGAACCGCGCCGACGGCGGCCTGTGCGTGGCGGTGATGTTGCCGGAGCAGTGAGGGCGCGGCCCCGGATGCGGCTTCCGGCCGTGCCGCCGCGCCCCTGGACCGTGGCGAGGCCCGGGCCGTCGCCACGGCCCGGCCACCTTGAAGCGCGATCCTCTACGCCTTCGGCTTCTTCACCGGACGCTTCCAGCCTTCGACCGTGGTCTGGCGCGCGCGCGAGACGGTCAGGGCGTCGGCCGGGGCGTTGCGGGTGATCACCGAACCGGCGCCGATCGTCGCGCCGGCGCCGATCTCCACCGGCGCCACCAGGGCCGAATTGGAGCCGATGAAGGCGCCGTCGCCGATCACCGTGGCCGACTTGTTCACCCCGTCGTAGTTGCAGGTGATGGTGCCGGCGCCGATGTTCACCCCCGCGCCCACCGTGGTGTCGCCCAGGTAGGTGAGGTGGTTGGCCTTGCTGCCCACGCCCAGCACCACCTTCTTGGTCTCCACGAAGTTGCCGATGCGCACGCCGTCGGCCAGCACCGTGCCCGGGCGCAGGCGCGCGAACGGGCCGATGTGCACGGCGCCCTCGGTGACCACGCCTTCCAGGTCGCAGTGCGCCAGCACCTCGGTGCCCGGGCCCAGGCGCACGTCCTTCAGGCGCACGAACGGACCGATGCGCACGCCGTCGCCCAGCTCGACCTCGCCCTCCAGCACCACGTCGACGTCGATCTCCACGTCGCGCCCCACCTTCACCGTGCCGCGCTGCTCGACCCGCGCCGGGTCCAGCAGGCGCGCGCCGGCCAGGCAAAGTTCGCGCGCGCGCCGCAGCTGGTAGGCGCGCTCCAGCTGCGCCAGCTGCCAGGGGTCGTTGGCGCCCTCGGCCTCGATCGGATCCTCGACCAGCACGATCTCCGCCGGGTTGTACTCGGCCGCGGCCATGGCGAACACGTCGGTGAGGTAGTACTCGCCCTGCGCGTTCTCGTTGGACAGCCGCGCCAGCCAGCGCTTCAGCGCGTCGGACTCGGCGGCGATGATGCCGGTGTTGACGATGCCGATGCGGCGCTCCTCGTCGCTGGCGTCGCGGTGCTCGACGATCTTCGCCACCCGCCCCTGCGGGTCGCGCACGATGCGGCCGTAGCCGGTCGGGTCGGCCGGCTCGGCCACCAGCACGCGCAGCAGGCCGTCGGCCTGCAGCAGGCGGCGCAGGGTGTCGGCCGAGGTCAGCGGCACGTCGCCGTACAGCACCAGCACGTCGGCCAGCTCGGGGATGCCGGGCATGGCCTGCTGCACGGCGTGGCCCGTGCCCAGCTGGCGGGCCTGCTCGGCCCAGGCCAGGTCGTCCTGGCCGGCGAAGGCCGCGCGCACCGCGTCGCCGCCGTGCCCGTAGACCACGTGGATGCCGGCCGGCTGCAGCTGCCGCGCGGTGTCGATCACGTGCGCCAGCATCGGCCGCCCGCCTACCGGCTGCAGCACCTTGGGCAGGGCCGATTTCATGCGCTTGCCCTCGCCGGCGGCGAGGATCACCACGTGCAGGGGCTGGGTCATGGAGCGGCGTCTACTGTGCGGAAAGGGCCATGATTCTATCCCTCGCGGCGCGGCGACCCCACGGTTCACGATCCGCGCAGGGCGCCGGTTTAGACTTCGCCCCGTCTCCAGCCTCCGGATCCGCCGTGCGAACGCTCCTCCTGCGCCAGGGCAGCCAGTACATCGCCTTCGGACTGCTGCAACTGGTGGTCGACTGGGCGGTGTTCGTGGCCGCCACCGCGCTGGGCCTGCATGCGGTGCCGGCCAACCTGCTGGGCCGCACCACCGGCGCCATGCTCGGCTTCTGGCTCAACGGCCGCTACACCTTCGCCGGCGGCGACGGCGCGCGCCTGGGCTGGCGCCGCTTCGGCCGCTTCGGCCTGCTGTGGATCACCATGACCATCGCCAGCACCCTGCTGGTCAACACGGTCGAGCAGCAGCTGGGCCTGCGCTGGGCGTGGATGGCCAAGCCGGTGGTCGAGGGCGGCCTGGCGGTGGTGACCTTCTTCCTGCTGCGCCGGGTGGTGTACCGCTGAGGCGCCTCTAGCGCTGGAGGAAGTTGCGCAGCAGGGCGTGGCCGTGCTGGGTCAGGATCGACTCGGGGTGGAACTGCACGCCCTCCACCGGATGCTCGCGGTGGCGCAGGCCCATGATCTCCTCCATCGAACCGTCCGGGTTCTCGGTCCAGGCGGTGATCTCCAGGCAGTCCGGCAGCGAATCCTTCTCCACCACCAGCGAGTGGTAGCGGGTGGCCTCGTAGCCGTCCGGCAGGCCGGCGAACACGCCCTTGCCCTGGTGCCGGATCGGCGAGGTCTTGCCGTGCATGATGTTGCCGGCGCGCACCACCTTGCCGCCGTAGGCCTGGCCGATGCTCTGGTGGCCCAGGCACACGCCCAGGATCGGGGTGGTCGCGCCCAGCTCTTCGATCACCTCCAGCGACACGCCCGCCTCGTTGGGCGTGCACGGACCGGGCGAGATCACGATGCGCTCCGGCGCCAGCTTCCGGATCTGGTCGACGCTCATGGCGTCGTTGCGCACCACCTCCACCTCCGCCCCCAGCGCCTGCAGGTACTGCACGAGGTTGAAGGTGAAGCTGTCGTAGTTGTCGATCATCAACAGCATGGTGGTTCCCTCACAGTCCCTGCGCGGCCTGGGCCACGGCGCGGAACAGCGCGCGGCCCTTGTTCATGGTCTCGTCCCACTCCTTCTGCGGGTCGGAGTCGTAGACGATGCCGGCGCCGGCCTGGACGTGCAGGCGGCCGTCCTTGATCACCGCGGTGCGGATGGCGATGGCGGTGTCGGCGTCGCCGTGCCAGCCGATGTAGCCGATGCTGCCGGCGTAGACGTTGCGCTTGATCGGCTCCAGTTCGCGGATCACTTCCAGCGCGCGGATCTTGGGCGCGCCGGACACGGTGCCGGCCGGGAAGGTGGCGCGCAGCACGTCGGCGTAGCTCAGGCCCGGCAGCAGCCGGCCGGTGACCTCGCTGACGATGTGCATGACGTGGCTGTAGCGCTCGATCACGAAGCGCTCGCCGACCTCGACGCTGCCCGGCTCCGACACCCGGCCGACGTCGTTGCGGCCCAGGTCGATCAGCATTACGTGCTCGGCGCGCTCCTTGGGATCGGCCAGCAGCTCCTGTTCCAGGGCCAGGTCCTCCTCCGGCGTGCGCCCGCGCGGGCGGGTACCGGCGATCGGGCGCACGGTGACCTGGCCGCCCTGCAGCCGCACCAGGATCTCCGGCGAGGAGCCGACCACCTGTACCTCGCCAGTGTCGAGGAAGTACATGTACGGCGAGGGGTTGAGCGCGCGCAGGGCGCGGTACACGTCCACCGGACGGGCGTTGAACGGCACGCTCAGGCGCTGGCTCAGCACCACCTGGAACACGTCGCCGGCGCGGATGTATTCCTTGGACTTCTCCACCGCCTCGATGAAGCCTTCGCGGGTGAAGCCGGAGACGAAGTGGCTCTCGTCCAGCACGTCGCGGCGCAGCGGCGCCGGGTAGTGGCCGGGCTGGCGCAGCTTGGCGACCAGGGCGTCCAGGCGTGCCTGCGCGGCGTCCCAGGCGCCGGGCTGGCGCGGGTCGGCATGCACGATCAGGTACAGGCGGCCCTTGAGGTTGTCGAACACCGCCAGTTCCTCGGACAGCATCAGGTAGATGTCCGGAGTGCCGATCTCGTCGCGCGCCACCGCGCCGGCCAGGCGCGGCTCGATGTAGCCGATGCACTCGAAGCCGAACCAGCCGACCAGGCCGCCGGTGAACCCCGGCAGGCCTTCCAGCTGCGGCACCGAGTACGAGGTGCGCAGGGCCTCGACCTCGGCGAACGGGTCCTCGACCTGGCGGCTGTCCACCACCTTCCCGTCCTCGCGCACTTCCATGGCGTGCCCGCGGAAGCTGACGGTGCGGCGCGCCGGCAGGCCGATGATCGAATAGCGGCCGAAGCGTTCGCCGCCCTCGACCGATTCGAAGAGATAGGTATGCGGCGCGTCGGCCAGCTTCAGGTAGACAGAAAGCGGGGTATCGAGGTCGGACAGGACCTCGCGGACGACGGGAACGCGGGTGTAGCGGGCTTCAGCGGCGTGGCGCTGGAACTGTTCGGACGTGATCAAGGCAGGCTTCCTTCCGGCAATACGGGGCATGGCAAACGACGGCATGGGGCCGCCATCGCCAAGCCTGGCGCGCGGAGGAGCGGTGGAGCCTGATCGTCTGGCCGAACATGCCGCCCACTTTACCCGCATCGGCGCGCGCGCGCAGCGCCTGCGCGTGGCTCAGGAAGGTTGCGAGAGCAACGGGCTGCCGGGCGGCAGGCGCATGCGCAGGCGCCCGGGCACGCATTCGACGCGGAAGCGGCGCGCCTGCAGCGGTTCGCCGTCGAGGTTGAGGGTGAACGGCCCGGCCAGCCCTTCCAGCTCCACCCAGGGCAGGCGCGTGCGCACCGCGATCCGTTCCAGCGCGGCACGCTGGCCGTCCCTGACCAGGGTACCGAGGGTGGAGGCCAGCTCGCCGGACAGCTCGGGGATCACGGTCAGCTCCAGCAGGCCGTCGTCGATCCGCGCCTCCGGGCACAGCTCGCGCCCGCCGCCGGCCTGGCGGCCATTGCCCAGCCCCAGCGCGATCAGCCCGCCCTCCCAGGCGAACCGCGGGCCGCGCACGCGTACTTCCACCGGTTCGATCCGGCCCAGCTTCGCGATCCCGGTCACCAGGTAGGCCAGTCCGCCGAGCAGGCTCTTGAGGCCCTCGTCGGTTTCCACCGTCACCTCGGTGCCGAAGCCGCCGCTGGCCAGGTTGGCGCACCAGTGGCGGCGGCCATCGGCCTCGATCCGGAGCAGGTCCACGTTCACCGCCGGTGCCTGCAGGGCCAGGTCAAGCGCGGCATCGGCCTCAGCGGGGATGCCGGCTGCGCTGGCGAAGTCGTTGGCCGTGCCCAGCGGCAGCAGCGCCAGCGCCGGCAGGGCATCGGCACCGGCGTCCTGTTCGGCCAGGGCCTGCGCGACCTCGCTGAGGGTGCCGTCGCCGCCGCCGGCGACGAGGGTGGCGGCGCCGGCCTCCAGCGCCTCGGCCACGTAGCGGGCGGCGTCGCCGTCCTCCCAGGTCACCCGCACGGCAACCGCGTGCCCCTGCCCGCGCAGCGCGGCCACGGCCTCGCGCACGGCGTCCTCGCCGGCGGCCTTGCCGTTGAGGACCAGCCACAACGCGGGGGGATGCGGATCGGCTGCAGGCATGCGGACACCCGTGGGAGAGGTGCGCACGCTAGCAACACCGCGCGCCGCCGGGCGTGAAGCCGCGGCCGTCATGCCCCGGTCATGCGTGCAGGGCACGCTCGGCCGTGCAGGAGGCCAGCCGGGGATGGACCCCCAACCGGGCCGGCGGCGCCGGCAGGGCGTGGCCGGCTGCCTGGCTCAGCCGCGCGCGGACTCCACCGCGGCCTTCATCCGCCCGATCACCTCGGCGTAGTGCGCGCGGGTACGCGGCTCGGCGAAGATCGCCGAGCCGGCGACGAAGGTATCGGCGCCGGCGGCGGCGATCTGGCCGATGTTGTCGGCCTTGACCCCGCCGTCGATCTCCAGCCGGATCGGCTTGCCGGTCTTGTCGATCATCGCCCGCACCGCGCGCAGCTTGTCCAGGCTGGAGGGAATGAAGGCCTGGCCGCCGAAGCCCGGGTTGACCGACATCAGCATCACCAGGTCCAGGTCCTCCAGCACCCAGTCCAGCACCTCCACCGGGGTGGCGGGGTTGAGCACCAGGCCGGCCTGGCAGCCGTGCGACCTGATCAGCTGGATGGTGCGGTGGACGTGGCGACTGGCCTCGGGGTGGAAGCTGATGAGGTTGGCGCCGGCGGCGGCGAAGTCCGGGACGATGCGGTCCACCGGCTCGACCATCAGGTGCACGTCGATGAAGGCCTGCACCCCGTGCTTGCGCAGCGCCCGGCAGACCATCGGACCGATCGTCAGGTTGGGCACGTAATGGTTGTCCATCACGTCGAAGTGCACCCAGTCGGCGCCGGCGGCCAGGACGTTGTCGACCTCCTCGCCCAGGCGGGCGAAATCGGCCGAGAGGATGGACGGGGCGATGACGGTGGGCTGCATGGTCGGCTCGCGGATGAAGGCGGACGGGGCCCCGGGCGCTCAGCGGCGCTTGCGCAGGGCGCGGATGCGGTCGTAGGCGGCGTTGATGGCGCGGGCGCGCTCCTCGGCCTGGGCGCGCAGCTCCGGCGCGGCCCCGGCGACGCGGTCGGGGTGGTACTGGGACATCAGCCGGCGGTAGGCCTGGTCGACCTCGGCGTCGCTGGCATCCGGCTCCAGCCCCAGCTCGGCGTAGGGGTTGCCGTGCCGGCGCAGGGCGAACCAGTCGGTATCGAAGGCATGGCCGACCAGCAGGCCGATGACCGCGCCGAACAGCGGATTGGGCCGGAACAGCAGGGCCCCGGCCACCAGCCCCAGCAGTTTTCCGTACCAGCGATTCATGCGGCGGCGCGCCCCGGAGGGGTCCACGTTGGGGAGCATGCGATTGTACGGCACAGCCGCCCCGGCTCGCCGTACACTGTGCGACCCGCCGCCGGCCGGGTACCGTTCGCGGCGGCCCCTGTCAACCTGAGCACTGCCCGGAGACTGCGTTGTCCACGACCCTGCTCCAGTCCGACCTCCCCGGCCTGCCGCTGCGCCACCGCGGCAAGGTGCGCGACGTGTTCGACCTGCCCCGCGAACGCATTCCCGACGCAGCCCTGGCTGCCGCCGGCCCCGGCGCCGTCTCGCCCGACGGCTACCTGCTGATGGTGGCGACCGACCGCCTGTCGGCGTTCGACGTGGTCCTGCCCGACCCGATCCCGGGCAAGGGCGAGATGCTTTGCCAGATCTCCAACTTCTGGTTCGCCAAGACCGCCCACCTGATGCCCAACCACCTCACCGGCATCGACGTGGCCGCGGTCCTGCCCGAGGGCGTGGACCCGGCGCTGTACGCCCGGCGCGCGGTGGTGACCCGCAAGCTCAAGCCGGTGCCGGTGGAGGCCATCGCCCGCGGCTACCTGATCGGCAGCGGCTGGAAGGACTACCAGCGCACCGGCAAAGTCAGCGGCATCGCCCTGCCCCCGGGCCTGCGCCAGGCCGAGCAGCTGCCCGAGCCGATCTTCACCCCCTCGACCAAGGCCGCCGTCGGCGACCACGACGAGAACATCGACTTCGATGCCATGGTGCGCGCGGTCGGCGCCGACCTGGCCGAGCGCGTGCGCGACGCCACCCTGCGCATCTACAAGTTCGCCGCCGCCTACGCGGCCGAGCGCGGCATCCTGCTGGCCGACACCAAGTTCGAGTTCGGCACCGACGCCGACGGCCGGCTGTACATCATGGACGAGATGCTGACCCCGGATTCCTCGCGCTACTGGCCGGCGGACGAGTACCAGGTCGGCATCAGCCCGCCCAGCTACGACAAGCAGATCGTGCGCGACCACCTGGAGACCCTGGACTGGGACAAGACCCCGCCGGGCCCGAAGCTGCCGGCCGAGGTGATCGAGCGCACCCGCGCCCGTTACGCCGAGGCGCTGCAGAAGCTGGCCGGCATCAGCGTGGACTGAAGCCAGCACCGCGCCCGCGAGGCCCGCAACCGCGGGCCTCGTGCTTTCCGGGCCCGGGGCGGGTGCGTACATGCGGCCGCCTGCCAACGGATGCAGGCGCCGCCGGCCGGGACGCAGCGCCGCGGCGCCGGGCCGGACTCTACCGGCGGTGTCGCGACGCGGCGGGAGGCGCGGCACATAAATGGCTATGCTCGCGGGCCAGCCACGCCCACCGCAGGTGAGCCCATGAGCCAAGCCCCGCATTCCGGGCCGACGCGGGCGATCGACCGCTACTTCGCCAGCTACTCGGCCGACCACCGCCACCCGCTCAACCAGCGCATCCACGTGGTCGCGGTGCCGGCCATCCTGTGGTCGGTGGTCGCCCTGGTCTGGTGCGTGCCGGTGTTCGGCACCTGGACCCGCACCGGGATCTGGGCGGCGCTGGCGATGTTCGCCGCCTGGTCTTTCTACAACCGCCTGTCGCGGCGGCTGGGCCTGGGCATGCTGGCGCTGTTCTTCTTCTGCGGCTGCGTGTGCCGGCTGATCGAGATGCGCCTGGGCCCGGGCGTGCTGCTGGCCGCCGCCGCGGCGGTATTCGTGTTCGCCTGGGTCGCGCAGTTCGTCGGCCACCACTACGAGGGCCGGCGTCCCAGCTTCCTCACCGACCTGGTCTACCTGCTGATCGGCCCGGCCTGGGTCATGGCCAAGTGCTACCGCCGGCTGGGCTGGCGTTACTAGGCGCTGCCGCGGCGCAGCACGCGGAGAGCACGCCGCCCGCTGCTAAACTCCCGGGTTCACCACGACGGCCCCCACGACCGCACGGATGATCCCGTTCCTGGAAGTCCTCCTCGCCCTGCCCTTCCTAGCAGCGGCGCTGCTGGCCCTGCTGCGCCCCCGTTCGCGGGCCGCCGCCGCGTGGGTGGCCGGCGCGGCCCCGCTGCTGGGCCTGGCGGTGCTGGGCTGGCTGACTCCTTCGGTGCTGCAGGGCTGGATCGTGCGCGGCGAGCACGCCTGGATCCCGCACATCGGCCTGGACTTCGACCTGCGCCTGGACGGGCTGGCCTGGATGTTCGCCGGGCTGGTACTGGCGATCGGCGCGCTGGTGGTGCTGTACGCGCACTACTACCTCTCCGCGCGCGACAGCGCGGTGCGCTTCTTCAGCTACCTGCTGCTGTTCATGGGCTCGATGCTGGGCGTGGTGCTGGCCGGCAACCTGCTCCTGCTGCTGGTGTTCTGGGAACTGACCAGCATCAGCTCGTTCCTGCTGATCGGCTTCTGGACCCACCGCCAGGACGCGCGCGAAGGCGCGCGCATGGCCCTGGCCATCACCGGCGGCGGCGGCCTGGCCCTGCTTGGCGGCGTGCTGCTGATCGGCCGCATCGTCGGCAGCTACGACCTGGACGCGGTGCTGGCCTCCGGCGAACTGATCCGCGACAGCGCGCTCTACCCCTGGGCGCTGGGCCTGGTGCTGGCCGGCGTGTTCACCAAGAGCGCGCAGTTCCCGGTGCACTTCTGGCTGCCGCACGCGATGGCCGCGCCCACCCCGGTGTCGGCCTACCTGCACTCGGCAACCATGGTGAAGGCCGGCGTGTTCCTGCTGGCGCGGCTGCACCCGGCGCTGGCCGGCAGCGACCTGTTCTTCTACCTGGTCAGCGGCATCGGTGCGGCGACCCTGTTGCTGGGCGCCTGGTTCGCGATCTTCCAGCACGACCTCAAGGGCCTGCTGGCGTACTCGACCATTTCCCACCTGGGCCTGATCACCCTGCTGTTCGGCCTGTCCACGCCGATGGCGGTGGTCGCCGGCGTGTTCCACATCCTCAACCACGCCACCTTCAAGGCCTCGCTGTTCATGGCCGCCGGCATCATCGACCACGAGACCGGCACCCGCGACATCCGCCGCCTGGGCAACCTGCGGCGGGCCATGCCCATGACCAGCGCGCTGGCGGTGATCGCCTCGCTGGCGATGGCCGGCATCCCGCTGCTCAACGGCTTCCTGTCCAAGGAGATGTTCTTCACCGAGGCGCTGGAGATCCGCGGCCACGCCTACATGCGCCTGGGCATCGCCGTGGCCGCGCTGCTGTACGGCATCTTCGGCGTGGCCTACAGCCTGCGCTTCGTCTACGAGACCTTCTTCGGCAAGGGACCGCGCGCCCTGGACCGCGAGCCGCACGAGCCGCCGCGCTGGATGAAGATCCCGGTCGAGGTGCTGGTGGTGCTGTGCATCGCGGTGGGCGTGTTCCCGGCCTTCACCGTGGCCCCGGTGCTGCACGCCGGCGTCGGCGCCATCCTCGGCGCGGCCATGCCCGGTTACAGCCTGGCGGTATGGCACGGGCTGAACGTGCCGCTGCTGATGAGCCTGTGCGGCATCGTCGGCGGCATCGCCCTGTACTTCGGCCTGCGCCGCCTGTTCGACCTGCACGCGATCGTGCGCGGCTCGCTGGGCCGGAACGTGTTCCGCTGGAACATGGATGCCCTGTACGGCCTGGCCAACCGTTTCACCACCCGGATCGCCAACGGCAGCGTCCAGCGCAGCATGCTGCTGCTGGTGCTGGCCGCGCTTGCCGCCGGGGTGGCGCCGTTCGTCGATTCCCTCGGTGGCGGCGCGCTGCCGGTGCTGCGCGCGCCCTCGCCGATGCCGCTGCTGGGCTGGTTCCTGTGGCTGGTGATGGTGGCCTGCACCGCGTGGACCATCCGCCTGTACCGGCAGCGCCTGCTGGCCCTGCTGGTCGTGGGCGGCATCGGCCTGATGGTCAGCATGGCCTTCGTGTTCCTGTCCGCCCCGGACCTGGCCCTGACCCAGCTGCTGGTGGAGATGGTCAGCCTGGCGCTGCTGCTGCTGGGCCTGCACTACCTGCCGCCGCGCTCGCCGCCGGAGCGGCGCCCGGCGCGGCGCTACCGCGACATCGTGGTGGCCGCCGCCGCCGGCCTGGGCGTGGCGGTGCTGGCGTACGCGATGATGGCCCGCGACCCGAGCCCGGACGCGGCCAGCGTGGAGATGCTGGCACGCTCGCTGCCGGAGGCCTACGGCCGCAACGTGGTCAACGTGATCCTGGTCGACTTCCGCGGCTTCGATACCTTCGGCGAGATCACCGTGTTCGGCGTGGCCGCGCTGATCGTGCACGCCCTACTGCGGCGCGCGCGGATGGCCCCGGAGAAGGTCATGTCCGGCGGCCCGGTGAAGCTGCCGGTGCCGGCCGACCTTGCCCAGCTGCTGTTCCCGCTGACCCTCACCGTCTCGGTATTCCTGTTCCTGCGCGGACACAACGCGCCCGGCGGTGGCTTCATCGCCGGCCTGGTGCTGGCGGTGCCGCTGCTGATCCAGTACGTGATCCAGGGCGCGGCCTCGGTCGAGTCGCGCTTCGGCTTCGACTACATCCGCTGCATCGGCATCGGCCTGGTGGTGGCGGCGGCCAGCGGCGCGGCTGCGTTCCTGTTCGGCGTCCCGTTCCTCACCAGCGGCCACCTGGAACTGGAACTGCCGCTGGTCGGCACCCTGGAACTGGCCAGCGCCATGGGCTTCGACACCGGCGTGTACCTGGTGGTGTTCGGCGGCGCCATGCTCATCCTGTCGATGCTCGGCACCATCCGCCCCTCGCGCACCACGGTGGCGCGGCTGGGCGTGATCGAGCCGGGCCAGCGTTCGACCCGTACCGGAGAACTGGGCTGATGGAACTGGCGATGGCGAGCGCGATCGGCATCCTCACCGCCGCGGGCGTGTACCTGCTGCTGCGGGCGCGCAGCTTCGACGTGATCCTGGGGCTGACCCTGCTGTCCTACGCCACCAACCTGTTGATCTTCTCCAGCGGGCGCCTGGTGACGGGCAAGCCGCCGGTGCTGCGCGAGGGCATGCCCGCCGAGCCGGCGTACTACACCGATCCCCTGCCCCAGGCCCTGGTGCTGACCGCGATCGTGATCGCCTTCGCCATGACCGCGGTGATCATCGTGCTGGCCATCCGCAGCCGCGCCGACAACCACAGCGACCACGTGGACGGCAGCCGCGCCGAGGCGGAATTCCAGCGCCGCGAGCAGTTGCGCCACGACGAGGCACGCCTGGCCGCGCACGCGGCCGAGCTGGTGGCGGGCAATGAATCGGTGCCCGCCCAGGGCGCGGTGGCCTCGCCCGACCGCGAGGGCCGCGCATGATCGCGCACCTGCCGCTGCTGCCGATCCTGGTGCCGCTGGTGGCCGCCGCCCTGGCACTGATGTTCGAGCACCGCCGCTTCGGCATGGCGCCGCAGCGGATCGTGGCCTGGACCTCGATGGGCCTGATGCTGGTGCTCGCCGTGCTGCTGGTGCGGGGTGCAGCCGGCGGCGAGGTCGGCGTATACCTGGTCGGCGACTGGCCGGCGCGGCTGGGCATCGCCCTGATGGTGGACCGGCTGGCGGCACTGATGCTGCTGGTGGCGGCGCTGCTCGGCATCGGCTGCCTGCTGCACGCCTGCGCCGGCTGGGACCGCCGCGCGCCGCATTTCCATGCCTTCTTCCAGTTCCAGATGATGGGCATCAACGGCGCCTTCCTCACCGGCGACGTGTTCAACCTGTTCGTGTTCTTCGAGATCCTGCTGATCGCCTCCTACGGGCTGATGCTCAGCGGCGGCCGCGGCGAGCGCCTGCGCGCCGGCCTGCACTACGTGTCCTTCAACATCGCCGCCTCGACCCTGTTCCTGGTCGCCCTGGGCCTGGTCTACGGCCTGCTGGGCACGCTCAACATGGCCGAACTGGCGGTGCGGGTGGCCGAGGTCGGGTCGCAGGACCGCGCCCTGGTCCAGGCCGCCGGTGGCCTGCTGCTGGTGGTGTTCTGTGCCAAGGCGGCGCTGCTGCCGATGTACCTGTGGCTGCCGGAGACCTATACCCACGCCCCGGCCGCGGTGGCCGCGCTGTTCGCGGTGATGACCAAGGTCGGCCTGTACGCGGTGCTGCGCGTGGGCTCCCTGGTGTTCGGCCTGGCCGGGCCGCTGGCCGGCTTCGCCTGGCCGGCGATGCTGGTGCTGGGCGCGATCACCCTGGTGCTGGCGGCGCTGGGCGTGCTGGCCGCGCGCCGCCTGCGCTCGCTGGCCGCCTACCTGGCGCTCTCGTCGGCGGCGACCCTGTTCATCGCCTTCGCCCTGGATAGCGCGGGCACGGTCGGGGCCGGCCTGTACTACCTGGTGCACAGCACCTTCGGCGGCGCGGCCCTGTTCCTGCTGGCCGACCTGGTGCGGCGCCGCCGCGGCGCGGCCAGCGACCGCAAGGACGTGGTCGCCGCCCTGCCCGGCTCCACCGTGCCGGCCGCCCTGTACCTGGTGGCCGCGGTATCGCTGGCCGGCCTGCCGCCGCTGTCGGGCTTCATCGGCAAGCTGGTGATGCTGGAGGCGGTACCCGATGGCCCGCGTACCTTCTGGGTGTGGCTGCTGGTGCTGGGCAGCAGCTTCATGATGCTGGTGGGACTGGCGCGCGCCGGCACCCGCCTGTTCTGGCGCCAGGAGCCGTGGCCCGACGCTTCGCCCGAACAGGTCGCCCGATACGTGCCGCGCGAGCAGATGCGCGAGGCGCCGAGCCGCCCGCTGGAGACGGCCGCCACGGTCCTCCTCCTCGCCTACGGCGTGGCCATGGTCCTGGGCGCATCGCCGATGCTGGAATACACCCGCGCCACCGGCACCCAGCTGCAGGCACCGGAAGCCTACGTCGAACAGGTGCGGGCGACGCTGCCGCAAGGGAGGATCCCGTGAGCACCCGGGAGCGCAAGCCGCTGCTGCGCCGCATCGTCCCGTCGCTGCCGCTGGCGGTGACGGTGTTCGTGTTCTGGCTGCTGATGAACTCGGAAGTCAGCGTCGGCCATGCGCTGATGGGGCTGCTGCTGGCGCTGGCCATCCCGCCGTTCGCCGCGCGCCTGGACCGCGAGTTCGCCCGCATCGGCCGGATCAGCGGCATCCCGCGGATGCTGTGCGTGCTGGCGCTGGACGTGGTCCGCTCCAACATCACCGTGGCCCGCCAGGTGCTGGGGCCGGAGGAGGAGATCACCCCCGGCTTCATCTGGGTGCCGCTGGACATCGGCAACATCCACGGCATCGCCGCGCTGACCAGCATGATCACCCTGACCCCCGGCACGGTGTCGGCCGCGCTGTCGGACGACCGCCGCTACCTGCTGGTGCACGTGCTCAACCTCAAGGACGCGGACGCCGTGATCCATGAGATCAAGACCCGCTACGAGGCCCCGCTGATGGAGATCTTCCCGTGACCCCGCAGGCACTGGTCGGCTGGGCCATCGTCGGCACCATGCACGTGACCGCCTTCGCCATGCTGCTGGCGCTGTACCGCCTGCTGCGCGGCCCCTCGGTGCCCGACCGCATCCTGGCCCTGGACACCCTCTCGGTGGCCGCGATCGCCCAGCTGATCCTGCTGGGCATGCACCTCAATACCGCGATCTACTTCGAGGCCGCGCTGATCATCGCCATGCTCGGCTTCGTCAGCACCGTGGTGCTGAGCAAGTACGTGCTGCGCAGGGACATCGTCGAATGAGCTGGGTCATCGCCATCCTGCTGGTCCTCCTGCTGGCGGCCGGCGCCTTCTTCATCCTGGTCGGCTCGATCGGCCTGGTGAAGTTCTCGGATTTCTTCAAGCGCCTGCACGCGCCGACCAAGGCCAGCACCCTGGGCGTGGGCTGCGTGCTGGCCGCCTCGATCGGCTACCACTGGCTGGGCGAGACCGACCCGCAGCCGCGCGAACTGCTGATCACCGCGTTCCTGTTCATCACCGCGCCGATCGGCGCGCACCTGATGGCCAAGGCGGCGCTGTCGCTGCACATGGCCGAACGCCCGGCGCAACCGGGCAGCGAACCGGTGGGCGAAGGTCGCGGGCCCGGCGAGGACGCCTGAGCGCGGTTCAGAGCAGCGCCAGCTCCAGCACGATCCAGGCAGCGAACACCGCCACCAGGACGCCGCCCTCGCCGCGCGACAGCCGGCGGTCGCCGCGCAGCATCGGCCAGGCCAGGGCGGCCAGGACCAGCAGCGCCGGCAGCTCCAGGCGCACGAACGAGGCCGGCAGGGCCAGCGGCTGCACCGCCGCGGTGCCGCCGACGACCAGCAGCAGGTTGCACAGGCTGGAGCCAAACACATGCCCGGCGACCATGTCGCCCTGGCCGCGCCGCGCGGCGGCGATGGCCGCGGCGATTTCCGGCAAGGTGCTGCCGATGGCCACCGGCAGCAGGCCCGCCAGCAGCGGAGTCAGGCCCCAGGCCCGGCCCAGGTCCAGGCCGGCGGACACCACCCAGCGCGCGCCGAACCACAGCAGCGGGATGGCGATGGCCAGGCGCAGCAGGTTGAGCCACGGCACGGTGCGGGTGGCGGCGTAGCCGGCGATGCCCTGTTGCACCTCCGGCGCCTCGCGGGCGGCGCGGCGCAGGACATGGGCCAGCGCCACGATGAAGGCGGCCACCAGCACCAGGCCGTCGATGCGGCCGACGTAGCCGTCCAGGCCCAGCAGCACCAGCACCAGCACCGCCGCCACCAGCAGCACCAGCTGCGGCAGCAGCAGGCGCGCGTGCAGCAGCAGCGGCGCCGCCAGCGCGGCCAGGCCCAGGGTCAGGCCGAGGTTGGCCAGGGTACTGCCGACTGCATTGCCCAGCGCCAGGTGGCCCTGCCCGATCGCGACCGCACGCAGGTTGACCGCCAGTTCCGGGATCGAGGTGGCGAACGCCAGCAGCAGCACCCCGGCCACGAACGGGCGCAGGCCCAGTCGTTGCCCCAGCCCGGACACGCCCTTGACCGCCGAGTCGCCGCCCAGCGCCAGCAGCAGCAGGCCCAGCGCGAATCCCCCCAGTGTCGCCACCATCGCAGTCCTCCCCGCATCGGGCCGGTTCCATGCGCGCGGGCCTGCACGCGCCGGGCGCAGCAACGCTCAGCCGCAGCCCTCGACGTAGTCCACCTGCGGTGGCAGGCCCACGCGCCAGGACCGTACCTGGCCGTCGGCATCCACCTCGAACACCAGCACCGCCGGGCTGCCGTCGGCCACCACCCGCAGGTAGCGCCCGCCCTCGACGTACTTGTGCGGGGCTTCCTCCACCTGCCCCGGGTACAGGGCGTGGATCTGTTCCGCGTCCATGCCGATGCGGCCACCACCGGGGGCCACCGCGCCGGCCTGGTCCACGTCCACCCGCACGAAGCGGCCACGCTCGATCATGAAGGCCGTGCCATGGCCGTGCTGCGGGCGTGGCCGCGGGAACAGGTAGTAGCAGGCCTGCGGATCGGCCGGATCGGCATCGCCCTCCAGCCCGCCCTTCCAGAGTTCGCGCAGGGACTCGGCGCCCTCGCCAAAGCGCACCGGGCCGAAGCCCTCGAAGCTTGTGGCCAGCGTCGCCAGCGCGGAGGCTGCATGCGGCACGGTGGCCGGCGGCACGTCGGCGCCCTCGGGACCGTCGTGGCCCTCGTCCTGCGCGGACCGGGCCATCGGCTCCCAGTCCGGCTCCTCCGCCTGCGCCGCCGTGTCCGGCGGACGCGTGCACGAGGCCAAGGCCAGCGCCAGCATCAGCAGGCAGGCATCGATCTTCCTGGTCGACGACGACATGGTTCCCCCGGGACGCGTCCGCATGGCCGGAGGCTGCGCCAGCGCCCGTCAAGGCCGGGCGAAAGCGCCGGTAGACGGGTCCGGGTCCGGGTCCGGGCCCCGGCTCAGGCCGGGGCGCGGAAATGCTTGCGCAGCCCGGCCCAGCACTGCAGGTACTCGCGCTGGCGGTGCGGCGCGTCCATGGCCTGCGCGGTCGGACGCAGCACGGCGCGGGTCTCGAACATGAAGGCCATGGTTCCGGTGATCACGTCCGGCTTCGACAGGTCGGCGGCCGAGGCCTTCTCGAAGGTGGCCGCGTCCGGACCATGCCCGCTCATGCAGTTGTGCAGCGAACAGCCGCCCGGCACGAACCCTTCCGCCTTGGCGTCGTAGGCGCCGTGCACCAGGCCCATGAACTCGCTGGCCACGTTGCGGTGGAACCAGGGCGGGCGGAAGGTGTGCTGCGCCACCAGCCAGCGCGGCGGGAAGATCACGAAGTCGACGTTGGCCGTGCCGGGCGTGTCGCTGGGCGAGGTCAGCACGGTGAAGATCGACGGATCGGGGTGGTCGAAGCTGATCGAGCCGATGGTGTTGAAGCGGCGCAGGTCGTAGCGCCACGGCACGTGGTTGCCGTGCCAGGCGACCACGTCCAGCGGGCTGTGGTCGATCGGCGCGCGCCACAGGTGGCCCTGGAACTTGGCCACCAGCTCGAAATCGCCCTCGAGGTCCTCGTACGCGGCCACCGGCGCCTGGAAGTCGCGCGGGCTGGCCAGGCCGTTGGAACCGATCGGTCCCAGGTCCGGCAGGCGCAGCGGGGCGCCGAAGTTCTCCAGCACGTAGCCGCGCGAGGCGCCGTCCGGCAGCTCCACCCGGAAGCGGATGCCGCGCGGCACCAGTGCCACCTGCTGCGGCTCGACCTCGACCACGCCCAGCTCGGTGGCGATGCGCAGCCGGCCCTGCTGCGGCACCAGCAGCAGCTCGCCGTCGGCGTCGTAGAAGTAGCGCCCGGCCATGTCGCGGTCGGCGGCGTACAGGTGCACGCCCACGCCCGCCTGCGCCGCCGGCGAGCCGTTGCCGGCCACGGTGTACAGGCCTTCGATGAAGTCGGTGGGCTGCGCCGGCAGCGGCAGCGGGTCCCAGCGCAGCTGTTCCGGGGTCACCGGGCCGCTGCCGAAGTCGTTGTGGAAGCGCGGTTGCGCGAACGGGGCGAAGCTGCCGTGCATCGACGCCGGGCGGATCCGGTACAGCCAGCTGCGCCGGTTGTGCGCGCGCGGCGCGGTGAACGCGGTGCCGGAGATCTGCTCGGCATAGAGCCCGTGCGCCACCCGCTGCGGCGAGTTCTGCCCTTCCGGCAAGGTCCCGGGAATGGCTTCGCTGGCGAACTCGTTGCCGAAGCCGGTCATGTACTGCAGTTCAGTCACAGCGTTCATCCTCGTTCGCCCTTGCGAGCCCCTCCCCGTCCCGGGGAGGGGCTTCCCTGTCACGCTGTCAGAGGACCCCGCGGCGCATCTGGTCGCGCTCGATGCTCTCGAACAGGGCCTTGAAGTTGCCCTCGCCGAAGCCCTCGTTGCCCTTGCGCTGGATGATCTCGAAGAAGATCGGGCCGATCGCGTTCTGGGTGAAGATCTGCAGCAGCTTGCGCTTGCCGGTCTCCGGATCGGCATCGATCAGGATGCGGTTGCGGCGCAGCCGCTCCACGTCCTCGCCGTGGTCCGGGATGCGCTGGTCGATCACCTCGAAGTAGGTGTCCGGGGTGTCGAGGAACTCGATCCCGGCCTCGCGCATCTTCTCCACCGTGGCGTAGATGTCCTCGGTGAAGCAGGCAATGTGCTGGATGCCCTCGCCGTGGTACGCCTCCAGGAACTCGTTGATCTGCGACTTGGGGTCGGCAGATTCGTTGAGCGGGATGCGCACCATGCCGTCCGGCGCGGTCATCGCCTTGGAGAACAGGCCGGTCTTGGCGCCCTTGATGTCGAAGTAGCGGATCTCGCGGAAGTTGAACAGCCGCTCGTAGTAGTCCGCCCACTTGGCCATGTTGCCCGGGTAGAGGTTGTGGGTCAGGTGGTCGATGAAGGTCAGGCCGAAGCCGGCCGGCTTCAGCTCCACGCCGGCTTCGTACTCGTAGTCCGGGTCGTGGATCGTGCCCTTGGCGTCGTAGCGGTCGACCAGGTACAGCATGCAGTCGCCGATGCCCTTGATCACCGGCGCGGCCACCGCCTTGCTCAGCTCGTCCTCGGCGGCGAACGCCTCGGCGCCGTTCTTCAGTGCCTGGGTGCGCACCCAGTCGGCCAGCTTCTTCACCCGGATGGCGAAGCCGCAGGCGCTGGGGCCGTGCTTCTCGGCGAAGCGCGCGGCGAAGGAATCCGGGTCTTCGTTCACCAGGAAGGTGCAGTCGCCCTGGCGGTAGGTGGTGATCGGGCGGGTGCGGTGGCGGGCCACGCGCACGAAGCCCAGCTTGCGGAAATAGTCGTGGAGATGTCCGGCCTGGCCGGCGGGCGCGGCGAACTCGACGAATTCGAAGCCGTCGATGCCCATCGGGTTCTCGAAGGTCGTTACCGACATGCCCACGGCGGGACCGGTGGCGGACGAAAGGACTTGCGGTTGCACGCTCATGATGGCTTCCTGATCGCTCCCCGCCGGGGAACGGGGGTCTGGGATTAGACCCTTTATAGTTACGTGTGCAACCACATGCAAGGTACCCTGCCGCAATGACTGCTACTGCCAGCCAAGACGCCACCGGGTCCGTTCCCGCCAAGGACGCATCCGGCCACGCCCAGCTCGAACTCGAGCGTTTCCTGCCCTACCGCCTCAGCGTGCTGTCCAACCGGGTCAGCCAGACGATCGCCGACATGTACCAGAAGCGTTTCGGACTGGCGATCACCGAATGGCGCGTGATGGCCGTGCTCGGGCGCTTCCCCGACCTGTCGGCCAACGAGGTCGCCGAACGCACGGCGATGGACAAGGTCGCGGTCAGCCGCGCGGTCGCGCGCCTGCTCGAGCGCAGCCTGATCAAGCGCGACATCCACAGCGACGACCGCCGCCGCTCGGTGCTGTCGCTGTCGGAGGTGGGGTACACGGTCTACGACGAGATCGCGCCGATGGCGCTGGCAGCCGAGGCGCGCCTGGTGGCCACGCTGGACGAGAACGAACGGCAGATGCTCGACCGCCTGCTGACCAAGCTCGCCGGCCCGGGCCTGACCGCCCTGCGCGAAGGGCACTGAACGCCGCCGCGGGGGAACGCGGACCAGGCGGCAGGGGACTGGAATCGGGGAAGGAGCCGGCCAGGGGCCGGATCAGGGCGCCGGGGGCGCCCAGGTCTCGAGGAATTCCCGGATGCGCGCCACGTCGGCGCGGGCGTCGTCACGCAGCAACGCGGCGCCCGGGCCGGCATGCAGGACCTGTGCGTCGGCGTCCAGTACCACCAGGTACGGCGCCGGCACGTCGGCCGCTTCCGGGTAGGCCGCGACGAAGCCGGCATTGCCCGGCGCGCGGCGGTCCACCCGCACCCACACGAACGCCGAATTGCGGCGCGAACGCAGCGCCGCGTCGCCTTCGATCCCGGCGGCCAGCGCCTCGCAGGGCGCGCAGTCCGACTCGCCGAACTCCAGCACGATGCGGCGGTTGCCGCGGCGCGCCTCGACCTGGGCGGTTTCCAGGTCGTCGGCGGGGTTGCGGGCCGGGTCGAACGCGGCCCGCAACCCGGCCAGGGCGGCGACGTCCGCCGCCGCCGGGGTGTTGCCGGAGGCCACCGGCTCGGTGGCGTCCGGCGCCGGCGCCTGCTGCGGCGTGGTGTCGACCGGCTGTGGCGGCCCGGCCGGGTGCCGGGAATCAACCCCGCATCCGCACAGGGCCAGGGCCGAAGCCAGCAACGCGCCGCGGGCGCCGTTCATCTCACTTCACTCCGTGCATCAGCTTCTGGATCAGCGGCGCGACCAGGAACAGCAGCACGCCGGCGCCCAGCAGCGCCCAGAAGCCGAAGGTGTAGCCGGCCAGCGCCGAGGCGGTGGTCATGCCGCCCTCGCCGCTGACGCTGGAGGCGAAGATGCCCGACAGGTTGTTGCCGATGGCGATCGACAGGAACCAGCCGCCCATGGCCAGGCCGGTCAGCTTGGCCGGGGCCAGCTTGGTGGTCATCGACAGGCCGATCGGCGACAGGCACAGCTCGCCCACCGACTGGATCACGTAGACCATGAACAGGGTCCAGAACGGGATCTTCAGCGTCTGCGGGTCAACCAGGCTGGACAGGGCGAACATCAGCAGCAGGAAGGCCAGGCCGTTGAAGATCAGGCCCAGGCCGAACTTGCGCGGGATCGACGGATTGGCGCGTCCCATCGCCACCCACAGCCAGGCCAGCACCGGGGCCAGGGTGATGATGGCGATCGAGTTCACCGACTGGAACCAGCCGACCGGGAAGATCCAGCCGCCGAAGTCGCGGTTGACGATGTTCTGGGCCAGGAAGTTGAACGAGCTGCCGGCCTGCTCGAAGAACATCCAGAACAGCACGTTGAAGCCGAAGATGATCAGCATCGCGACCACCATGTCGCGCTGCACCTTGCCCTCGCGGATGCCCTCGACCAGCAGCATGATCGCCGGGGCGATGAACAATGCGATCAGGATCCAGTTGAGCAGGCCGGCGTCGATGGTCAGCAGCGAGTAGAACACCGGGATCGCCACGAATGCGCCGACGATCACCATCGCCACGCGCCCCAGGCCGGTGGCATTGGCCGGCGCCGCGCCGATGCCCTTGAGCTGGGCGCGGCCGAACCAGAACCACAACAGGCTGAAAAGCATGCCGATGCCGGACGCAATGAACACCACCTTGTAGGCCGGCAGTTCCGGAGTACCGCCAAACATGCGCTCGGCCAGCCAGCCGGTCAGGATCGGGGCGATGAAGGCCCCGAGGTTGATGCCCATGTAGAAGATGGTGAAGCCCGAGTCGCGACGCTGGTCGCCGGTCGCGTAGACCTTGCCGACGAGGGTCGAAATGATCGGCTTGAACAGGCCATTGCCGACGATGATCGTGGCCAGGCCAAGCTTCAGCATGGTCTCGCTGGGCGCCATGATCATGAACAGGCCAGCGGACATGAAGGCCGCGCCGACCAGGATCGAGCGCTGGTAGCCGATGAGCTTGTCGGCCACGTAACCGCCGAAGATCGCCGCCGCGTACACCAGCGCCAGGTAGGCGCCGTACAGCTCGCTGGCCGGGGCCTCGCCCCTGGCGTCACCGCTGTAGAACTGGGCCACGATGTACAGGACCAGCGCCCAACGCATGCCGTAGAACGCGAAGCGCTCCCAGAACTCGGTCATGAACAGCATCCACAGGGGACGCGGATGGCCCAGGGTCTGGGGGAATTCGGGTAGGGAGGGCGTCTGCGGCGGGACCGCGGCCTTGGGCTCGACGACGTCGGCGCTCATGGATTTCCTTGCAAAAGAACGGACGGGACTTCACGGCGACGGGCGCCGGAACCGGGCGAGAATCACCGACCGGCCCCGGGTCGTCAATCGGCAAGCGCGGCAAACCCGCTGGACCGCCCCCGGGATATCCATTCAAAATCAGTGCGTTACGGCTGAAACCGGCGCCATGAGCGGTGCCACCCGGAGCGTGCCATGCTCGCCCGGAACCCGACGCGGCTCAGGTCCCGATGCTGGTCCGGACTTCGAACAGTTCAGGGAAGAAGGTCAGGTCCAGCGCCTCGCGCAGGAAGCCCACGCCACTGGAGCCGCCGGTGCCGCGCTTGAAGCCGATGATGCGCATGACCGTGCGCATGTGGCGGAAGCGCCAGGTCTGGAACTGGGTTTCCAGGTCCACCAGGTCCTCGCTGAGCGAGTACTCGCGCCAGTAGCGGTCGGTGTCCTCGTAGATGCGTTCGAACACCTGGCGCAGCGCCGGGTCGCTGACGTGCGGCTGGGTCCAGTCGCGTTCCGGGCGCAGGTACTCGCCCGGCACCGCGTGGCCGAAGCGCGCCAGGTACAGCAGGAACTCCTCGTACAAGCTGGGCCGCTCCAGCTCGGCGCGCAGCGCCGCCTGGCCTTCCGGGTCGTGGGCGAACACCTTCACCATCTCGGCGTTCTTGTTGCCCAGCAGGAACTCGATCGCGCGGTACTGCAGCGACTGGAAGCCGGAGGACGGGCCCAGCAGGTCGCGGAAGCCCATGTACTCCGACGGCGTCATCGTCTCCAGCACCGACCACTGCTCCACCAGCTGACGCAGCACCTGCTTGCCGCGCGCCATCACCTTGCGGCACTGCCACACCTGGTCCTGCTGCATGAACGCGCGCGCGGCCTGCAGCTCGTGCATCAGCAGCTTCAGCCACAGTTCCGAGACCTGGTGCTGGATGATGAACAGCATCTCGTCGTGGTGCGCCGGCTCGGACAGCGGCCGCTGCGCGGACAGCAGGCGGTCCAGCTGCAGGTAGCCCGCATAGGTCATGCGGCCCTGCAGGTCGGTGTGGATGCCGGGTTCGAGCGGGCGCTGGTTCTTGTTCAGGGTCATCGGTCGCGGCTGGCGCGCGCGGGAGTGCGCGCAAGGGGGCAAAGCGTACCGCAGCGCAGCAGGGATAACGCGGCCGAGCCTGTCACCATTCAGGGGAACTCGACGACCGCGTCCAAGTCCATGTACTGCAAGCGTTGTTGCGCTGCACGGCGGGTTTTCCCGACCGAGTCCGTACCATGTGCAACTTTCCTGTCCGCAATCGCGCGCAAGGGTGACTCCCCCGATGACACTCGCCGCCAGCTTTGAAGTCCATTACCTGCAGTACCTCGACGCCGACGGGCGCCAGGTCCGCGACTTCCCGCAGGACCTGCGCGACCCCGCCGTGCTGCTGCCGCTGTTCAAGCGCATGCTGTTCGTGCGCGCCTTCGACAGCAAGGCCATCGCCCTGCAGCGCACCGGCAAGCTGGGCACCTATGCGCCCAGCCTGGGCCACGAGGCCACCCATGTCGGCATCGGCGCGTCGATGCGCCGCGGCGACGTGTTCGCGCCGTCGTACCGCGAGATCGGCACCATGTTCGAGCGCGGCGTGCGCCCGCGCGACATCCTGATGTACTGGGGCGGCGACGAGCGCGGCAGCGACTTCCCGCGCGACAGCGACGCGGTGGCCGACTTCCCGATCTGCGTGCCGATCTCCACCCAGTGCCTGCACGCGGCCGGCGCCGCGCTGGCGTTCAAGCTGCGCGGGCAGCCGCACGTGGCCGTGGCCACCTGCGGCGACGGCGGCACCTCCAAGACCGACTTCTACGCCGCGCTCAACTCCGCCGGCGCCTACCAGCTGCCGCTGGTGCTGGGGGTGATCAACAACGGCTGGGCGATCTCGGTGCCGCGCAAGGCCCAGACCGGCGCCCAGACCCTGGCGCAGAAGGGCATCGCCGGCGGCCTGCACGTGCTGCAGGTCGACGGCAACGACCTGGTCGCCGTGCTCGACGCGATGCGCCAGGCCATGGACCGCGCGCGCGCCGGCGAGGGCGGCTCGGTGATCGAGTTCCTCACCTACCGCCTGTCCGACCACACCACCGCCGACGACGCGCGCCGCTACCGCGACGACGCCGAGGTCAAGGCCGCCTGGCAGCGCGAGCCGATCGCGCGCCTGCGCACCTGGCTCACCGCGCAGGGCGCCTGGAGCGAGGCCGAGGAGGCCGAGTGGAAGGCCGAGTGCGAGCGCCAGGTCAACGCCGAGGTCGACGCCTACCTGGCCACCACCGCGCAGCCGGTGGAAGCGATGTTCGACTACCTCTACGCCGATCCGCCGCCGGACCTGCTCGCGCAGCGCGCCGCGGCCATTGCCCTGGAGCAGCGCCATGGATGACATCCGCAGCCAGCGCGCCGAAAGCAGCAGCCTGGCCGGCGCCCACGCCGCCGCCGGCGTGGGCGATTCGGCGCCCGTCCACGCCAGTCGTGGTGGAGAACAGCCCATGAGCCAGACCCCGACCGCGACGCCGATCACCCTGATCGAGGCGATCACCCGCGCCCTGGCATGGGAACTGGAGCACGATCCGTCGGTGCTGGTGCTGGGCGAGGACGTGGGCGTCAACGGCGGCGTGTTCCGCGCCACCGCCGGCCTGCAGCAGAAGTTCGGCCCGCAGCGCGTGCTCGACACCCCGCTGGACGAGACCACCATCGCCGGCCTGTCGGTGGGCCTGGCCGCGCAGGGCATGAAGCCGGTGGCCGAGGCCCAGTTCGACGGCTTCGTCTATCCGATGCTGGACCACCTGGTCTGCCACGCCGCGCGCCTGCGCAACCGCACCCGCGGCCGCCTGCACTGCCCGATGGTGCTGCGCGTGCCGTGGGGCGGCGGCATCCGCGCGCCGGAGCACCACAGCGAGGCCAACGAGGCGATGTTCACCAACGTCCCCGGCCTGCGCGTGGTGATGCCGTCCTCGCCGCAACGCGCCTACGGCCTGCTGCTGGCCGCGATCCGCGATCCGGATCCGGTGATCTACATGGAGCCCAAGCGCATCTACCGCCAGTACAAGGAACTGGTGGCCGACGACGGCGAGGCGCTGCCGCTTGACGTGTGCTTCGTCCTGCGCGACGGCACCGACGTGACCCTGGTCGCCTGGGGCGCGCAGGTGAAGGAGGCGCTGGAGGCGGCCGAGGCGCTGGCGGCCGAAGGCATCAGCGCCGAGGTGATCGACGTGGCCACCCTGCGTCCGCTGGACTTCGCCACCATCGCCGAGTCGGTGTCGCGCACCGGCCGTTGCGTGATCGTGCAGGAGGCCCCGCGCACCGCCGGCTTCGGCGCGGAGATCGCCGCGCGCCTGGCCGAGGAGTCCATGTACGACCTGGTTGCCCCGGTGCAGCGCGTGACCGGCTGGGATACCCACATCCCGCTGTTCCGCCTGGAGATGAAGTACCTGCCCAGCGTGGAGCGGATCGTCGCCGCCGCGCGCGCCGCGATGGCCCACGGCTGAACCGTGCCGCGCGCGACCCCGTCGCGCGCGGTCCGTTACCTTGATGCCCCGGGACGGCATGCCGCGGCCGCGTGCCGCGGCCCGCTCCCGCCCGTCGATCCGCGCGATCGACCGACCGATTGAGAGAGCGACACGATGAGCCAGACCAAGACCTTCCACCTGCCCGACCTGGGCGAGGGCCTGCCGGACGCGACCATCGTCGAGTGGTTCGTCAAGGAGGGCGACATCATCCGCCTGGACGAGCCGCTGGTCTCGATGGAGACCGCCAAGGCGGTGGTGGAAGTGCCTTCGCCGGTGTCCGGCAAGGTCCTGCGCCTGGCCGGCAAGGCCGGCGACGTGGTGGTCACCGGCGCGATGCTGGCCGAGTTCGAACCCGATGCCAGCCTGCCGCAGCGCGCCGAGGGCCAGGACACCGGCCACCACCACGGCGCACCGGCGAAGCCGGCCAAGGCCAGCGCCAGCGACGACGGCGGCGAGCTGCCGGTGCAGCCGGCACCGTCGGAGGCGCGCGGTGGCGACGCCGGCACCGTGGTCGGCGCGATGCAGAGCTCCGACGCCGTGCATGCCGAGCGTGCGATCGCGGTCGGCGGGGTCAAGGCGATGCCGGCAGTGCGCGCGCTGGCGCGCAAGCTGGGCGTGGACCTGGCCCGCGTTGCGCCCACCGGGCCCGAGGGCACCGTGACCCTGGCCGACGTGAAGCAGGCCGCGGCCGATCCATCCCGTCTCCTCCCCTCCCGCGCGGGAGGCACCGGGGTGGCACAGCCCACCGCAGCGGCTGCCGCCTCCGCGCCCGCTCCTGCCGTGCACCAGCGCACCCCCGTCTCCGCCTCCGGCCGGCCCATGCGCACCCGCCCGCCGGGCGCCGACGCCGGCGTGGCCGCCAGCGGCCAGCCCGAGCAGCTCAAGGGCGTGCGCCGCAACATGGCGCGGGTGATGGCCGACGCGCACAGCAAGGTCGTGCCGACCACACTGGTCGACGACGCCGACCTGCATGCCTGGATCGGCAAGCAGGACATCACCGCGCGCCTGGTCCGCGCGATCGTCGCCGCGTGCAAGGCGGTACCGGCGCTCAATGCCTGGTTCGACGGCGAGGCGCTCAGCGTCACCCGCCATCCGCACGTGGACGTGGGCATCGCCGTGGACACCGACGACGGCCTGTTCGTGCCGGCCCTGCGCAATGCCGACATGCTCGACGCGCGCGGCATCCGCGCCGGCATCGACCGCCTGCGCGCGCAGGTGGAGGACCGCAGCATCCCGGCCAGCGAGCTGTCCGGCTACACCATCTCGCTGTCCAACTTCGGCATGTTCGCCGGCCGCTACGCCACCCCGGTGGTGGTGCCACCGTGCGTGGCCATCGTCGGCGCCGGCCGCCTGTCGCACGACGTGGTCGCGGTGATGGGCGGGATCGAGGTGCACCGCCGCCTGCCGATCTCGCTGACCTTCGACCACCGCGCCGCCACCGGCGGCGAGGCCGCGCGCTTCCTGCGCGCGCTGCTGGACGACATGGCCCTGCCGAACTGAGGCCGGCCGCCCGGGCTCCCCCGCCCCATGCGCGGGGGCCGGGCGTGGCGCGTGGCCGGGGGCAGGAGGCGGCGGGCGCTTCCGCCGCTTCATCCGCACCAGCCCCGCGCGGCGCTATCGTCGGGCTCCATGCCCGCCGGAGAGAGCCGCCATGCCGCACCACAGCCGCCTCAGCACCCGGGTGATCGACTGCAACGTCGACGACCTGCGCCCCGCGCTGGAGTTCTGGAGCGCGGCGCTGGGCAAGCCCATCGCCGACCCGGACGAGGACGGCGACGGCCGCTACGGCGTGCTGGCCACCGAGGAGGACGAGCCGCTCATCCTGCTGCAGAAGGTGGCGCACGAATCGCGCGTGCACCTGGACATCGAGAGCGACGACGTCGACGCCGAGGCCGACCGCCTCGAGCGCCTGGGCGCGCGCAAGATCGCCTTCGTCAAGCGCTGGTGGGTGATGGAGGCGCCCACCGGGCACCGCTTCTGCGTGGTGCGGCCGCAGCGCGAGCGCTTCGGCCGGCACCTCAATGCCTGGGATTGACCCCGCCGCTCAGCCACGCCGGCGGCTGCGGTCCAGCCACACTTCCAGGCCCTGGGCGTTGAGCTCGATGTCCATGCCCAGCAGGTCCAGCACCCCGGCCTCGTCCAGCGGCACGCCGTGGGCCTGGGCGCGCTCCAGGTAGTACTCCGACAGCGCCGCCACCAGCGCGCGGTGGCGGTCCGGGCCGCCGTCGCAGGCCTGGGCCAGCGAGACCATGGCGTCGATCTGCTCGTGCAGGTCCGCGGCTAGGCGGCGCACCTCGCCCACCGGGCCGTAGTGGGTCAGGTACATGCGCTCCGGCGCGCTTTCCAGCATGCGCCGAATCGAGGCCTGCATCGCCTCCGGCTCGAACTGCACCGGCGAGGAGGTGGGCAGGACGAAGGCGCGGCCTTCGCTGTCCAGCTGCCGGTAGGACAGGCCGAAGGTGTCGCCGGTGAACCAGCCGCGGCTGCGCTCGTCCCAGATGCACATGTGGTGGCGCGCGTGGCCGGGGGTATCCAGGCAGCGCAGGATGCGCCCGGCCAGGTCGATGGCATGGCCGTCGGCGGCCACCACCACGCGCGATTCCGGCACCGGCTCCAGGCTGCCGTAGTGGCGCGCGAACTGCTCCTCGCCGTACACCGCCATGGCCCCGGCCACCAGCCGCTGCGGATCGACCATGTGCGGCGCCGCGCGCGGATGCGCGACCAGGCGTGCGTTCGGCAGCTGGCGCATCAGCAGGCCCGCGCCGCCGGCGTGGTCGAGGTGGGCATGGGTCAGCACCACCCAGTCCACCGCCTCGGCGCCGAGCCCGGCGTCGGCCAGCGCCTGCATCAGCACCGGCACGCTGTGGTTGGTGCCGCAGTCGACGAACGCCGCCCGGCCCCGCTCGACCACCAGGTACGCGGCGTCGAAGGCAGGCCGGACATAGCCGGTGTCGAGGGTATGGATGCCGTGCGCGGCCGCCAGCTGCTGTTGCTGCATCGGGGAGCGGGGATGTGGGGGCGATGCAGGGGAGCCTAGTCAGCCCCCCTTGCCCGCACGATCCGGCTTTGGTCGTAGACGGCCGCCGGCGGCAGGCCACCGTTCACCTTGGTCGCGGCTCAGCCCTGCGCCGCCCAGCGCGCGGACAGGCGCATGCGCAGCGGGATCGCCAGTGCCAGCACCGCCAGGAACGCGCCGTAGGCGTAAAGCACGGCCAGCACCTGGCGCCAGATCGGGCCGGCGCCGCTGTAGGCCAGGCCCTCGTGGTAGCCCCAGTGCATGCCGCCGATGCTCAGCACCAGCGCCAGGACCAGCACGATGGCGTCGAACGCACGCCGCGCGCGCGGGCGCGGCGTGCGCGGGAAGAACCAGTAAAGACCGCCCAGCACGGCGAACCAGGGCAGGAACAGCAGCAGCGACAGCCAGGCCATCAGCCGGCCTCCGCCTCGGCCAGCTGGCGCAGGGCCTCGACCACCGCGTCCACCCCGGCCACGTCGGCGCCCAGGGTGCCCACGCGCTCGCCCATCAGCCCGACCGCGCCCTGCTCCAGCGCGTGCAGGGCATTGATGCCCTCGCGGCGCAGCCGGGCGATGCGCTCGCCGGCCTCGCGCGGGGACTCGGAGCCATCACCCTGCAGCAGCACGCGGCCGTCGGCGTCGACCAGCTTGAAGTGGAAGCGGCCGTCGGCCTCGCGGTATTGCTTGAACTGCGGCAGGCGCGCCGCCGGCTTCTTCTTCGGCTTGCCGGAGCCGGCGGCGGCCGCCGCCTGGAAGCCGCCCAGGCCGACCGCACGCTGCAGGCCGTCGAGCAGCGGCACGGTGGTCTCGCGCGCCTTGCGCGCGCCCTCCTGCAGGATCTCCTCCAGCTGCGCCGGCCTGGCGATCAGCTGCGCGTACTGCTCGCGCAGCGGCGCCACCGCTTCCTCGATGCGCAGCACCAGGCGCTGCTTGGCGTCGCCCCAGCCGATGCCCTCGGCGAAGGCGTGGCGCATCTCCTCGGCCTGCTCCGGCGTGGCGAAGGCCTGGTACAGCTGGAACACGGCCGAACCCTCGGTGTTCTTGGGCTCGCCGGGCGCGCGCGAGTCGGTGACGATCGACATCACCAGGCGCTTGAGTTCGGCCGGCGGTGCGAACAGCGGGATGGTGTTGTCGTAGCTCTTGGACATCTTGCGGCCATCCAGGCCCGGCAGGGTGGCCACGTTCTCGTCGATCTGCACCTCCGGCAGCACCAGCGGCTCGCCGGACTGGCCGGTGGCCTGGCGCCAGGCCTCGCCGTAGAGGTGGTTGAAGCGCTGGCCGATGTCGCGCGCCATTTCGATGTGCTGGATCTGGTCGCGGCCCACCGGCACGCGGTGCGCGCCGAAGGCGAGGATGTCGGCCGCCATCAGCACCGGGTACATGTACAGGCCGGCGGTGACGCCGGCATCCGGGTCCTCGCCCGCCTCGTTGTTCTTGTCCACCGCCGCCTTGTAGGCATGGGCGCGGTTGAGCAGGCCCTTGGCAGTGACGCAGGTCAGCAGCCAGGTCAGCTGCGGGATCTCGGGGATGTCCGACTGCCGGTAGAACACGACCTTCTGCGGATCCAGGCCGCAGGCCAGCCAGGTCGCGGCGATCTCCAGGCGCGAGCGTGCCACCCGCTGCGGATCGTCGGCCTTGATCAGGGCGTGGTAGTCGGCCAGGAAGAAGAAACTCTCCGTGCCCGGTGCGCGCGAGGCGGCGATGGCGGGACGGATGGCCCCGGCGTAGTTGCCCAGGTGCGGGGTGCCGGTGGTGGTGATGCCGGTGAGGACGCGGACGGTCATGGTGCAGGCAAGGGGAAGAAACACGCCGATTCTACCCCCTGCCCCGGTTGCGGCGGGCGGACACGGAAAGGCCCGGGGCGGCGGATCGCCGCGCCCGGGCCCAAGGCACCGGCCTTAGTGGCGGTAGCGCTGGTCCAGGGTGGTCTCGAAGTCGCGGACCTCGCGCTCGGCGCGGTCCTTCTCCCAGCCATAGCGCTCCTGCAACTTGCCGGCCAGGTACTCGGCATTGCCCTCGGCCACGTCGAACACGTCGTCGGTGAGGTCGCCCCACTTGGCCTTCATCTGGCCCTTCAGCTGCTTCCAGTTGCCGGCGATGATGTCGCGGTTCATGCGTGCTCCTTGTTGGGGGGTCGGGACCCGGCGGTCGCCGGGTTGGGGCCAGCATCGCCGGTTGCGCGTTTCCCGGCGGTCCAGCCGCCGTGAGTGCGCGGTTACGCGGCGCCACGCGCGGCGGAGCATTCAGGCAGACAAAAAGGCGGGGCCTTGCGGCCCCGCCTGCAACTCCATCTGCGCACGTCCTGTGCCGGGCGCGTCCTGCGCTCACCGCATCCGTTCGAGCTTCCCGCTCAGCACTTGCCGTCCTTGCAGTCCTGGGCCTTGTCTTCGAGCTTTTCCCCGCCCCGCTGGATGTCCTTGCCCGCGCCGGCCATGGTGTTGCACGCGGTAAGCGCGGAAATCGAGAACAGGCTCAGCAGGGTCAGGGCAACGATGCGCTTCATGGTGGGCTCCCTTTTCGGTCCCGCGCGCCACGCACGGGATGGGCCCCACTTTTCCGGGAACGCCGTCGAACCGGCGTGAAACCGCGCGGCGACGGACGCGACTGGTGCTCAGTCGCGCATCAGCGTGGACTTGCCGAACAGGCTCTCGACCAGGTCCACCGCCAGCTCGGCGGTGGCGTTGCGGTTGTCCAGCACCGGGTTGAGCTCGACGATGTCCAGCGAACCCATGCGCCCGGTGTCGGCGATCATTTCCATCACCAGCTGCGCCTCGCGGTAGTTCACCCCGCCGGGCACGGTGGTGCCCACGCCCGGGGCGATGCCCGGGTCGAGGAAGTCCACGTCGAAGCTCACGTGCAGGTGGGTGTCCGCGTCCACGCCTTCCAGCGCCTGCTGCATCACCGCCTTCATCCCGACCTCGTCGATGTAGCGCATGTCGTAGATGTCCAGGCCATGCTGCTTGACCAGGCGCTTTTCCTCCGGATCCACCGAGCGGATGCCGATCTGCCGCACCTGCGCCGGGGTGATGGCCGGGCCCTCGCCACCGAGGCGGGTGAGCGCGTCCGGGCCGATGCCGCACAGGCAGGCCACCGGCATGCCGTGCACGTTGCCCGAAGGGGTGACCTCGCTGGTGTTGAAGTCCGCGTGCGCGTCCAGCCACAGCACCCGCAGCTTCTTCCCGGCCTGGCGGCAGTGCTGGGCGACCGCGGCGATCGAGCCGATCGCCAGGCAGTGGTCGCCGCCGAGCATCACCGGCATGCGTCCGCGCCGCAGCTCGGCCAGGGTGGCCTGCATCAGCGCGCGGTTCCATTCCACCACCTGCTCCAGGTGGCGGTAGCCGCCCACCGGTGGCTGCCAGGGGTTGGGCGGGCCGGCGAGGTTGCCGGTGTCGAGCACGTCCACGCCGCGCGCGGCCAAGGCCTGGCCGATACCGGCGATGCGCAGCGCATCCGGGCCAAGCGACGCGCCGCGGTGCCCGGCGCCGATGTCGGTGGGAACGCCGATGAGGGAAACAGGGGGATAACTGCGGGCCATGACGGTATCCGTTGAAACTTTTCCCGAGTCTAGCCGGGTGACCGTACGGACACGCGCCGCGCTGCAGCAGACGCCGGATTCACGCCCACGGTGCTATTGAAGGGACATGCTGACCACCCTGACGCCTCCCGTCGCTCCTTCGTCCCCACCCCTGCCGGCCAGTTTCCTGCCGGCCATGGCCACCGCGGACGAACCGCCGCCGTTCAACGTGCCCCTGACCGTACTGGCCGAAGCCAACGGCCGCAGCGAGATCTTCCACGGGTTCCACGACGGCGAGGCCTGGTATGCCTACGACCTGCCAGCCAGCGGGCAGTGGCAGGTGGTGGCCTGGCAGGCCGGCTACCGGCCATGGCCGCCGGGCTTGCCGGATGGCGTGCGGTTGCCGGTCCCGGCGCCGTTGCACCGGACCTGCGGGCTGGTGCCCTGAGCGTCGTCCCGGCAGCGGCCGGGAGCGGAAAGTGGTGCCGCTTGTCCGGATCGAACGGACGACCTACCGCTTACAAGGCGGTTGCTCTACCAGCTGAGCTAAAGCGGCGCGGCCGGCGATTCTAGCGCAGGCGTCCGCGCATCGTCCGCCAGGCCGGGGATGCGGCTGCAATCGATCTGGCGCGCTTCGCCCGCCTGGGCGCGCACTTCCTCCGGCCGTGCGGTGGCCAGCAGCAGCCACCAGCGCGGAGGCGTGGCCCGGCCGGCAGTGCGCAGCTCGGCCGGAAAGCCAAGCTGGCGCATGGCCGCGACCCGGCGCTCGGCCATGTCGCGGTTGCGGAAGGTGCCCAGCGCCACCGCGTTGGCCTCGCCGCCCTGGTGCAGCACCAGCACGTCGTCGAAGCCGGCACCCCGCAGGCGGCGCACCGTGGCTTCGGCCTCCTCGCGGCTGGGGACCGGGGGCAACAGCACCCGGTACATCTCCGCATCGCCCGGTTCCTCCTCGACCTGCAGGCCGAGCAACAGCGGCTGCAGCCGCGCGCTGATGCCGTTGGCCTCGGCGCGGCTGCGGAACGGGCCGGCGCGCAGGCAGGTGTGTGCGGGCGCGGCCGGCTGCAGCGCAGGCGCTGGGGCCGCGGCGACATCGAGGGTGCGCACGATTTCCAGCGGGGCGATGCCCGGCGGCGTGGCCGGCGCCGAGGCTGGCGCTGGTTCGGGGCGCAGCAGCCACCAGGCGGCCACGCCGAGGTTGAGGACGGCCAGGACGACGATGAGGGCGCGGGCGATCATGCCCCGATTCTAGGGGAGCACCGCAGCGCGGTGGCCGCCGGCGGTCAGGAGGATGCCGCCGCGTCCAGCTGCGCGCGCGCCCAGATCGCCAGGCCTTCGATCACCAGCGCCGGCCGCAGCCGTGCCTGCGGCAGCAGCGGCGCCAGCGCCCCGGCGCCGCCGCCATGCAGCAGCAGCGCCGGCTCACGCCCCAGGCGCAGGCGCGCCTGCTCCAGCGAGCGCAGCACCAGGGCCACCGCGGCGCCGTCGCAGCCGGAGGCCAGCGCGTCGGCGGTATCGTCGGCGAACTCGGCATAGGCACCGCCGCTGGCCGGAAGCTGCGCCGCGCGCGCGTGCAGCATCTCGCGCATCAGGGTCGGCGAGGGCGCGATGCGGCCACCGTGGTGGCGCCCGCCGGCGTCAAGCAGATCGATGGTCAGCGCGGTGCCGACCCCGGCCAGCAGCACGTCGCCGCCGTCCCGGTGCGCGGCCAGCAGCGCCAGGAAACGGTCCACGCCAAACCGCTCCGGGTTCGGATAGGCCACCCGCACCCCGGCGCATTCGGCCTGGGTGCGGGCCAGGCGCACCTCGTCGAAGGCCGCGTGCAGGCGTTCCAGCACCGCCGCGGTCATGGCCGGACCGGCGACGCTGGCCACCCAGGCCCGGCGTCCGCGCGGGACCGGGGCGCGGTGCAGGTCCTCGCCATGCGGCCAGGCCTGGGCCTCGCCCGGCGCGCCGCCGTCCCAGGGGGCGGCCTTGAAGCGCGTGTTGCCCAGGTCGAACAGCCAGTCGCTCATTGCCTTCTCACGCTGACCTCGCCGGCGTGCACGCGGCGCTCGCCGGCGCTGGTGGCCACCCGCAGGGCCCCATCCGCGGCCAGGCCCAGGGCCTGTCCCTCGAAGTCGCCGCGGCTGTCCAGCACCCGCACCGGATGCCCGGCCAGCACGTCCAGCGCAGCGTAGCGGTCCAGGAACGGCGCCAGGCCCTCCTCGTCGAACAGTTCCAGCGCCGGCAGCAACGCGTCCAGCACGGCGATGGCCACCGCATTGCGCGACGGTACCCTGCCGCCAAGCCGGGCCAGGTCGGTCCACGGCTGGTCGATGCCGTCGGCCGGCCCGAGGTCGACGTTGATGCCGATCCCGACCACCGCGTGCACCGGACCGCCGTGCTCGCCGCCGCCCTCGACCAGCAGGCCGCCCAGCTTGCGGCCGTCGGCCACCAGGTCGTTGGGCCACTTCAGTCCGACCTCGGCATGGCCGCAGCCACGCAGGGCCTCGGCCACCGCCACCCCGGCCACCAGGCTCAGCCCGCCGAGGCGGGCCAGGCCGCCCTGGAAGCCACGCCGCACCGACATGCAGACCTGCCCACCCAGCGGCGACACCCAGCGCCGGCCCAGCCGGCCGCGGCCGGCGTTCTGGCGCTCGGCCAGCAGCACCTCCACCCCGGGACGCGGCGGCCGCCGCAGTAGTTCGGTATTGGTCGAATCCAGGCTCCAGGCCACGTCCAGTGCGTGCAGCGAAGCGGCGGCCCGCGGCGCCAGCCCGGCGCGCAGGCGCGCCGCATCCAGCAGCTCCAGCGGGCTGTCGAGCACGTAACCGCGCCCGGGCCGGGCCTCGATCCGCGCCCCGGCCGCCCGCAGGCCTTCGATGCGCTTCCACACCGCCGCGCGGGTGATGCCGGCGTCGCGTGCCAGCACGTCGCCCGAACTTCCGCCGGCGGCCAGCCGCCGCAGCAGCTCCCGATCGTCCACACCCTGCTCCGTGAATACTGCGTAGCGGGCGATTATCCGGCATCCGCCGCCCCCGCGTCCGGCGCACGGTCCCGATCCGCGCTATATTCGGGATCTTGCCCGGCCAACCGGACCGACCCATGCGCCGATTCGCCCCGCTCCTGCTGCTGACCATCCCGAGCCTGTGCTGGGCCAGCCCCGAGCTGCCGGGGCCGGAACAGAAGCACGGCGCCTGCGTCTATGCCCGTCCGGACACCACCGCGGCCGCACCCGCCGGGGACGAGGCGCCGCAGGCGCGGCCAACGGTGCCGGCGGCGGCACGCACCACCCCGCGCGCCAGCGCTGGTGGCGGCGGCGGCGATTCGGACGCGGTCATGCCGCGCGCCCGCGGCGGCCGCTGGCACAGCTTCCTCCCGGGAATGTTCCGCTGATCCGCAGGCTTTCGCGCTGGCTGCGCCTGGGTGCGGCACCCATCGACGAGGACCTCTGGCAGCACGCCTGCCAGGCCCTGCCGTGGGCGCGCGGGCTGGACCCGGAGCGCCGCGAACGCCTGCGCGCGCTGGCGACCCGCTTCCTGCACGAGAAGACCATCACCCCGCTGGGCGGGCTGGAGCTGGCGCCCGCCGAGCAGGTGCTGCTGGCGGCGCTGTGCTGCCTGCCGCTGCTGGAGTTCGGCGCCAGCGGGCTGCGTGGCTGGTCGCAACTGCTGGTCTACCCGGATGCGTTCCGGGTGCGCCGCAGCCACGTCGACGCGGCCGGCGTGCTGCACGAATGGGACGACGAACTGGCCGGCGAGGCCTGGGACCATGGCCCGCTGGTGCTGTCCTGGGCCGACGTGCAGGCCGACCTGGAGGAGCCTGACACCGGCTATTGCGTGGCCGTGCACGAGATGGCGCACAAGCTGGACGTGCTGGACGGCGAGCTGGACGGCACCCCGCCCCTGCCCGCCGCCTGGCACCGGCAATGGGCGCGCGATTTCCAGCGCGCGTACGACGGCTTCTGCGCCGAGGTCGACGCCGGCGCGGAGACCGCGATCGACCCGTACGCGGCCGAGGCACCGGAGGAATTCTTCGCGGTGGCCACCGAGTACCACTTCTCCGCACCAGCAGTGCTGGAGCAGGAGATGCCGGAAGTGGCCGCGCACCTGGCCCGCTTCTACGGCCCCTCGCCCCTGCGCGCCGCGTAGCCCGGACAAGCGAAGCGCATCGGGCTACGCCCTTGCGAATCCCGAATCACCAATCCCGAATCCCGGCTCTCAAAGCCCCGGCGGCAAGGTGACCTCGAAGCGCGCCCCGCCCAGCTCCTGGGAACGGGTGACCTGCAGTTCGCCGCGGTAGTCGCGCACCAGGTCCTGCACGATCGACAGGCCGATGCCGTGGCCCTGCACGCGCTCGTCGCCGCGCACGCCGCGCTGCAGCACCTTGGCCACGTCCTCCGGGGCGATGCCGGGGCCGTCGTCGTCCACCGCCAGCAGCAGGCCGGCGCGGCGGTTGGGCGCGGTCGGGCCCGGGCGCGCGGTCAGCACCACGCGGCGGTTGGCCCACTTGAACGCGTTCTCCAGCAAGTTGCCGAGCAGTTCCTGCAGGTCGCCGGCCTCGCCGTAGAAACGCGCGTCCGGGGCGATGTCGAACTCGCACAGCACGCCCTTGCGCGCGTAGACCTTCTCCAGGCCGCGCACGATCTCCTCGGCGGTGGACTCGATCGGCACCGGCGCGGAGAACAGCTTGTGGCCGCTGGAGGCGGCGCGCGCCAGCTGGTAGGAGACCAGGTCGTTCATGCGCCGCAGCTGCACGTCCAGTTCCTGGCGCAGGGTCTCCTCCGGGCCGCCGGAATCCAGCTGGGTGCGCAGCACCGCCAGCGGCGTCTTCAGGCTGTGCGCCAGGTCGGCCAGGGTGTTGCGCTGGCGCTCCAGGTTCTCGCGCTCGGAGTCGATCAGCGCGTTGATGCTCTCGGTCAGCGGCTCCAGCTCGCGCGGGTGGTGCTCGCTCATGCGCTGCAGCTGGCCGCGCTGGACCTTGGTCAGCTCGGCGATCACCCGCTGCAGCGGGCGCAGGCTCCACTGCAGGATCAGCGCCTGCAGCAGCAGCAGGATCAGGCCGGCGCTGCCGAGGTTCATCCACAGCGCGCCGCGGAACACGCGCACCTGGGCATCCAGGGTCTGCGTGTCCTCCATGACGTAGATGGTGTACGGGAACTCGGCCTCGGGCCCGCGCTCGCCCCAGACCAGGCCGATGCCGTAGCGGTAGACCTCGCCGGCGGTGCCGTCGATCTGGGTCACCTGCAGCGGGCCGTCGAAGCGCTCCTCGCGCGGCTCGAGGATGTCGCCCTGGTCCGGCAGCAGCGGACCTTCGGCCGACATCGAGGCCCAGCGCCCGTCGGGCAGCACCACTTCGGCGTACAGGCCGCTGCCGGGACGGTGGAAGCGCGGATCGGGTCCGACCTCGGGCGTGTACAGCGAACCGTCGCGGCCGAAGTCGATGTTGTCCGCGTACGCCATGGCGTAGCTCTTCAGCCGCTGGCGCAGGTTGTTCTGGGCGGTCTCGGCGAAGGAGCGGTCCAGGGCCACGCCGGCCAGCATCAGGAAGGCGACCAGGCCGATGCTGGCCGCCATGAGCTGGCGGGCCTTGAGCGAACGCGGCCGCCAGGGGCGGAACCGGGGCCTGGTGCTCCCTTCCACGAGACCCGGCTACCGCGGCTCAGCCTTCGTTGCGCGGGATCGCGAAACGGTAGCCGCGGCCGCGCACGGTCTCGATCGGCTTCAGCTCGCCTTCCGGGTCGAGCTTCTTGCGCAGGCGGCCGATGAAGACTTCCAGCACGTTGGAGTCGCGGTCGAAGTCCTGCTGGTAGATGTGCTCGGTGAGGTCGGCCTTCGAGACCAGCTCCCCGGCGTGCATCATCAGGTACTCCAGCACCTTGTACTCGTAGCTGGTGAGGTCGACGTTGCTGCCGTGCACGGTGACCGTCTGCGCGGCCAGGTCCAGCGCCACCGGGCCGCACTCCAGCACCGGCTTGCTCCAGCCGGCGGCGCGGCGCACCAGCGCGTTGAGGCGCGCCAGCAGCTCCTCGACGTGGAACGGCTTGACCAGATAGTCATCGGCGCCCTGCTTGAGGCCCTCGACCTTGTCCTGCCAGCTCGAGCGCGCGGTCAGGATCAGCACCGGGAAGTTCTTGCCCTCGTCGCGCAGCGCCTTGATCAGTTCCATGCCCGACATCTTGGGCAGGCCCAGGTCAATGATGGCCACGTCGAACGGGACCTCGCGCCCCATGTACAGGCCTTCCTCGCCGTCCTGCGCGGCATCCACCGCGAAGCCCTCGCGCTTGAGGCGCGCGGCCAGGGTCTCCCGCAGCGGGGCCTCGTCTTCGACCAGAAGGATTCGCATGCACTCTCCCTGAGTTGCAGTGTGGGACCGGCCTTTGGCCGGGGCCCCATCGTCTAGCGGGTTTCGTGATCGTCGCGTCGCGATGCGCGGCGGCCCCGCTCGCCGGGGCCCGGGTCATCCATATAGCGGACCCGGCCGCGATCGTCCATGTACTTCACGCGGGTGATGTTGCGCCCCTCGTAGGGCACCAGCTCGGCGCCCAGGATCTGGCCGCCGGTGGAGCGCTGCACGAAGCGTACTGCCTCCGAGAGCGAGCGGCGCGATGCCCGCAGCTCGGCGGCGCCGGCTTCCTGCGCGTCCCGCTGCGGGCGCTCGGCACGGGGCGGCCCGCCGGCGCGCACGCCGGCCTCCGGCCCGACCACGGGCGGCCGGGCCGCCGCCACGAGGGGCAGGCCGGCCAGCAGCAGGGCGGTGGCGAGGCGGCGCGGAGCGAACATCGTTGCAATCCTAACTAACGGCGTGGGTCTTTGATACGGCTTCCACGCACGAAAACATGCGTCGAGGCCAGACCCTTGGCTGGAAAGGCATGTTCGTGAGAATGCAGTGAATCCGGTCTGAACTTATCCACATGCCACCGGCGGCCGTTCAGCGCAACAAGCCGCCATTTTCCCGGCGGTTCGCGCGGGATCCGCTCAGGCCACCGCGGTCGCGCCGGCGGTGGCATCCAGCGCCTGCTCCACCAGCTCCCAGCCTGCACCAGGACGGTGCGCGCCCTCGCTGAGGACCTGGCGGAACAGGCGGCCGCCGGGCTGGCCATGGAACAGGCCAAGGACATGCCGCACCACGTGCTTGAGCGGCAGGCCCGAGGCCAGCTGCCGCTCCACGTAGGGGCGCAGGCGGCGCAGCAGGGTGGCGCGTCCGGCCAGCTCGCCGCCGTACAGGGCCACGTCCAGCCGGTGCAGCAGGTAGGGATCGTGGTAGGCGGCGCGGCCCAGCATCACCCCGTCCACGTGCGCCAGCTGCTCCTGGACCTGTGGCTCGGAGGCGATGCCGCCGTTGACCAGCACCTCCAGGTCCGGACGCTCGCGCTTGAGCCGCCAGGCCCATTCGTAGCGCAGCGGCGGCACCTCGCGGTTCTCCCTGGGCGACAGCCCCTGCAGCCAGGCATTGCGCGCATGCACCACGAAGGTGCGGCAACCGGCCGCGGCCACCGCTTCGACGAAGGCGGCGAAGCGCTCATACTCGTGGTCCTCGTCCACGCCCAGCCGGCACTTCACCGTTACCGGCACCTCGCGGCCGTCGGCGCGGGCACCCTCGATCATGGCCGCCACGCACTCGGCCACCAGCCCCGGCTCGCGCATCAGGCAGGCACCGAAGCGGCCGGCCTGGACCCGGTCGGAGGGGCAGCCGCAGTTGAGGTTGACCTCGTCGTAGCCCCACTCCACGCCGATCCGGGTGGCCTGCGCCAGTACCTCCGGCTCGCTGCCGCCCAGCTGCAGCGCCACCGGGTGCTCGGCCGGGTCGAAGCCCAGCAGTCGCCCGCGGTCGCCGAGCACCACCGCGTTGGCGTGCACCATCTCGGTGTACAGCCGCGCATGCGGCGCCAGCAGGCGGTGGAACACCCGGCAGTGGCGGTCGGTCCAGTCCATCATCGGCGCCACGGACAACAGCGGCGCTTGGCTTCTCAAGGAATTCATCGTTTTACCTGACTTTTCGGGGCCTGCTCTTGCCCGGAGGCGCCCGCGTTTTCCCTCGGTTTCCCGGCGGGATGTACCATTGGTGCACCACGAAAGGCCTGGTACACCATGCCCACCTACCAGCAGAGATCCGGCAGCTGGCGCGCCATTGTGCGCCGCAAGGGGCACAAGCCCCAAACCCGCACCTTCCCGACAAAGTCGGCGGCCAAAGTATGGGCGGAGCGGGTGGAACGCGAGCTGGCCGAGATGGAGGCCCGGGGCGGGCACCCCAATGATGACCTCACGATCGCCCAGCTGATCGACTGGCGCGTAGAGGAAGTGGCCGCGGTCAAGCCGGTGTCCAAGACCCAGGCCGGGAACATGTCACGCCTACGCGAGAGCCTGGGCGAGGTTGTGGCCAGGAAGCTCACCGCCAACCATGTCATCGAGCACGTGCAGCGGCGGATCGCCGGCCAGCACATGCTCCCGAACGGCCACCTGGCCCCGCCCTGCGCGCCTGCCACCATCAATGTCGAGCTGGGGTACCTCAGCGAGCTCCTGAAGCTGGCAAAGCCAATGAAAGGGGTCGCCACGATCGGCGACCCCGTCGCGGAGGCCAGGCCCGTTCTTCGCCTGCTCAAGATGGTTGGCAAGTCCAAGCGTCGCGACCGCCGGCCCACGCCCGATGAGTTGAGGCGGCTGCACGCCCACTTTGCAGAGTCCGCGTGGCGGTCGCAGATCCCCATGAACGATCTGGTGGAGTTCGCGATCGCGTCTGCGAAGCGGGAGGGCGAGATCTGCCGCCTGCTGTGGTCCGACCTGGACGAAAGCAATCGCACCCTGCTGCTGCGCGACGCCAAGCACCCGCGCAAGAAGGCAGGCAATCACAAGCGATTCCCGCTCCTGGGGACGGCTTGGGACGTCGTGCAGCGCCAGCGCCGAATCGACGGCGAGGACCGCATCTTCCCCTACAACTCCAAGTCCGTCGGAACCTCATTTACCCGTGCCTGCAAGGCGCTGGGGATCGAAGATCTCCATTTCCACGACCTTCGCCATGAGGCAACGTCGCGCCTCTTCGAACAGGGGTACGACATCCCGGAAGTCGCCGCGGTGACACTCCACGAGTCGTGGAATGAGCTGAAGCGCTACACCCAGTTACGACCCGAGTCTTTGCACCGCCCGCGCCCCAAGGCCTGACAGGCGCAGTCAGACTTGCACTGGCATTTCGCTGTATACGCGCCCGGCGAGGCTACGCCCGTTCGCCTTCTTCGACCGCTTGACCCCATCGGCGCCGTAAGCGCCCCACGTTCGGCACGAGCCACGGGTTGATGGTGGCGACCCGCTTCTACGAGAACGTGGAGGGCCCCGACGGCAAGAACCGGGTGCTCGAGTTCACCCCGCGCGATGGCGAGCCCATGCTGGTGGCCTGCCTCTGGTCGCACTGGAAGGACCCGGCTGGCCACGAGCCGGACCTGCTGAGCTTCGCGGCCATCACCGACGAGCCGGAGCCGGAGGTGGCCGCTGCCGGCCACGATCGCACCATCATCAACATCAAGCCGGAGCACGCCGATGCGTGGCTGCAGCCCAGCGGCGACCTGGCGGCGATGCAGACCATCTTCGACGACAAGCGCCACCCCTACTACGAGCACCGGATCGCCGCATGAAAACCCGAGCCGAGATCGACGCCGAACTGCAGCGGCTGGAGCAGCGCCTGCCCTGCCTGGTGGACGAGTGCGAACCTGACGAGGTGCTGGAGGCCTTCGCCTGCGAGGCCGAACGGCTGGTTGAGCACGCGCCGGCGGACCAGGTCGAGCACATCCACGCGACCATCAGCTGCATGCTTGCCGCCGCCGGGCTGATCCCGGGCGATAACGAAGGCGAGAACTGCGCTTCCTAGGCCCCACAAGAACTCAGTTGGGCCGGACCTTGATCCCGTTCTTTCGCCACCGAGTCGCAAGCCATTCGAACTCTTGATAGACGGTAGGCTGGCTTCTCTTTTTTCTGATGGCCGTTATGAGAGCGGCCGTCTCATCGTAGGTCCCCACGACCATCGTGCACCAACACTTCTTGAGCATGTGCTCGTCATAGATGCCGGCTTGTATGCCAACACTCATGGTTTCGAAGTGATTGAGCACATAGCGGACTGCGCGTGCGTCCTCGCTTTCGAATTGATCCGCAAGGGACTGGATGTTCTTGTCGTGGGCGTTAAATCGCTCGCGGATCACAGCGTGACCCCGTTGCAGCACATCGTCGCCTCGTGACTGAAACAGCAAGGCCGCGCTTTCACGCTTCCTGGCTACGCGGCCGGAATGGATGATAGCGGCGCCGGCGATGATCACGCCGACAGCCACCACCAAAGTGTTCGAGACACCTACCCAGAACGTATCCATTGCTTCCCCTCAAGCAAAAAAAAAGCTACCCGCCAACGAGGCGGGTAGCTCTTATGACTTAGAAGCCCCCAATAACGTCCTTCATGTCCAACCTCCTCGCTAACGCCTTTCGGCCTTGGACACCCGCAGCACTTGCTGCGACCAGGAAGCTTCCCCAGCTCCCATGGCGAAATATTAACCCGACTGTTATTCAATTTGCGTAACGACAGTGGAACCAAAAGTTGTATGTCAAGGCGGCGAATCTCAGAACGCACTGAGACGCCGGATCACGACGTGCCTTGCGGGCGTCTCGCGTGCCATGGGGAGTGGCGCGGCCGGCGCGGCGCCACCCGGGGGTGGGAGCGCCGCAGGTCGATTCTCTGCGGCATGCGTCGCAGGAGCCGAGACCAGCCTCCCCGCCCATCCCTGGAACGGGGCCGCACCGGGTGGATGTCCCGCTGCTGCGGGTCCCGGGCGTTGGCCGGCGAGGAGGGATTGTGGCGAACGGGTCGCGCAATCGGTATCAGCGGAAAGCGTTGCGACGGGTCCGAAAATTCCTACACGGCGTTGCTCACAGCAGCTGGGCCTGGCTGTCGTCCCAGTTCTTGATGATCAGCTCCCCAGCCGGCTCCCGGCCCTCGCGCGCGATCGTGTAGCGGATCTGGAGCGGGATCAGGGTGAACCCCTCGAACACCCGCCGTATATCGGGGTGGTCGTTGATGGACAGGACCACCTTGCCCTGCGCAGACCGCATCAACTCGGCCATGCGTTCGTACTCGGCGAAGGGAAACTCGATGCCATATCCCTCGGTCTGCCAGTACGGCGGATCCAGGTAGTGGAGCGTCCCCGGCCGGTCGTAGCGCTGCAGGCAGTCGTGCCACGGCAGGTGCTCGACGATGACGTTGGCCAGGCGGATGTGGGCCGCGCTCAGCTCTTCCTCGATGCGCAGCAGGTTGAGGCGCGGACCGCTGCCGCTGGCCACGTAGCCAAAGCTCTGGCCCTGAACCTTGCCGCCGAACGCCAGCTTCTGCAGGTAGTAGAAGCGCGCCGCCCGCTGGATGTCGGTCAGCGTCTCGGGGTGTTCCATTTGGGCCCACTCGAACATCTGGCGCGAGACCAGCGCCCAGCGGAACTGCCGGACGAACTCGTCCAGGTGATGGCGCACACACCGGTAAAGCCGCACGAGGTCGCCATTGAGGTCGTTCAGGACCTCCACCGGCGCCGGCTGTGGCCTCAGCAGCAAGGCTGCCGCCCCACCAGCGAACGCCTCGACGTAGCACTCGTGCGCGGGGAAGTGTGGGTACAGGTGCTTCAGGAGCCGGCGCTTGCCGCCGGGCCAGGGAATGATTGGATTAGGCATGTCTCACCATTTGCGATAGTCGGGGCCGAGACTGCCCGCCCCCCGCGGGGGTGACAGGGCCTCGGCCAATGCCAGGTGGTGAGTTCACCTGTGTTGCGGCGGTGGAGCGGCGCTTGCCGGCGTCGCTCCACCGTCCTGTTCTGGGGGTGGTCTTAACGATATTGCGAGGGGGCTCAGGTGGGCGAGGCAGCTAGCCACGCCTATCCGGATAAGAACCCGTAGGCCCGGGTGCCCAAACCCGGAAACGCGCTCGCGGTGACGAACTTCGCCAGGTAGGGCATGCCTTGGTTGTGATACTGCCGCGGGATCGTGGCTGCGTACCTTCTGACTGCGGACGCGGACGGGTTTCGGACAACGACGACGAGGGCCATCGGTCACTCCCACAGCATCGCGAGGAATGCTCGCGTTGTGGACGACGCAATGCCGCTGGTGAATCGGTCGTACGTTAAGGGCGGCAAGGCGATGTAGGTGCGAGGCGCGTTCCCCACGAGCGCCACGTTGAACGTGTCAAACCGACCCATGACGTTAGACAGCACGCCGCAAATACCGTGCATCGGCATGATTTCCGGGAGCGCGTGCCATGCCAGGTACGCCGGCAGTTCTCCTCCGATGGATGTACCCACTCCGTACGGCTTAAGCAGACACGCCTCGAAGTCGAAGTCGGTGCTCACGGCCTGCACTCGCGGCAAAGAGAATCGCATGTTGGCCACCGACGAGGATGAAGAAACGGTCGAAGTCGCTGATCCGGTAGTGGTGGTCAGAACGGTAACGCCGTAAGCGTCGGCAACTCCATCAGCGCTGCACGTCCGGCACACTGCGACGGAAGGACCGTTGTTGCCACCGTAGTTTCCGAAGACGCCGAAGAACCCGTCAGTAGCGCAGGCGCCCAGAACGCCCAGAGCGGTGCCAGAGGTGAAAGTGGAGTTAGCGGCCGGGCCGCTGTATATGACCCCTGACATAACGCCCGCGTTAATCTCGGACGCCACCGTCACTGTGCACCCGGCTTTATTAGTGCTCGTGCCGGAGGTGGATACATCCGCAAAACGGAAGCGGATGAAAATCGGCGCGACCGCCTGCATCGCATCGTTCATGCGGAAGATAAACGTGGCTTGGGTGCCCCACGGGTGCGTTTCCGGGTCCGCCTGCCCCGGGTCGTCGGTCTGCACCAACCCCACGAACAGCATCAGGTCGAGGAACTGACGCATGAAGTTGCGCCAGTTGGCCTCGGTGCCGACGTTGTTGCTGATCTCGATCATCTTCTTCATTCGCGGATTCCTTCTAGCAAAATTGTTGCCCTCCTGATTTCTTCACACTCGCTCACGTAGAAGCGAATGACCTCTCCTGATTCGATTTCATCCCGCCAGTCGCTGAAGTCGGTGCTCTCGTACTTGATCTGCGTGAACAGCGAGGGCGGCGACGCGCCGGTGATGCTGTCAGCCGGCGTCGCCGGGAACTGCGCCCACGGAACCGACCACACACCGACTACCAGCCTGCCGATCCGATCCGCCACCACAGACACCCGCGTCAGCCGGCAGCCGTACGGAACGCGCACATCGCAGAAGGAACCTGGCGCGATCTCCACGTTGCCGCCATCGAAGGTGGCGCCGAAGTACGCGCTACTGGCTGGGCCCGGCGGCCCCGGAGGCCCGAGGTTTCCAGGTGGGCCGGGCGGCCCGTTGATGTTGGCCACCACCCCGTACGTGCCATCGGCACGCTCATAGACGTCGCCAGAATCGGCATCCAGGTAGAAATCGCCATCATTGCCCAGCGCATCCGGGGGCGTGCCCGACCCGCTTCGCCAGATTGCGCCACCTCCGGCGGCGCCGATGTAAGGGAGCTGGAGATAGCTGGCCATGCCGTCTCCGAGCTTCATCTTCCCCGTGTCGGTCTCGACAATGAGCTCGCGTGCCAGCGGCACCTCATTGACCGCCGCGAGGTTTGCGGCGGTGCCGCCTCGCACCCGGAAGCGGTAGGGAATCACCTCGTCCGTCACGGCAGCACCTCCCCGCCATCGATGATCACCTGCACCGGCGTCCAGGTTGGCGCGGCGATCGTGTTACCGGTGGCGGCGTCTGCCGTATAGGCGAGTGGCCACACATGGCGCTGCCAGCTCGGGCCAGCGTCGTTGATCGCCCATGCTTCGATCACGATGTCTCCGTTGAAATCTAGGTCAATAGTCGCGGTGCCGCCGGCGATGTCAGCGCGCTCAACGAGGGTGGTGTCGCCCGCACGCACGCGGAGGCCCCAGCGTGTGTCAGCAGAGGGCGGGATACCGGCGGCCTCGTGGTCGACGAGGGCGTCGGCTTGGGCAACCCGGTCCCGCGACGCCCACGTCACCGTCATCGCACCGGTAGCGGCCGCGGGCATGAAGTCTCCGTTGATGCGCAGTCTCCCCATGGGGTACGGCAACGCTGCGCGACCGACGATGGCTACGGTGCTGGTCGGCGCCGAGGCGAGCGGCAGAAGGTCGCTGGAGGCGCGGGTAAGCGCGCGCATCTCCACGCTGGCGCCCGAGGGGCGCTCGGCCGGATCCACTGCGAGGTCGGCATCGTAGAACCAGATCCGCTGGCCAGCGGCGTGGGGCTGGGGCACCGTGTCCAGGCACCCGCGTGCCAGCAAGACAGTCCCGCCCGCCACATCGATGGCATCGACACGCACGACCTCGTTGCCCCAAAGCGCGGCAGTCCCCGGCACCACGGCGGAGACACCAGAGCCGTCCACCAGCGTGAAGGCCTGCCGTAGGAGCCCGCCATCCGGGTCAGTCGAGGTGCTGGCCTCGACAACGGTTGCGTGCGGGCACCACGCGCCAACCGCTGCCTCCTCAAAGTCATCGGGCGCAGTTCGCGTGTAGAGCAGAAAATCCATGGCGCCGACCGGGGCGGCCGCAAGGAGAGCGGCATAGCCGGCACCCACGGGCAGCGCCTGCAGGTCCGCGTCACTCAGCAGCTGCACCAGCTCGCGATACGGCAGCTCCATGGCCAGCTGCGCGGGCGCAGGGCCCGCCACTTCAGCCGCGGGCGGAGCCACACCAGGCTCCTCCACAATGTAGGTGGAGGCTGGCATCGAGGCCACGTCCTGCACGGCGGTCAGCGCGATGCCGCCCGAGCGCAGGGTCCCGCGGCTGATATCGCCCAGCACAACCACCATGTCGGCAATGCCGCGCTTGGGCAGCTGCAGGCGCGCCTTCTGGCCGGGGCGGGCGCGATAAGCCACGCGGGTGACCTTGAGCGCGTAGCGCTTGAGCGGCGTGGCGCGGGCGTCCAGGTTGCGGGCAGCCAGTCGCAGGGCCAACGACTCCGCGAGTACCTCGGGGCACTCCAACACCTCGGCGTTGACCGCCCCGAAGGCCTGGATCGCGCCCAGCGCCTGCACAGGCGCGGTGGCCCGCACCTCGTCGTTGAGCATGTCCGTCCAGCGAGCCGTGACCTGGTTGACCGCCTCATCCAGCACCGAGGGCTGCTCCTCGAACTCGAGAACGTCGTCGTCGGTGATGACGAGAAGGTCGCCGGGCACGTCCGATCGGATCAGGTCCAGATGCCACTCGCCCGTGGTCGGGTCCACCGACATGCGGGCGCCGGCCAGGTCACAAAGGCGCTGCTGGAATTGCTCGATGGTTTCCTGGCCCGCGATGAACTCGGTGCCAATGCCGAACGATTCGTTGTACAACCGGTCCGCCGCGGCACGCCAGCTCGGCTCGTTGATCAGAGCCCGGGACTCTCCATCCATCTCGCGGGCGGTGAGGCTGTCGTAGAGGACATGGGCGACGTTCATGCCGCCGAAACCGGTCACCTTGAGCAGCGCGGAGAGGATCAGCTCCGCCAGCTCGTCGGCGCTGCTGCCGTCAATGACGGTGGGCGGGCCCATGTTGCTGAAGCTGGCCAGGCTGCCAGCGGTGGTTATGCCGACGCCGTACATGGCCACGGCGTTATTGTCGGCGGTGCAGTAGGGCGCGGCGTCGCGATCCAGTAGGTCGGCCATCGCCGACACCGCCGCAGCCACACCGTCCATGGCGCCATCGGACACCGCGACCACCACGTTGTTGCGCGGGGGCGTCGGCGAGAAGAAGCCCGGCGCGCCGGCATAAGCAGCCGTGGCGCTTGTGCCGCCGCTGGCCACCATGCCATCGACGAAGGCCCGCAGGTCGCCAAAGCCGGCGCCGTTGATGCCACGCCGGGTGATCGACTGGCTGTCGGACGCGAAGGACACCAGCATCACGTCCAGGTCCTGGCGCGTCTCCTCCTTCCAGACCTCCAGCCGGTCGATGACCGTCTGCATGGCGGCCTTGAGGATCGTCATGCGGCTGCCCGCCATGGATCCGCTGCGGTCCATGGTGATATAGATCGACGTGGGCCGCGTGGAGGTCATGGAGTAGACCGGCACCTGGGCTCGCTCCGGGTACCAGCACTCCCCACCGTCCCAGCCGTTGAGAATCCTGCTGACCAGAAACGCCGGCGGCTTGGGGTACGGGCTGTTGCCCCAGCGGCCACCGCGAAAGGTGGCGTAGGGCCGCCAACGGTAGGCGCTCTGCTGCGGGGCGACGTTCGACGCCAGATAGCTGCTGGGGGGCTGGTCGGGGTTGCCGAATGCGAACTCGAAGTCGCCGACGATGCCGCCCTCGGCGTCCTCCCCGCCCCACAGGTTGGGCTTGTTGACGCTGACGATGCCGCTGCTGGTGAGCTGGCCCGACCAGACCTCCTTGTCGCCGGCGCGGATGGCCAGCACCGAATCCAGCATGCCGCGGCACAGGCCGAACTGGAAAATGTATTCGTAGTGGTAGCCGACCGTCTGCCACTTGGTCTTGAGCTTCCAGCTCTTGCCAGCCTTCTTGCGGATGGCCACGGTGCCGGTGGGCTTGAACGCCAGCATGACCGGGTCCTTGATCCAGACCGGGCCGTAGATGCGGCGGATGACCGCGCCGTCTTCCACCACAGGCACCTGCACCTTCTGTGCCGGGGATCCCTTGATGCTCGGCGCCAGGGCGAGGCTGACGATGATCGAGACGACGAACATGATCGCGTAGACCACCCAGTTGGCGATCGCGTGGTTTGTCGGGATCTCGCCCCCGCGGAAATCGACGACGGTGGTGTACCCGCGCCACGCCGACCAGCACCCCACCACCACGAACGCCAGCGACACCAGCAGCTGAGCCACCAGGCCGGCACGGGTGTCCAGCCACCAGTAGCGCACGCGCCAGGAGGCGACATACCAGAGGCGACGCAGCCCGGTGCGGGGAGGAATGGTCATACGGCGCGGAATCCATTGAATGGCGACTTGCCTGGCATCGTCATGCAGCCGCCGTAGTTGTCGGTGTTGCTGCGGGCCGAGCAGCCGGCCCAGTTGTGCGGGCACCCCGGGCGCGCGATCACCTCCAGCCCCGGTTCCAGATCGGCGGCGCCGTAATCCAAGGTGATGGCCTGCCCGGAGGCCGCCTTGATGGTGCGCATCTCGACGATGCCGTCGTCTCGCGTCCATTCGACGTAGCCGCCCGGCCACGCGATGCCATCAGTGCGAACGAACTCCGGTGCGGTGACGGTGAGGCCGCTGACGCCGGTGAGCGTGGCAGGCACCGCCCATGCACCCGGGTCCAGGTTGCACATGCCCTCGCCCTGCGAGTACACCGGCACCTCGCAGGCGCGGCTCCAGCGCGGCGCACGACCCAGCCAGCCACCGCGCGCCATACGGCCGGGAGCGCATACCAGATCCAGCGTCGCATCCCGGAACTTCGGCTGGGCTACGTGGCCGTGCCAGTTGGTCTGGACCTCGGCATCGGGGTCGTCGTGGTGCATGCTCATGATCACCACCCGCACTTCGTCGGACGGCACGTACGGCCGCCAGTTGTCGCCCAGCGGCTGCGTGACCGGCATGTCCGGCGCGGACGGGTCCACCAGGTAGGGCACAGTGATGGTGACGTTGTTCTTGGCGCGCTCGGCGGTGTCGCGGATCTCGCTCACCGTCATGCCGCGGGCGGACAGGTAGGTGTGCCCGCCGACGGTGATGTCGCGGTCGGCGGTGCAGTAGCGCCAGGCGACGCCCTGCCGGGCGAACGTGACCAGCTGCACCGGCCGGCCAAGGAAGCGGGACAGTTCGCGGAGCTTAAACATCGGGGACGACCGCAGTGAATGGCGTGCTGGCCCTGGCGGCGCCGGCCAGGTCGGCGTGGTGCTCGATCACCACCTCGTCGCTGGCCAGCGTGCAGAGCGTGAGGAACTCGATGCGGCGGATAGCGCCGGGCGCCACTGTCTGGCCCAGCGCGCTGGACAGCTGCAGGACCTCGTTGGCGCCGCTCTCGGCGCTGCCAGTGATGCGCCGGATGAAGGCGGTGCCGTCGTGCAGGACGATGCGCACGTCGCGCCGGTTGGGCTGCTGGCGGCCGTACAACGTGTAGCCCGCCCACTCCACCATCAGCGAGGTGCTGGAGGATCCGATCGAGGCGGTGGCCTTCAGGTCCTGCAGGCCGCTGGGCACCCACAGCGGCACCTGGCGGCCGCGCAGGCCGTACAGCAAGGAGCGGAAGGCGCCGCGCTCGGCGGCGCCCCACAGGCGCCACCGGTGCGACTGGGCGCGGAACGCGCGGCCGGCCAGGTCGAATGTGGCCGGCAGGCCCACGTCGTTGTCCTCGTCGGTGAGGATGCGGGCGTAGCTGAGGCTGCCGTTCTCGCCGGCGTCGGACACGTGCTCCAGCACCGGGTGGCCGAGGTACTCCGTCGCCGGCAGCTGCGCCGGCCAGTCGCAGGCTTCCTGCACCAGGAACGTGAGGGTGCGGCGGCCGGAAAGGTCGGTCCAGAGGGTTTCCTCCGGGCCGTCCGCCAGCCGGGCGCGGCGCACCGGGTACAGGCGGGTGCCCGCCGGCCAGGCCTGCGTGGTGGCGCTGGCCAGCTCCAGGCCGTCTTCGCCCACCTCGTCGATGGTCACCAGCTCCCACTGGCGCAGGCTGCGCCACAGCAGGGCGCGGCCGCCGCCGACGAAGTCGCGGTAGGCCGGGTCGCAGGGGATGGTGGTGGCGCCGGAGGACAGGGGCGCGGCGAGGTACTGCACGTCCGGCCAGATGGGCAGGGCCCAGTCGCTGCGGCCGCCGCGATCGGCGATCAGCGCGTCGGCCACGCGGCGCTCCTGGCCGGCGGCCACCACGTCGAAGGTGAACGTGCGGCGCGGCGCCTGGCGCAGGCTGCGGTGCTGGGTGACGCCGGTCGCCGGCGCCTGCAGCACGTCGGTGAGCCACGCCAGCGGCTCGCGCACCGGGTTGCGCCAGTCCGGCGGGACTGGCCAGACCACCGGGGATCCGGACGCGAAACTCACTGCTGCCACCCCGCCTGGACGGCACCGCCCTCCTCCACCACGGTGTTGACCACCACGCGACGGAACTCGTGGCTGTTGGCCAGCGCCTGGGCCAACATGTCGCCGGACAGCAGGTTCATCACGGCGACCTTGACGTCGCCAAGTGGCGGGCCGGAGACCAGCCCGCCGTCGGCGAAGCTGAAGCGCGGCGCCGGCGCCGTGCGCACGTTCGGCGCGCGAAGGCCGTCCAGTGCCACCTGGCGCGCGTGGAGCGCCTGCATCGCGGCCAGGCCGTAGTGCCGCACGGTTTCCTGCGGCATCACGTATTCGCCGCGGTGGACGACGCCGGCGACGGCGTACTTGCCGCCGGGGCCGGTGTAACCGCCGTCGGCGAAGCCCGTGGCCGCGCCGATGCTGTTGGCCACGGTCAAGGCTTGCGCCGCGGCCATCAGCTGCGCAGCCGCCACGGTGATCGCCGCTGCACCCGAGGTCAGGCCGGCCCCCGCCGTGCCGAGCGTGGCAGACGCGCCGGCCAAGGCTGCGCTCGCTCCCTGGATCGGGGCCGCATACGCGACGCCGGCGGCTGCAGCCTCCGCCGGATCCGGCTGCCCGACGTCGAGGCCGCCGGCCTTGCCGGCCAGCTTCATGAGCTGCGCGGTGGCCGCGGACGCCAGCTGCTGCGAGGCCAGCTGGCCTAGCGCATCGGCGATGCCGCCGACGATCTCCTTGATGGCATCGCCCAGGCTCAGGCTTTCGGTGCGGATCTTCTCCAAGGCACCACCGATGCCCGACTCCAGCCCCTGCCGGAACGTGGTGGCCAGCAACCCTGCCTGGTGCTGGAGCTCGAACAGCCGGTTCTCCATCTCCGCCAAGCGAGCCAGGGCCTCTGGGCTGCCCAGCAGCTGCGCCTGCTCGCGCATCAGCGGCAGCACACGCTGCAGTTCGGCGATCTCGCGCTGCCGAAGCTCCAGCAGCTTCTGCTGGGCGGTGATGGTGCTGATCAGCCCCGCCTGCTGCTCGATGTGCACGCGCTGCTCGGCGGCGCTGAACTGGCGCTGGGCGCGATCGAGCTCGCCGGTGAGCCGGGTCAGCTCGGCGTCGGCGGTGCGCAGGTTGAGCAGGCGGGTGATGTCGGCCGCGTCGCCGGTGCGGCCGATGCGCTCAAGCTCCTCCCGCAGGCGGGTGAGCTGTCGGGTGGACTCGTCCAGCTCCGGCGGCACCGGCTCACCGCGCAGGCGCGCCAGCTCCAGGTGCACCTGCACCATCTGCTTGTTGGCCTCGATGATGCGCTGCTCGCTGTCGTACAGCTGCGAGTAGTCGATCAGCAGTTGCTTCAGGGCCGGACTGGCCTGCTTGAATATGCCCTCCTCGATTTCATAGCGGATCCGCGCCGCCTCGCTCACACGCGTCTGCCCATCCTCCAGTTCCGCCAGCATCGCGATCTGGCGCTGCAGGTTGGCCACCTCCCGCGCGGCGGCCTTGTCGGGGTCGTCACCGCGGGGCCCCTTGGGTGTGCTGCGCGGCTTGTACTTCTCTTCGATCGCGGCCAGCAGCTTTTCCTGCGAGCCGTCGAAGAGGCGGCTGTCGTAGTTGCCGGTTCGGGCGCCCTCGCGCTCCAGCTTGTTATAGAGCGCCAAGACCTCATTGATCTCGCGCCGCTTCGCCGCTTCTTTGTCGAGGCTCGCAACAAGCGCATCCACGCGCTCCATTGCTGCCTTTGCCTCCTCTGCCGTTTTGCGCTGCTCTCGCTCCTCCTCCGCATCGGCCTCTCCTCTGGCCTTCTGGGCCAAGAGTTCGGCCAGCCGTGCCCGCGCCACCGCCTCGCCCTTCCGGCCTCGCTCGCGGTCACCGCGGATACCCCAGCCGGTCTGCATCTGGCGGAAGAACTCGATGTCAGATTTGAGCGTCTCGATCTGGTGGTCGATGTCAGTGCGCAGGACGTTCTTCATCTGGTTCCACACGCCCGCGACGGAGCTGCGCACGCTGTCCCACGCGCGCTCGAGTGCGCCCGCCTGCTCCACCATTTGCGCCACACGCGTGCGGGACATGTCCGCCGTCTCGCCAAGCGCCAGGCGCACGGCCTCCTGCTGGCGGCCCTGCTCCTCCAGCGCACGGATCTGCCCGTAGGTGGTGGCCGTGAGGTAGTTGAGTTGCCGGTCCAGGTCGCGCACGCCCTCGGTCGGCTCCTTCGCCAGGCGCGCCACCTTGCGCGTGGTTTCCTCGATGCTCTCGCCGGTGAGGCGGGAGAGGTTGACCGCCGCAGTGACCATGTCCTCCAGCGTGCCAGCGCTTGCAGCGCCGGACTTGACCAGCAGCGCGGCGGCCTTCTCGGCGTCACCGTAGCGGCCCGTGGCCTCACCCACCTGGTCCGCCATATTGGCCACCTGCCCGGCGGTGAGCCCGGAGGCACCGCCCGTGGCCAGGATGGCGGTCTCCAAGGCCCGCAGCTCGAGGTAGCCCTTGGTGGCCGCCACGCCGAGCGCCACTACGCTGCCCGCCGCCGCACCCGCCGCCAGCCCCATCCCGCTCAGCAGCACCCGGGCCGCGCCCGCCTGGTTGCCCAGCTGCAGGATCTGGTTGGCCGCCAACTGCCAGTTGCCGGTGGCGGTGTAGGTGAGCAGCTGCGTGAGGTTGCGCTGCACGCCGGCGCTGGCCAGGTTCAGCCGCTGCTGGTTGGCCGCCATCTGCCCCGCCACGGCAAGGTTCTGCCGCTGCGCAGTGATGTTGGCCATGGCGCGGTTGTACTGCTCACGGCTGATGCGCCCTTCGTCCACGGCGCGCTTCAGCTCTTCCTCGTCGCGCTTCAGGCGCTGCAGGGTGCTGGCGGTCTTGTCGTAGCGCTGCAGGGTGCCGTCCAGCTGCTTCTGGGATTCGCCCTCGGCCTTCTGCAACTTCGCGTGGGACTTGTCGAGCGCGGCCAGGGCCTCGTCGTACTCCTCCATGGTGATCAGGCCCTTGGCCATGGCCTTGTCCAGCATGGCCTCGGACTCGGCGAGCTCCTCCCAGCTGCCGGCACCGCGCGCAATGACGCCTTGCAGCTGGGAGATCAGCCCGATCTCCTCGGCGACGGCCTGCTGGGTGGCGCGCGCCGCCGCGGCGTAGCTCTCCTGGGCGGCGGTGGCGGCGTCCAGCCCGTCTGCCGGTGCCACGCCGGCCATCACGTCCGCGGCCTTGCCGGCCGATTCGGCGAGGTCGTCCAACCCCGCCTGCACTGCGGCCACGTCGCGCTGCGCCTGCGCGAAGTGGGTGCGCAGGCGGAAATCCATGGTGAAGTCGCGCGAGGTGTTCATCCGTTCTTCCTGAGCGTGTTGATCAACTTCCGTACGGCCTTGACGCCTTCAGCGGTGTCTGCCCGTGCCGCCAGGCCGTCCTCGATCCTGTCCGCGCGTTCCCTGCGCTGGCGGCGCTGCTCCCGTTCGTAGAACAGGATCAGCTGCCGTTCGGTGTATCCGCGGAGCCGCTGGAGATCTCCGAGGCCGGCGCGGGCGAGGCAGAGGAGGACGTCTGGCCAGTCGACGCTGTCGCGGCCGCCCGCAGGTCCAGCAGCTGCGTTGCGGCCTCGTGGACGAAAAAACCGCAGTTCACCGTGAACCAGGTGTTGACCAGCAGTTCGCCCTGCGCCCTCGGCAGGCCGGCGATCCATTCCGGCTCGACGCCGGCGGACCGGGACACCAGCACCAGCACGATGTCCCGGTGCCTGGCCAGCAAAGGGCGCACGCGGTCGTAGCGCAGCGCGCCGGTGGCGATGCTGCGGGCGATGTCGGCGATCAGCGGCGCGGCGAGGATCGACACCTCCAGGCTCTCGCCGAAGGTGTACTCGCGCACGAGCAGCTCGCGGCCGTTGACGACCAGCGGCACGTCCGGGAACAGCACCGAGGCCGCGGACGCCTCCGGCTCGGTAGCCGGAGGCGTCGCGGCCGTGGCCGCCCCCTCGTCAGGCAGGCGGGTGGCCATCAGTTCTCCTGCGGGATCTCGATGCGACCGAAGCCGCCCAGGTTCGGATCCAGCGCGGTCTCCGAGTCGAACAGCACGGTGCCGGACAGCGGCAGCTCGCCGAAGCTCTCGTTGATCAGGCTCAGGTTCGCCACCGGGTTGAACTGCACGCGGTACAGGTGCATGCGGATGCGGCTGCCGTCGACGGTGTTGATGCCGTTGAGGTACAGGTACCGCTCCGGCGGCGCGCTGGTGAACATCGGCAGGCTGGAGTAGGCCGCGTGCGAGTAGCTGGCCTTCAGCGGCTGCTCCAGACCGGCCAGGCTGAGGATCTTGATGATGCCGCTGTGCGCGTCCTCCAGCTGGTAGTGCGTGCCGGCGGTCAGGGTGTTCGCCGGCGAGTCGCTGTCCTTGATCGACAGCGAGGACACGTTGGCCGGCTTGGCCAGGACCACGCGACTGCCGTCCACCAGGTCGTCCGGCAGCACCTCGTCGGTCACGCTGCCGGAGGAGATGTCGTTCTGGGTGGCGTACAGGCCCAGCTTCAGGTTGTGCGCGGTGCCGTGGCGCAGGACCAGGTTGATGCCGACGGTGGTGCCGGTGCGCAGCTGCGCCGACTGCAGGCGCTGGCCGCTGTAGGTCTCGGTGCGGTCCTCCGTCTGCGTGTCGAAGGTGAGCTCGCACGACGACTGGTCGCCCACCCAGATCAGCGGGCCGGGCTTGCCACCGGGCAGGCGGGTGCCCAGTTCGATGCGGCCCTGGAAGGAAAAGTCTTTCATGGTGGTTTCTCCGGGGGTGGTGCCGGCACCGCCGGCAGGGTGGAATCGGACGGTCAGCGCAGGTAGCTGTCGATCTGGCGGCTGACCTCGCTGGCGACGTAACGGGTCGCCCAGTCCGCCAGCCGTTCGGGCCGGCGGCCCTTGGCGAGCATCTGGGCGACGGTGGAGCGGTACTCGACCTGCAGGCGCTGGCGCTTCTTGCCCTTGTAGCGGCCGGCCTGCATCTCGACCTTCGGGCCGTAGCGGTGCACCACGTGCTGGTTCACGCCGCCCTGCCGGCCCGCGAGCAGGCGCGCAATGAACGCGCCCTGCTCGAGCTTGCGCACGCCGCGGTACACGCTGTAGGTGACGCCCTTGCGGGTCTGCCGGGTACCGGGGTACTGCATCAGGCCGATGCCGCGCTTCCACTGGCCGAACAGGCGCACGCCGCCGAGGCGGGCGCCATCGGGGCGCAGGTAGCGGATGGCCATGTGCTCGCGCACGCGCCCGGCGCGGATGTTGAACTCGCCCTGGATGTCGCGGCGCGCCTCCACAGGCAGCGCCCGGTACAGCGACTGCACGGCGCGCTCCTGGAACCACGGCAGGCGGCCAAGCAGATCGGCCGGCGCCTTTCGCGCCTGGTCGAAACCATGGATGTCGAAGCCGACACCCTGCAGCTGGCCACCGCGGCTCTTGGGGCGCTGGAGTTGGGCGGCAGTGACGCTCACCGGCGGTACCCCGTGGTGAAGGTGATCTCGGCCGCGACGAACGGCAGGCCGTCCGGGCGGGGGATGAACGAGGTTGCGCGATACGCCGGCGGCAGCGCGCCGGACGCGGCGACGCTGCCGGCGAGCTGCCGGGCGCCCATCTCGGCCAGCAGGCGCTCGATGTCGTCGGCGCCACGGTAGATCGTCGCCATGGCATTGGCCTGCCCCGACGGCAGCGCGATCTCGATTACGCCCTCCACCGCCACCACGTTGTCCTCGGCAGCCTGAAGGCCCAGCAGGACCACGGTGCAGCGCGCCGCGGCCGGGATCGGGGTCTCGGACAGTTCGGTGCGGACGTCGGCGCCGAAGTCGGTGTGGAACCCGTTGGCCACCCGCACGCGCGCCAGCTCGGTCTTGAGCTGGTTGACGATCTTCTGGGCGATCGCTTCCTCAGCCATGGACGACTACCTTCGCTTCCAGGCCATCGTTCGACAGCGGTGCTTCGACGGTCTTGGTGTGGCTGCCCAGGTGGTCGGTCCAGCTGACCACGTCGCCGGGCACGGGCTCCCACTCGGCCACCTGGAAGGTCACCGTGTCGATCAGGCCGTAGACGCGGCCATGCTCGCCGATGGACTCCTGGCCGCGATCGACGATGATGCGAACCGGCACCGCTGCGGCGGCGCCGCGCTTGACGGTGGCGTCCTTGCCGAAGGCCGCGTACAGCGACGGCAACTGGTCGGCGGCGAACAGGGTGTCGAAGTCGCTCACGGGGTCACTCCCTCCCGGTACGCGAGGATCACGGCCTGGCAGGCTCGGAGCTGGTCGTCTGCGTCTCGGCCGACTCGAACAAGAGCGCCCGCAAGGTCTTCTCGGCTTGCGGCGAGCGCATCACGTTCGACGGCGGCGGCGGCAGCGTCGGACATGCGCTGGGTTTCACAGCCCGCCCACTCCCGGCGCAGCCGGAGATTGCCGGCGCGCAGATCAGCAGCAACAGCAGCAGGTAAGGTCTCCGCACTGGAGCGCTCCTCTTCAAGTTCGGTGCCGATGTCGGAGAGGGCCTCCGCCGTCGCCTGTTCGGCAACGCGGGCACCCTGCTGGGCGCGTGCCTCCGCTTTGGCGTCGTTGCGCTGCGCGGCGGCCTCCGACGCTTCCGCGCGATCGCCGCGCCACGCCCAGCCAGCCGCGAACGCGGCCGCGGTCCAGGCCACGAAGATGACGATGGCGACGAGGATCCGGTTCACGGGGTGGGGTCCCCCTTCCACAGGGCGCGCCCTTCGCAGAGGGCGCGCTCGTCGTCACGGCGCAGAACCAGCCCCTTCAGCTGGCGCCCACCCGCCTTGTCCCAGCGGGAGAGCTCTGCGCAGGCGCCCGGCCAGTCGTTGGCCTTCGCCCTCTTCTGCAGGGTGGAGCCGCAAACCACCTGCGGCCCGAGGTTGAAGGCCGCGCTGGTCAGCGCAACCTCGATCTGGCGCAGCATCGGCACACCAATGCACTGGCGGACGTAGCCGTTCGCTTCGGCCATGTCCAGCCGGAGCAGCTCATCGCACTCCGCGCGGGTGTATGCCTTGTTGCGGTCCACCGTCTTCGTGTGGCCGTAGCACACCGTCCAGACGCCGACGCTGTCCTGGTAGGGCCGGAAGCGCTCGCCCTCCCACTTCTTGATCAGTGGGCCGGCCAATGCCAGGACGCCGGCAGCGACGACGGCGGCCACGCCGCCGCCGATGACCTTCGTGCTGGTCGGCGTCTCAGCCACGGCGACGGACCCAACCCCACAGACGGCGGAGATCCGCGGAGCGCGCGTCCCACCAGTTCATCCAGTCGCCCCAGTTCTTCACCACCAGCGAGAACAGCAGCAATGCGGTGTACAGGATCGTCAGCCAGATCAGGATGGAGTTCGGGCTGATCCCACCTGCCACGGTGGCCGTGGCCACCGTGACGGAAGGCGCGGCCTTCACTCCGGTGGCGACCAGGTCGGCGGTGATCGGGTCTTTCAAGACGGGGTCCCCCTGTCAGACGGAAGGGCCCGCCGCCGCATGCGCCACCCGGGCATCTGCATGCGGCGGCGGCCGGAAGGCTTACGCCGACTTCACGCTGCCGACGCCGGGCGTCAGCTTGGCGATGACGGTCGTGGTGCCGTTGCCGGCGGCGCCGACGGCGATGCCGAAGTTCTCCAGGTCGCCGCCCGCGGCGGACGCGATGATCACCTCGCCGGCGGAGACGTCCCAGGTCAGCTTCACGCCGGCAGCGATGACGGCGGTCGACAGCTTCGGCAGGGTGAAGGCGCCCTCGATCTGGACGGCCACCGGCACTCCTTCCGCGGCGCTGGTCACCGGGATCGCCAGGATCGTGCCCAGGATGAAGGGAACGCCGGCGACTACGCCGCCGGAAGGGGCCGGCACGGTGATGGTGGCGGCGGTGCTGTGCGCGTTTTTCATGTGTGCTCTCCGAGAGCTCAGGGGCCCAAGGCCCGACGATCAGGAAGGAAGCCGCCGCGCTCCCTGCGGAGCGCGACGGAAGTGACGACCGCCTTAGTCGCCGGTGCCCGGGTACGGAGACGGCGAGGCGCTGCCCGGGTTCTTGTAGAGGCCGCGGTGATCGATGGCCTTGGCGCCGAACACGTGGCGGCACTTCACCTGCAGGCCATCGACCTCGAAGCCGGCCTTGGTCTCGGTGAACACGCCCTCGTTGCCTTCCAGGTAGGCGTACTCGATGGTGTCGACCTGGTTCGGGTCGGCGACGCCGTACCACGCGGTGGCGCTGCCGTCGTGCAGGCGCGGCTCCACGATCGGCACCAGCGAGGGGCCGAGCACATTGGCGTCGTTGCCACGGGCGGCCACGATGGCGGCGTTGGTGACCTTGAGCGCGGCCTCCTCCAGCTCCGGCGGAACCAGCAGGAAGCGCGGGCGCACGGTGATGTAGCGGCCCTCGATGCCCTTCTGCAGCAGCATCGCCGCACGCATGGCCGCCAGCGGATTGGCCACGCTCGGGTCGGGGTTGACGGCGTCGATCAGCGCGACGCCCGCGCTGGCGAGGTTGCCGTGGCTGGAGTGGAAGAGGTCGACGTTGTCGGCCATCTTCGGGTTGCCGTTGAGGATCCCGTAGACGATGTCCGATTCCAGGTCGGCCGCGCTGGAGCCGAACAGGGTCGGGATGCGGGTCAGCGCATCCAGGTCATCGTTGATGATGGTTTCCCAGGTGATGTGGACGATGCGGCCATACTTCTGCACGCGGTACTTCTCGGCCGAGTCGCCCAGCTGGCCGTACTCGTACTCGCCGCCCTCGACCACGCGCTTCAGGTTCGGCGCGCCGGATAGCTGGACGCGACTGACTTCCTTGAAGTCCGGCAGGGTGGCCTGGCGGGTCCACGGCACGAAGGTCCGCTGGGTGCGCTCGTAGCCGGCGCGCAGCGCCTTGGTGATGACGTTCTCGAGGATGTACGGGAAGTCGCTGGTGGACTGCAGCGCCAGCACCGCGATCTCGTTGCGCGACATGCCGCGGGTGCGGCGGCCGGCGCGCTCGACGGAGTCGCGGGCCATGTCCATCAGGGTCATGCCGCGGAAGTCCTTCGACTTCTCGTCCAGCTTGTTCTTGCCCGGGTCGTGGCGGTTCAGCACGGCCTGGATGGCGCCCTCGCGGTAGGTGGCCACCTCGTCCTGGCGGCCCGGCTCGGCGCGCGGGCCGCCGGTCGGAGTGGCGTCCTGCTGCTGGCCCAGGAACTGCAGCAGGCGCTGGCCGGCCGCATCCGGGGTCACGTCGTCGTTGTCCAGGCACTCGTCCTGCAACGCGCGCAGCTGTTCGACGTTGAGGTCGGTGCGAGCCAGGAACGGCGCGAACGCCGCGCGGATGGCGCCACGGCGCTGGGCCAGGGCCTTCTTCTGCTCTTCGGTCAGGTTCATCGGGGTATCTCCGGAAGGATTACCGGCATCCGCCGGCGGGGTGTTCGCGGCCGTGGCGGCCGGCGGATTCGGGGGCGTGAGCGCGTCACGCAGCGCAGCGGCAGCCGCACTGGCATCCACGGTCACGGTGAGCGACGACGAGGCAATGGGCGCTGCAGGCTGGGCGGCAGCCGGCTTGCGCGGTGCGCCGCGCAGGGCGGCGGCCACGGCCAGGCCCGCATAGCGCGCCGGGGCGCCGCGGGCGCTGATGCGGTCCAGCAGCAGGCTGGCGTAGGCGCGAGCGTTCTCGTCCGGCTCGCCCTGGTCGTCGTCGTCACTGCCGACGGCATCGGCGAAGCCCTCGGCGACGGCTTCCTCGCCGGTGTAGTAGTGGTCCTCGCCGTCCTGCAGCAGGGCGAGCACGTCCTCGCGGCTCTTGCCCGACTTGCGCATGTAGGCGTCGGCCATGGACTCGCTGAAGGTGTCCAGCACGTCGGCGTACTGGCGCATCTCCTTCGCATTGCCGTAGCAGCCGCCCCACGGGGCATGGATCATCAGGATCGACGTGGGCGGCATGGTCACGGTGTCGCCAGCCATGGCGATCAGCGAGGCGCTGGACATGGCCACGCCATCGACGGTGACGGCCTTGGTCGCCTTGTGCCGCTTGAGGGCGTTGTAGATGGCCAGGCCATCGGCGACGCTGCCGCCGTAGCTGTTGATGCGCACGTTGATGGTCGCCACCGACGCGTCCAGCTGGTTGAGCTGCTGTGCGACCGACTGCGCGGTGACCGACTCGCCCCACCAGCTGTCGCCGATGTCGCCGTAGATCAGCAGCTCGTAGGCGTCGCCGCCCTCGCTGACCGGGCGCAGCTGCATCAGCGGCTCGATGTGCGGGCGCTGCGGCCCGCGCGGCGCGGCCTGCGGCGGGAACGCCGGCGAGGCCAGAACGGCGGTTGCCAGGAGGGTCTTCTTCACGGGATGTCTCCGGAGGTGCGCACCAGGCGCATGCGGGCTTCCCGCTGCCGGGCCTGGCTCGCGGGCGTGGTCTCGGGATCGGCGGGCTCGGCCGCGCCGGCGGAATTGCCGGTGTCGAGGGAGAAGCCCAGCTCGGCCGCCAGGCGGCGCTCGCGGGCGATCTCCTCGAAGGTGTCCTGCATCCGGTCGCCGCGCTCGGCGATGGAGCGCGTCACCGACTGCACTCGCGCCTCGTGCAGCGCACGGAGGCCATCGGCCTCCTTCTTCGGGTCGATCCACGGCATGCGGGGGCCGCGGAAAACGGCCTGGGCCACGGTGGCCGGGTTGATGTGCGGGGGCACCTTGACCCGGCCGGACGCGATGGCGAGATGGACGAAGCGCTCCCAGATGGGCTGAACGAAGCGCGCCACGAAGGTGGCGGTCATCATCCGGTAGCCGTCGTACGCCTCCACCAGCTCCTGGCGCTGGGCGCTGTAGGTGCCGTCGTAGTCGCCGGCCAGCGTGGAGTAGCTCAGACCGATGGCGCGCGAGACCGCACGCAGCATGGCGCGCCGGAACTGCTCCAGCGCGGTGTTCGGCCGGTTGGCGTTGATCATCTCGATCGCTTCACCGGGCGCGGTATCGGTGAAGATCGCCCCCGCCTCCAGGGTGAAGTCGCGCTCCACCGCCTGCCCGGCCTCGTCGACAGGCGGCGTCCAGCCATCCATGTCCTTGTCGCGCTTGATGTACCAGGCCATCCGCGCGGCGATGCGGGCGGCGATGCGCTCGCTTTCCTCGTAGTCCTTGATGTCCAGCAGCCGGTCGATGGCCGAGGCGAACAGGCTGATGCCGCGCAGGCCGGACAGGCGGCGGCGCACGGCCACGTGGAGCATCCGCTCGGCCGGCACGCGCTTGAGGTCGTTCTCGATGAAGCCGAGGCTGTTGCCCGGGTGGTGGCGGTAGCACCAGTAGGCGATCGGCTGGCCCCACTCGTTGCGCTCGATGCCGGCCTGGATGTTCGGGCTGGTGCGCTCGTGATCGAGCGGCACGACATCCGCCTCGAGCAGTTCCAGCGAGAGCGGGACGCCGGATGCGTGGCGGATCCATTGCGCGTTGCCTTCCACCAGCTGGGTGAACATCTCGCCGTCGCGCAGCCAGGACCGGCAGGCCAGTTCCTGGGCCTGTACCCAGTTCAGCGTGCGGGTGACTTCCGGCGCCCGCGACCACTCGCGGAACTCGTTCAGCAGGTCCCGCGCGAAGTCGTCGTCGATGTCGTCGAACTGCTCGCCGGAGGTGCCATTGCGCGGCGTCGGCTCGATGCTGATGCCGTTGGGGCCGATGATGTTGCGGACCAGCGAGGACAGCGCGCCGTCGACCAGGTCGTAGTTGCGCTCCAGGTCGCGCACCGTCGCGCGGACGGTAGCGGCGTCGCGGACGACCAGCCGCTCGCCCGTGCTGTTGTTCGTGGACTTCTTGCGCCGCTTGGTGCTGCGCCCGCCTTCGTAGCAGGCCAGCACCGAGCGGGCGAACATGCGCCGCGCGGCATAGCGCGGGGCGAACACGGCGATGCCGCGGTCGAGCGCGGACATGCGGACGAGGGAGTGGGAGCGATCCTTGCTCATCGGTCGAACACCGCCGTGCGGTAGCGCAGGCTGCCGCGGGCCGGGCCGAGGTTGCCCTGCTCTGCGGCCAGCTCACGCCGGAGATCCGCGATCGCCTTACGGATCTCGGCGAGCTCCGCCTCCTGGCGGGCCCGCTCGCCGTGACGCTGGCTGAAGCCGCCCGAGAGGATTCGGGCCTCGGCTGCCAGGTAGGCGTCCAGTCGTTGCTGGGTGATCGACATGGACGCCCACGCTATACAGCGTCCAGTCCACAGTCAGGGATTTTCGTGGACTTTTTTCAACTGGCGTTCCGCACTCGCGCTGCACGGTTCGGATGGTGCTTATAGGCGGCAGACCGGCTGATGCCGTGCTTCTGCATGATCTCGGACACCGTGAGCCCGCGGCGCCAATCCTCCGTGACCTGGGCGGCATCCACCGCAGGCTTGGCCCGGTAGGTCACACGCATGCCGGCCAGCAGGTCGAGCTGGACGGCGCAGAGAGCGTCGGCCAACTGCAGGGCCTGGTGCGCCGGGAGGTCGCGCACCGCGTCGCGGATGCGCTCGGCAAAGCCGGTGCGCAGCTGGTCTAGGTATTCATCGGCTTTGGCGTCATCGGCCATGGTCGGGCTCCGTCAGGTCGGGTCGATGACCGCGCCGCGGCGGCGCGGGCGGTGGTGTGTTCCACGGGAATCCAGGTGCGCCGGGCGCGCGGGAACCGGCGTGGGCGGATCGGGCCGTGTTTCACGGGAATCCAGAGGCCGCCGGTCGATCTGGGCCAGCAGCTGCGCGGCCCGGGCGTCCCACTGGGCGTGGGTCCAGCGGTGGAGGCGCAGCTCGGGGTGCAGCGCGGCCGCGTAGGCGTAGACCCAGGTGTCCAGCGGTTCGTTGCGCGGGGCGTTGCGGCGCTTCTCGAAGCGGTTGCGGGTGGGGTTGTAGGTCTCGCTGGTGAGGCCGCCGAAGTAGCTGTCGTCCAGCTGGTTGGAGAAGCGCAGGCGGCGGTCCTCCAGTTCCTTGTCGGCATCGGAAGACAGCCAGCCGTAGAGCATGTGCTTGATGGCCACGGTGCCCACCGGGTAGGCGTGCACGCCCCGCTTGTCCAGCTGGCCGCGCCAGTTGATGTCGTGCAGGCGCGGTTTGCCCAGCGGCGGCGCGTTGTTCGCGGTGGCGCCGAAGATGGCCACGTGGCGGCGCAGCCGGCGCGAGCGAACGAAGGCCTTCACCGCCTCGGTGCGGTGGCCGAGCATGTCCTGGGCGCTGGCCTCCACGCGCAGCACCGCACCGTCGGCGCGCTCGATCGGGCGGCTCAGCAGGTCCACCAGCGCCGCCCACACCTCGTCGTTGGCCGGGTCGCCGGGGAGCTCCACGTAGTCGATCGGCCAGCACACCATGCCGCGGCCCCAGCCAAGGATGTGCACCGCCAGGCGGTTGTCCTGGGTGTCGATTCCGGCGGTGACGGCCAGCACCCAGTTCGGCACCGGGCGCAGCGGCACGGGCTCAGCACGGTCCGCCACCAGGTTGTGCTTGACCGCGCGCATGGCCGGGTCTTCCCACGCCTCGGCCAGGCGGTCGTTGACGAAGGTCTTGAGCTTGGCCGGATCCGACTGGGCGTCGAGCCACATGTGCACCAGATCCAGCCAGCGCGGGCCGAGGCCCAGCGGGTAGTACAGGCAGTTCGCACGGTATCCGCGGACCTTGCGCTCCGGGTGCGTGGCCACCCAGCGGCCGGCGGCGATCATCTGCGGCTTCTGGTGTTCCTCGATCACGCCGCCGCACTCGCGGCAGCAGTACCAGCAGTGCGTGGCGTCGGGCGTCCACTGCAGGCCGGACCACTCCAGCGGCTGCTCGTGGCCGCAGTGCGGACACGGCACGTACCAGTACCGCTGGTCGGACTTGTCCCACAGCATCGACAGGCGACATGTGCCGATGGTGTCGGGGGTGCCGACCTTCAGGCGCTTGTAGGTGGTGGGGAATGCCGACGTGCGACCGTCCAGCATTGCGTCCGGGTCATCGCCACCGCGCAGCTGGTTGGCGAAGGAGGAGAACTCGTCGACCAGCAGGATCCGCACCGAGGTGGACTTCAGGCGCGTGGGATTGCCGGCATGCTCGATGTACAGCTGCCCGCCCAGGAAGTCCTTGAAGAAGCGGCGGTTGCTCGACTCGCGGCTGGCCACGCTGGTGAGCACCCGCTGGATGGCGGGTGTCTCTTCGATCATCGGATTGAGCTTCTGGTCCACCCACTTGTTGAGCGAGACCTCGCCCGGCAGCGCGACCATGATCGGGCCGGGGTTCTCGCACATGCTGTAGCCGAGGATGTTCGACTCCAGCTCCGACTTGCCGAACTGGATGGGGAACAGGCACACCACGTCGTGCACCGGGCTGCGCGCGGAGAAGCAGTCCATCGGCTCGACCTGCAGCGGGTTGCGGTCGTTGCGCCAGCGGCCGGGCGTGGAGCTGCCCTTCTGCGAGAGCACGCGGTAGCGCTCGGCCCACTCGCTAACCCGCATGGGCTTGCGCGGCGCGATCGCGCGGGCGATCGCCTGGGCGACGATGGTGCGGGCGTCGGCGTAGCCGGCGGCAATCGACGTGGCGACGCTCATGCTTTGGGCCTCCCGATGGAGGCGAAGCGGCGGGCTAGGTCCTCCAGCATGTGCTCGAGGGCGTCCGACAGCATGACGCGCACCCGGTCCTCGTCCGGCTCGGCGGCCAACTGCGGCGCGATCGTGGCGGGGAGATTCTCCAGGGCCGTGCGCAGGGCAGTAGTGGCATCGGCCACGACCTCGGCCACCTGGTCGGCCGGGACCAGCTGCCCGAGCTCGATCTGCTCGTCGCGCAGGGCCTTGCGGGCCAGCGCCTCCTCGCGCTCGGCCTGGGCGCGGGCACGGCGAGTGGAGAGCGCTTCCTCGATCGCCGAGCGGGCACCGGACGCGGTGCCCGCACCGCCTTCGCTATCCTCGCCCTCCTCGCCGCCTCCGGGCAAGGTGGCGCCGCGCGCGGCCGCGTGGCGCGCAGCGACGCCGGCCTTGGTCGGGCTGCGGGTGTCGGCGATCAGGCGCTGCGACTCGGCGACCCGGACGCGCTTGCCGTCCTCCGTCAGCACCAGGCGGCCCTCGCGCTTGAGCTGGGTGACGTAGGAGGGAGATACCCCCAGGAGGTCCGCGAACTCGCGCAGGCCCAGGGTCTCCGGTGCGGGCTGCGGCTCAACCATGCGAGACCTTCCCCTCCCCTTTTTTCCGATGGCTTGAACTGAAGATGGGCGCGCGCGCACGCGAAGCGGCGCTGTGCGGGATCGCGTGCGGGGTCGTGTGCGGGATGCGGCACGCGGAAACCCGCGCCGCGCCTGCGTCTGTGCGGGATGTGCGGCATGTGCGGGGTGTGTCCACGTGTGCGCGCGCGGGCGCGCTCACGGGTGCAGGGCCGTTCCCTCGCACGCACGCGGGCGCGCGATAACCCCGCACATCCCGCACAAGCCTTGCGGCACAAGGCTTCGTGCCCGCACACGATCCCGCCCACGATGCCGCACATCCCGCACACCGGGTCATGGATCACCCCCGAAGTCCTCGTTGGCGCCGGGTTGCGCGCCGTTGAGGTAGGCGTACATCGCCTCCTTCATCTTCTCGATGCTTTCGCCCAGCCAGGTCGACATGGACTGGCCCTCCGGCGGCTGGAAGCCGAACAGGAGCACCGAGGCCGGGTTGGCGATGCTGGCCATCCACCGGTAGCGCTCACGGGACGCGGCGATCGAGCGCCGGCGCTTGATCGTGTCGACGAAGCGCTTCATGGAGGCCGGCTTCACGCCAGTCTTCACGCACCAGTGCTGGTAGACGCGGAACCAGTCCATGGTCAGGCCCGGCTGGTTGCGCAGCGGCGCCAGGTCGCCCTCGACCAGCGCATCGATGAAGTCCACCGGGCTGTCCTGGGCCAGCGCGGTCAGGTCGCGCTTTGCCTCCGACGCCGGTGGCTTGGTGTGCGGGTTGAAGTCGCCGAGGTCCAGGTGCAGCAGGTAGTCATGCAGCGCGGCGATGCCGCCCTCGCGCATTTCCTGCGCCACGGCCTTGTAGTACTCCTCGGGCTTGGGCTGGGCCATCCACAGCACGCAGTGCCGGCGGTCGTCTTCCTCGAGCACCACCGGCATCGATTCGTTCGACAGGAAGACCAGGTTGCAGTGGTTGGCCTCGTCGTACGCGGCGATGTGCTTCGGGTTGATGCGGATCATCGTGCCGGTGATCAGCGTCTTGAGCTTGTTCTTGTGTTCGAAGCGATGCGCGCTGGCCACCACCTCGTCGGCGATCAGGAACAGCTTGCGGCTGGCCCAGTCGTTGTGCTTGTCGACCAGCGCGTCCTGGTCGAGGATCCGGCCGTACGGTCCGTAGATGGCCATGACGGCTTCGAAGAACAGGTTCTTGCCGAGGCCTTGGCCACCGTGGACGACCACGGTCGTCTTCATCTTGGCGCCCGGGTGCTGGATCGGGTACGCGCACCACTTCAGGATCCAGGTGTAGAGCTCGCGGCTGTTCTTCTCGCCGCTGCACATGTACTCCAGCAGGCCGAGGATGCGATCGCACTTGCCGGACTTCGGCTCCGACGGCCAGCCGCCCCACAGGTTGCAGGTGATGTTGGGATCCTCGCCGGCCGGGTCAAAACCGACCTCCGACTGTCGCACCAGCACCCGGTCCGGATGCTCCATCCAGGCCTTGTGCACGTCCTGCCGGATGCAGGCGTTGCGCACGTCGCCCAGCGGCAGCAGGCAGTGTTCCTGCCGATCGAACACGGCGCCATTGCCGCCGTACACGAGCGCGTAGCGCTTCAGCAGTTCGTCGACGCTTTGCAGCGGCCGCAGCGGCGCGCCCCGCCCCCCTGATGTGGAGGAGGAAACGGCGCGCAGGGCCGGTGCCGCCCAATGGAGCTCCGAGAGGCGGGCGGTGACCTGGGCGCCCACGGCGGCCAGGCCCTCCACGGCGTGGAGGTCGTTGAAGTCGGTGAGCTTGCGGCCGTCCTCGAGCCACCGCGCCTGGCGGTCGTCCTCCGCGGAGAACCGCGGCAGGATCCACTCGCCGCCAACGGCGATCGCCGCGGCACTGGCGCCTTCGACACCGCTGTTGCGGTAGCCGTGCGGGTGGCCGCACTCCGGGCAATCCTTCGGGTGCAGCGGCAGGACGATGCGCGCACGGCACTCCGGGCGCTTGCACTTGCCCAGCGTGTCGTCGTCGGCGCAGATCAGGATCTTCGCGCGCTTGAACCGCTTGCGCAGGGCCTCGGCCACCGGCGCCAGGTTGCCAGCGTCGAAGGCACACGCCACGGGGTAGCCGGTGGCCGCGTGCAGGCTGGCCGCGGTGGCGTAGCCCTCCGCGACCAGGACGATCCAGTGCGGCTGGTGGCCCAACAGGTGGAAGTGCCCCTTCTTGGCCAGGCCGGCCGGCCAGAACTCCTTCACCGGCCGCTTGCCCTGCTTCGCCTGGGCGGGCGTGCGCAGGAACTGCAGGCCGTGGATCTTGCCGGCGGTGTCGGTCAGCGGGACGACCGCGGTGCCGTGCTCCGTGAAGCGCACGTCGTAGGCGCCCACGCCCTTGGCGGCAAGGTACGGCGAGTCGCCGTCGCGCTGCAGCCGATCCCACACGCGCGCCGCGTGCGCCGCCGCGGCATCCGCCTCGGCGCGGCGCTGCTGCTCGGCAAGGCGGTTCGCCTCTTGCCAAACGCGCTTCATCGCCGCCCGCTGCTCGTCCGTGATGCGGCCGGTGTCGTCCTTCGGCAGCGCGATCTTCTGCGCGCCGTTGTCGTTGCCGCGCCAGATGCCGTAGCTGCCGACGATCAGCAGCCGGTCGACGTTCGGGCTCCACTCTTTCAGCAGGTACCACCCGCGCTTCTCGCGGCCGCCGTCCTGGACGCGAACGCGCACAGGCTTCGGGGTGCCGACGCGCAGGCCCTCGCCCGGCGGGATGATCAGGCCGGCATCGAGCAGCTGACGCAGGACGTCGTCGTAGTTGGATGCCATCATTTCAGTAACCCCGCGGCCCACTGACTACCCGGGGATTGCGGCCGTGCTACCCGCATGCCGCCCTGCCCAGGGAGGACCCATGCCCGGTGGGGCCACGCCCCGCGACGACGCAGGGTTACTGAAACGCCCCCTGCCGCCGCCGTCGACCCACATCCCTCTACCCCAGGGGTGCGGGGATTCCCCTGCCCGAATTGCATGGTCAGCCTGTGCCCTCGAATCGGAACACACCCTGCGCGGAGCGCCGCGCTTCGTCCTGGAGTCGCCGCGCCTCGAGCTCGGCGAGCATGTCTTCCGACGACCGATTGGCCGGCGGCGAATCGAGCGCCTCGGCGATGGCAGCCATTGCCCGTAGCGCGGCCGGGGTGGGACGCGGGCGTGGATACATCCAGCGCGTGTCCCTGGGCATGGCGGATCAAGCCTCCACCCCGGGCTGCACCGGCTCGACCATCCCAGCCAGGCGCCGCAGCAGCGAAGCGAGCCGGGTCTGCGCGTTGGCCGTGGCTTCCTTGATGAGCTCGTACTCGACTGCGGTGAGAACGCCGTCGGCCAGGGCACGATGGATCACGCCGCCCAACTCGCCGTGGCCCGCCCACACGGCGGCTACGAGCTCCAGCACCGCCATGTCGCTAGGCTCCCCATCCGCCTCGCAAGGTGCGTCGAGCACGATGCGCCCCGTCTCTGCAGCGAAGGCGCGCAGGATCCGGGGATCGCCGGTGAGCTCGGAGATGGCCACCGCCTCGTCGAGGCGCAGGTGGTGCGTGGTGCACCGGGTGTTGATCTTGCTGCGCAGGACCGCACCCGGCATGCCCAGGCGCACGGCGAGCGCCTCCGCCCCGCCGGGGTAGTCGCGCACCACGGCACGAACCGCGTCGGCAACGTTCACCGGGCACCTCCGCGAACGTGGTGCTGCGCGCGGACGGCGTGCACGCTCGGCACATGGAAACGACCACACCCCGCCCTGCCCTCGGCGTCCTGCGCCGGGTCGACGTGCGCCGCGGCACCGAGGAGGTCGCCGCCATCTTCTTCGGCCCGCTGGGCGCCGGCCTGCCGGTAGGATGGGCGTGCGACCACACCACCACTACCGGGGACCGGCATGGAACAGGGGAAAGTGCGCATCAGCCTCGAGGGCGAGTTCTCCGCCACCGAGCTGGAAGAGATCATCGGGCAGCTGGCACAGGCCCGCGCCGCGACGGGGCCGGCGGTGCCGTTGAGCCCGCCGACGGAAATGCACCCGCGGGACATCCTGGTGCAGGACGAGACGAAGTTCGCCATCCGGAAGCTAGCCAACGGCGGCCTCCGGTTCTGGCTCCGCAACGAGGGCATCGGCTGGCTGGCCTTCACCATGACCGCGACCGACGCGACCAGCCTGCGGGAGTTCCTCCTGAAGGAGGGCCTTGGCCAGCACCAGTCGCACTGATGCAGCCACCGCGGGCTGATACGAAAGCGCCAGGACGCCACTGGGGAACGTGCGCTGCAGATCCATCAGGCTGGGACCTCCACGAAGTGCAGCGGCCGGCCGGTGCGGCGGCGGGCGGCGAGAAGCGCGGCCCACTGGTCGCTGGTCAGCACCAGGTCTTCGACTTCCTCGCCTTCCAGAAGCGGCGCCTCCAGCAGGACGGCGACCTCGCTGTTGCCCAGCGACGAATCGAGGGGAACGACCGTGCGGAGTGAGCTGCGCGTCATGCCGCCACTCCATGCGCAGGGTGGCGGGCTGCCGGTACGATGGGGTTTCCACACCACCACCCGCACCGGAGGCCGCCATGAGCAACGAGATGAACCAGATTCGCCAGAGGTATCACCAGGCCCAGGGCGCGTTGAACGTCGCGCTGGAAATCTTTGGCGACGGCCTCGCCAAGAAGCACAAGTGGAAGGACCTGGACGGGCTGCCGGCCATCCACTACTACCTCATGCAGAAGCATCACTGGACCCCCTCGCAGTTGCGCGACATGTCGCACGACGATCTGCGGTTTGCCCTGCACGAAGAGCTGCAAGGCTGGACTGTTCCGAAAGGCGCGCTTTAAGCAGCGGGCATCGCGCCCGAACCGCCTGCAGAGCCAATAGGTCGGCCTCGCACTGCGCGAGGTCGGCCTGCAGATCGGACATAGTGCGGAATGAGCGGCGGTCATGCGGCATGGGACACCACCTCCAGCGCGATCGAGCCCGGCGGTACGCTCGTCGATGCAGCCAGGTGCCGCGCAGTCACCGGGCCCTCGCACACCACCAACGCAGAAAGGGGAATCCAATGATCCAGAGCTTCATGGTCCACATGCCGCCCAACGATGACGGGCATGTCTTCCTGATCCTCGATACGGTGTTCGACCATCGGCACCTGTTCACGGCCTGCGGTGTCGGCCGGGTGGAGCGCGGAGACGCGCGGCTGACAGAGACGGGCCGGGCGACGCTCTACGCCCTCGCCGACTACGCCAATCAGGAATCCCTTGGCACCCTGCGCCTGGTCGAGATCGCCACGGTTGCCGCCGCACCCCTGCGCGTGCGCAAGGCGCTGCAGGCGGCCGACGACAAAGACCTGGTGTTCTTCGTATGCCGCAGTCCGCAGGTGTATGACGCGGCGATCGCCCTGCTGAACGTGAAGGCTGCGGCCAGCACCGATACGGGCGTGCAGTGACATGGGCTTATGCGGCATGGGAGTCCTCCCCGTGGGCTGGCGCGTTCGCGGCGGCTCGGGCATTCGGCCCGAAGAGGTCCGGCCGCTTCTGGATGGCCTGCAGCGCCCGCATTTCGGGGATCGGGTCGTCCTCCCCCCACTGGGACACCGCCGCCTGCGTGATGCCGAAGAACGACGCAATGGTCACGTCCCTGGTCTTGGGACCAAGGGCCTCCCGGAGTTGGCGCTTCGTGATCTGGGTCATGGGCCCCGGAGCTTAAGAACGCTTAAGGCCGGAGTCAAGCCCGCGTGAGGCCGCAAAACTTAAGCTGCCTTATGGCTATGCCCCACCCCACCCCCGCCCCCACGACTCTCGGGCAGCGCTTGGCGCACCGGATGGCCGAACGGTCGATGCACGCGGCCGAACTGGCCCGCCGGGCCAAGACCACCGAGGCCACGATCAGCAATTGGCTCAACGACAACGTGCAGCTGGCCCACGTGAAGGCCATGCAGTTGTTCAACATCGCCAACGCGCTGGAGATCGACCCCCAGTACCTCCTGACTGGCGAAGCGCCAAACGCGGCAAAGGTTCACGAGCCGGGCGCCGAGTACGGGTCGCAGGAATTGAAACGCGAGACCCTCACGCTGGCGATTCAGCTGGCAACCGAGGCAGACGACGCACTCCGCGAGCGCGGCCGCACGTTGCCACCCTCCAAGCGGGCCGAACTGGCGATGCTGGCGATGGAGCTCCTGCAGGAGGGACTGCCGAAGGCGAAGGTGCTGCGCTTCGTCGTGTCAGCTGCGGCCTAGCCGCAAGGGGGAGTTGAATGCACGATGTCGACCTGCAGGCGCGGGTCACCCGGCTGCGCCAGATCATCCAGGAATCCGTGGCCATGCAAGCGCCTCCGAGTGACCTGGAAGTGGATGCATGGCGCCGCTATCAGCACTACGCGGCCAACGACCCGCTGCCCCCCGTAGAGGACAGCGACTACGCGCGCAAGGTCCGCAACATCAACCGCATCGCCTGCACCTACGGGTGGATCCAAGACCTCCAGCACCAACTGGATCGCTTCGGGGCAGCCAGCATCCGCTGCCTGAGCGATGAGCAGCTCGACGCACTCCATAGCCGCATGGTCATGCTGGAGAACTGCGTCCAGGACGGCTGCGACCCGCCCGACATGCCTGCCGCCCGCTGAGCGGGCTTACCGCGTCGTCGCGGTAGGGCTACTGATGTTTTTCCTGACGAGCACGCCAGCGCGGTCGAACACGAACACCGCGCTGTGCCCCTGGGCAGCTGCCTTTCCCGTGAAGCCGTTCGCCTTGCTCACGATGTGCGAGTAGGCCAGGACCGTGGAGCCATCTGCAGCCTGGGTGATGCTGGCGGCCGGGCCCAGCGCAGCTTCCACCTGCGCGCGCGTGGCCACACCTGGCTCGAAGCGCGCGGCGGCCCCCGCGTCGAAGGCGGCGCCCCCTTCCATCGTTACGCAACCCGCTAGAGCGCATACCAGCGCCGCCACCAGTGCCATCCGCATAGCGTCCTCCCCCGTGCCCCGACCAGCGGAAAGCGTATCCAAGCCGCCCTCCGGGGTCCAAACTTAAGGGCGCTTGACTTCCTCGCTTAAGGCCGCTTAAGGTTCCTCCGCCAGCCACTCCCCCGGCTGGCGGGCGACCGGCGGGTCGCCGCCGGTCCATCCCCTGACCGGTTGACGGCCCCTCCCCAGGCCAGCGTGACCCGCCGGCGCCCTCCTTCCACCAGGAGAGCGCCATGTTCGACACCAGCGGCCACCAGCCCCTCGAGCACGAACCCCTGCCGCATGCGGCCACTCGCTGCCTGCACGCCAGCAGCCGCGCCGACCACACCCACGCCGAGGCCCTGCGCCAACACAGCGGCGGCGAGAACCACCGCTGCCTGAAGCGCCGCGCTGTGCGCCTGAAGCGCCACAGCGCCGCTCGCGAGGCCGATGCCGCGGCGCTCAGCCAGGAGGCGCGCCAGGGCGGGCGGTTCGCCAGCACCCGATTCCAGATGCCCAATGGCCTGGAGTTGATGGTGTCGACTTCGCCCTGGGGCGCCTTTGCCTACCTGCGCGCGGCTGACCGCACCGTGGTCGCCATGGGTCGACCCGGCGCTCCCGTGCTGCGCATGGAGGACGACTGCCTGCTGTTCGGCGACGCCTCCGTCAACCTGTCGGTGGGCATCGCCAGCCGCGTGTGCGACTGGCTGCGGTCCAACGACGCCGCTGTGGAGGACCGCCGGTGAGCACCGTCGTCCACCTCCCCTCGGACGTGCGCCGGTTCCACGCGGGCCTGGACGCCGTGCGCCAGCGCGCCCGCCAGCTGGGCGCCACGCCCCAGCGGCGCCGCCAGGCGCTGCAGATCCTGCTGGCCGAAATGCAGGCCGGCCGCTCCAGCGGCGCTGCCGTGGCGCTGGCGAACAGCTCCCTGCGTGACTACCCGGCCAGCGGCTGGGCGGGCGGTGCGGCGTGACCGAATCCACCCGCTCCCGCCGCCTCAAGACGCGCGTGCGCGTCCGCCTGCCGACCGATCTGTACGACGCGCTGGTGGTCATCGCCCGCGTGCGCGGCGAGTCGCTGGACGCCACGGTGCGCCGCGCCGCCAGCGAATACGTCGCCAGCGCTCGCCAGGCGGCCGCTCCGGAGGCGCCATGAGCTACCTGCACGCATGCCTGGCCGCCGGCTACGTGGTGCTGGTGCTGGCCGCCATCGCCCTGGTCCGCGGCTCACGCGACCTCCCGCGTCCGCGCCGGAGGGCCCGCTGGTGAGCCTGGCCCTGACCCATATCCCCACCGGCCGCGGCGACGCCGTGCTGTGCCTGCAGGCCCAGCGGCACGTCGTCTGGGCCGGCCTCTACCCGAAGCCGGAGGCAGGCGCCCCGCTGGAGATCGGCATCGCCGCCCGCCGCACCGGCGTGCGCACCCGAGGCAACCAGCTGCTGGTGGGCGACCAGTCCTTCCCTTTCCACCACCGCACCTACCTCCGCCGGGCCCTGCTGTGGCTCGACCAGCAAGGCGTGCGCATCACCACCGAGGCAACCCGATGAGCGAGCTCGAAGCCACGCCCCTCGAGCGGGCGGCCGCGGCGCAGAAAGCACACGAACTGGCTTGGCGCCGGCAGCGGATCGCCGACCTCGCCGGCCTGCCGATCGAGGCGGCCATGTGGCACGACATCAAGCAGGCCTGCATCGACGAGATGGGCGACTGCGTGGTGGCGATCCGCGCCATGAACGAGGCCGAGCTGGTCCACCAGTCCGCGGCGGCCAACGACGGCATCCTGCGCGGCAACGCCGACCTGGTCAGCGAGTCGGCCATCTACCGACCGGAGGTGGCCTGATGTACCAGGTCGCCCAGCCGCTACCGCCGTCCATCCCCAGCTGCGCTGAGGCCGGCCACCACCCGCACCTGGTGCGCACGCAAGGCGCGCCCTTGCGCCACCACCTCGGCGCGCCGGTGGTGCCCACGTGGCACATCGAGTGCTGCCGCTGCCAGGTGGCCACCGTGCCGCACCCCAGCCGTGCCATCGCCGAATCCCGCTGGACCGACCCGAGCGGCGCCTACCGCATCCCCCTGTCCCAACTCCGCCGTGCCCGCGAGCAGTTCGCTGCCGCGGCGCTGGCGGCCTGACTGGAGCAACCCGCATGCACCTCCAACCCATGATGCGCGCCGCCCTGCTGGCCGCGTACGGAACGCCCACCCGCACCCTCAAGCGCGGCCCCGGCGGCTACATCGCCATCAGCGGCACCATCCGCACGAGCGGCCCGGTGCAGTACCAGGCGTTCACCCGCCGCACCGTCAACCGCCTCGACAAAGCCGGCCTGGTGACGCTGGACGACCCGGCATTCCCGACCACCGTCGCGCTCAACGCCCGCGGCATCGCCGAGGCGGAGCAGCTGATCGCCGCGGAGAAGGCGAAGGCGGGTGTGGCATGAGCGTGCGCCGCCGCATCAGCATCCCCGTCGACACCTACGTCGACGTCAACATCGACGAGATCGTCAGCGAGCTGTCCGCAGGCGAGGTGGCCGAGCTGGCGGCCGCCCGCGGCGTGCTGCCCAGCGGCCTGGGCACCGGCGATGGCGACGATAGCCGCCTGCGCGGCATCGTGGACCAGGCCGAGGCCGCGCTGCGCCGCATGCAGAACGCGCCCCGCGAGCTTCTGGACCTGCTGTACCACGTGCACGGGAGGGCGATCGCATGAGCCTGCAGGCCCAGCTCGCCGCGGCCCGCGCGCGCCACTACGCCCGGCGCGCGAACGGCCGCCCGCCGCGCCCGAGTGGCAAGCACGCGCTGATCGAGCGCGCTGCCGCGGCGCTCTTCGCCCGCGACTTCCTCAACGACCTGGACGCCCTGCTGTTGAAGCGCGGCGCCACGCTGTGGGTCGTGTGGAAGGGCAAGCGCGGCCAGGTGTACGTGCAGACCGCCGACGGCTACGAGGTGCTGATCGAGTCGCACCGCACCCGCCGCACCGTCACGCCGGATTTCAGCGGCGACATCGGCGCGCGCATCTACCGGCTGATGGAGCTGCACGACATCACCCTTGACGCCGCCTGGCGCAACGGCGAGTTCGCGCTGCAGGCCGGCAACACCCGCGTGTCCGACGAGTACTGCCTGACGCTCGTCCGCTGCCGCGAGGACAGCAAGGCGCAGTACTGCAACGAGCTGGAGCAGCCCAATGACTGAGGCCCTGGTCCTCGACCCATGCTGCGGCGGCCGGATGATGTGGTTCAACCCGCAGGACCAGCGTTGCCTGTTCGGCGACCGCCGGCACGAGGCGCTTGTGGTAACCGACCGCTCGCGAGGCAATGCGTCGGGCGTGCGGGCCTTGGAAATCAACCCGCAGGTCCGCATGGATTTCCGCCGGCTCCCGTTCGCCGATGCGACGTTCCCGCTGGTCGTATTCGATCCGCCGCATCTGGTGCATGCAGGCCCTCGGTCCTGGCTGGCGGCGAAGTACGGGAAGCTCGGCGCCGACTGGCGTGATGACTTGCGCGCAGGTTTCGCCGAGTGCTTCCGGGTCCTGCGGCCCCACGGCGTGCTGATCTTCAAGTGGTCGGAGGTGCAGGTGGCCACGCGCGAGGTGCTGGCCCTGACGCCAGAAAAGCCCTTGTTCGGTCACCCGTCTGGCCGGCGCGGGAACACTCACTGGATCACTTTCATTAAGGCCGCATCGAATGCGGAACAAAGCCATGGCTGACCGACCCACCACCGTTTCCATCCACGCCACCTGCATCGCCGCCAAGGAGGCCGAGCGGCAGCGCCTGGCCGCCGACATCGAGGCGTTCCAGCGCAAGCGCGGCAAGCGCATCGAGGTGCTACCGGCCTTCGGCGCCGAGGCTGCGCCGCAGCCCGGCTACCGCGAGGCCCAGGTTCGTTTCACCGAAGCCGACCGCCAGCGCGCCGCCGCGCGCCGACGACGGAGCGCCGCCCACGCATGACGGCCCGGCCACCCCGGCCAGATTGCCAGCTGCAACGCCGCCTCCGGCGCGCCGACGCCCTCCTGCGTGAGGCCGAGCGCGCACTGCACGACCTGCCAGACCACCACTGCCCCGCGGACCTGCTCATGCGGATCCGCCTCTACAACGCCGCCGGCACCCCGGCCGCCCAGGAACCAGCCACCATGCACGAGTCCATCATCGTCCACGGCCCCACCGGCTGCGGCAAAACCCTCAACGCCGTGGCCATCGCCCGCCACTTCGGCCTGGCCCGCATCCTCGACGATCAGGATCCGTTCGACCTGCCGCCCGGCATCGCCACCGACACCCTGCTGCTCACCAGCGTCGACCTGCGCGGACGCGCCGAGCTCGCCGGCCTGCGCGTGATGCCCTACGCCGAGGCTGCCGCCGAAGCCGGGGTTTTCTCCCCCGTCAACCAGACCGACACGGAGTAGCCCACCCATGGCCAACATCCAGCACATCCCGCTGGCGCAGCTGCGCATCTCACCCCGCAACGCCCGCAAGACCGGTGGCCAGGCGATCGACGAACTCGCCGCCAGCATCGCGGCCGAGGGCCTGCTCCAGAACCTCGTCGTGACCGCGGCCAACGACGGCCTGTACGAGGTCGAGGCCGGCGGTCGCCGCCTCCGCGCCCTGCAGCTGCTCGACCAGGAAGGCCGGCTGCCGGAAGCCCTTGCGGCCGTGCCCTGCCAGGTGGTGCCGGCCGACGTCGCCGGCGAAGCCAGCCTTGCCGAGAACACCATCCGCGAGGCCATGCACCCGGCCGACCAGTTCGAAGCATTCAAGGCGCTCGTCGACGCGGGCCGCTCCATCACCGAGGTGGCCGCGCGCTTCGGCGTCACCGAGATCTTCGTCCGCCAGCGCCTGCGCCTGGCCCGGGTGCGCCCCGAGTTCCTGCAGATGTACCGCGACGACGAGATGAACCTGGAACAGCTGCAGGCGCTGGCGACGACCGACAACCACGAGCTGCAGCGCCAGGCGTGGTACTCCGCCCGCGATTCCTGGGACCGCGACGCCCGCAGCCTGCGCGAGTTCATCATGCGCGAGAAGGTGCCCAGCAACTCGCGGCTCGCACGCTTCGTTGGCATCGAGGCGTACCGCGCGGCAGGCGGTGAAGTGGTCCAGGACCTCTTCAGCACGCAGGCATGGCTCGCCGACCCGGCGCTGGTGGACAAGCTGGCGATGGACAAGCTGGAGGCGGAAGCCGAGAAGCTGAGGGCCGCTGGCTGGTCGTGGGCGGAACCCGTGCTCGACCTCTCATACGACGTCAAGGCCCAATACCCGCAGCTTCCGCAGCCGGATGACCGGGAGTACTCCGACCCGGCGCACGCGGAACGCATCGAGGCGATCGACGCGCGACTCCGCGAGATCGATGCCATCGACGACAGCACGTTGTCCGCTGGCGAGCGCGAAGACCTCGACGCCGAGTACGACAACCTCACGATCGAGCGCGACGAGATCGAGGATAGCGCCAGGGCCGTGTGGCCGGCCTCCATCAAGGCCGTCGCCGGCGTCCTGCTCACCGTGGGTCATGGCGGGACGCTGGAGATCTGCGACGGCCGGCTGCGGCCGGGCCAGAGCGTAGCGAAGTCCGGCAAGATCAAGGGCGACCTGCAGGCGCCCAGCGCCGCCGATGCACGGACCCGCAAGCCCGATCTGTCCGAGGCCGTGCGCCGCACCCTCTCCGTGCACCGCAGCGCGGCCGCAGCGGCGCAGCTTGCCAAAGACCCCACGCTTGCCCACTGCGTGCTGCTGGAGCAGATGCTGAACTCGCACTGCCTGGACCGCTTCGGCAACAACGGCCTCTCGCTCAGCCTTGCGGGAGTCAACCACCTGCAGGACGGCAGCGCCGAGATCCACGAGGCGCTGCGCGCTGCGATCGCCGCACGCCTGCAGATCATTGACCAGGTGCCGAAGAAGGGCACGCTGCAGTTCCTGCTGCAGCAGACCGATGCGTGGCGTCTTGAACTGCAGGCTGCCCTCGTGGTCGCCCACTTCAACGGCACCACCGGCAGCGAGACTGGGCATGAGGGCGTGGCGGCGATCCACGCCGTCACCTGCTACAACATGGCCGACCACTGGAATCCGACCACCGACGACTTCCTCGGCCGCATCCATGCCGACCTGGTCGCCGAGGCCGTGACCGAGGCGCGCGGGAAGGAGGCTGCCGCGCAGCTGAGGGGCCTCAAGAAGGCCGACCGCGTGGCCACCGCCGCCAAGCTGCTGGCCGGCACCGGCTGGCTGCCCAAGCCGCTGCGCGGCCCGGACTACGGCAAGAAGGCCACGGCCGACGCCGCCAAGGCAGAGAAGCCTGCGAAGCCCGCCAAGCCGGTGAAGGACAAGGCGCCGAAGAAGGCCACGAAGGCCGCCGCGAAGAAGAAGATCGCGCCGATCAGGAAGGCGGGCGCCAAGGGCGCGAAGAAGACGGCCAAGAAGAAGGCGACCCAGGCATGAGCGTCCCTCGCCCTCCTCTCACCGGGATGCCGCTGGGCACGCCCCCTGCGCCGGCCCTTGGCCCAGTGGCGGCCAAGCAGGAGCCGCCCAAGGAGACCGCCACCATGGTCGGCAATCAGATCCTCAAGGCCTTGGCCTCGCGGACCGGCTGGACGCCCTCCGGAGTGCTGCGCGAGGCGATCAACCCGCGCCGCCCCGAAAACTGGAAGGAGGCCATCCGGCAGCTGCGCGACACGGGGATGATCGAAGCCATGGGGCATACCCGCTGGGTCCGCTACCGGCTCGGCGCCAAGGCGAAGGTAAGTATGTGCTCGACGGTGAGCGCGTCACCGCCCCACGCATCGCCCGTCGAGCCGGCGGACGTGAAGGAGCCGGGACAGCAGCAGGATGGCCCCCAGGCGGCCGCCCCGCCTCCCAACGATTCCTCGCGCGCCACGCAATCGGGCGACACGGACGACCTGATCCCGGAGATCCGCCTGATGGCCGAACTCGAACAGGTGGTGAACCACTGGAAGCTCCGCGCCTGTATCGACGACGACGCGATCGCCCGCGCGACCGCATGGCTCCGCAACAAGTTCAGGAAGGCAGCATGAGCGCCGCCCACGACTACTCCACCTTCTGGCTGCTCTTCGGCAAGTACGGCCCCACGATGACGATCGAGCAGCTGCGCGAGGCGTTCTTTCCGCACGCGGCCATGAAGACCATGGCGAACAAGCACAGTGCGGGCCTTCTTCCTCCGCGAACTGGTGACGTTTACGACACGCGTGACGTCGCTGCGTGGTGGGATGGCCAACGCGCACGGGAAGCGGCGGGATAGCCTAGCGGCAGCGCCGCGCAGAGCAGACGCTTCGACGCTAGGTCTCCATGGCGGCTCAATGGAGCGGTCGTCGCGACAACTGAGGAACAAGAAAGGGGCCCGAAGGCCCCTTTCTTACTGCTGCGCCGGGTCGCCTTACATGTTCCAGCGATCACCGATGAAGTCAGGGCGGCTGGTATAGGGCAGCCGATAGGTTCCTGCTTGATCCTGCCGATTGAGCTCGCGAGCGACGCTGCGAACCTCGGCCGACACTTCCAGCTCACGACCAAGATCCCCTAGCCCATCAGCCATACGACGGATGTTGCTGAGCGTTTCTTCGTGCTGGTTCAACCTATTCATATTGTCACCCTGATCATGAGGACCGCAGGCCCAACTTCGTGTGGATGGCTGCGGGCCAACTTCGCTTGCCCATATAGTCAACCAAAAGGTTGTGATAGTTGCGGATGGACCTTTTGAGTTCGGCGTCCGTTCCGTAATTGTTAATTTTTAGCTTGATCTCTTCACTTCCAAGGTCATCACACGTGATGCCGCGACCGTGCGAATGCCAGCGCTGGGCGTCACCCAGGACCTCGGCAATCTCGTTGGCCCTGGTCTGCTTGTCGGCGTCAGAGACAGCCGCGCCGGAAGTCGACCTGGCATGCCAATTCTTGAACTTGTAGCGGGGCAGCCACTCCCGCAGAAGCGACTTTGAATGCTCGATCGCTTGTTCGATGTGAAAGAGCTTGGCCGGATCGAACTTCTCAATGAGATACGAGATCTCCGCCCGAACGTGGCCAGCATCAGGCGCTGCATTGATGGTCTGCACCAGCTCCTTGTACTTGGCCAGGTAGCCCATTCCGGGCACATACTCGCCGTTCGAAGCCCCGTACTGGGGGTCGATCGGCCCCAGCACCGAGTGGTAGTCCATGTAGATGTCATCGCCGGATAGCGCGAGAACCGTACCCGCGCTATAGGCGAAGTTCGGAATGATGAAGATCACTTCCTGGTAGTGCTGGCGCATCGCACGAACCATGCGCTCAACCGTCTCGATGTAGCCGCCAGTCGTTTCGAGGACGACAGCCAGCTTCTCAGCGCCGGCGGCAGGATCATCGTCCCGCGCCTCGGCCAGCTCCTCGATCGCGAGCCGCACGACGTCGTCCCAAGGCGGGGCCATGGGACCGACAATAGAGAGCACATCCGCGGCCAGCGCTCGGCCCAAATCCATGTTGCAGTTGTTTAAGAACCCATCAACGATGGACTCCGCTCTCAGGCGCTCCATTCCAGCCTGTCCCCCAGACCCCGACTAAATTAACCGCACATTATAAGCAACCTTAACGGCTGTCCATAACCCGTAGGTAACGGGGGAGCAACGCCAAGGGAGGGCCGGGGTGCACCATTGGAGTACCAGATCGGCCGGAGCCCTCATTGGGTCTAGCGGTCGGTCCAGTCCATCATCGGGGCGACGGAGAGGCGGACGGAAGCGGCGTAGGAAGCGGGAACGGCAGGCATGGCGGGGACCGGTGGGGAGCGGGAATTGTCCCCGATCGCCCGCGGCAGTTCTAACCGCCCGGCTGAACGGCGGGTCGCCGCCGCACCCGGCCGCCCCACGGAACCGCCGGCCGGGTGCGGGGCGCCGCGCACCCGCCGCTACCAGCGGTACTCCACGCTGGCCGAATAGAACCCGCCGTCGCCGGACACCGGGCCGTTGACCGGGTACGCGTAGTACTGGCCCGGCTGGACCAGGGCCTGCGGCAGTTTTTCCGGCAGGCGGTTGAACAGGTTGTTGGCGGTCAGCGACAGGCGCAGGCGTTCGCTGGCCTGGAAGCCCAGGTCCAGGTCGGTCAGCCAGATCGGGTCGATGGTGTACGCCACCTCCTCCGAGGCCGGGCGCCCGACCGGGACGCCGTAGCGCTCCAGCGAGCCGTAGCGGGTCAGGCGCAGCAGCGCGCTCCAGCGTCCCAGGCGCCAGTCGGCGCTGAGCACCTGCTTGCTCTTCGGCGACAGCAGCAGCAGGAGGTTGGCGTTGCTGCGGCTGAACACCGGCACGCCGTAGTCGGCCAGCACGTCCGGGGTGGGCGCCACGCCGCGCAGCTCGCCGCGGGTCCAGTTGCCCGCCGCGGTCCAGCGCACGCTGCCGAAGCGGCCGAAGTCGCTGGCGGCCTCGAACGTGGCTTCCACGCCCTCGTTGCGGGTATGCGCGGCGTTGAGCAGGTAGAACACCGCGTCGGCCGGGCCGTAGCCGAGCGACTGCAGCAACGGCAGCGCGCCCGGGTAGCTGTCGCCGGAGATCGAGGTGGAGGTGGCGATGCGGTTGTCCACGTCGATGCGGTAGACGTCCACCGCCGCGGTGGCGCCGTCCCGGGGCTGGAACACGATGCCCAGGCTGTAGTTCTCCGATTCCTCCGGCCGCAGCGGGCGCGCGCCCAGGGCCTGCGCCTGCGGCGAACCGACCTGCAGGGTGTAGGTCACGCCGGCCGGCGAGTTCTGGGTGAACTTGTGCGCCTGTGCGGCCAGCGCCGGCGCCTGGAACCCGGTGCTGGCGGTGCCGCGCACGGCCCAGCGCCGGCCCAGCTCCACGCGCGAGGAAACGCGCCAGGTGGAGGCGGTGCCGAAGTCCTCGTAGTCCTCGTGGCGCGCGGCCAGGTCCACGGTCCAGCGCCGCACCGGGTTGAGCGACAGGCCGGCGTACACCGCCCAGTTGTCGCGCTCGACCTGCACCGCGTCTTCCGGGCTGAACCCGGCCAGCGCCTGCGAGTAGCCCACCGCGCGGCTGAAGGGCTTGCCGGCGTTGGGGCCGTCCAGGATCACCGCGCCGCCATGGGTGTAGGACTGCGGGTCGCCGGCCCACTTGCGGTAGGACTCCCGGCGCGCCTCGGCGCCCAGCGACAGTTCCAGCGGCCCGGCCAGGCCCACCTCGAAGCCGCGGCGCAGGTCCAGGTTCCAGGTGGTGGCCTCGTAGCGCACCTTGCCCAGGTAGAAGCTGGTCTGGCTGTCCAGGCCGAAGGTCGGGTTGATCGAGTCGTGGATGTAGGCGCGGATCGCGTCGTGGCCGTTGGTGACGCTGGCTTCCCATTCCCAGTCCGCGGCCAGCGTGCCGCGCAGGCCGAGGGTGGCACCCACGCTCTGCTCCCTGATCTCCTCCTTCGGCTGGAAGCCGTCCGGATGGATCGCGCGCACCACCTCGTCGCGCCACACCGGCCGGTAGAACTGCGGTGCCCAGGCCTGGCGGCCGGCATGGTTGAGGAAGGCGAACAGTTCCAGCGACTCGCCCAGCGGGGTGCCGGCACTGGCGGTGAAGCCGCGCAGCCGGGACTTGCGGCGACCATTGATCGGCCAGCGCCACTTGCCGCGGTCGACCTCGTACTCGCGCGGGTCGAGGCTGGCGCCTGCGGGGATCTGCGGCCGCCACACCGAGCCGCCGGGCACGACCGGGTTGCCGTCGGCGTCGCGCAGGAAGAACAGCGGATAGTCCAGCGGCACCGGGCTGCTGGTGATGGTCGGGTCCTGGTCGTCGTACTGGAGGGCGAAGTTGATGTAGCCCTCCCGGCCCAGGCCGAACCCGGCCCTGGCGGTGAGGGTGTGCAGCCCGCCCTCGCCGCCGTCGTTGACCCCGTAGCGGTAGGCCACCTCGCCGCCCTCGGCCTGGCGGCTGGTGATGATGTTGACCACGCCGGCGATGGCGTCCGAGCCGTACAGCGCCGAGGCACCGTCGCGCAGGACCTCGATCCGCTGGATCGCGCCGGTGGGGAAGGTGGCCAGGTCCACCGGCGCCTGCCCGGTCAGGCCGCCGGCGCCGAACAGGGCGGTGGTGTGCCAGCGCTTGCCGTTGACCAGCACCAGGGTGTGGTTGGGGCTGAGGCCGCGCAGCTGGCCGACGCGGACCATGCTGCCCAGGTCGGAGGCGTTGGCGGGCACCGGCGTGTTCCAGGCCGGCAGGGTGGCGTTGAGCGCCTCGAACAGGTCGGTGCGGGTGATGCTTTCCAGTTCCTGCGCGCTGATCACGTCGATCGGCGCGGGGCTGTTGCCGATGGTGCGGCCGGCGGCACGGGCGCCGGTGACGGTCACCCGGTCCAGGGTGGTGGCGGCGCCGCTGCCGCCGGGCTCCGGCTCGCCGCCCCCGGCCGCGTGCAGGTCGGGGATGGCGAGGAGCAGGCTGATGGAAAGGGCCAGCACGCTGGCCCGCGGGGAATTGCTCATGCGGGGGAATTCCTCGGCAGGGGGCGGCGCCGCGCGGGCCGCGGCGGCCGCCCGGGAAGGGGATCAGCCCTGGCGGCGGCCGGCTTCGGCGGCACGCACCACCCGCAGGAAGTTGCCGCCCCAGATCGCGGCGACCTGCTCGCGCGTGTAGCCGCGGGGCAGCAGCTCGGCGGTGACGTTGGCCGCGTCGGCCTCGCTGTCGAAGCCGGTGACGCCGGCGCCGTGGTCGAAGTCGGTGCCGATGCCCACGTGCTCCACGCCGATGCGCCTGGCGATGTAGTCGATGTGGTCGACCAGGTCGGACAGCGTGGCCGGCTGCTCGTTCTGCTTGAGCGCGTCGTGGAAGCGCTCGCGGGTCGGCGCATCCTGCGCGTCGCTGCCCTCGTTGGCCACCGCGAACTGCTCCGGCAGGCCGAACTCCGCGCGCAGGCGGGCGATCTTCGCGCGCCAGGCGTCGTCCGGCGCGCGCAGGTAGGGCTTGAACGGGGTCACCAGGACCACGCCGCCCTTGGCCTTGATCAGGTCCAGTTCCCCGTCGCTGAGGTTGCGGCTGTTGTCGACCAGGGCGCGGGCGTTGGAATGGGTGGCCACTACCGGCACCCGGCTCAGCTCCACGGTCTGCTTCAGCGCCGCCGGGGTCAGCTGGGATACGTCGATCAGCACGCCCAGGTCGTTGAAGCGCGCCACCGCCTGGCGGCCCAGCTCGCTGAGCCCGCCGTGGCGCTCGGCCACGCCGTCCTGCGGCCGCGAGGAATCGGCGAACGCGTTGTGCCCGGCGTGGGCCAGGCCGGCCACGCGCACGCCGGCCTGGTGGAAGCGGTCGAACGCGGCCAGGTCGGTGCCGAGGATGCGTGCGTTCTGGAAGCCGAGCAGCACCGCCACCTTGCCCTCGCGGTGCAGGCGCTCGACGTCGTCGGCGCTGCGCGCCAGTTCCGCCTGGCCGCCGCTGCCGGCGATCCATTCCTGCACCGCCGCCAGCTTGGCCTCGGCGTCCTGGCGGGCCTTGGCCAGGCCCTGCGCGTCCTCCGGGCCCGGGCCGACCGCGATCGAGAACACGATCGCGTCCACCCCGCCCTGGCGCACCCGCTCGAAACTGGTGCGCTTGCCGCCGTCCGGCAGCCAGTAGCGCTTCGGCGTGTCGGGCAGCAGCACGTCGGCGTGCCCGTCCAGCACCAGGATCTCCTGATGGACGGCGGCCGGGTCGGCGGCGGGCTCCGGCGCGGGAGCGGCGGCAGTACCGGCCACGGACCCGGCGGCGGCATCGCGGCCGCCGCAGGCGGCAAGCGCCAGCGCCAGGGCCAGGGCGGCGATGGGACGGGGAAGCGGGAGCGTGGAGCGCGGATGCAATGCGGACATGGACATTCCTGTGGGGTTTCATCAGGCAACGCGGGGCCATGGCCGCCGCGAACGGCAGCCCTGGCGGGACCGGGGTGGCGCCGGGTCAGGCCGCGCGCGCGGCGCGGCTACATCGCGCGGGGCGGCAGAGCGGCGGCGGGCAGCGGCTCATCACTGCCCCGCGGTGGCCGCGTAGGGATCCGGCTCGGCCAGCAGCTCGTCCATCAACGCGTTGAAGCGGGCCACGTACTCCTCGTAGTAGCCGCCGGTGACCGGGCCGGTGAAGCCGGTATAGATCTCGCGCACCTCGCCGCGGCGGTCGATCACGATGGTGGTCGGGAACGCGGCCATGTAGTTCAGGCCCTGCAGCTTCTCGGTGGCCAGCTTCTTGTCGGCCACGCCGCCGTGGACGATGTCGTAGTGGATGTCGAAAAAGTGGCGGAACTTGCGCAGGCGCTGCTGGAAGTACTCGAAGCTGTCCTCCTGCTCGAAGGCCACGGCGATGGCCTCCACCCCGCGCTGCCGGTTCTCGCGGAACCAGGGCGCGAGGAACCGGGTCTGGTCGGTGCAGTTGGGGCACCAGGTGCCGATCACCTCGACGATCACCACCTTGCCGCGGTACTTGTCATCCCGCAGCGACACCGGCCGCCCCTCCAGGTCGGGGAAGCTGAAGTCGATGCTGCGGCGGCCATCCTTGAGGTAGGTGAGGCGGTAAGGATCGGGCAGTTCCACCTCGTCGCTGCGGTGGCCCTCGAACCTGGCCACGTTGTAGATGCCGAAGCTGATCGCGCCCTGGATCTGGCCGTCCTCGATGGTGCCGCGGACCAGCACCGGGCTGGGCCCGCTGAAGTGCGACAGCCAGAAGCGGTCGCCCTGGACCACGCCTTCCAGCTCGCGGGTATCGCCCACGACGGTCATGAACACCCCGGCCAGGCGCGTGCCTTCCTGCCGCAGCAGCGCGACCTGGTTGGGCCCGGCGCTGCGGTCGCGGTTGAGGATGGCCCACTTGCCGTCGAGGTTGGCGGCGCTGCCGGCATCCCGCTCCGGCGGCACGAAGCGCCAGGCCTGGCCATGCTCGGCGGTGAACGGCAGGTCGTTGGCGCCGTTGCGCTTCGGGACCAGGTCGCGGTAGTGCCCGACCAGGCGCTTGCCGCCGGAACCCTCCTCCACCGTGGCCTCGAGCGCGGCGTCGTAGGTGTTCATCACCGCGCGGATGCCGCCACCGGCCAGCTTCTCGACCTCGAACTCGTCGCGGCGGCTGCCGTTGAGCAGCACCAGGCGCGGTTGCGCGCCTTCCAGCCCGGCCAACTCGAAGTTGAACGGCAGCGCCTCGCCGTTGACGGTGAACTCGCCGCGCCACAGGCCCTCGGCGGGCGCGACCGTGCCGGCCAGCGCATGCGCGGCGCACAGCGCCAGCAGCAGGGCCAGTCCGTGGCGGAGGATGGAGCGGTATGCATGCCTCATGTCGGTTCCCGTGGCGGAGGAAGGTTCCGCCGGCTTGCATCCGTCGATGCGCTGCGCTGGCGGCTCATGGACTGTAGGCAGCGCCCGCCGGCGCAATCCAGAGGCCAACACCCCGGAACTGATGACGATTGCTCCAAAGGAAATGAGCGGCGGCCTCCGCTGCATGGCCACGGCCGACCCGGCCAGCAGGTCGTGGCCGAATGGACGACCGCGTCCCTCACGCGACACGCGCAGCCTCACAGCCCCAGTCATGCGACGCGTCGACCAGTCAGTTGGACTTGCGCGAACACCCTGCGCAACCTGGCCTGACATCAACGCGCGTGATGCAAGTGGTTTTGGCATTGAATCGCCTCACCGCAAATGCAAACCTCGCCATGCAATCCCGGCAGCCGCACGATCGTCGTCGCTCTCTACCGGGGGCAATGCGGGAGATGGCGCGCAACTGCGTGGCGAGCTCCCGGGACGGGAACCGGACGCGGAATCCCCGCTCCCGCGCGAGGTGTGGGCCTTCATGCATCCGCCAGGGTGATCTGGCCCCAAACGCAGGGGCACTGCGTCCACTAAGGAAGGTTGATATGCGCGAACTGAGCACTAACGAAGTTGCGGTTGCGTCCGCCGGCGTTATCGACACCGGCGGCGAACTTGCCGCCGGCCTGATCATGGCGGGTGCCGCGGGAATGGTTGGCGCCCTCCTTGGCGCTGCGGGCGGTCCGGTTGGCAGCGCCATGCTCGGGGTGACGTTCGCCCGCGCCGGCTTCAAGTACGTCGAGTACATCACCAAGTGAGGACACGCAAATGCGCGAACTGACCTGTCGTGAGCTCCATGACGTGAATGGCGGTGCTTCCGTGCTCGGCACCATCTGGCAGGTAAGCCTGCCGGCACGGGCGGTGGCCGGCTCGGCCGCACTCGGCTGGGCGATAGGCTCTGCCATCTACCGGACCTATGACGATGAGATCCAGGCCGGATTGGATTGGCTGCTGAACTGAGCCACTGGCCCCGCGCGCAAGCGCGCGGGGCATCGAGACCGATGACTGCACACGGCCAACCAGCCCCAGGTACCCGCAGGAGCATTGCGGAACTCCTCGTCGTTTCCTCGGCCGCCTTGGTGCTGGCGCTCGCGCTGCACTCCCCCGCAGCCCGTCTCGCCCTGGCCACCGCCATGGACGGGTTCGACAACGTCTTCCTATGCGTCCTGTTCGCAGGCCTGGGCTTGCTCGATCTGGCCGGGCGCCTGCCTGCCGTCTTCCGCAAGGATGCCCGCCGCATCCGGCTGGTACTGTGGCTTGGCTTTGCCGGCGCGGTCCTGCTGTTCGGCGGTTATGCGCTTCCGGGCATACTGCTGGCCGAGCTGGCCTTCGACCTGGTGTACGCCGTTGCCGGCATGCGCGGCGGTGTGGCTCCCGGCCGTCGCATTGCCCCGTCAGGCCCCAGGAGGGACCGCCAATGAAAAGCGTCGTGATCCGCATCCTCGCCGCGATGCTGTCCCTCGCCGGCGTCGTGGTCCTGGTCTCCCGGCTCATCCAGCTGGTGCAGGGCGATGCACAGGCCTCGGCACTGGAATACGCGGTGCTGGCCGGCGCCGCCTGCGGCACCTGGATGTTCGGGCGTTTCGCGCTCAACGGCGAGCGCGATCCGCTGATGCGCAGGCTGTCGGCACGCAAGCCCGGGCAGCCGGACAGCCGCTAGGCGCCAGTCCGCCAACGCACCGCCGGCTAGCGCCCTTCGCCGGCCGCCCGCTGGCGTTGCTGCAGGGCGCGGCGCAGGGCGGCGTCCGGTTGCAGGGAGCGATCCCAGCGGCGGTAGCTGTCGGCCAGGGCCAGGCGCAGCGCGGGATATGGATCCGGCTTGTCCTCGCCGCGCAGCGCGGAGGTCGCCTGGGCCCAGCTGCCGGCGCGGCCCAGGCGCGCGCGGGCGCGCACCACGCTGCGGCAGTCGGTGTCCAGCGCGCGCGCCAGGAAGCAGGCATACCAGGCGTCGCCGGGATTCCAGCCCGGCTGCGCCAGCAGTCCGCGCACATAGGCGCGCGAGGCGCCGGCATAGCGCTCGACCTCGGCGGCGAAGCTCTCCGGATAGGCGCGGGCGTAGCGGTCGATGTCGGCCAGGCGGCCGTCGATCCAGGCATCGCCCGTGTCGTAACCGGGTCCGGGCTCCGGCGTTGCGGTGGCCGTGGCGCGGGCCTGCGCCGCCAGCGGCAGCGGGATGCCCGCACCGCAGGCGGCCAGGCACAGGGTTACGAACAGGATCCGGCGGTACGTCGCGTGCGGGAAGCGGAAGCGGGCCATGGCGGCATTGTGCCGCGGCCGCGGGCGCGGCGCGCGCAGCTCCCGCCGGCGGGCCGTGTGCGGGATCAGGCGGCGGTGCCGGCGGCGATCCGGGTGATGGCTTCCGGCAGCTCCGCCGCGCTGGCCACGGTGCGCACCCGCGGATGCGCCTCGGCCAGGCCATGGTCGGCCTCGTGGGCCCAGGTGAGCGCGTAGGGGATGTGCACGCCCCAGCCGCCCAGCCGCACCACCGGCTCGATGTCCGAGCGCAACGAGTTGCCAACCATCACGAACTGCTCCGGCGCGATGCCGAACTCGGCCAGCACCCGCGCATAGGTCGGCGGGTCCTTCTCGGACACGATCTCGATGCGCGGGAACAGGTCGGCCAGGCCGGAACGGGCGATCTTGTCCTCCTGGTGGAACAGGTCGCCCTTGGTCACCAGTACCACCTGCCAGCGCGCGGCCACCGCCTCCACCGCGTCGCGGATGCCGTCCAGCAGCTCCACCGGATGGGCCAGGGTGTCGCGGCCGATGTCGACCACCTGCTGCAGGTCGCGGGCGCTGATGCGCGCTTCGGTCAGTTCGATCGCCGCCTCGATCATCGACAGGGTCATGCCCTTGACGCCGTAGCCGAACACCTTGAGGTTGCGGCGCTCCACCTCCAGCAGGTGGCGCAGGGTGCCGGCGTCGTGCAGGTCGATGTAGCGGCCGATGATTTCCTCGTAGCGCTTCTCCGCGGCGCGGTAGTAGTCCTCGCTGCGCCACAGGGTGTCGTCGCCATCGAAGCCGACCAGGCGGATGTCGTGCATGGGGGTATCCGGAACGCGGGCGCCATCACGGCGGGCGTGCAGGATAGCAGCGGGGACGGCCCCGGGAAAAAGGAAGCGGGCCGGGGCCCGCTTCGGTCGTGCATGGGGATGCCGCGTCACTCCTGCGGCGCGCCGCCCTGCTGCTGGTTCTGGATGAAGGTGCGGTACTCCTCGGGGGTCAGTTCGCCATCGCCGTCGGCGTCGGCCGTGGCGAACACGCTGGACAGCGCGGAGTGGGCCTGGGCCTCGCTGCGGCTGATGCTGCCGTTGCCGTCGGTGTCCAGGTCGGCCCAGCTCTGGCGCTGGCCGCTGGCGCCGGCCTGCGACTGCTGTGCCGCGCCGGCCTGGGCCTGGGCCTGGGCCTGGGTCGGGGTCTGCTGCTCGGTGGGCGTGGTGCTCTGCGCGAACGCCAGCGGCGCGGCGGCAATCATGCCCAGGAACAGCAGGCCGGTCGGGGGGCGGGTGTGGTGCTTGTTCATTGGCGTACTCCGTCGGGTGGAAGGACGTGACTGCTTGCTTTGCGGAACACGGGTCGCACCTTGCAACGTCGCGGATGAACCGGATTTGGGCCGCGGCCGCGCCGCGAACGCGGCGTTAACCACAGCGTCCGCGCTGCGTTGTAGCCGCTGGTTAGCGGCGCGTGGACGCCAGGTTAGGGGCGTCTTCAAGGACGCCATGTAGCCGCTTTAGCGGGCCTCGTCGGGCCCGGTGGAGTTCCCGCCGGGGGCACGCCGGTGGCTGAACAGCCACCAGCCCAGCACGCTGCCGGAGGTGGCGCCGATCACTTCCAGCAGGACCCGGGTGCCCAGGTTGTCGGCGTCGTGGATGCCGGCCAGGGCCAGGCGCGCGTACAGCGGCGACTCCAGCTTCACCATGCCGATGTAGAACAGGTTCCAGGCATCCAGCCCCGCGGCGATGGCGGTGGCGATGACCGCGCCCCAGCCAACCACGTGCCCGATCTGCATGCCGGTGCGTCGCCCGAGCCAGGCCCATCCGGCGTACACCAGCACGCCGACGAGGAAGGCGATCAGTCCGGCTTCGAGGCAGCCAAGCAGGCCGGTGTGCAGCGGAAGGTTCATCGGGCGGGCGGGACCTGGGCAAACGGGCCGACAAGTCTAGCCGGGCCGGTCGCCTCAGTCCTCGCCCTCGCGGCGGGCGGCCAGCGCCACCTGGCCGTCCGCGTCCACCGTCACGTCCAGCAGGATCGGCTGGCAGCAGACCTGGCAGTCCTCCACGTACTGCTGGTTGCCGCCACTGGGATCCACCGGGGTCTCGAAGCTCTCCCCGCACCAGGGGCATTGCACGGTCAGCCACTCTTCCATCAGCGCACCTCCGTCAGCGCACCGGGACGTCGTAGGCGAGGGTCGGATCCGGTTCCGGGTCCAGGGTGTAATGCCACCACTCCCGCGGGTAGCTGCGGAAGCCGCCGGCCTCCATCGCCGCGCGCAGGCGCTGGCGGTTGGCCTGCTGCGCCGGCGCCACCGGGGCGTCGGTGTGCGCGGACGGGTCGAAGAAGTCGAACGGGGTGCCCATGTCCAGCGGCTCGCAGCGGCCGTCGCCGTCGCAGCGCACCAGGGTCAGGTCGACGGTGGCGCCGCGGCTGTGGCCGGAACTGTCGGCGATGTACTCCGGCACCAGCGCGTCCTTGTCCACCCGCGGGTACCAACGTGCCTTCTGTCCCGGGTCGTCGTCGGCGCGCGCCCAGTGCATGAAGGCCTGCACCGCACGCACCGGGCGGTAGCAGTCGTAGACCAGCAGGCCCAGGCCCTCGGCCTGCAGGTCCTGCTGCACCCGGGCCAGGGCCTCGGCCACCGGCCGCAGCAGCAGGCAGGCGTTGCCTTCGTAGCCGGGTACCGGCGCACCGGTGAAGTTGTCCGGTCCGGCATAGCGCGCCTCCACGCGGATGCCGGGGGCCAGGGTGCGGACCTCGACCAGGCCGGCCGCGGCGGCGTCGCGTGCCGGCGACACCCGCACCGGTTCGCCGCCGGCCACCGCCGGCGCCAGCAGCAGCGCCGCCAGCAGCGCGCACAGGCGCTCAGGGGCAGTCGCGCTCGCGCACGAAGCGGAGGTCCTGGTAGTCATAGCTGAAGTCCGCTTCCGGATCGACCTTGGACAGGCGCAGGGTACCCCCGCCCGCCTCCGGCGGGTGCAGCCAGGCCTCCGCGTCGATGCCGTCGTCGTCCCAGTCCAGCAGCCAGCGCTCGCCCACCCGCATCAGCCGCCCGCGCATGCGTGGCGAGCGCACCGAGGCGAAGCCGATGCCGTCGGCGCGCGGGCACAGCGCCACCTCGCCGAACCACGGATCGCGCCAGATCCCGAGCAACGCCGCGGTCTCGCGGCGCGTGGCCGGGCGCCGCGCGCGGGTGTCCGGCGCCGGCTCGGCCTGGCGGCGCAGGGCGTGTTCGCGCTCCAGCAGGGCGGCGTAGTGGGCCACGTCCAGGGCCGGATCCGGGCGGGTGTAGCGCTTGGCCAGCACCTGGCCCAGCACCGTGCGCGCGTCCTCGGCCTCGCCGTTGATGAGGATGACGATGCCGGTGCGCAGGTCCGGCAGCAGGATCACCGAGGAATACATGCCCGACAGGGTGCCGGTGTGGGCCACCTTCCACTGCCCGTCCATGTCGGACAGGCGCCAGCCGTAGCCGTAGGCATGGAAGTGGCTGTTGTCCCACTCGCGCATGCGCCGGCCCACCGGCATCGGCATGTGCCCGGTCCACGCCTGCTGGCGCTGCTCCGCCGACAGCCACGGCTGCGCCGGATCCAGCCAGGCGCCCACCCAGCGCAGCATGTCCTCCAGGCTGCAGCGGATCCCGCCGGCGGCCATCGAGGTGATGTCCGGGACCACGCCCCGCTCCGGCGGCGCCGGCAGGTTGCGCCCGTCCACACGCCGGTGCGGGCGCGCGATCGGGCCGGCTTCGCCGGCGTTCCAGCTGCCCACGCGGCAGCCGTCCATGCCCAGCGGCGCGAACACCTCCTCGCGCACCAGCTGCGCGTAGGGCTTGCCGCCGGCCGCGGCCGCGACCTCGCCGGCGACCACGTACAACAGGTTGTCGTAGGCGTAGCCGGAGCGGAAGCTGGTCACCGGCTCCAGGTGCGCCAGCCCGGCGATGATGTCGGCGCGGGTGAAATCGTTCGGTTCCGGCCACAGCATCAGGTCGCCCGCGCCCAGGCCCAGGCCGCTGTTGTGCACCAGCAGGTCGCGCACCTGCATGTTGGCGGTGACCCAGGGGTCGTGCATGCGGAACTGCGGCAGGTGCTTCACCACCGGGTCGTCCCAGCGCAACCGGCCCTGGTCGACCAGCCGCGCCAGCACCGCCGCGGTCATGGCCTTGCTGTTGGAGGCGATCTTGAACAGCGCCTCCGGCGTCACCGGCTCGCCGCTGCCGGCGGCAAGCTCGCCGCGCGCCACCACCGCGGCGACCTTGCCGTCCTCGATCACGCCGACCGCGATGCCGGGCAGGTCGTAGCGGGCGACCGCCTCGTCCACCGCGCGCTCGACGAACGCCTGCGCGGGGCCGGGAAGCGTTGCGCCGGCCACGGCCGGCGCGGCAAAAAAAGCGGCCGCAAGGGCGGCCGCAGGAGGGAGGAAACGCAGCATCACCTGCTCCTCGATGCGGGCCTGTCGTCCATGATCGGGCCCGCGTCGTCCGGTTGTCAGTACTCCAGCGCCAGCACCAGCTGGCCGTAGCGCGGCGACTGCAGGAAGCGCTCGCGGCCGAAGAACTCGTCGCGGGTGCCGATGCTCGACTCCAGGTCCTGGTAGACCCAGACCGGGCGCTGGCGGTTGAAGATGTTGTACGCCGACAGCTTGGCCGAGAACCTGGCCGGGCCGAACTGGCGCTCGTAGCCCACGCTCAGGCCGACGTCGATGTACCAGGGCATGCGCCCGGCGCCTCCGCGCGCGGAATGCTCGTACACCCGGTCCGAGGTGCTCCAGGTGTCGCCTTCCTGCGGATTGGCGAAGGCCTCCTCCGGGGTGCACTTGTCCACGCACACGAAGTAGCTGTGGTAGAGCTTCCAGTTGTACGGGTTGCCGACGCCGAAGCCGGTGATCGGGCCGCCGGAGCGGGCGTCCACGGTCGCGCCCAGGCTCCAGTTCTCGGTCAGGGCGTAGGTGCCGCGCAGCTTGACCTGGTGGCGGTGGTCGTTGGCCAGCGGGCCATGGCCGCGGTAGTTCACGAACGGGTCGTCGAAGTTCTCGGTGCGGCCGGTATCACCGAAGTTGGTGTCGGTGTTGACCGGGCCCTCGGCGTTGCCCTCGCTCCAGGACAGGGTGTAGGAGGCGTTGAACGCCCACTTGCCATCCCAGGCGCGGTCCAGCTGCAGCTCCAGCGCCTTGTAGGTGCGCTTGGGCTTGCTCCAGCCGCGCTGGCCGGTCGGGGTCGAGCCCACGTACTCCCACTCGCCGTCGATGTACTCGTAGTCGTCCGACTCGGTCCAGTAGCCACCCTTCGAGGTATCGACGGTGATGTAGCCGTCGTTGCTGCCGTCGCAGTCGGTGTCGCCCCAGATGGTGACGTCCTTGCCCGGGTTGCCCATCACCCACACGCTGGGCACGCGGCCGCAGTGGGTGGCGGTGATGTTGATGTCGTCGATGGCGTTGTGCAGCTTGCGGTAGATGCCGCGCGCGCCCCACGACCACTTCTCGCCCAGCACCTGCTGGAAGCCCAGGATCAGCTCGTCCTGGTAGACCGGGTCCATGTCGGCGTCGACCTCGGCGCGCAGGTCGCCGACGGTGCCGTCGCCCTGGTCGTCGTCGAAGCCCATGTACTGGCCCAGCACCGGCACCGCGTACTGGACGCCGTCGCGCTCGCGGATCTCCCAGCCGTCGAGGCCGTAGTAGGTGCGCGCGTCGAGCAGGGCGCCGCCCTGCTTGATGTTGATGACGTTGGCCACCGGCAGGAAGTAGCGGCCGATGTTGCCGAACACCTTCATCGTGCCCTGGCCGACCGGGTCCCAGGAGAAGCCCAGGCGCGGCGCCCACATGTCGTCCATCTTGATGTAGGTGCGGCCCTCGGCGTCCTTGTTGTCGAACTCCTCGTAGCGCAGGCCCAGGTTGAGCACCAGGTTGTCGGTGATCGACCAGTTGTCCTCGACGTAGTAGGCGCGGTTGGTCGACTCGAACTGGCCGAAGATCGCGTACTGGCGGGCGCGCACGCAGGCGGTGTAGCCGGCCGGGACCAGGAAGCCGCCGCAGTTGGAGTTGTTGGTCAGGGGGGTGGCGGTATAGACGTTGTACTGCACGCCGCCGGGACCGGAGTAGACCTGGTCGAGGTCGGAGGTGTTGCGCTCGTCGTCGATGCCGAAGCGCAGCAGGTGGTCGCCCAGGCCCCACTCGAAGTCGATCCGGCTCTGCTTGCGCTCGTCGTTGCGGTCGTAGACGGTGGCGTTGTTGGTGCAGCCCAGCGGCACGCCCGGGTCCGGCACGCCGGAGGCGCGGGTGACGTAGTTGCAGTCCACGTCGTTGGGCGAGCCGGTGACGCTGTTGCGCTCGTTGCGGCCGTGCATCACCTTCATCGACAGGTTGTCGGTCAGGTACGAGCTCCAGGTCAGCGCCCAGTTGGTGCCGCCGGTCTCCGAGTAGGAGTCGCTGAGCTTCTGCCCGACCTTGCCGCTGTCGAAGTCGTAGGCGTAGGTGGTGGTGTCGGTGCGGTTCTCGTTGGAGAACGCCATCAGGCTCAGCAGGTTGCGGTCGGTGACCTGCCAGTCCAGGGTGGTGCCCCAGAAGCCGTCGTCCGAGTCGCCGCGGTTGAACGAGGTGCCGGCGTCGTTGGTGTTCTCCGGCTCGACCTTGCGGCCCTCGTACATGGCGAAGAAGAACAGCCGGTCCTTCACGATCGGGCCGGAGGCCCACACGTTAAGGCGCGTGGAGTCGGTCTTGTCCTTGCTGCGGGTCAGGTAGCGCTCGCCGTCCAGGTAGCTGTCGCGCGCCGAGGACTCCCAGTCCTTCGGGCCCCACACCAGCTTGGAGCCGTAGTGGAATTCGTTGGTGCCGGAGCGGGCCACGGCGTTGACCACGCCGCCGGTGGTGCGGCCGAACTCCACCGAGTAGCCGCCGGTCTTGACCTGGAAGTCCTCGTAGAAGTCGAACGGCGCCTCGGAGAAGCCGACGCGGTTGTAGAAGTCGGTGACGTTGAGGCCGTTGACGTAGAACGCGTTCTCGGCCACCGACGAGCCGCCGAAGGAGATGCCGCCGAAGGAGGCGCTGCCGGAAGCCACGCCCGGGGCCAGCAGCGCCACCGAGGTGACGTTGCGGTCCACCGGCAGGCGCGCCAGCTCCTCGGCGTTGATGTTCATCGCCGACTCGGTGGAGGTCACGTCCACCGGGGTGACGAAGCGGGTGCCGACCACTTCGATGCTCTGCAGGGTCGCCGGCTCGGCCGCCAGGTTGACCGAGGCGGTGGCACCGAGGGTGACGGTCACGGTGGCCTGCTGCCCGCCCTCGGCCTGCACCGTGTAGGTGCCCGGCGGCAGCAACGGCAAGCGGTAGCTGCCGTCCTCGCCGGCGGTGACGGTGCGGGTGAAGCCGGTGGCCGGGTTGGTGATCGTCACCCTGGCCCCGGCCTCGGCGCGGCCCGCCACCGCGCCGGTGGCGCTCTGCGCCATCGCCATCGGTGCCATCGTGCCCAGGCACGCGCCGAGCGCCATCGCCAGCGCCGCCTTCCTCAGGATCCTGCTGTTCATCCCCGTGTCTCTCCCACAGTGGTGTTGAGGTCAATCCCCGCCCGTCCGCCCGCCTTCGGGCGGCAGCATCCGCCACTGGAACCGGTAGTCCCACTGGTCGAAGTACAGGTTGCCGCCACGCCATTCGGCCTCGCCCCGCTGCGAGTCCACGGTCTCGGAGCGGAAATGGGTCTTGGCGGGCACGAAGTCGCGCGCGTAGTCGTCGTTGAAGGCGATGCGGTAGGCGTCCAGGCCGCCCAGGTAGAACCAGCGCAGCGCCGGGTCGTCGCTGTCGAGCTGGCCGGTGGTCACGTCCATCGGCAGCCAGCCGTACGGGGCCAGGTACAGCCAGCCCCAGTCGTGCATGTTGTCGTAGCCGACGTCCTCGTCGGAGTAGGTCCAGCCGGACTGCCAGCGCGCGGGGATGCCGTTGAGCCGCAGCAGGCTGATCAGCAGCAGGGTCTGCTGGCCGCAGTCGGCATGGCCGGCGTTGAGCGCGTAGTCGCTGATGTTGGAGATGGTCGAGTACTCGCGCGCGCCGGCCCAGGGGATGCGGTCGACCGCGGCGAACAGCTTCTGCGCGATGCGGTACGGATTGGTCTCCCCGCCCACCACCTGGCGCGAGAACGCGCGCAGCTGCGGGGTGAACACCACGTGCGGCGGGCGCTCGGCCAGGTACGGCGCCAGCTCCGGGTCGGTGCGGTCCACCGGCACCACCTTGTCCGGGTCCACCGCGAAGTGCCGGGCGTACACGGTCAGTTCGTAGGTGATGGAGAACTCGGTCGGCTTGCCGGCTTCGGCGCGGCCTTCCAGGTACACGGTGCGCATCGGCGCGTCTTCCGGCGCGACCTGGCCGCCGGCCGGCGAAGTCCGCACCAGGCGGATGTTTTCCTGCTGCCCCGGGATCGCGCGCGGGTACGGGATCCAGGCGCGCACGGTCTCCCCCGCCGGCACCGCGTCGGCGTCCACGACCAGCGACTGGGTCACTTCCAGCCGCCGCGGGGCCACGCTGGTGGCGCCGCCGGCGGCCGCGGCCAGCACCTCGGCGTGGTGCGGATGCAGGCGCTCGAACGGGCCTTCGGAGAACGGCCGCACCGGCGGCGCGCGGCGTGCCGCGGCCTCGGGGCTGAGCCGGAACAGGTTGGACACCGAGCGCTTGAACCAGCGGCGCTCGCCGTCGATGTCCATGTGCTCGACCAGGCCGGCCGCGTCCCAGGCGTCGAATTCGGACTCGCGCAGGTCCGGGATCTGCCGGCGCAGCTGTGCCAGCACCGCCGCGCGGTCGAGGCTGAAGTCCAGGCGGATGCGGCGCATGCGCTCGCGCTCGAACTCCAGCGCCCGCCGCTGCGCGGCATCGCCCTGCGACAGCAGCGCCGCGATCCGGGCCTCGGCCTCGGCGAAGCGGCCGGCGTCCACCGCGGCCACGATCTCCGGCAGCGGATCGCCCGCGCGGGCCTGCACGCTCCCCAGCGCGAGGCACAGCAGCAGGCCGGCGGCCAGGCGGGATGCGCGCCCGCCGCGGACCGGGGTCCGCGCGTTGGCGTGTGCCGCTGGTTGGCGAGGAGAGGCTTCCACGACGACACTTCCCGGTGCGGTGGTAATGCCGATGTAACACGCACCGGGGGCGCGGTCAATAATTTATTCTTGACGTACTGAATAGCTGGAATAACTATTCTTTCGGAACACCCGCCCAAGGGGAGGCCGTCACCATGAAAGCGCTATCCGCGCGGAACACCCCGGTTCGCAAGCGCGTGGCCCGGCTGGCGGCTCCGCTGCTGGCCAGCCTGCTGCTGGCTGCAGCGCCGGCCTGGTCGCTGTCCCCGGACGCGGACGGGCACACCGCCGTGGTCGGCGTGCGCCTGTCCGACCTCGACCCGGCCAGCTGGATCGCCAGGCTGGAACAGCCACACCAGGTGCTCCTGGACCGCGAGGGCATCGCCGCGCTCAACGCGCGCATGCGCGCCGAGGATCCCTCGATCCAGGACATCGCCGCCCTGCCCGATCCGCTGCCGCGCCAGTTCGTGCGCGCGCAGGTGGAAAAGCTGTCCTCGCCGCCGGCGCGCACCCTTTACGACGAACGCGGCCAGCCGGTGCCGGCGCGCACCCTGGCGGCACTGCAGCGCGAGCTGGCGCTGGACGCGATCCCCGCCAGCCGCCCGCTGCGCTACGGCCTGGTGGTGCACCGCGCCGCGCTGCGCGCGTTCCCGACCTCGCTGCGGGTGTTCTCCTCGCCCGGCGACACCGACATCGACCGCTTCCAGGAATCGGCGCTGTTCCCCGGCGACGCGGTGGCGGTGCTGCACGAAAGCCGCGGCCGGCAATGGCTGTTCGTGGCCTCCGAGCGCTACTCCGCGTGGATCGAGGCCCGGCACGTGGCCATCGGGACGCGCGAGGAAGTACTGGGCTATGCCAGCCGCACGCCGTACATCGTGGTCACCGGCGCCACCGTCCGCACCACCTACACCCCGGAGGAGCCGCGGGTGTCGGCGCTGCAGCTGGACATGGGCCTGCGCCTGCCGCTGCGCACCGGGCTGGACCCGTCGCGCACGGTCAACGGCCAGCATCCCTACGCCTCGCACGTGGTCGACCTGCCGGCGCGCCGCGCCGACGGCAGCCTGGAGTTCGTGCCGGCCCTCGTCCCGCGCTCGGCCGACGTCGCCGCCGACTACCTGCCGCTGACCCCGGCCAACCTCATCGCCCAGGCGTTCAAGTTCCTCGGCGAACGCTACGGCTGGGGCCATTCCTACGACGCCCGGGACTGCAGCGGCTTCGTGTCCGAGGTCTACCGCAGCTTCGGCATCCTCATGCCGCGCAACACCCGCGACCAGGCGGTGAGCCCGGCGCTGGACCGGATCGGCTTCGAGCCCGGCGACGACCCGGCGCGCCGCCAGGCCGCGGTGCGCGGGCTGCAGGTCGGCGACCTCGTCTACATCCCCGGCCACGTGATGATGGCCATCGGCCATCGCGACGGCATGGCCTACGTCATCCACGACACCAACGGCGGCGGCTGGCGCGGCCCGGACGGCGGCCGCGTGTCCGCCGGCCTCAACGGCGTGTCGCTCACCCCGCTTGACCCGCTGTTGTTCAACGACGAGCAGACCTACGTGGACCGCATGACCAGCATCCAGCGCGTCCGCCCGCGCCCTTCCCGCTGAGAAAGCCCAAGTGAAGATCACCGACATCGAACTGCGCATGCTGCGCGTGCCGCTGAAGACCCCGTTCAAGACCGCGCTGCGCACGGTCGACACGGTCGAGGACATCGTGGTGCTGGTGCGCACCGACACCGGCCATACCGGCCACGGCGAGGCGCCGGCCACCGCGGTGATCACCGGCGACACCCACGGCTCGATCGCCGAGGCGATCGAGCGCTTCATCAAGCCGCGCCTGATCGGCCAGGAGATCGCCAACCTCAACCGCATCTGCGGCCTGATCCAGGGCGCGCTGGAGCGCAACACCAGCGCCAAGGCGGCGGTGGAGATCGCGGTCTACGACCTGTGGGCGCAGCTGTACGACGCGCCGCTGTACAAGATGCTCGGCGGCGGCGACCCGGTGATCACCACCGACATCACCATTTCGGTGGACCACATCGACAAGATGGTGGCCGACTCGATCTCGGCGGTGGAGCGCGGCTTCGACTCGCTGAAGATCAAGGTGGGCAAGGACATCGGCCTGGACATCGAGCGGGTCAAGGCGATCCACGCCGCGGTCGAGGGCCGCGCCCTGCTGCGCCTGGACGCCAACCAGGGCTGGACCCCGAAGCAGGCGGTCTACGCCATGCGCGCGCTGGAGGACGCCGGCGTGCTGCTGGAGCTGCTGGAGCAGCCGGTCAAGGCCGCCGACATCGAGGGCCTGAAGTACGTCACCGAGCGCGTGCACACCCCGGTGATGGCCGACGAGAGCGTGTTCGGCCCGGACCAGGTGTTCGACCTGATCCAGCGCCGCGCCGCGGACATCATCAACATCAAGCTGATGAAGACCGGCGGCCTGTCCAACGCCATCCGCATCGCCGACATCGCCTCCATCTACGGGGTGCAGTGCATGATCGGCTGCATGATCGAGTCGGCCATCTCGGTGGCCGCGGCGGTGCACCTGGCGGTGGCCAAGGCCGACGCGATCAGCAAGGTCGACCTGGACGGCCCCTCGCTGGGCCAGTTCAACCCGGTCGAGGGCGGGGTCATCTTCAACGAGTCGGAGATCAGCATCACCGAGGCGCCGGGCCTGGGCATCCGCCAGATCCGCGGCCTGGAGCCGCTGGCGCGCTGAGCGCCGGTTGCCACGTGCCGGCACTCCGGATGAAGATCGCCGCCATGCCGCCCCTGGTAAAGATCCGTTCCGAACGCGACCAGATGTCGGCGATCGAGCGCCGCATCGCGGACTTCATCCTCGACAACGCCCACCTGCTGCGTGACTACTCCTCGCAGCAGCTGGCCAGCGCCCTGGGCGTGAGCCAGTCCTCGGTGGTCAAGTTCAGCCAGAAGCTCGGCTTCCGCGGCTACCCGGACCTGAAGTTCAGCATCGGCCAGGCGCTGGCGCGCAACGGTGGCGACGCCCCGGCCGGGGTCCCGGAGGAGCCCGGCGATGCCTACGCGCGGCTGGAGGAAACCCTGCGCCGCTCCAAGGCCGCGGCCGAGGAGGAGACCCGCCTGATCAACCCGCGCGAGCGGATCGAGGCCATCGTCGGCATGCTCGACGGCGCCGGCAAGGTGTTCGTCTGTGGCCTCGGCGACGACGGCCTGTTCGCCCGCGAGTTCGCCATGCGCCTGTCGCTGCTGGGGGTGCTGGTGGTGCACCACGCCGACCCGATCCTGATGATGGCCAACATCTCCGCGGCCCGCCCCGGCGACGTGCTGCTGCTGTTCTCCGAGTTCGGCCAGCTGGCGCCGCTGCACCAGCTCAGCCGCCAGTTCCAGGCCTGCGAGGGCAAGGTGGTGTCGATCACCCGGCACACCGCCAACCCGCTGCGCGCCCAGGCCGACGCCGCCCTGGTGGTGTCCGCGCACGACCCGGCGCCGCACGTGGCCCAGCTGCTGTACCGCTCCTCGCTGCAATACCTGCTCGACTTCCTGTTCGTGCTGCTGTGCCAGGCCAACCCGGACCGGCACCGCCAGCTCAACATCAACCTCGAACGCATCCAGCACCTGATCGAGAGCTGAGCCATGGCCCCGCATCCCGGCACCCACCGCCTGCCCCCGTCGCTGCGCCTGCTGGCGGCCCTGGCCCTGCTGCTGGTGGCCGCGACCGTGCTGGCGGCGCTGCCCGGCGCCGGCGAGCCCGCGCCGCGCCAGCTGGTGGTGGTGACCACCGCCGGCTGGGACGCCGCCACCGGCACCCTGCGCTACTACGAACGCGAAGGCGCGCAATCGCCCTGGCGCGAGGCCGGCCACTTCGCGGTGGCCATCGGCCGCAATGGCGCGGCCTGGGGCCAGGGCCTGCACCCGGCCGCCGACCAGGGCCAAGGCCCGGCCAAACGCGAGGGCGACGGCCGCAGCCCGGCCGGCGTGTTCGCGCTGGGAAGCGCGTTCGGCTACCTGCCGGCCGGCGAGGTCGCCACCGCCCTGCCCTACCGGCAGATGGATGCCAGCCACTGGTGCATGGACGTGCCGGAGTCGCCGCACTACAACCGCATCGTCGACGCCCGCGAGGTCGGCGAGGCCGCGGTGGCCGGCTCCAGCGAGCCGATGCGCCTGGACCTGCACCACGACGGCGACCCGCGCTACCGCCTGGGCCTGGTGATCGCGCACAACCCGGACAACGCGCCCGGTGCCGGCAGCTGCATCTTCGCCCACCTCTGGCGCCAGCCCGGCGAAGCCACCGCCGGCTGCACCGCGATGGCCGAGGCCGACATGCGCCGCCTGCTGGCCTGGCTGGATCCGGCGGCGCAGCCGCGCTTGGTGCTGCTGCCGCGCGCCGAGTACGCGCGCCTGGCGCCGCGCTGGGGCCTGCCGGCCGCGGGGTCGGCGCGATGAGGTGGCCGGGCGCCACCGCGCGGGTGCTGCTGGCGCTGGCCGCCGGCGCCATCGCCGGCCTGGTCCTTGCCGCGACCAGCGCGGCGGCGGCCGCCACCGCCGCCGCCATCGCCCAGCCGATCGGCCGGCTGTGGCTCAGCGCCCTGCAGATGACCGTGGTGCCGCTGGTGCTGTCGCTGGTGATCCTGGGCGTGGCCAACGCCGCCAACGCCGCCGCCTCCGGGCGCGTGGCGCGGCGCGCGATGGTGGTGTTCATCGTCCTGCTGTCGCTGTTCTCCGGCTACGCCGCGCTGGCCGCGCCGGCGGTGCTGGCCTGGGTCGCGCCCGACCCGCAGCTGGCCGCCACCCTGCAGGGCAGCGCCGCCGCGGTCGAGGCCGGCACCGCGCCCACGCTGGCGCAGTGGATCGGCAACGTGATCCCGTCCAACGCGATCATGGCCGCGGCCCAGGGCGCGATGCTGCCGCTGGTGGTGTTCGCGCTGTTCTTCGGCTTCGCCCTCACCCGCATCGCCGCCGAGCGCCGCGCCCAGGTGACCGGCCTGTGCCAGGCCATCGCCGACACCATGATCGTGATCGTGCACTGGGTGCTGCTGGCCGCGCCGCTGGGCGTGTTCGCGCTGATGCTGGCGGTGTGCGCGCAGGCGGGCCTGGGCGTGGTCGGCGCGCTGGCCGGCTACATCGGCCTGCAGTGCGGGCTGTACCTCGGCGCGACCGCGATCTGCTACCTGCTGGTGGCACTGTTCGCCGGCCGCTCGCCGCTGGCCTTCGCCAGGGCCGCGCTGCCGGTGCAGGTGGTGGCCGCCAGCACCCAGTCCTCGCTGGCGACGCTGCCGGCGATGCTGGAAAGCGCGCGCGAGCGCCTGCACATCCCGCGCGCGGTCGCCGGCCTGGTGTTGCCGATGGCGGTGACCCTGTTCCGCATCACCAGTCCCATCCAGTACGTCACCGCGGCGTGCTTCGTGGCCTGGGCCTACGGCATCGAGCTGACCCCGCTGCAGCTGGCCGCCGGCGCCGCGCTGGCGGTGGTGATAAGCCTGGGCTCGGTCGGCCTGCCCGGCCAGGTCAGCTTCATGGCCACGGTGTTGCCGGTGACCCAGTCCATGGGCCTGCCGGTGGAACCGCTGGGCCTGCTGCTGGCGGTGGACACCATCCCCGACGTGTTCGCCACCACCGGCAACGTCACCGGAGACCTGGCCGCGGCGGGCATCGTCTCGCGGCACAGCCCGGACGCCGCCGACGCCGACGCGGAGCCGCAGGACGCCGCCTGAACGCGCGCGGCGCCCGCTCACGCAGGTGTCACCGCGCGCGCTCCACATTCCCCTGCATCCGAAGCAGGAGGACACCGCGATGAAGCAGCGGCGCATCTACACCACCCCCGACCTGGCCACGGCGCAGGCCGCGCTGGGCGCCGCCCACGACGCCGGGATCGAGCGCGACTGCCTGTCGCTGATCGCGCGCGCGGACATCGAGATGGATTCGGTGCCGGACGACCTGCGCGAGGCGCACACCGACATGGTTCCCGCGGCGCTGCGCGGTGCCGCCGGCGGCGGCGCGATCGGGCTGGTCGCGGGCCTGGTCGCGGTGGCGGTGCCGCCGCTGGGCATCACCCTGGCCGGCGCGGCGCTGATGACCGGCGTCGGCGCCGCGGTCGGCAGCTGGTCGTCGGCGCTGATGGGCGCGACCGTGCAGGATCCGGTGCGGCGCAAGTTCGAGGAGGCGATCGAGGACGGGCAGGTGCTGCTGGTGGTCGACGGCGACGAGCAGGAGCTGGCGGTGGCCGACGCGGCCATCGTGCGCACCGGCGCCATCCTGCTGCCGTACGAGGCCAGCAGCGCGGCCAGCTGAATGCCTAACACCGCGCTCACCCGCCGGATCGGCCTGTTTAACGCCGCCCCCGATAGCGTGGCGTTCCACCCACCGCAGAGGAGACGCCGATGAGCACGCCCGGCTACCAGGTGCCCGGCCGCACGGCCACCGAGCAGTTCCCCGACTCCGGTTACTGGAACCAGCAGTACCGCAGCGAGCCCTATTACATGGAAGGCGATACCTACGACGACTACGCCGCCGCGTACGAGACCGGCTATGCCTTCCGCCAACGCGACCCGGCCGCCGAGTTCGCCGCCGCCGAGGAGCAGCTGCGGCGCGAATGGGAAACCCGCAAGGGCAAGTCGCGGCTGGACTGGACCCGCGCGCGCCAGGCGGTGCTGCGTGCCTGGGAACGCGGCGCCGATCCGCACGGCATGTAGTCTTCGCGGCGCCTGCCCGATACCTCGTCCAGGGACGCCATGCCGGCCACCGGCGTGGCGTCCGCGCGTCAGCCCTGCGGCGGCAGCAGTTCGAACGCGGCAGGTTCGCCGGCCACCGCCGAAGGCGCGATCCAGGCGTCGAACCAGCCCGGCTCGGCACCCTGCGTGCCGTCGGCGCGGGTGAATGCCAGGTCCGCGCGCGACAGCCGGAATTCCACCTCGCGTGCTTCGCCCGGCTGCAGCGCCAGCTTCGCGAAACCCTTCAGTTCCCGCACCGGGCGCACGCGGCTGGCGACGCGGTCGTGCACGTACAGCTGCACCACCTCCTCGACCGCGCGCGTGCCGCTGTTGCGCACCGTCGCGCGCAACACCGCCTCGCCGTCCCAGGCCACCGCGGGGGATTCCACCGTGGTCGGCCCGTACTCGACCTGGCCGTAGGTCAGGCCATGGCCGAAGGGATAAAGCGCCTGGTGCGGGTGCTCGCGCCAGCGCGCCTTGAACTCCTTCATGTCCGGCAGTTCCGGACGGCCGGTGCGCGGGTGGTTGTAGAAGTACGGCTGCTGCCCCGAATCGTGCGGGAAACTCACCGGCAGGCGCCCGGAAGGGCCGTAGTCGCCGAACAGCACGTCGGCCACCGCGTGCCCGGTCTGGCTGCCCAGGAACCAGGTGACCAGGATCGCCTGCGCGTCGCGCACCGCGCCCTGCAGCGCCAGCGCGCGGCCGTTGCGCAGCAGCACCACCACCGGCGTGCCGGTGGCCGCCACCGCCTCGGCCAGCGCCTGCTGCGCCGGCGGCAGCACGATCTGGGTGCGCGACTGCGCCTCGCCGCTGTAGCGCTGCGGCTCGCCCACCGCCAGCACGACCACGTCGGCCTCGCGCGCGGCCGCGACCGCGGCCTCGATGCCGCCCTGCAATGGCGCCTCCAGCCCGCAGCCATCCACCACCCGCAGGCGCGCGCCGCCGTCCGGCAGCGCCGCGCGCAGGCCGGCTTCCAGGCTGACGTAGCGGCTGCGGTCGCCGAACAGGGTCCAGCAGCCTTCGATGTTGTCCAGGTCGCGCGCGAACGGGCCGATGAGGGCGATGCGCGCGTCGCGGCGCAACGGCAGCAGCCCGCCCTCGTTCTTCAGCAGCACCATCGAGCGGCGCGCGGCATCGCGGGCCAGGGCCTCGTGCGCCTCGCGCCAGGAGGCATCGGCCTCGCGCGCCGGGTCCAGCGAACGGTAGGGGTCGTCGAACAGGCCGATTGCCGCCTTCAGCGACAGCACCCGGCGCACCGCCGCGTCCAGCTTCTCCATCGGGATGCGGCCCGATTCCACCAGCGCCGGCAGGTGCGCGGCGTAGAAGCCGCTCTGCATGCTCAGGTCCATGCCGGCGGAGAACGCCAGCTCGGTGGCGTGGCGCTCGTCGGCGGCATAGCCGTGCGCGATCAGCTCCATGTCGGCGGTGTAGTCGGACACAACCACGCCGGCGAACGCCCATTCCCCGCGCAGCACTCCGGTCAGCAGCGCGTGGTTGGCGCTGGCCGGGATACCGTTGATGTCGTTGAAGGCGGTCATCACCGCCAGCGCGCCGGCGTCGACCGCTGCCTTGAACGGCGGCAGGTGGACGTCGCGCAGGGTGCCTTCGGCGATCTCGACGAAGTTGTAGTCCAGGCCCGCGCTCACCGCACCGTAGGCCACGAAGTGCTTGGCCGTGGCCAGCAACGAATCGTGCGCGCGCAGGTCCGGGCCCTGGAAACCGCGCACGCGCGCGGCGGCGAAGCGGCAGCCCAGGTACACGTCCTCGCCGGCGCCCTCGGCGCCGCGGCCCCAGCGCTGGTCGCGGGCGATGTCCACCGCCGGCGCGTAGGTCCAGTGGATGCCGGCGGCGGTGGCCTCGATGGCGGTGGCGCGGGCGGTACGCTCGGCCAGGTCCGGCTCGAAGCTGGCGGCCTCGCCCAGCGGGATCGGGAACACGGTGCGCATGCCGTGGATCACGTCCGCGGCCAGCAGCACCGGTATACCCAGCCGGCTCTCCTCCACCGCCACGCGCTGGATCTCGCGCCCGGCCTCGGCGCCGACGCCGTTGAACAGGGTGCCGACGCGGCCGGCGCGCACCTGCTCCAGCACTTCGGCGGCATTGCGCACGTTGGTCTCGGGATTCACGTCCGGCGCGAAGGGGCGGACCATGTCGGCGAACACGCCGAGCTGGCCTGCCTTTTCCTCCAGCGTCATGCGCGGGATCAGGGATTCGACCCGCGGGTCGGCGGGAAGGGTGGTCGGCATCGGTGCGGGCAGTGCGGGGGTGCGGCGATTCTAGCGGAGCGGCCACCGCGGCCCCTTGACGCCCGCTGTCCGCGGCACGCGCCGTGCCGCGGACAAAAGAAGGGCGCGGGGCCGTGGCCCCGCGCCGCGGCGGCAACCCGTGACGGGTGCCGCAAAAAACAGCAGGCCGATCAACGCGAGGCCTGGGCGTCGACCTTCAGGCGGCTGGTGTCGACCTTGGCCACGCCGTCGATCTCGCCGGCGATGCGCTTGGCCTCGTCGGCCTGGGCCTGGCTGCCGACGGTGCCGGTCAGGTAGACCACGCCGTCGACGGTGTCGACCTCGATCTTGGTGCCGGACACGTCGCTGTCGGCCAGCAGGCTGGACTTGACCTTGGTGGTGATCCAGGTGTCGGACACCGGCTGGCTGGAATCGGCGTCGGCGGCCTTCTTCTTCTGCGGATCGTTGTCGCCGGCCATGGCGGCACCGGAGAACAGCAGGGCGGCAAAGGTGGCGGCGAGCACGGTGGCGTTCTTGCGCATGGGTCTGGCTCCTTGGCGAATGGGCGGCCAGTCTCCGCCAGGGCAGCGTCCAGCACGGGTGAACCGCGCGCGATGGATTCGTGATTGGTTCAAGCGCCTGAACCAGTTGCGATGGCGGCCATGCGCACGTCTAATCGGCGCATTGCCGCTGGAATCGCTTCCATGAGCCCGGATGTCCTGAACGTCGCCCTGGTCGGCTACGGACTGGCTGGCCGCGTGTTCCACGCGCCGCTGGTCGCGGCCACGCCCGGATTGCGCCTGCACAGCGTGGTGTCCAGTCGCACCGCGGAGATTGCCGCCGACCATCCGCAGGCGCGGGTTTGCGCGCAGGTGGCCGAAGTGCTGGAGGACCAGGCCGTGGACCTGGTGGTGGTGGCCACGCCCAACGACAGCCACGCGCCGATCGCGCGCGCCGCACTGCAGGCGGGCAAGCATGTGGTGGTGGACAAGCCGTTCGCCCTGCACCTGGACGAGGCCCGCGCGGTGGCGGAAGCGGCACGCCAGGCCGGCAAGGTGCTGTCGGTGTTCCACAACCGGCGCTGGGACGCGGACTTCCTCACCCTGCGCGCCCTGCTCGACGCCGGCGCGCTGGGCGAGGTGGCCGAGCTGCACTCGCACTTCGACCGCTTCCGCCCGCAGGTGCCGGACCGCTGGCGCGACCGCGCCGGCCCCGGCGCCGGACTGTGGTACGACCTCGGCCCGCACCTGGCCGACCAGGCGCTGCAGCTGTTCGGCCCGCCGCTGGCGGTGACCGCCGACCTGGGCATGCAGCGCCACGGCGCCACCGCGGTGGACTACTTCCACGTACAGCTGCGCTATCCACGCCTGCGGGTGCTGCTGCATGGCGGCTCGCTGGTGCCCGGCCACGGCCTGCGCTTCGCCGTGCACGGCAGCGCCGGCAGCTGGATCAAGCACGGCCTGGATCCGCAGGAGGACGCATTGCGCGCCGGCCTGCGTCCCAGCCACGGCGGGTGGGGACGCGACCCACGCCCGGGCAGCCTGCTGCGGGTGGGCGCCGACGGCTCGGTCGCCGAGGACGCGGCCGCGCCGGCGCTGCCCGGCAACTGGCCGGCGTACTACGCCGGCGTGCGCGACGCCATCCTGCACGGCGGCCTGCCGCCGGTGACTGCCGAGAGCGCGCTGCTGGCGATGGCGCTGATCGAGGCGGCGCAACGCAGCGATGCCGGCCGCCGCGAGGTGGCCTTCGAATACTCCGGCTGAGCGCGGCTCAGCCCGGGCGGATGCCGTGCCCGCCGAAGCCCTGGCGCAACGCCGCCAGCAGCTTGTCGGCGTAGGAATCGTTCTCGCGCGAGCGCAGCCGCTCCAGCAGCGACAGGGTGATCACCGGCGCCGACACGTCCAGGTCGATCGCCTCGGCCACGGTCCAGCGCCCTTCGCCCGAATCGGACACGTAGGGGGCGATGCCCTCCAGGGTCGGGTTGCGCTCCAGCGCATCGGTCGCCAGGTCCAGCAGCCAGGAACGCACCACGCTGCCGTGCTGCCAGATCCTGGCGACCTGGGCCAGGTCCAGCGCCATCGATTCCTTGCGCTGCATGATGGCGAAGCCTTCGGCGTAGGCCTGCATCATCCCGTACTCGATGCCGTTGTGGACCATCTTGGTGAAGTGTCCCGCGCCGCTGGGCCCGACGTGGCCCCAGCCGCGGTCCGGCGCCGGCGCCAGGGTCTCCAGCACCGGCCGCAGCAGCGCCACCGCCTCGGCCTCGCCCCCGACCATCAGGCTGTAGCCTTCCTGCAGGCCCCACACGCCGCCGCTGGTGCCGCAGTCCAGGAAATGCACGCCGGCGTCGCGGCAGCGCGCGGCACGGCGCTCGCTGTCGCGGTAGTTGGAGTTGCCGCCGTCGACCACCACGTCGCCCGGCTGCAGCAGCGGCAGCAGGCGGTCAAGCGTGGAGTCGACCGGGGCGCCGGCCGGCACCATCAGCCACACCGCGCGCGGGGCCGGCAGCGCCTCGACCAGGGCCTGCAGCGATTCGACGGTTTCCAGTTCCGGCGCCGCGCCGCGGGCGGTGGCGCCGGGGTCGTAGCCGACCACCCGGTGGCCACCACGGGCCAGGCGCAGGGCCATGTTGCCGCCCATCCTGCCAAGTCCGACCATGCCGATATCCATGGGTTCTCCTGTCGTGGGTAGGGGCGTCAAGCCTCGCACAACCGGCGCCAGCGCCCGTGGAAAGGTCCGTCCCGGGCTAAACCCCGGCCGCCGGCGGCCGCTAACGAGGCGTTCCTCCAGCCAGGTTCCGCGCCCGAGAGCCATGCGCATGTCCCTCCGAGACCGCGGAGCCGCCAGCGGCCAGTCCGCAGTGCGCTCCGTCCCCAGCGACGGCGTCGTCCCCGACGCCGGCAACGTGCTGCCCGTGTTCGCGCGCGGCATGGCCACGCTGCCGGGCGAGCTGGGCGACCTCGGCCGGCGCCTGGCCTCGGCTACCGATGCCGCCGACTGGGCCACCGCCGCGCGCGTGCTGCGTCAGTTCCTGGACAAGTACCTGCGCGACTTCGCCGCCGCCCTGGATGCGCCGGCCGCGGCCGAGGCCGAGCAGCTGCGGGACCTGCTGCGGCAGGCGGTGGGCGTGGCCCTGGCCTCGCTGCTGCGGCCGCTGCCGGCCCTGGCCGACGAGTCGACGGCCCTGGCCGGCGACCTCAAGCGCTGGTCGCCCGGCGCGGACCTGTCGCCGCTGGCGACCCGGGTGCGCGAGCTGTGCCACCAGGTCGGCGTGCACGCCGGCGAGGCCGCCGAACAGCAGCGCCTGCTGCTGGAACTGTTCGATCTGCTGCTGGAAAACCTGTTCGAACTGCTGGACGACGGCAGCTGGTTGCGCGGCCAGGTCGCCGCGGTGCGCCGCCTGCTGGGCCAGGACCCGGACCTGCAGACCCTGGAAGCCACCCGCCAGGGCCTGCGCGAGCTGGCCTACCAGCAGGGCCTGCTGCGCCAGGGCATCGAACAGTCCAAGGACGCGATGCGGGTGATGATGGTGTCCTTCGTCGAGAGCCTGGACGGCATGGCCGCCCGCGCCGGCGAGTACCAGGACCGGTTGCAGGCGCACCTGGCGGCGATCCGCGAGGCGCGCACCATCGCCGACCTCGGCCACCGCCTGGAGGACGTGCTCGACGACACCCGCCGCCTGCAGGAACAGGCGCTGCGCTCGCACGAGCAGTTGCAGGCCGCGCGCGCGGACGTGGAGGCGGCCGAGGCGCGCGTGCGCGAGCTGGAAGCGCAGCTGCGCGACATCGGCGAACTGGCCAGCCGCGACCCGCTGACCGGCGCGCTCAACCGCCGCGGCCTGGAGGAGCAGTACCCGCAGCTGCTGGCGCGGGCCGAGCGCGAGGGTTGGCCGCTGGCGGTGGCGGTGCTGGACCTGGACGAGTTCCGCCGGCTCAACGGCAGCTTCGGCCATGCCGGCGGCGATGCCGCCCTGCGCCACGTGGTGCAGGTGCTGGGCGAAGGCCTGCGCAAGGACGACCTGCTGGCCCGCTACGGCGGCGAGGAATTCGTGGTCGTGCTGCCGCGCACCACCCTCGAGGAGGCCGCCGCGCTGCTGCAGCGCCTGCAGCGCACCCTGGCGGCGCGCCCGCTGCTGCACGAGGGCCGGCGCATCGAGGTGCGCTTCAGCGCCGGCGTGGCCGTGCGCCAGCTGGGCGAGGACCGCGAGCACCTGCTCAACCGCGCCGACCGCGCCATGTACCGGGCCAAGCAGGACGGCCGCAACCGCGTGGTCGCGGTGCACTGACGGCTCAGCGCGGGCGTCCGGCCGGGCGCTCGTTGCCGGCGCCGGTGTACGCCGGCGGCGCGTAGAAGTTCACCGTGCGCAACGGGGTGCGGCCGGTATTGAGGATCTCGTGCTCCTCGCCGCGCTCAACCAGCAGCAGGCTGCCGGGCGCCAGCCGCTGCCGGCGCCCGGCGACGATCGCCACGCCATTGCCGGAAACCACGTAAAGCCACTGGTCGGCGCCGCGGTGGCGATTGCCCTCCCCGCCCTCGCTGGCGCCCGGCGCCAGCACCATCTGCGCCGCCTGCACCCGACGGTGTTCGAACAGCACGCGGAAACCGCGGCCGAAGCGTAGTCGCTGGTGGCGCATGGGAACTCCTGGCGAAGATCCGGCGACCTTGGCGCGGCGGGCGTGAAGCGGCCGTCACCCGCGCCGCTTCACGCGCCCTTGCGCGCGCGCCCGGCCCAATGGCACCACTTCCCCCTCGGGCCGCCCCGATGCCATTCCGGCTGGGTTTCCGCATCGCCTACCGCTTCGCCCAGTCCACCCCCATGGTGGCGATGCTCGACGTGGCCGACAGCGAGGCCCACCGCCTGCTGTCCGGGCCGACGGCATGGACTTCGCCGCAGGTGCCGCTGCACCGCTACCGCGACCGCTTCGGCAATACCTGCACCCGGCTGCTGGCGCCGGCCGGGCTGCTGGTGCTGCGCGGCGAGGCGTTGGTGCGCGACGGCAGCTTCCGCCCGGCGGTGGCGCCGGCGCCGGAGGACCTGGGGCCGTTCCTGCAGCCCAGCCGCCACTGCGAGGTACGCCCGTTGCTGCGCCATGCCCAGGCCCGCTTCGGCGACCTGCCCTCGGACCGGGTGCGGGTGCAGGCGATCTGCGCGCACGTGGCGCGCTCGATCGAGTACGTCCCGGAGACCGCCGCCTGCACCCGCGGCGCGCTGCGCGCCCTGCAGGACGGCCAGGGCCTGTGCCGCGACTTCGCCCACGTGGCCATCGCCCTGTGCCGCGGCGTGGGCGTGCCGGCGCGCTACTGCACCGGCTATCCGCCGCCTGGCACCACCCCGGAACCGCGCTTTCCCGCCTGGATCGAGGCCTGGTTCGACGGCCGCTGGCATGCGTTCGATCCGCGCACCGGCGGCGCCTGCCCGGCACGGGTGCCGGTGGCGCGTGGCCGCGATGCCGCCGACGTGGCCACCAGCTGCACCTTCGGCCTGTGCGAGCCGGAAAGCGTGGAGGTCTGGGCGCTGGAAGAGGCCGCGGCCGCGGCGGCAGCGGCCGGCATCGACGTGGCCGCCCTGGCGCTGGCGTCCTGAGGCCGGCCTTCACGTTTCCTCGCCCCCGTCTTTACGCCCGGCGTGCGCAGATGGCGGTCCGGCCATGCCGCCCACGCCGCGAGGAACAGCCATGAAAACCCGTTTGCCCGCCATCCTGGCCCTGGCCGGCGTGCTCGGCTGCGGCCCTGCCCTGGCCCAGGACCAGGACGTCGACCCGCCCGCCACCACGGCGCCGCAGGAGGCGCACGCCGGCCACCCGGGGCAGGCCGATGCGCTGCCCGGCACCGACGTCGATGGCGACGGCCGCCTGTCGCTGGCCGAGTTCACCGCCGGCAGCCAGCGCACCGCCGAGGACTTCGCCGCCCACGATGCCGATGGCGACGGCTACGTCACCGCGCAGGAACTGCAGGCCGCGCGCCACCAGCACCTGACCCCCGGCAGCGCGCACGAACACGATGGCAAGCCGCGCCCGGCCGCCGAGCCGCAGCCCGACGCCACGGCCAGCCCGCGCAAGTAGCCCAGGAGATCCGGATGACCCGTCCCTCTGCCCCGCCCGAAACCCACAGCACCCGCGACAAGCGCCCGGCCGCCGACCAGGACAAGCCGAACACCCCGGACCGCTACGCCAACGAAAAGGGCCGGCACAAGGGCCCGGACATGCCCGACACCGATCCGGAGCGCAACCACGCGGTGCCGGAGGACTACGAGCGCATGTCCCCGGACCGTCCGCGCCGCTGAACCGCTGCACCGATCCGCCGGAGCCCGACATGGAGACGATGGAGCTTCACCGTGGCCGCCTGGTCGACCACCTGCAGCGGGTGGTGCGCGACCTGCCCGCCAGCCAGCGTTTCTACACCGCGGTGGCCGGGGCGCTCGGCATTCCCCTCGGCGGCAGCGGCGAAGGCTGGTTCTGGATCGACGAGCTGTTCGTCTCGGCGATCGACAGCGAGGCCGCCGCCGGCGAGCTGACCGGGCGCGTGCACCTGGCCTTCCAGGCCGCCGACCGTGGCGCGGTCGACGCCTTCCATGCCGCGGCGCTGGCGGCCGGCGGCCGCGACAACGGCGCCCCGGGGCTGCGTCCCTACCACCCGGGCTACTACGCGGCCTTCGTGCTTGATCCGGACGGCAACAACATCGAGGCCGTGCATCACGGCCCCGCCGAACGCAGCGCCGCCTCGGTCCGCGTCCGGTTCCGGGAATGAGCGACGCGGCCACCGCCGCACACGCATCAGGGAGGAGTGCAATGAAAGCGCAAACCGCATTGCCGCAGGCGCTGTACCGCACCAACCTGCAACTGCAGGCACGCCTGGCCGCACTGCTGCAGGACACCGCGCGGCAATGGCTGGATTTCTGGCAACGCCTGGTCGAGGAAGGCGTGCTGGAAAGCGATGCCGGACTGCAGGCGCTGGGCAGGCACGACTGGCAGGCGCTGGCCGCGCTGCCGGCCGACGCGTTCTGGCGCCAGGTGCAACAGCGCTTCGGCGACCAGCAGGCCGCGGCCCAGGTCGCGGTGGCGGTGCAGGCCGCGTTCGCCCGCGGCCTGCAGGACGCGATGCGCGACTGGCGCCGCGATACCGCCGCGGCGCTGGACGAGGCCGGGCTCGGCTTCCCGGCCAACAACCCGATGTGGGGCGCGCTGTTCCAGGGCTGGGACGCGATCCCGCCGGGCCTGGTTGCCAGCGCCGCGACTGCCGAGGCCAGCAAGCCCTCCGCGCCCCGGGCACGCGCGCCCAAGCCCGCACCGCGCCCGCGGCCTGCTTCGCCCCGCGGCGCCAAGCCCAGGCGCGCGGGCAAGCCGCGCGCACCGGAAGCGGCGCCGCGACCCTAGCGCCGCGCCAGCACCACGGCCGTGGCAAGCAGCGGCGCCAGCAGTACCCCGGCCATGAACCAGGCCGGCCAGCCGCCGGACTGCCACAGCCCCGCTGCCAGCACCGCGAGCAGTACGCCGAGGAAGGCCAGCGCATGGCTGCGCGGCGCCGCCGGCGCCAGCCAGGCAGCGGCCACGCCGGCCGCAACGCAGGCCAGCGCCAGCCAGGCCAGGTCCCAGGCCAGGCGCGGGGTGCCGCCGGGCGGCAGCCCGGCCAGCGGCGCCAGCGCGCCGCCGGCCAGGTTGAGCGCGACCAGCACCGCGCTGGCCGCGCAGAACGCCAGCACCGAACGCAGCAGCAGGATCACCGCCACGGCGGCCGACGCCGTTCCCGGCACTGCCTCAGCGCCCGGCCTTGCGGCCGCCGCGCGCGGCTTCCTGCTGCTGGCGCACCCACTGCATCTGCTCGCGGAAGGTGGCGGTCCAGTACTTGTCCCTGTTCGCGGCCAGGAACGCCAGCAGCTCCTCGTGCGCCTCCTTGGACACCGACAGGTAGTCGCCGCCGACGCCGTGGAAGGTGAAGCCGACCATGGTGCCCTTGCGCCCGGCTTCCTCCACCAGCGCGATCAGCTGCTTGCCGGTGACGTCGCTGGGCACCGCGGCCGGCACCGCCGCCGGGTCCAGCGCGAACATGTCCGGGACCACGTCGCCGCCGACCAGCTTGATGCCGAGGAAGCGGTCGGCCACGGCGGCGATGTAGTCGCCGTCGGCCACCTTGCGGTCGCCGCAGGGCGCGGTGTAGGTGCGCGGACCGGCATAGCCGTCCAGCGCCTGCAGGAACACGTCCGCGACCTCGACCTGCTCCTTGATCTGCGCCAGGCTCATGCGGTCCAGGTCCTGGTGCGCCGGCACCCACTCGCGGCCGGGACCATGCGCCGAGCACGGATGGGTGATGCTGTGGTTGCCCAGCTCGTGGCCCATGCGCGCCACCTCGCGCCACTCCTCCATCCGCGCCCGCACCGGCTCGCGCGCCGGCACGATGTAGAAGCTGCCCTTGAGCCCGTACTTCTGCAGCTGCGGCACCGCGTTGTCCAGCTGCGAATCCAGCGCGTCGTCGTAGGCCAGGCTGACCGCGGCCTTGCGCCCCTCCGGCCAGCTGAACTTCTGCTTCGCCATGGCCGGCAGCGCCAGCGCGGCCAGGCAAAGCGCCAGGCAGATCCTGCTTGCTTGCATGCGTTCCCCTCGTCTGGCGACGGCCCTCCCGCGCCTTCGGCCGAAGTCTAGCCTTGCCCCGCGGCACGCGGCAGCCGGCCGCTCCCCGTACCAGGGCGAAGGGTGCAGCGGCCGGGCTAGCCGGCGGTCGCCGCGCTGCCCTCGCCTGTCGTGGCCGCCGGCGCCGGGCGCGTGGCCAGCAGCACGATGCAACGCGGTGGCAGGTGCCAGGCCCCGTCCTCCGGCTGCGGCGGCTCCTCGGCCGTGGACAGCAGCAGGCGCGGCGCCTGCAGGTGTTGCGGCACGCGGAATTCCTGGGGCGCGTCGCCGGCATTGAACAGGAACACCAGGCTGTCCTCGCGCTCGGGCTGGTGCAGGCCGCTGGTCGGCGCCTGCCCGTCCAGGCAGGCCATCAGCACCCGGCGCTCGCCGTCGTGCCAGTCGCCCTCTTCCATCGCGCTGCCGTCGGGGCGGAACCAGGCGATGTCGTGCAGGCCATGGGCGCGGTCATACTCGCCCATGAAGAAGCGGCGGCGGCGCAGCTGCGGATAGTGCCTGCGCAGGCGCAGCAGCCGGCGCACGAACGCGGCCTGGCGCTGCGGCCCCGGCGCCGCGGCCGCTTCCCAGTCCAGCCAGGCCAGTTCGTTGTCCTGGCAGTAGGCGTTGTTGTTGCCCTGCTGGCTGTGGCCGAACTCGTCGCCGGACAGCAGCATCGGCGTGCCCTGCGACAACAGCAGCGTGCCCAGCAGGTTGCGCATCTGCCGCGCACGCAGGGCGTTGATCTCCGGATCGTCGGTCTCGCCCTCGGCGCCGTGGTTCCAGGAAATGTTGTTGTCGCTGCCGTCGCGGCCGTCCTCGCCGTTGGCCAGGTTGTGCTTGTCGTTGTAGCTGACCAGGTCGCGCAGGGTGAAGCCGTCGTGCGCGGTGACGAAGTTCACCGAGGAATGCGGCTTGCGGCCGTGGTGGTCGAACAGGTCGGCCGAGCCGGTGAAGCGCGTGGCGAACTCCGCCAGCTGGCCCGGGTCGCCGCGCCACAGCGCGCGCACGTTGTCGCGGAACTTGTCGTTCCACTCCGCCCAGCCCGGGGCGAAGTTGCCCAGCTGGTAGCCGCCCGGGCCGATGTCCCAGGGCTCGGCGATCAGCTTCACGTGGGCCAGCATCGGGTCCTGGCGCACCGCGTCGAGGAAGCTGCAGGAGGCATCGAACCCGGTGCGCTCGCGGCCGAGGATGGTGGCCAGGTCGAAGCGGAAGCCGTCCACCCGCATCTCGCGCACCCAGTAGCGCAGCGAGTCCATCACCATGCGCAGGGCACCGGCGTTGGTCAGGTCGAAGGTGTTGCCGGTGCCGGTGTCGTTGATGTAGTAGCGGCGGTCGTCGGCCAGGCGGTAGTAGCCGGTGTTGTCGATGCCCTTGAACGACAGCGTCGGGCCCAGCTCGTTGCCCTCGGCGGTGTGGTTGTAGACCACGTCCAGGATCACCTCCAGCCCGGCGTCGTGCATGCGCGCCACCATCTGCTTGAACTCGGTGACGCTGGTGCCGGACAGGTAGCGCGGGTGCGGGGCGAAGAAGCCGATGGAGTTGTAGCCCCAGTAGTTGCGCAGGCCCTTGTCCAGCAGGTACTGGTCGTCGACGAAGGCGTGCACCGGCAGCAGCTCGATCGCGGTCACGCCCAGGTACTTCAGGTGCGAGATCACCGCGTCGTGGCGCAGGCCGGCGAAGGTGCCGCGCAGCCCTTCCGGGATCGCGCCATTGCGCATGGTCAGGCCGCGCACGTGGGCCTCGTAGACCACGGTGCGGTCCCAGGGCGTGGCCGGGGCGCGCTCGCGCCCCCAGGTGAACGCCGGATCGATCACCACGCACTTGGGCATGTACGGGGCACTGTCGCGGCGGTCGAAGCTCAGGTCCAGGTCGCGGTGGCCCAGGGTGTAGCCGAACAGGTGCGGCGCCCACTTCAGCTCGCCGGCGACCTGCTTGGCGTACGGATCCAGCAGCAGCTTGTGGGGATTGAAACGGTGGCCGGCGTCGGGTTCGTACGGGCCGTGCACGCGGTAGCCATAGCGTTGCCCGGGGCGTGCGTCGGGCAGGTAACCGTGCCAGATCTCGTCGGTGTACTCGGGCAGGACGATGCGCTCCTGCTCGCGCCCGCGCTCGTCGAACAGGCACAGTTCCACCTTGGTGGCGTGGCGCGAGTACAGGGCGAAGTTGACGCCCAGCCCGTCCCAGGTCGCGCCCAGCGGATACGGCGTGCCCTCCTCCAGCCGCGACTGGCGGCTCCATTTACGCGTCGGCACGGTCGTCCTCCTCTCCCGCGGTTCCTTCGTTGGCCGGCTGCTCCAGCGCGCGCGCGGCGATCTCGGCCTCCACCAGGCGCTCGGCCATGCCCCAGTGGCGCAGCTCCTGGCCGTCGGGGCGGCCCTCGGCCTCCCAGATCTGGCGCGCGAGCTCGCGCGTGCGGCGCTGGCGTTCGGCCGGGTCCATGGCGTCATTCCTCATGCAGTGGTCCACACTGCCACGGGCGAACGTGCAAACAGCGTCGACAGCGGCACGTTGCCTGGCGAATCCAGTCCAAGCCGCGCGCCGCCCAGCACCTCGCGCCAGTGCCCGGCAGGCAGGCGCAGGCTGCGGGCTTCCCAGTGCGCTTCGGGCAGCAGCAGGCCCTCGCCCTGCACGGCAGCGGCATCGCCCACCAGCGCGCCGGCCCACAGCCGCTGGTGGCCGCTGCCGCGCAGGAAGGCCACCACGTCGGTGCCCGCCGGCTGCGGCGTGTAGCGGCCCTGGAACAGGCGCGGGTGCGCGGCACGCAGTTCCAGCATGGTGGCCAGCAGGCGTGCCTTGAGCGCACCGTCCTGCCATTGCCGCAGCAGTGCGGGCCAGTCGCGCGGGTCATCCAGCCAGGCGCGCCTGGCGGCGTAGTCCACGGGGCGACGGTTGTCCGGATCGACCAGGCCCAGGTCCCAGCCCTCGCTGCCCTGGTAGGTATCCGGCACCCCGGGCGTGGCCAGCCGCAGCAGCAGCTGGGCCAGGCCCAGGCGCGCACCAGGCACGCCCAGCGCCGCGGCCGCGGCGGCCAGGGCCTGGTGCAAGGCGTTGTCCTCCAGCGCGTGGCGCACCAGGGCATCGACCGCGCCTTCCACGCCCGCGTCCGGCTCGGTCCAGCTGCTGTACTGCTTGCCCTCGCGCAGGGCCTTGGTGGCCCAGGCGACCACCCGTGCGGCGTAGTCCGTGCGCGCCCGGCGGCCTGGCAGCTGCAGCGGCCAGGCCGCGACCAGGGTCTGCCACAGCATCAGCCGGAAGGTCGCCGGTACCGCCTCGCGCAGCCGCGCAGGCACGGCCTCCTCGAACCGCTCCAGCTGGCCGCACCACCACGGCGCGCGGTGCGAGAGCACAGCCAGGCGCGCGCGGGTGTCCTCGCCGCGCTTGTGGTCGTGGGTGGCCGTGGCCAGCAGCGCCAGCGGATGGCGCCGGCCGCGTTCGCGGCAGGCGTGGTGGAAGCCGTCGATGCCAGGCGGGGCATGCAGCGGATGGCTGCCGACCTCGTTGCGCGACAGCAGCACGCCGTGGCGGTAGAAGGCCGTGTCCTCCACCGCCTTGGCATTGAGCGGGGCGGTCAGCTGCTCGAAGCCGGCACGCAGGCGCTGCAGCAGTGGCGCGGGCACGCCGCGGGCGTCGCCATCGCCGCGCAGCCAGCCGGCGAGCGTGGCCAGGGCCTGCTGCTCCGCCGGGCCGAGGTCGCCGGCCGCGGCCGTGGCGGCGGCGTCCAGCCAGGCCCTGCCCTGCGCATCCAGGCCGTCGCGGCCGGCGTAGGTGCGGTACACCGGGAAGCGCAGGCACAGCGCCTGCAGCGCACGCGCCCACATCTGCGCGCTGAAGTCGGCCAGCGCCGGCCGCTGCGCCGCCACCGCCAGCAGCCGCAGCAGGCAGCGGTTGAACTCGGCCTGCAGCGGGCCACGCAGGACCAGCAGGCGCGCCTGCCGCTCGATCGCGGCGAAATCGCCCTCGCCGCCGGCCTGTTCCCAGCGTCCGCGCAGCATCTCCAGCCCGGCGGCGGCGTGCAGCACCGCGCCGGCCTGGTCCATGAAGTCGTAACCGGTCGTGCCCTGGCAGGGCCAGGCGGCCGGCAGCTGTTCGCCGGGCGCGAGGATCTTCTCCACGTACAGCAGCGCCTCGCCCGGCGCCAGGCCGCGGCGCGCGCCGGCGCGGTCCAGCGCCGCGCGCAGTGCCTGCACGTAGCCGGTGGGATCGGCCAGGCCGTCGACGTGGTCCACGCGCACGCCGTCGATCACGCCTTGCGCCAGCAGCCGCAACGGCAGTGCGTGCACCGCGTCGAACACCTCGCGGCGCTCCACGCGCAGCGCCGCCAGCGAGCTGATGTCGAAGAAGCGGCGGTAGTTGATGCGGTCATTGCCGGCGCGCCACCACAGCAGCCGGTAAGCCTGGCGCTCGAGGATGGCGGCCAGGGTGCCCTCGCCGCGGCGGACACCGGAGTTGGTGCGCTCCAGCCAGGCCCGCGCCCGCGCAGTGGCCGGCGCCGGCACCGTGCCCGGGGCCAGCGGCCAGGCCTGGTCGTGGTGCCGCACCTGCCAGCCATCGCCCTGCCGTTCCAGCCGCAGCAGGCCTTCGGCCAGCGCCGCATGCAGCGGCCGGTCCAGCACCGGCAGCAGCAGGCGGCCGCCCGCGCCGGGCGCCTCCCAGTCCACGTCGAACCACTCGGCATGGCGGCTGCGGCGCCCGTGCTGCAGCAGGTCCATCCACCACGCATTGGAGGCGTGGGTGGCCATGTGGTTGGGCACGATGTCCAGCAGCAGGCCCATGCCATGCTCGCGCGCGGCCTGCGCCAGGCGCTGCAATGCCGGCTCGCCGCCCAGATCCGGGTTGACCCGGGTGGGATCGGTGTTGTCGTAGCCATGGTTGGAGCCGGGCACGGCGGTGCCGATGGGTGCCAAGTACAGGTGGCTTGCGCCGAGGCGGGCGAAGTAGTCGACCTGCGCCGCGGCATCGTCCAGGGTGAAGCCGGCATGCAGCTGCAGGCGCACGGTGGCCCGCGGCCGGAGGCGGGCCGGGCTCATGGCGCCACCTCCCGGCGCGCCTGCGCGAACGCCTGCAGGGAGGCATCGAGCACGGCTTCCGGCAGCGGATCGGGCAGGCGCCGGCGCCAGTTGGGATGGCTGTCGGTGGTGCCGGGCAGGTTGGGCTGCTCGCGCAGGCCCAGTGCGTCTTCGGCCGGCAGCAGGGCCAGCACGGCCGGGGATCGGGCGGTAAAGCGCAATGCATCCATGCGCAGGTCTCCGCTGTCGATGCCTTCGCCACGGAAGGCCCGGCGCAGGCGCGCGGCGTCGGCCTGCCGTTCCCTCCATTGCGGAGTGGCCTGCAACGCTCCGGGCGGCGCGTCGTGCAGGCCCAGGCGCCAGGCGATGTCGCGGCCCTCGGCCCAGCCGGCGCTGCTGGGCAGGTCGTGGGTGGTGGTGGTGGCGACCGCATGGCGGCGCCAGCGCCGGGGCGGCATGAACGCGCCACGGCGGTCGCGGGTGAACGGCAGCACGTCGATGCCCAGAACCCCGCGCCGCGCCAGCTTCGCGCGGATCCCGGGCGGCACCACGCCCAGGTCCTCGCCGACCACCACGCAGCGGTGGCGCCAGGATTCCAGCGCCAGCAGGTCCAGCAGCGCGTCCAGTTCGCAGGAAAGATACACGCCATCGCGGGCACTGGCCCCACGCGGCACCACCCACAGCCGTTGCAGGCCGAGGATATGGTCGATGCGCACGCCGCCACGGTCGCGCATCACCGCGCGCAACAGTTCGATGAACGGCGCGAAGCCCGACTGGCGCAACCCGGTCGGCGCATAACCGCTGATGCCCCAGGCCTGGCCGTCGGCATTGAACGCATCCGGTGGCGCGCCCAGCTCCAGCCCGCGCAGCACCGCCGCCGGCGAGGCCGCGGCCTCGGCGCCGGAAGGATCGAAGCCCACCGCCAGGTCGGCGACCAGTCCGATGCCCAGTCCCGCCGCGCGCGCCTGGTCCTGGCAGCGAGCCCAGGCCCGGCGCGCCAGCCACTGGCCGAACAGGTGCAGCTGCGCCACCTCCGCGTCATTGCCCGCGGCGAAGGCGACATAGGCCGCCACCTCCGCCGGTGGCGCAGCAGCGAAAGCGGCAAAGTCCGCCTGCAGGTCCGCACGCAGGACCAGGCCGCGCCCATGCAGCTGCCGCAGCCAGGCCCACTTCGCCGGCCGCGCGGCGCCCCAGTCGATGGAATCCGCAGCCTCCAGGGCATGCAGCCGTCCGCGCAGCTGCGGATCGCCGTCCAGCACCTGCGCCGCCACGTCGCCGAAGACCTGCGCCGGCGATGCATGCAGCGGGTCCAGGCAGCGCCGGTCGCTGGGTGCGTAGGGACTGTAGTAGCCGGCGCCCTCCAGCGCGGCGTGCACCGGGCTCAGCGCCAGCGCATCGCCGCCCGCCGCGGCGACCCTGCGCAGCCAGTCCGCACAGGCGGCGGTATCGCCGATGCCGCCGTCGCCCGGGGCGCGCGCCGAGTACACCTGCAGCGCCACGCCCCAGGCGCGCGCGTCCGCAACCGCGTCCTCCACGCCGAAGCAGCGGTCCGGCGCCACCGCGACCCTGCAGGGGGCGCCGCCGTGCAGGGTCCAGTAGCCGGGGGCGAGCGGCACCCGCACGCAGCCGCGCGCGTCGATCCGCGCATCCTCGTGGCGGCCGTCGTCGGCCACCCACTGCCGCGGGCCGGCGTCGCCGCCGGCCGCGATGCGCGCGCCGGCACGCGCCGTCAGCAATGGCGGCCGTGCCTGCACGGCCTCGATCCGGCGCAGGCTCTCGCGGCGCTGCGCCGGCGTGGCCGCGGGCAGGTCCAGAGCGTCGAGCACCGCGCGCAGGGTGGCGTCGGCCACCACCTGGGGGCGTCCGGCCACGTCGGTCCACTCGCGGCACAGCCCGGCGGCCGCGGCCAGCGCGTGCAGGGAGGCATCGGCCGTGCTCATGGGCCGACCCTGCGCACGCGCAGCCGGTCCGGCGGCAGCTGGCCCTCCTCCATCGGTCCGGTGCACAACAGGTCCTGCCCCGGCGGCAACGCGCTGGGCAGGCCCTGCCGGCCCAGGTTGAGCTCCAGCCACCATTGCCGTCCGCCCAGCTGCCAGCCCGCGGCCACCGCGGCTTCGCCAATGACGCGGCCGCCCAGCGGCCGCGCCTGCTCCAGGTGCGGCACCAGTTCGCGCGCGCGCAGGTCCAGCAGCCCGCCGAACCAGGCCAGCCAGGCCTGGGCCGCGGCATCGTCCGGCGCCGGCCAAGGCGCGCGCGAGGCCTCGAAGGTGGAGACGGCATTGGGATCGGGAATGCGGCTGCGCGCCTGGGCACTGGCGAAGGCGGCGAAGTGCGCGAACTCGCGGCGCCGGCCCTCGCGCACGGCCTGGTCCAGCGGCGCCTCGAAATCGGTGAAGAACAGGAACGGCTCGCGTGCGGCCCAGGGCTCGCCCATGAAGAACAGCGGGACCATCGGCACCAGCGCGGTCAGCGCCACCGCCACCCTGAGCCGTGGCTCCGGCACCAGCACCGACAGCCGCTCGCCGCAGGCGCGGTTGCCGATCTGGTCGTGGTTCTGGGCGAAGGCGACGAAGCGTACCGGCGGCACATCCGCACTCGGCTCGCCACGGACGCGCCCCCGCGGGGTGGTCTGGCCCTGCCACGCGAAGCCCTCGCCCAGCACCCGCGCCAGGTGGGCGGTGGCCTGCGGCGCGTAATCGCCGTAGTAGCCCTCGTCCTCGCCGGTCAGCAGCACGTGCAGGGCGTTGTGGAAGTCGTCGTTCCACTGCGCGGTGAAGCCTTCGCGCAGCAGGCTGGCCTGGTTGTGCTCGTTCTCCAGCACCAGGTGCACGTGGCGCTCGGCCGGCAGCGCGGCATGCACCGCCTGCCGCAGCTGGTGCAGGAAGGCGGTGGGCTCGATCGCGTGCACCGCGTCCAGGCGCAGCCCGTCGAAGCGGTACTCGTCCAGCCACATCAGGGCGTTGGCGATGAAGTAGCGCTGCACGGCAGGCTGGTCGAAGTCGATCGCCTCGCCCCAGGGCGTGTGCGAGCCGGCGCGGAAGAACGGCGAGGCATAGCCGCCCAGGTAGTTCCCGTCCGGGCCGAAGTGGTTGTAGACCACGTCCAGCAGCACCATCAGGCCCAGGCCATGGGCCTCGTCCACCAGCGCCTTCAGCTCGTCCGGGGTGCCGTAGGCCTGCGCCGGCGCGAACGGCAGCACGCCGTCGTAGCCCCAGTTGCGGCGGCCCGGGAACTGCGCCAGCGGCATCAGCTCGATCGCGGTGATGCCCAGTGCCGCCAGCCGCGGCAGCAGCGCGCGCACCCCGGCATAGCCGCCGCAGGCGCCGGCGTGCAGTTCGTAGACCACGGCCTCGTGCCAGGGACGGCCGCGCCATCCGTCGTGGCGCCATGCGTAGTCGCCGCGATACAGGGCGCTGGCACCATGCACGCCATCGGGCTGCCAGCGCGAGGCCGGATCCGGCACGTCGTAGCCGCCATCGATCCGGTAACGGTAGCCGGTGCCCTCGGGCGCGGCGGCCTCCGCCTCGAACCAGCCGTCGCCGGCGGCCGGCATCGGCAGCACCTGGTCCGCCAGCACCAGCTCCACCCGGCGCGCGTCCGGCGCCCACAGGCGGAAGCGCCAGTGCTCCCCGACCGGCCAGGCGCCCGGGGGTTCGAGTGCCGCCACCGCGTTCATGCCTCGGCCTGGAGGTAGAGCGTGGCCAGCGGCGGCAGCGTCAGCAGCAGCGACTGGGCATGTCCATGCATCGGCCGCGGCACGGTCTGCAGCAGGCCGCCGTTGCCGGTGTTGCTGCCGCCGTAGTGGGCGCTGTCGGTATTGAGCAGCTCGCGCCAGGCGCCGGCGCTGGGCACGCCGACCGCGTAGCCGTGGTGCACCGTCGGGGTCAGGTTGGTCACCGCCAGCAGCGAGGGTGCGCCGCCTTCCGGGTCGTGGCGCAGGAAGGCGACCACGTTGTTGCGCGAGTCGTCGGCCACGCTCCAGTCGAAGCTGCGTTCGTCCTGCTCGGCCGCGTGCAGCGCCGGCTGCGCGCGCAGCATGCGGTTGAGGTCGCCGACCAGGCGCGCCAGGCCGTCGTTGGGCGGGCGCCTGGCCTCCTCCCAGTCCAGCTGGGCATCGTGGTTCCATTCGGCCAGCTGGCCGAATTCGCCGCCCATGAACAGCAGCTTCGCGCCCGGGTGCGCCCACATCAGCGCCAGGTAGGCGCGCAGGTTGGCGAAGCGCTGCCATTCGTCGCCGGGCATGCGCCGCAACAGGGAACCCTTGCCGTGCACCACCTCGTCGTGCGACAGCGGCAGCACGAAGCGCTCGGCGAACGCATAGACCAGGCCGAAGGTCATCTCGCTGTGGTGCCAGCCGCGGTGGATCGGGTCGCGGCCCATGTGCTGCAGGGTGTCGTGCATCCAGCCCATGTTCCACTTGTGGGTGAAGCCCAGCCCGCCGTGCTCGGCCGGGGCGGTCACTCCCGGCCAGGCGGTCGACTCCTCGGCCATCAGCATCACGTCCGGGAAGCGCCGGCGGATCTCGGCGTTCATCCGCCGCAGGAACGCGATCGCCTGCAGGTTCTCGCGGCCGCCGTGCTCGTTGGGCACCCACTCGCCCTCGGGCCGGCTGTAGTCGCGGTAGAGCATCGAGGCCACCGCGTCCACGCGCAGGCCATCGATGTGGAAGCGCTCGATCCACTCCAGCGCCGAGCCGACCAGGAACGCGGAGACCTCGTTGCGGCCGTAGTTGTAGATCAGGGTGTGCCAGTCGCGGTGGAAGCCCTCGCGCGGATCCTCGTGCTCGTACAGCGCGGTGCCGTCGAAGCGCTGCAGGCCGTGCACGTCGGTCGGGAAATGGGCGCTGACCCAGTCCACGATCACGCCGATGCCGGCGCCATGGCAGCGGTCGACGAAGCGCGCGAAGGCGGCCGGATCGCCGTGCCGCGCGGTGGGCGCGTAGATCCCCAGCGGCTGGTAGCCCCAGGAACCACCGAACGGGTGCTCACTGACCGGCAGCAGCTCGATGTGGGTGAAGCCCAGCGCCTGCACGTGCGGGACCAGCTGGTCGCCCAGCGCGTCCCAGTCCAGGGACAGGCCCTGGGCGTCGCGCCGCCAGGAACCGGCGTGCACCTCGTAGATCGACAGCGGCTTGCGCTCCCAGCCGCCGCGCGCGGCCATCCAGGCCTGGTCGTGCCACGTGAACGGATGCGCATCGGCCACCCGCGAGGCGGTGGACGGCGGCAGCTCGCACTGGCGCGCGCAGGGATCGGCCTTGTGCGGCAGGCGTGCACCGTCCGGGCCGGTGATCTCGTACTTGTAAAGGGCGCCGGCGGCGACCCGCGGGATGAAGATTTCCCACACCCCGGCGGCGTGGCGCAGCCGCATCGGATGGCGGCGCCCGTCCCAGCCGTTGAAGTCGCCCACCACCGCCACCCGGCGGGCATTGGGCGCCCATACCGCGAAGCGAACGCCGTCCACCCCACCCAGGCGCATGGGACGGGCGCCAAGCGCCTCGCGGCAGGCCTCGCCGTCGCCGGCGGACAACCGCCCGAGCAAGGCCTCGTCCAGCAGCGGGCCGTAGCCGTAGGCATCCTCCAGTTCCTCGACGTGGTCGCCCCAGTCCACCCGCAGCAGGTGCACGCCGCCGCGCCCGACCCGGCCTTCGAACACGCCGAACGCGGGGGTCGGCTGCAGTGCGGCCCACTCTCCGGCGCCGGTGCTGCAGCTGACCGCGCGCGCGCCGGGGAACAGCACCCGCAGGCAGCAGCCACCGTCGGGCAGCGCGTGCGCGCCCAGCCAGGCGAAGGCATCGACCGGGGCGCCGGCCGCCAGCGCGGCCAGCGCGGCGTCGCGCTCCGGATCCTCGTGGCCGCCGTGGACGGCCGTCTCGCAGTCCTGCGGCATCGCTGCCACGCCTTCGCTCATGCGGTCAGCCCCCGGGTCGCGGCGATCCCCGCCGCCTGGCGGTAAAGCGCGTGGTACTGCTGGGCGGCCGGGGTCCAGCCGCCGGGCCGCAGCATCGCCGCGCGGCGCATGGCGCCCATCAGCAGCGGGCTGCGGAAGGTGCGGATGGCGCGCTGCAGGCAGCGGCGCAGGCCGTCGGCGCTGGCGCCCTCGAACAGGAAACCGGTGACGCCGTCGTCGACGGTGTCGATCAGGCCGCCGGTGGCATGCGCGATCGGCAGGCAGCCGAAGCGCTGCGCGTACATCTGGCTCAGTCCGCAGGGCTCGAAGCGCGAGGGCATCAACAGGAAGTCGGCGCCGGCGAACATGCGCCGCGCCAGCCCCTCCTCGAAGCCGATGAAGGCGCCGACCGCGCCGGGGAAGCGGCGCACCAGGGCGGCCACCTGGGCCTCCACCTGCGGCTCGCCGCCGCCGATGATCACGATCTGGCCGCCGGCGGCCACGATCTGCGGCGCGACCTCGCAGGTGATGTCCAGGCCCTTCTGGTGGACCAGGCGCGAAACCACCGCGAACAGCGGGCCGCCGTTGTCCGGCAGGCCGAACGCGGCGCGCACGTGGCGCGCGTTGAGGTGGCGGTCGCGGCAGTTGGCGGCGGAGAAGCGCGCCGGCAGCGAGCGGTCGCGGACCGGGTCCCAGCTGTCGTCGATGCCGTTGACGATCCCGCTGAGGTGCCCCTGCGCCGCACGCCGCGCCAGCAGCTCGTGCATGCCGCAGCCTTCCTCCGGCCGCACGATCTGCGCCGCGTAGCTGACGCTGACCGTGTTGATCCGGGTGGCGTTGACGATGCCGGCCCTCAGGAACGACAGCCGGCCGTGGAATTCCATGTCCGCCAGGTGCGCCGGCGGCACGCCGATGGCCTTCGCCACGCTGCGCGGGAACACGCCCTGGTAGGCCAGGTTGTGGATGGTCAGCACGCTGGGGGTGTCGCCGCCGGTCCAGCGCACGTAGGCGGCGGCCAGGGCCGAGGGCCAGTCGTTGAGGTGCAGCAGGGCCGGCTTCCACTGCAGGCCGCACTCGCCGGCGCCGATGCGCGCGGCGGCGTGGGCGAAGGTGGCGAAGCGCACCGCGTTGTCTTCCCACTCCGCGCCGGCGCCGTCCACGTAGGGCGAGCCGCTGCGCTCGAACAGCTCCGGGCACAGCAGCACGTAGACCGGCAGGCCGTCGGGCTGGTGGGTGAGGCCGATCCGGCATTCCGGCAGCCCGGCGTGCGCGGCGACCTGGCCGACGATGTTCATGCAGCGGATCCGCTGCAGCACCTCCGGGTAACCAGGGATCAGCACGCGCGCGTCGCAGGCCGGGCGCAGCGCGCGCGGCAACGCCGCGGCCACGTCGCCCAGGCCGCCGGCCTTGATGTAGTCGGCCATCTCCGAGACCACGAACAGCACCGGGATGCTGTGGTGGCCCGGTTGCGGCATCACCGCGGCCGCCTGCCGCCGCATGAAGCGGCCCCTCGCATCCCGTGGCGGAAGCCGGAGCGGCTTCGGTTCCCTGAGGGCAACACCGGCGGAAACGGGGACGGCAGGCATCGCGGAGGCTCGTTTTATCGGGTTGACGGTGCCCGCGCCGCCTCCGGGACGGGGGCAGCGTGGGTTCGGGAAGGAAGTCAACGCAGATCGTGGGGGATATGCGCGAGCTACGGCTGCAATCTACCCCGCACCGCAATAAATGCGCTGTGAATTCCGCGCACCGTGCAGGTGCATTTTGCGAACTTGCTCATCCGCGGCGTAACCGGTTCATCGAGGCGCCGGCGCACGCACCCGGCCATGCACCAAGATCGGGCAAAAGCGTTCAGCCCTGGGGCACGCCGGCCATGTCCGGCAGGCGGTGGGCGATGCCCTTGTGGCAGTCAATGCAGGTCTTCTGCCCGGTGCCCAGCCACAACCGGTGGACCTCGGCGGCGCGCGCGCTTTGCCGGGTCAGGTCCATGGAATCGAAGTCATGGCAGTTGCGGCATTCCAGCGAGTCGTTGGCCTTGAGCCGGGACCATTCGTGGCCGGCCAGCACCAGGCGCTCGTCGAGGAACTTCTGGCGGGTATTGATGGTTCCGAAGACCTTGCCCCAGACCTCCTTGGAGGCCTGCATCTTGCGCGCGATCTTGTCGGTCCAGTTGTGCGGCACGTGGCAGTCCGGGCAGGTGGCGCGCACGCCGGAGCGGTTGCTGTAGTGGATCGTGGCCTTCAGCTCCTCGAACACGTTGTCCCGCATCTCGTGGCAGCTGGTGCAGAACTTCTCCGTGTTGGTCGCCTCCAGCGCGGTGTTGAACCCGCCCCAGAACAGCACCCCGGCGACGAACCCGGCCACGGTCAGGAAGCCGAGGCTGTAATAGCGGCTGGGCGAGCGCATGGTCATCCACAGCAGGCCCAGCTGGCGGCGGAGGCGGCGGAACATTCAGCGCACCTCCGCCGCGGGCGCGGCTTCCGGGGGCGCCAGCAGGCTGTCGACGTCGCGGAACTGGTTGGCCACCAGCACCGGGGCATCGGTCTGCACCACGTGGCATTGCAGGCAGAAGTAGCGCCGCGGCGAGATCGAGGCCAGGAACTGGTCGTCGCGGTCCATGTAGTGGGTGACGCTGACCGGCGGGGCCTGGAAGGTGGCGGCGTTGGCGCGGGCGTGGCACAGCATGCAGCGGTTGCTGTTGCGGTCCACCTGGTAGCCGTCGATCGCGTGCGGGATGGTTGGCGGCTGCATGGGGTAGGCGCGCACGCGCTTCAGGTCGGCGTTCTCCACCCGCGCCATCGGCGGCGGATGGCCTTCCTGGTCCACCGGCACGCCGCGGCGCACCGCGTCGATCTGGCCGGCGCCAGGCACGAACACCGCGCGCGCGTCCACCGGCGCCGCGGCCGCCGGCGGCGGAGGCTCCGGCGCGTGGCCGCGGCGGGCCAGGCCCCTGCCGATCAGCACGCCCAGGAAGAACAGGACCACCCCCAGCAGCAGGGCCAGGGGGATGGCGACCAGCAGGTTGCGGTTGCGCATGGCGCGTCTCCTAGGCGGGCAGGACCTTCACCGCGCACTTCTTGTAGTCGGTCTGCTTGGAGATGGGATCGGTGGCGTCCAGGGTGACCTTGTTGATCAGCTGGCCGGCGTCGAACCAGGGCACGAACACCACCCCGCGGGGCATGCGGTTGCGGCCGCGGGTCTCCACCCGGGTGCGCATCTCGCCGCGGCGCGAGGCCACCCGCACCTCGTCGCCGCGCTTGAGCCCGCGCGCGCGGGCGTCGTCGGGGTTCATGAAGCACACCGCCGCCGGGAACGCCCGGTACAGCTCGGGGATGCGCATGGTCATCGAGCCGGAATGCCAGTGCTCCAGCACCCGGCCGGTGACCAGCCACAGGTCGTACTCGGCGTCGGGCGCCTCGGCCGGCGGCTCGTAGGGCAGCGCCCAGATCACCGCCTTGCCGTCCTTGTTGCCGTAGAACTGGAAGCCGGCCCCGGGCTTGACGTAGGGATCGCTGCCTTCGCGGTAGCGCCAGCGGGTTTCCTTGCCGTCCACCACCGGCCAGCGCAGGCCGCGCGCCTGGTGGTACGCGTCGAACGGCGCCAGGTCGTGGCCGTGCCCGCGTCCGAACTCGGCGTACTCCTCGAACAGGCCCTTCTGCACGTAGAAGCCGAAGTGCCGGGACTCCTGGTTGGCGTAGCCCTGTTCGATGTCCGACAGCGGGAACGCGTCGACCTTGCCGTTGGCGAACAGCACCTCGAACAGGGTCTTGCCGCGGTAGGCCGGATTGGCGTCGAGGATCTCCTTCGGCCAGCACTCGTCGGTGGTGAAGCGCCTGGAGAACTCCATCAGCTGCCACAGGTCCGAACGCGCCTCGCCTGGGGCCTGCACCAGCTGGTGCCAGAACTGGGTGCGGCGCTCGGCATTGCCGTAGGCGCCCTCCTTCTCCACCCACATCGCCGCCGGCAGGATCAGGTCGGCGGCCTGCGCGGTGACCGTGGGATAGGCGTCGGAGACGACGATGAAGTTCTCCGGGTTGCGGTAGCCGGGCCAGGTTTCCTGCAGCAGGTTGGCCCCGGCCTGCATGTTGTTGTTGACCTGCACCCAGTAGGCATTGAGCAGGCCGTCCTTCAGCGCGCGGTTCTGCTCCACCGCGTGGTAGCCGGGCTTCGGATTCAGCAGGCCGCGCGGAAGCTTCCAGATCTCCTCGGCGTGCTGCCGGTGCTCCGGGTTGGCCACCAGCATGTCAGCCGGCAGGCGGTGGCTGAAGGTGCCCACCTCGCGCGCGGTGCCGCAGGCCGAGGGCTGGCCGGTCAGCGAGAACGGGCTGTTGCCCGGGGTGGAGATCTTCCCGGTCAGCAGGTGGATGTTGTAGACCATGTTGTTGGCCCACACCCCGCGGGTGTGCTGGTTGAAACCCATGGTCCAGAACGACATCACCTTGACCTTCGGGTCGGCGTAGAGCTCGGCCAGCTGCTCCAGCCAGCCGGCCTCGACCCCGGTCATCTCCACCGCGTGCTGCAGGGTATAGGGCGCGACCAGGCGGGCGAAGTCGTCGAAGCTGCACGGCTCGCCGGCGCCGGGGTCGGCCGCGCCGCTGGCGGCCACCTCCAGCGGATGCTCCGGGCGCAGGCCGTAGCCGATGTCGGTCGCGCCGCGCTTGAAGGTGGCGTGTTTCTCCACGAACTGCCGGTCCACCCGCCCGGTGCGGATGATGTGGTTGGCGATGTAGTTGAGGATCACCAGGTCGGTCTGCGGCTTGAACACCACCGGGATGTCGGCCAGCTCGAAGCTGCGGTGCTCGAAGGTGGACAGCACCGCCACCTTCACGTGCGGGTGGGACAGGCGGCGGTCGGTGACCCGGGTCCACAGGATCGGGTGCATCTCGGCCATGTTCGAGCCCCACAGCACGAACGCGTCGGCCGCCTCGATGTCGTCGTAGCAGCCCATCGGCTCGTCCATGCCGAAGGTGCGCATGAAGCCGTAGGCGGCCGAGGCCATGCAGTGGCGCGCGTTCGGGTCCAGGTGGTTGCTGCGGAAGCCGGCGCGCATCAGCTTGGTCGCCGCGTAGCCCTCCCATATCGTCCACTGGCCGGAGCCGAACATGCCGATGCCCTCGCCGCCCCTGGTCCTGAGCACGCGCTTGAACTGCTCGGCCATCACGTCGAAGGCCTCGTCCCAGGACACCGCGGTGAACTCGCCGTCCTTGGCGTAGGCGCCGTTCTTCTTGCGCAGCAGCGGCATGGTCAGGCGGTCGGCACCGTACAGCACCTTGGACAGGAAGTAACCCTTGACGCAGTTGATGCCGCGGTTGACCTCGGCATGCACGTCGCCGTGGGTGGCGACCACGCGGCCATCGCGCACGGCGACGTTGACCCCGCAGCCGGTGCCGCAGTAGCGGCAGGGTGCCTTGTCCCACTTGAGCTGGACCTGGTCGCCCTCGGTGACCACGTTGGTGCCGCCGCCGGGCAGCGGCAGGCCGGCGGCGGCCGCGGCGGTGGCGATGGCGCTGGTACGGATGAAGTCGCGGCGCGTGGTGCTCATGCGGAAGCTCCACTGGCATGGGGCGGGGGAACGGGCTCGTCCAGGGCGGCGGACGGCTCGGCGTGGTGGTAGACCAGCAGCACGTTCAGCACGCCTGGCACCTCGCGCAGGCGTTCGACCAGGTCCATCACCCGGTAGCGGTCGGCGGTCTCGCACAGCACCACGCTGCGGGTGTCGCCGACGATGGCCAGTTCCAGCGCGGGCTCGGCGGCCACCGCCGCGCGCAGTGCCGGCAAGGCATCGGCGCGGTGCTGGAGCACGAACGAAGCGATGTTGACCTCGTCCTGCGGGTTCATGCGCAGGCCTCCTCTTCAGCCGCGGCCAGCGCGATCGCGCCGGCCGGGCATACGCCGGTGCAGGCGCCGCAGCCGGTGCAGCGCGCGGCCTCGACCATGGCCATGCCGCGGCCGCCGGGCGGTACCCGGATCGCCTGTTCGGGACAGACCTCGCGGCAGCTGGCGCAGACGATGCCGGCGCCGGACAGGCAGGCATCGGCCACCATCGCGCGCAGGTTCCAGGGACGCGCCCGCGTGTGCAGCAGCGCGCCGGTGGGGCAGGCCTGGGCGCAGGCGCCGCAGAAGCTGCACTCGCCGCGGCCCGCGGCCGGATCGAACCGCGGCAGGCCATCGGGTGCGCGCCGCAGCACGCGTTCCGGGCAGGCGCGGATGCACGCCTCGCAACCGGTGCAGCGCGCGGCGAAGGCCTGTCCGGGGATTGACCAGGGCGGGCGCGGACCGCAGGCATCCTCGCTGCCGAAGAGCAGTGCTCGCCGGGAGAGCGCGCCGCCTGGCATCGTCACGGCCCCTTCGGCGGGCCGGCGAACAGCAACTGCCACATCCAGACCATGAAGCCGTAGCCGGCCACGACCAGCACCGCCAGCAGCGGGAACACCACCGCAGTCACCAGCAGGAACGCGATGCGCTCCTGCCTGCGGGTCACCTCCATCTTCGGGCCCGGTTCCTGCTCCACGTGCCAGCCTGCCTTTCCAGGTGGGTCCAGTGCAGTACGCGGCGGAGGCTAGCACGGAAAACCGGACCGGGCGTGACGCACCGCGGGATACGTGGCACCGGGCCACGCAAGCGTGACCGGGCGCACGCGCGGCACGCGTTCCTAGCTGCGGCGCGGCATGCGCCTGCGCGGCGGCTGCGGTTCGCGCTCGGACATCTGCCGCACGCGCGCGCCGGCCTCGCGCACCAGCGCCGGCAGCAGGCGCGTTTCCGGCAGCAGGTGCCAGTACTTCTGCGGCATCTCCTGGCGCATCATCCGGGTATTGAGCCGCGCCGGATTGAAGATGCTGGCGTAGTAGGTGCGCCACAGGCCGTCCTGGGCGTCGTCGGCCGGCACGTCGGCGCGCAGCCCACCCGGGCCGGCCCACAACTGCCCGTCGTCCCAGCGCACGCTGCGGTACGGGGTGACGATGGTCCAGCGCATGCCGGCGAAGCGGCGTGCGAAGAACGGCGCGAGCCGGTCCAGGATCCAGTGTTCCGGCTCGAACCAGGCGATGTAGGCCTCCTCCTCCCCCGGCACCGCGCGGAAGCGCACGAAGGCCTTCATCTTGTGGCTGTCGCGGCGCACCGCCTGCTCCAGCGCGCGGGCGCTGGCCACGTCGGCATCGGTGCTGCGTTCCAGCAGCCGCCGCTCGCCATGGCCGATGCGCCACAGCATCCGGTACAGCAGCGCATGCCGCCCCGGATCGCGATGGCACAGCACGCGCGCGGCCAGCTCCAGGAATGCCGGCGCCACCGCCAGTGCCGGCACTCCGGCAGCCAGCGGCGCCCGCGCCAGTTCAGGCCACGGCAGCAGGCCGCCCTGGGCATCGCCGCTCCAGTCCACCTGCTCCGGTGCCAGGCCGGCGGCAAACGCCCGGCGCGCCATATCGCGCCAGGCACCCAGGTCCCACGGCGGATCCAGCTGCGCGCGGTAGCCGCTCATGCGAACAGCTCGCCTTGGCGCGGCTGCGGCGCCAGCTGCGCACGCAGGCGGGCCGGATCGTCCAGGCGTGCACGTGGATGATGGTCCAGCACGCTCACGAACGGCAGCAGCTTCTTCAGCGGGGCGCGCAACCGGGCCAGGTCGTCCAGCCGCAGGCGGCCGTGGCGGCGCGCGCCGACGATGCGGTCCACGTTGCGCGCGCCCAGCCCGGGCACGCGCAGCAGCAGCTCGCGCGGGGCGCTGTTGAGGTCCACCGGGAAGCGCTCGGGATGGCGCAGGGCCCAGGCCAGCTTGGGATCGATGTCCAGGTCGAGCATGCCGGCGCCTTCGGGCACGATTTCCTCCACCCCGAAGCCGTAGAAGCGCAGCAGCCAGTCGGCCTGGTACAGGCGGTGCTCGCGCTGCAACGGCGGCGCGCGCGGCGGCAAAGCCGCCGAAGCATCCGGGATCGGGCTGAAGGCCGAGTAGTACACCCGCCTCATGCGGAAGTCGCCGTACAGCGCGTTGCTGGTGCGCAGGATCACCGCGTCGTCGGCGCCATCCGCGCCCACGATCATCTGCGTGCTTTGCCCCGCCGGGGCGAACCGCGGCGGCCGCCGCCGTGGCGTGGCCTTCGCGGCGCGGCGCGCCTCGGTGTTCTCGTCGATGCGCCAGCGCAGCTCGCCCATGGCATCGCGGATGCCGTCGGCGCGCTTTTCCGGCGCCAGTCTCGCCAGGCCTTCGGCGGTGGGCAGCTCGACATTGATGCTCAGCCGGTCGGCGTAACGCCCGGCCTTCTCCAGCAGCTCCAGCGAGGCCTCGGGGATGGTCTTGAGGTGGATGTAGCCGGCGAAGTGGTGGTCCTCGCGCAGGCTGCGCGCCACTTCCACCATCTGCTCCATGGTGTAGTCACCGTTGCGGATGATGCCGCTGGAGAGGAACAGCCCCTCGATGTAGTTGCGCTTGTAGAAGTCCAGCGTCAGCTTCACCACCTCGGCGGCGGTGAAGCGCGCGCGGCGCACGTTGCTGCTGGCGCGGTTGACGCAGTAGGCGCAGTCGTAGATGCAGAAGTTGGTCAGCAGGATCTTCAGCAGCGACACGCAGCGCCCGTCGGGCGTGTAGGAGTGGCAGATGCCCATGCCCTCGGTGCTGCCCACGCCCTTGCCGCCGCGCGAGTCGCGCCGGCCCGCGCCGGAAGAGGCGCAGGAAGCGTCGTACTTGGCCGCGTCGGCAAGGATCGCGAGCTTGTCGGTCAGCTCCATGCCGGCACGGTGGCCGGCCTGCGTCTCAGCCGGTGAGACGCCGCCGGGCGCTGGGTGAACCGCTCAAGCCGCGTGCCTTCAGGGCACGGCGCGGCGCACGTAGACCGGCTCGCCCGGCACGTCGGTGCGCACCGTGGTCGCCGCCGGGGCGACCGATGGCGTGGTCAGCAGGTCGTTGGTACGGCGCTGCTCGGCGATCAGCTGGCGCAGCAGCGACTTGATCCCGAACACCGCGAACGGCACCAGGATCCACAGCACGGTCAGGATCAGGGCGAAGATCGCCGCCGCGATCATCAGCGCGTTCATGCCGGTGGCGGCGGCGTCGTTGGTAAAGGTCGACAGCATGGTTCGCTCCTCGGACCGGACACCGCGCCCGGCGTGGCGACATGCTTGGGCAAGCCCCGCCCACGGCGGGTGAACCGGGCGCACGCGCCGTTGCAGGCACGCCTTGCGCACACGGCCACGCGCGCCGCATGCGGGCCGGGACGGAGGAAACCGGGGAACGCGCCCGCGGGCGCGCGGACTCAGCGGCTGCGCTCGCGCCGCAGGGCGAAGGTCGCAAGACCGACGACGGCGGCCAGGCCGATGGCGAGGAACACGAACACAGGCGTCAACGACATGGAAGCTCCCTCAGTGCTGGACGGGCCCGGGCCGGGCCGCGGGCTGGTAACGACGGGATGCTACGCGCGACCCTCCCCCACGGCGGTCGCGTGGCCGGCTGTGTCGCCCCGGCCGGGTTCCCTTATACCTGCCCGTCCTGCGCCGGCCACGCTGCACTGCACCGTGGCCGCCCCGCGCTCAGGGCGACAGGCGCAGGTGGTCGTCCAGTTCCGGGCCGCCGCCGCGGTCGGCGCTGCCGGCCGCCACGTGCACCGCGCCGCCCAGCAGGGTGGCCTGGGTGCCATGGCGTCCGCGCGGCAGCGGCGCCAGGCTGCGCCAGCGCCCGCTGCCCGGGTCGTAGGCCTCGACCTCGGCGTGCGCCGGCACCTGGCGCGCGCTTTCCCCGCCCAGCACCAGCAGCGCGCCGCCTGCCGCCACCGCCCCGGCGCCGGCGCGCGGGGTGGGCAGCGGCGCCTCCAGCGTGCTCCAGCGCCCGCGGGCGAAGTCGTACACGTCCACCGCGGCAATGGTCATCGACAAGGTGTCGCCGGTATCGTGCGAGGTGCGGCGGCCGCCGGCGGCGTAGAGTCTTCCGTCCAGCACCGCGGCGTGGAAGTGGTCGCGTGCATGCGGCGCGTCAGGCAGCTCCTCCCAGTGCCCGCTGGCCGGATTGAAGGCATCCAGCCACGGCACGTAGCCGCTCATGTGGCCGCGGGTATTGCCGCCGACCAGGTAGATCCTGCCCCCGTGCGAGACCACCCCGGCCGCGCCGCGGCGCCGGTGCGCGGGGATCTCCGCACCCTGGCTCCAGCGGTCGGCGCGGGGGTCGTAGACCAGCACGTGGGTGAGCGGCTGCTCCTCCGGGAAGTCGCCGGTGAACGCGCCCAGCACGTACAGCCGGCCCTCGTGCGCCAGCGCCTGGAAGTGGTGGATCTCCAGCGGCGGCGGCGCGCCCTGGCTCCAGCGCCCGCTGGCCGGATCGTAGATGTCCAGCGGCCGCTGCCCGCGCCCGCCCAGCAGGTACAGCCGCTCGCCCAGGGCGACGAAGGCGTTCTCGTGGCGCGCATGCAGCGCGCCCTCGCCGGGCGGCACCGGCTCCCACGCCGGCGGTTGCCGTGCCCCGGCGCCGAAGGTGAAGGCGGACAGGATCAGGACGGCGAGCGCTGGCAGGCGCAGAGGGCGGGAGGCAGGCTTGGCCATGGCGGGTCCCGGGATCGAGGCCCGGCCAAGGTGGCCGTTGCGCGGGCGGCCGTCAATCGCGCACCTGCGTGCGCGCGTGTCCGTGCTGCCGCGCATGGATGCGCGGGGCCGTATTCAGCGGTGGCGCAGGGGCGGATACGGGCCCCAGCCGGGGCCATGCGGTCCGTAGAAACCGGGACCGTCGGAGCTGTCCACGTGCAGCTGCACGTTGATGATGCGCGAACCGCCGTCGTCGGTCGCCTGCTCCTTGCAGTAGTTGACCGTCGCGCCCTGCCAGTTGCTGTTGCCGCCATGCCGCGAATACCCCACGCCGGCCTCGACGCTGCCGGTGATGTCGGTTTCCTTGCCGTCCGGCGCGGTCGGGCAGCGGTAGCGGTAGGTGACCTGCCTGCGCTGGCGGGTGGTCGCCACCCCGGAGGTGTCGCCGTACCAGGTGCCGGGCGGGTCGTTGCGGTAGCCGGCGCGCGCGGACTGCGGCAGGCCCAGGTCCAGGCCGGCCCCCTCCCCGCCGGCGGCGTCCGGTTCCTGGGCGAGGGCCGGCATCGCGGCGGCCAGCAGGACCAGGCAGGCAGGAAGCAGGAAGGTGCGCATGGCGTCGGTTCCGGTCGCCGCGTGCAGGCGGCTTCCCGCACACCGTAGCAGCGCGAGGTTAAACCGCGGATGGCTCGGCCTTGCGCATGCGACGACGGGCGGCCACGGGCCGCCCGTCGCGCCGGTCCGTCGCGGCCGCCGTTTCAGCGCCGCAGGAAGTCCAGCAGGTCCTGGTTGAGCCGGTCCTTGTGGGTGTCGGTGATGCCGTGCGGTCCGCCGGGGTAGACGATCAGCTGCGCGCCCTTCACCAGCGCGGCCGAGGCGCGGCCGGAGGCGTCGATCGGCACGATCTGGTCGTCGTCGCCGTGGATCACCAGGGTCGGCACGTCGAACTTCTTCAGGTCTTCGCGGAAGTCGGTGGCCGAGAACGCAGCGATCGAGTCGTAGGTGTTCTTGTGCCCGCCCTGCATGCCCTGCGCCCAGAACGACTGGATCAGGCCCTGGTTGGGCTTGGCACCCGGACGGTTGAAGCCGAAGAACGGGCCGGAAGCGATGTCCAGGTACAGCTGCGAGCGGTTCTCGATCGAGCCCTTGCGCAGGCCGTCGAATACCTCGATCGGCAGGCCGCCCGGGTTGTCCTCGGTCTTGAGCATCAGCGGCGGCACCGACGAGACCAGCACCGCGGCCTTGACCCGCGAGGTGCCGTGGCGGCCGATGTAGCGCGCCACCTCGCCGCCGCCGGTGGAGAAGCCGACCAGGGTGGCGTCGCGCAGGTCCAGGGCCTCGATCACCGCGGCCAGGTCGTCGGCGTAGTGGTCCATGTCGTTGCCGTCCCACGGCTGGCTGGAACGGCCGTGGCCGCGGCGGTCATGGGCGACGACGCGGAAGCCGTGGTCGGCCAGGAACAGCATCTGCGCTTCCCAGCTGTCCGAACTCAGCGGCCAGCCGTGGCTGAAGGTGACGACCGGGCCGTCCTTCGGGCCCCAGTCCTTGTAGTACAGCTGCACGCCATCGCGGGTGGTGACGTAGTTGGCGGTGCGGGAAACGGCGGAAGTGCGGTTGTCCATGACAGTGCTCCAGGGATGGGGGGAATCCCGGCGCGGGTGCGCTGCCGGTGGAGCTACTTTGCCGAGGGGAGCTTATGCATACGTGACAGCACGTCCGGGAAACTTCACCAGGCGTCCGTGGCCTTGCGCAGGCGGGAGCATGGTCCGGCGGAGAAACACGGCCACGCCGGTTGCCGGCGCGGCGGTGGCCCCGCCCCGCGCCGCCGCCCACCGCAAGGCGCGCGGCACGCGGCGGGGCGCCGGCTCAGTAGTAGCCCATCGCGTCCTTGAAATCGCGCAGGAGCTTCCCGTACAGCTCGATCTGGCTTTCCAGGTGGCTCTTGGCGTCGGTGTGCAGGACCTCGAAGTCGAACTGCAGGTACGGGTCCATCTCGTGGTCCAGGTACAGGCGCACGTAGCGGTACTTCTGGTTGAACTCGTTGGCGGCCCGCAGCGAGGTGCCGTCCTCCAGGTCCAGCGCGGTCTCCAGCTGCAGCGAGCCGCAGCGGCCGTCCTGCTTCTTGCAGTCGTAGAAGTTCAGCCGCGCATGCAGGCCCTCGATCATGAACTCGATCTGCGGATCGCCATGCGAATCGGTGCCCAGTTCCGGCGACAGGTCCATCGCGCGCATCACCGCCAACGCCTCCCTGCCGCTGATGCGCTCGGCCGAAGCCTCGGCCGCCAGCAGCGGAGAAGCCAGTACCAGCACCGCGCCCAGCAGGCGCGTCTTGGCCTTGTCCAACATGCTTACCCCCCCTGTGATGTGATGGCTCCCTGCCACCGTGGACGATGCGAGGGGACCGCCGGCATTGCGCCGCGTCCCCGGCGCGGAGGATACCCCGGCGCACGGGGGGATTGTCAGCTGCGCGGATCGGCCGGCAGCCGGAAACGCCCGCCCATGCCCGGCAGCACCAGCAGCACGCCGGCGGCGATGCGCACCAGGACCCGGGCCAGTTCCAGGGCCAGCTCCGCGTCCGGCGCCAGCGGCGGCCACAGGGTGTACGCCAGCAGGCCGGCCTCCACCACCGTCCAGGCCAGCACCCAGCGGCGCGCGCGCCAGCTGCCCTGCAGCAGCAGCCGCGCGATCCAGGCCACGAACAGGCCCATGCCCAGCAGCAGGCAGGCGGTGGAGATGGCGTACGCCAGCCGCCTGTCCGCGGGCGCCTCCAGCGCCAGCGCGACCCATGTCGGCAGCTCCAGCACGTAGGCGGCCACGTAGCAGCCCACCGCCTGGCGCAACCGCGCCGCCACCGCGGCCTGCGGCGCCGGTGGCCCGCTGGCGGGGGCCAGGTAGGGATTGCGTTCGGCATCCATGCGCACGGCTCCATGCCCGGGGCGTGGCCCCCGAGTTTTCCACGGAAACCCGACCGCGGGACAGGCATGCTGGCCGCTGCGCCGGACGCCGGCGCCCGTGCCGCAGGAGGAGCCACGCATGACGCCGCTGGACAAACCGATCCGCCGCGAACTGGACATCGGCGGCGAGGCCTACACCCTCACCATCAGCCCCGAGGGCCTGAAGCTGGTGCCCAAGGGCAAGCGCAAGGGCCTGGAACTGGCCTGGACCGACCTGGTCAGCGGCGACGCCGCGCTGGCCTCGGCGCTGCAGGCTTCGCTGCGCGGCTGAGCCGCCCGCGGCTACGCGGCGCCGCGCGGCATGGCCCTGCCGGCTGCGGTGCGCAACCAGGCCAGCGCGCCCGGCGCCATGCCCTTGAACTTCGGGGCATCGGCCAGTGGTGCCACCAGCAGGCGCCGCGGTTGCGCGCGGCGTTTCAGCGCGTGGTAGAGCTGCGAGCGGGTGCGCGTGCTCGCGGCCAGGTACAGGCCGCAGGCCAGCGGCTGCAGCGCGGACCCGAGCGCTTCGGCACCGGGATCCGGCTCCAGGAACACGAGGTAGAGGATTGGCGCGTCCATGTCCGCAGCTTCGCAACACGGCGCCGGGGAGGACGTGAACCGCGGCCACGGAGGCGCATGCCCCGGCCTCCGGCCCGCCCCGCGATGCGGGACGGGCCGGCCACGCTCACTTGCGCGGGTTGCAGTTCAGCGCGCGGCTGCTGGTCGGGAAATCGATGTTGAACGGGCGTCCGGTCGTGGCCCGCTCGCCAATCATGCGTGCGACCGTGGCCGCGGCCGAGCCGGGGTCGGAGCACTCGCTTTCCACGTAGGACACCGAGTACACGTCCTCCGACACCACCACCGGCGCGGCCGAGGGCTCGTCCGGGTTGAACCGGTACAGGCGGATCATCGTCGTGACCTTGGGATTGATCCAGGTGCCGCCGGCGCGGCCCATGGCATTGGGCGCGTGGTCGACCTCCTCGCACTTGAGCATGCCCTCCTGCTCCTGGCAGGTGGCACCCATCGCGCCCATGATCAGCTTGCTGTCCTCGCCGGGCCGGCCCTCCTCGGTCTTGATGCCGATCCGCGCCTGGTAGCGCGGCGTTTCGCCCGCCGGCCACGCACTGCGCAGGTCGGACTTGGGCAGCACCTTGCGCAGCCCTTCCAGGTAGCCGGCGAGGATCTTCTCGCCATGGCCGGAGCCGCCGTCGTCCACCAGCTCCACCGCGACGCCCGACTGCGCGCCATGCTCGGAAAGCTCGTTGAACTCGGTGCGCTTGCCCACCGCCCGTTCGTAGGCGACCGACGCGGTGCCGCGCACCACGAGCAGGTCCTTCAACGGGTTGGCCTGCGCGAACGCGGGCAGCGGCAACAGGGATATCACTGCACCTGCAAGAACTGCTTGACGCTTCATGGTTCCCTCCTCAGTGGATGGCGCCGTGCGGCGCCGGGTGGCCATTCCGTGTCCACATCCCCCTCTCCGGACCACGCCTGGCCGCTCGCCCTGCGTGTCGCGTCAAGTACCGCAGCGCGATCACGCCGGGACTGCCGGGGAGCGCCCCGGCGCGCACACTTTACGCCGCGATTGCGCGCGTGCACGCCTTTCGTTGCGATCATTGTCCGCCGCGCACGACCATACGCAGCGGTCTGCACCAGCGGCTGCGCCTACCTGTCGACCGGCGCAGGCGCCCCGGGCTTCCACAGCCAGCGCAGCACGTCCGGCAGCAGGCGCCCGCCGTGGTCGTCCGAGTGCCCGCCCTCGCCCCACACGTGCGCCACCGTATAGCGCGGCCCCGCATCGCCATTGCGGCCGGCCTCGGCATTGGCCCAGTGCAATGCGGCCAGCATCTGCTGGTTGGCGAGGAACCAGTTGCCGTGCTCGTTGTCCAGGTCGTTGCGTCCGTCCTGCAGGAAGATGCGCAGCGGACGCACCGGACTCTTGCGGACCAGGGTGGGGTACAGGTCGCCGCCGGGCACCAGCGGCTGGCCTGCGGCCGCGGTGCGGTAGCCAATCGAGACATAGCTGCCGATGAAACTGATGACGTTGGCAAACGCCTGCGGCCGGTGCCAGGCCACGGTGAACGCGGCGATGGCCCCGCTGCTGGTGCCGCCGATCGCGCGCCGCGCCGGATCGTCGCTGATGCGGTAGCGGCGCTGGACCTGCGGCAGCAGCTCGTCCACCAGCATGCGCGCGTAGGCATCGTCCAGCGCGTCGTATTCCTGCGCGCGGTTGTCCGGGTTCGCGTAGCCGATCGCCTCCGGCCAGTGCCGCGCGCGATGGCCCGGGGTGACGAACACGCCAATGGTCGGCGGGATGTCGCCGCGGTGGACCAGGTTGTCGAGCACGTCCGGCACCCGCAGCGAACCGCCGGGATTGATCGCGCGGTGGCCGTCGTGGAACACCAGCAGGTTGGCCGGTTCGCTGCCGTCGTAGCCCGCCGGCACGTGCACCCAGTAGCGGCGCACGGTGCCGGGGATGATGCGGCTGTGGAACTCGAACGGCCCTTCCAGCCGGCCCTGCGGCACCTCGGCGTGGCGCAGCGAATCGGCGGTCAGCTCGTAGCGCCGCGGCGCCTGTTCCGCCGCGGCCGGTGGCGCGGCAAAGGCCGGCAACGCCAGCAGGCAGAGCAACGCAGGACGGCATCGACGCATGGCGTATCCCTCCGCATGGGCCGCGCAAGGGTAGCGCGCCGTGGTGCTAGCCGCCGGTCAGTCCGGCCTGAACTCCAGTTCGCGCCGGTAGGTGAAGCCGGCGGAACGCGCGGGATCGGGCGGGAACTGCGCGTGCCCGCGGCGCGACCCGGAAACAACAACGGGAAGCGCACCGCGCTTCCCGTTCCAACGTTATATCCCGATGGGGGACTTGCGGCAACGCCCGCCGCGCGGGGCAGGATCGCCGCCCTTCCCGCGACAGCCCCCTGGAGGATGCGATGCTGCAAGCGCCGATCTACTACCACGGCACCCGCGCCAACCTGCAGCCCGGCGACACCGACGTGCCCGGCTACCCATCCAACTACGGCACCCCACGGCCATCGCGCTACGTGTACCTGTCGGCCAGGCTGGAGTCGGCGATCTGGGGCGCGGAGCTGGCGGTGGGCGAAGGCCCGGGCCGGGTGTACATCGTCGAGCCAACCGGTCCGCTGGAGGACGATCCCAACCTCACCGACCGCAAGTTCCCCGGCAATCCGACCCGCTCGTTCCGCACCGCGCATCCGCTGCGGGTGCTGGCCGAGGTGCACGGCTGGATCGGCCATCCGCCGGAGCAGCTGGAACGGATGCGCGCCTTCGTCGCCTCCCTCGGCCCGCAGGCCGATCCGGTCGAGGACTGAGCGCTACTCGCCGAGCAGGCCGTGGCAGGGCGCGCCGATGCAGCTGCCGCTGGATAGGTCCAGCACCACCGAATGCCCCGGCGAACCCTGCGGATACGGCACCTTCTCGCCGAGCAGGAACACCACCGCGTGCGCGCCGGTCAGGTCGGCCGGGAAGTGCATCTCGCCCTGGATGGTGTAGGCCGGCATGCGGCCCAGCTGCTGGTCCAGCTCGCGCGAGGCGGGCCGGCCGGCACTGGCCGCATGCCGTCGCTTCCAGCGCGCCAGCTCCGCCGGCGCCGTCGGCCTGAGCACGCCCGAGCGCAGCAGCATCACCAGCCCCGTCTGCCCGGGCGGTGGCACCGGGATCTGCGGCGGCTTCGGCAGCGCCGGTGGCTTGGTCTGCCGCTGCCGCGCGTCGGCCACGGCCAGCCTGGCGTCCGGCGGCGGCGGTTCGGACCAGTCGGTCTGGGCGATGAGCCGCGGCAGCGGCCGCGTTTCCTCCACCCGCGCGGCTTCGCTGGCCGCCGGCGTGGGCTCCTCGGCGCTGAAACCGGTTGGCGGCAGTTCGTGCAATACGTAGCGGCCGCCGCCGAGCAGGCGCACCGCCGCCTGCGACCAGCACAGCGCAGCCACCACCGCCAGCAATACCGTGGCCAGCAGCAACCAGGCCAATGCCGGGCTCCTGCCTGGCGTTTGCGTCGTTCCTTGCCTGTCCATCCTGCCTCCGTCGGCCGCAGGGCCACCGACCGCGCGATGCCTGCCACCGCACCGCGGCCTGTCCGCGGGCGTGCTGTCGGCGCCGGCGCGCACCATGCGTGCGGCGCCAGGCGTCGCTGCGGCGGTCCTTCCTGCAGTCTGGGTCCCGGGCGGCGCCCGGGCATGGGCCGGCCCCATGCGCGGCGCGCGCATTCCGGGGCCGGGGCCGCCACCCCTCACGGCGGCACGGGCCAAGCATCGCATGCGGCATTGGTTTCAGTAGCCCGGCACCGGCGCGGCGGATTTTCCATCGCCCGGCCCGGGCCTCTAAGATCGCCCGGACCAGCCATGGGGGGTAGCGAAGATGGGCATGTTCTCCTGGACCGCGAAGTCGCCGGCCGTGCTGCGCGGCGGCGGCGTGATCGCGCCGGACGAGCGCCTGCCCTGGGGCCAGACCGGGCTGATGGGCGTGCAGCACGTGATCGCCATGTTCGGCTCGACCGTGCTGGCGCCGATCCTGATGGGCTTCGATCCGAACCTGGCGGTGCTGATGAGCGGCATCGGCACGCTCATCTTCTTCCTGGTCACCGGCGGCAAGGTGCCCAGCTACCTCGGCTCTTCGTTCGCCTTCATCGGGGTGGTCAACGTGGCCACCGGCTAAGTGGCCAGCCACGGCGCCAACGCCAACATCGGCCTGGCGCTGGGCGGGATCATCGCCTGCGGCCTGGTGTACGCGCTGGTGGGCGTGCTGGTGCACGTGGCCGGCACCGGCTGGATCGAGCGGCTGATGCCGCCGGTGGTGACCGGCGCGGTGGTGGCGGTGATCGGCCTCAACCTGGCCTCGATCCCGATCAGGAACATGGCGGCCTCCAACTTCGACGCGTGGATGCAGGCGGTGACCTTCCTGTGCGTGGCGCTGGTGGCGGTGTTTACCCGCGGCATGCTGCAGCGGCTGCTGATCCTGGTCGGCCTGCTGCTGGCCAGCCTGGTCTACGCCGCGCTGACCAACGGCCTGGGCCTGGGCAAGCCGGTGGACATGGCCGCGGTGGCCGCGGCGCCGTGGTTCGGCCTGCCCACGCTGCATGCGCCGGTGTTCGACACCCGCGCGATCACCCTGATCGTGCCGGTGGTGATCATCCTGGTGGCCGAGAACCTGGGCCACATCAAGGCGGTGACCGCGATGACCGGGCGCAACCTGGACCGCTACATGGGCCGCGCCTTCATCGGCGACGGCGTGGCAACCATGGTCTCCGGCGCGGCCGGCGGCACCGGCGTGACCACCTACGCCGAGAACATCGGGGTGATGGCCGCGACCCGCATCTACTCGACCGCGGTGTTCGTGTGCGCGGCGGCCATCGCCATCCTCCTGGGCTTCTCGCCCAAGTTCGGCGCCCTGATCCAGGCCATCCCGCTGCCGGTGATGGGCGGCGTGTCGATCGTGGTGTTCGGCCTCATCGCCGTCGCCGGCGCGCGCATCTGGGTGGACAACCGGGTGGACTTCTCCGACACGAAGAACCTGATCGTGGCCGCGATCACCCTGATCCTGGGCACCGGCGAGTTCACCCTGAAATTCGGCGAGTTCGCCCTGGGCGGCATCGGCACCGCCACCTTCGGCGCGATCGCGCTCAACGCCCTGCTTTCCCGCGCCCGCAGGTAGCCCGGGCAAGGCCGGAGGCCGCCCCGGGGTCTGGCCGGGCCAACGGCCGCCGCATGCCGGTACAGTGGCCGCTACACGTCCCCTTCCCCGACGAGGACCGGCGCATGTGGACGATCCGACTGTTTGCGGTTGCACTGGCCACGCTGGCCCTGGCCCCGCCCGCCCCGGCACAGGAGCCGCCTGCCAGCGCCCGCGCCGAGGCGGTGGGCGTGATCCGCGAACTGCGCCGGATCGTGGCCCCGCAGGGCGTGGAGCGCTACGAGTACGTGCGCATCGGCGGCATCGACCAGTTCGTCTCCATCCGCGGCCAGGACCGCGCCAACCCGGTGCTGCTGGTGGTGCACGGTGGCCCGGGCTTCCCCACCTCCGGCATTGCCTGGTGGGCCACGCGCGGGCTGGAGGAGTACTTCACCGTGGTCCACTGGGACCAGCGCGGCGCCGGCAAGACCCACCTGGCCAACGACCCGGCCCGGGTCGCGCCGAGCATGCGCCCGCAACGCTTCGTCGACGACACCGAGGAGCTGGTGGCCTGGCTGCGCCGCGAGTTCGCCCAGGACAAGGTGTTCCTGCTGGGCACCTCGTGGGGCAGCTACGTGGGCCTGGAATTCGCGCTGCGCCGGCCGGAGTGGCTGCATGCCTACATCGGCATGGGCCAGGCCATCGACAGCCCGGAGAGCGAGCGCCGCGGCTATGCCTATGCGCTGGAGCAGGCACGCCGCGACGGCAATGCCGGCGCCGTCGCCGAGCTGGAATCGATCGCGCCGTACGCGCGCGAAGGCGAGCCGATCCCGCTGGCGAAGATCGCGCTTGAACGGAAGTGGTCGGACTACTACGGCGGGGTGATGGCCTGGCGCCAGGGCCAGGTCGACGGCATCGCCGTGCGCCTGGCGCCGGAGTACAGCGACGCGGAAGCCGCGCGCGCGTACGAGGCCAACGGCTGGTCGCAGGAGTTCCTGCTCAGCGACGTGCTGTCCGTGGACCTGGGCGGGCAGACGCGTCTGGGCTGCCCGCTGATCATCCTCGCCGGCCGCCACGACCGCAGCGTCAACTCGCAGGTCGCCTACGAGTGGTTCGGGCGCGTGCAGGCGCCGTACAAGCACTTCGAGTGGTTCGAGCACTCGGCCCACGAGATCCTGGCCGAGGAACCGGGCAAGTTGCTGGTCACCCTCGTCCAGCACGCGCGGCCGCTGGCGACCCGGTAGCCCGGACAAGGCCGAAGGCCGCGTCCGTGGCCTCGCGCACCCTGGGTGCGACCAGGTCCGGTCGCGGCCCGCGGCCCCGAAGTGTGGACGCCTCCCTGCGGGTCCCCCGGGGCTGCCGCGTTGCATGAAGCGCAAGCACCGTCGTGCCGGCGAAAGCCGGGCATCCGCTGACCTTGCTTGTTCGGGCCATGTGGTTGCCCCCCGGACTGTTGTCCGACAGGGCGGAAACTCAGGCATTGCGTCTGCGTGTTTTCAGCAACCAGCCGATCCGGTTTCCCATCCAGCCGCCGAGCACCACAACCAGCCAGGCGTATTCCTCGTACGGAACCTGCTGGGAGACCAGGCCAAGCAACACCAGGCAGGGCAATCCGGACAGGAAGACCATGAAATTGCGGTTGGCACGCCAGGCCCCCAGCGTGCCGTCCTCGTCCGGGCGGGCGAGCAGGTAGATCACCGCTCCCATGGTCACGAAGCCAAGCAGGTACCCACGCACAAACCGCGGCGCCAGATCCTGCTCAAACAGCAGGATGTACAGGACCACGAATGACAGGGCCACCGCCTCGATCCTCGCGCCCAGCTTGAAGCCTTCGCGCAACTGCATCGATCCTCCTCCGGAGGTACGCGCCCTCCCCGCCGCGGCGGAGAGGGCGCGCAGGAATCACTTCTGCATGAGCGCATCCTGGATCTTCGAACCGGCGTAGCCGCCGACCGCGCCGCCGATAAGCGATCCATGGATCAGGCCGACCGTCGCGCCGATCAGGCCGCCGGCCACGGTGCCCACGCCCGGGATCACGCTGCCGATCGCTCCACCGATCGCCGCGCCGGCGGTGACACCACCGTAGCGGCCAGCGATACCACCGACGATGCCACCGATGGCAGCACCGCCTTCGCCGCTGCCGCTCACACTCGCCACTTCAAGCTCCTGCAGTTCACGCATCGCGCTTTCTCCTGTGAAGTGTGGCGCACTTCCCTGCGCCCGGGTTCCGGATAGCCCGGATCTCTGTGATACGCGCATCGGTAGGAGATTGCGTTGGGCCCTGCGCAAGCGTCAACGCAAGTATCAGTTGCCTGCAAGCCAGGTATCGGCCCATGGGCCAAGCCGCACCGCGGCGGCGCGGTGCGCTTCGCTTACGGGCTGCGCGTCCGCGCGTTCGCTCCCGGGGCTGCCCGGCTCAGTCGGCCAGCAGCGCCGCGGTGTCGAGCAGGCGCAGGTTGGGCTGGGCGGCCAGGTGTTCGCGCAGCCAGTAGCCGTGCTCGGCGCCGACCAGGACCACGATGCGCTTGCCCGGGTTCTCCGCGGCCGCGCGCACGACCACCTCGAGGAAGTGGCGGTTCCAGGCCTGCCAGCCGGCGCGCTCGCCCTCGCCGACCAGGCCTTCCTGCAGCGCGTGCTTGGCGCGCAGCTGCTGGTCGGTGACCGCGTCGTTGACCCGCGCCGGACTGGTCCAGTAGTGGCGCAGCGCGGCGTAGATCGCCTGGCCATAGGCCGAGAACGCGGCCGAAGCCTCCGGCTGGCCGGACGCGAAGGCCTGGAACGAGGCCATGTAGGCGCCGCCGATCTGGTCGTACAGCGGGTTCTCCGGCTCCATCGGGTAGACCTTGTAGTGGCCGGCATCGATCAGCGGGTAGATGGTTTCCGGGTACTCGACCTTGGTGGACTCCGGGGCACGCTGGGCGTACTTGTCCGGATTCACCTCGATGCACAGCACGTCCGCGTCCAGGCGGCGGATGCTTTCGGCCAGCACCTCCTGGGTATACGCCGGCACCTGCGCGTGCAGGCGGTGCAGGGTGGAGAGCACGGCCACCTCGGCCGGGCGCGGCGCAGCCGTGGCCACCGTGGATGCCAGGCCCAGTACCGCTGCCAGCAGAAGACGCATGCCCTACCCCCTGTAGTCGTGGCGAGGGCGGCAGCATGCGGCAGGCGCGCACCTGGCGCGCGCGCCGGAAGTCATGCCGGCAGCGGGCCCGGCGTCATTCCCCGGGCATGTCGGCCTGCATGCGCAGCAGGTCGGCGCGTAGCGAGGCGATCTGGTCGGTCTGCTGGCGCTGCAGGCTGATCAGGGTGTCCAGCCGCCCCTTGATCCCGAACACGGCAAACGGCAGCACGAACCACAGGATCGCAAGCACGCACAGGAACGCCAGTACGAACACGCCAAGCAGGCCGCCAAACAGGCTGGCACCATGGCCGAAGGAAGCAAGCATGGGTTTCCCCCCTGGAAGAGTGGCTCAAACGGTCGCGGGGCACCCCGCTGGCGCACCCGCGGTGGGCCGACTTTGTCCCAGGGCAACCCTGTCTTCAACCCTGCGCGTTCGCCTCGCGCATGCGCAGCAGCTGGTTCTGCAGGGTCTGCACCTGGGCGCGCAGCTGCTCGTTCTCCCGCTCCAGCTGGGCGACGCGGCGCTGCAGGGTCCGGACGTCCGGCTCGGCCGCGGCCTCGGGGGCGTCCTCGCCGCCCTCGGCGGCGGCGGGCACCGGTTCCTGGCGCGGACGCTTCTTCGCCTCGCGCGCGCGTCTTGCCGCCTGGCGCAGCTCGGCCTTGCCGCCCTGGGCGGCGCTGCGCTGTTCCTCCACCGGCAGGCTGGCCACCGCGGCGGCGGCGCTGATGGAGATCTCGCCGGCCTTCAGCGCCTCCACCACCTCCGGCGCGGCCTGGGTGTGGATGCGCTCGATCATCGCCACCTGGTTCGGGCTGAGCTTGGCCTCGCGCGCCAGTTCGGCACGGCTGACCGGCACCGGATCCCACGGCGGCAGGTCGTCAGGCTCCGCCTTGGCGTTCAGGGCCTCGGCGGCTTCCGCGGCTTCGGCCTCGGCCGCTTCGGCGGCGGCAGTGGCGGCCTGGGCGGCGCGCAGGGCCTCCAGCTCGGCCTCGCGCTGGGCCTGCAGGCGACGGGCCATGATCTCGCGCTTGCGCAGGGCCAGCACGCCGCGCTGGTAGTCGGACACGCTGCGGCGGCCCAGGTGCTGCTCGATCATCCACAGGTGCACGTCCTCCATCGACTGGAAGCGCGTGTTCTGCACCGTGTTGAACGGGATGCCGTGCTTCTGGCAGATGCCGTAGCGGTTGTGGCCGTCCACCAGGATGTCGCCCCACAGCACCAGCGAATCGCGGCAGCCTTCGGCCAGCAGGCTGCGCTCCAGTGCCTCGTACTCGTCGTTGGTCAGCGGATCGATGTAGGCCTTGAGCTCTTCGAGTACGACGATGTCCATGCACTGCGGGGGAAAACGGGGGCGCGCATTGTAGTGCGTCGCCCCTGCCGCCAGTAGCCGATTGACGGATGCGGCCGATGGTGCACCACGACCCCGGTGCCAAGGCAAAAGGCCAGGACTATCAGTCCTGGCCTGGTTGCCGCATCGGGCCTGCCGGATCGATCGACCAGGCCATTGCCCGTCGCCGCGATGCCGTGTGCATGGCGCCCACGGCACGCAGTCGCGCGCTCCGGTGCTCAGCCTTCCCAGGTGCCGCCGGCCATCTGGCAGCTGGCCGGGAGCGTGGCCAGGTCCTCGCTGCTGCGCTCGTAGTAGAAGGCGTGGATCGAGGACTGGCCGAACATGCCCTTGCAGCTGCCCTGGTTGGGGCTGGGGCAGGCGTCCATGTAGGCGACCTCGCCGGCCTTGCCGGTGCCGATCTGCGCCGAGCCCTGCGCCAGCGACTCGCACATCTGCCGGTGCATGTCCTCCGGGACGTCCGCGCCGGCCTGCAGGCAATCGCGCGAACGGATGCGCTGGCCCATGATCTCGAACTCGCCTGCAATCATGCAGGCCCGGGTCTTCGCCGTGGCCATCGCCGCCGGCTGCGCCGCTTCGGCTGCCGCGGGCGCTTCGGTGGCCTCGCTGGCCGCTTCCGCCGGCGCGGTCTCGCCCACCGCGGCCGGAGCCACCTCCGCGGTCGCCTGCTCCGCCGGCGCACAGCCGGCCGCCAGCACCGACAGGAACAGCCCGGCCACATACCTTCCCCTGATACGCATCGAAACTCCCCTGGTTGAAAAAAACGCGCCATCCTGCCATTGCCGGCCGGCCTGCGTCACCGGTCCGGGCGCCGCCGTCCGCGGCGTGCCATCCCTTCGCCTGCAAGCCCTCCCACCCGCAACCAATAATTGCACCAGCCTGTACAGATGGGCTTGCATGCCATGCACATCCCTTGCCCCCCGCGGCACGAAAGGCAGTGCAACCGGACTGTGCCACTGCACCGGGTTGAACCTGATCGCGCCGGGCGGGACGATCCACGAGGACTTTCGATCAGGCGCTACGGGGACTGAGTTCGGAGCGCCCATCCGGGAAACGCGTTGCGACCGGGCGATTGCATCGCCGCCGGCACGGGCGCGTGCGTCCCGGGATCGGAGTCCGCGCGGTGGCGCATGCGGCACCCGGCGCCGCCCGTCCCGAGCAGGGTGCCAGACAGAGGAGAGGGTCAATGCGGTCTTTGAGCGAGAAGGAACTGCTGTTGGCAGTGGGTGGTACGGACGGCTGCCCGCCGGCGCGTCCGGCGGACATCGTGCCCTGCGCGCAATCCGAGTACGGAAACCTCGCGAACGACATCAGCAACGGCATCCAGAACTGGTACGAAGCCGCGGTGGATGCGACCTCGCAGGCGATCGAGACGGTTGCCGGCTGGTTCTGAGTGACGCATGCCGGGAGGGCGGATATCCTCGCGGAGATCCGCCTTTCCGGCGCTCGGGCAGAGTTCATGGTCCACGAAACCAGGGCGGCCGCCGGCAGGGCGATCGCCGCCGCCCTAGGCTACGTCGCACTGCTCCTGGCATCGCACCTGCTTTCCGTCCGCCTGGGCGTGGATGGGCGGCTGCTGATGGCGCTCGCCACCGTGGTCCTGCTGTCTGGCCTGTGCCTTGGCTCGGCGGGAGCCCGCGAGTTCCTGCGCACGCAGGCCACGCGCGCGCGGTCCGGGTGGATCGAAGTGCTTTGCTGGGCCTTGGCCGGCGTCGCGTTCCACCTGGCGTACTTCGCCGTTTCCGGCGTGGACGCGTCGCGGATCTCGGGATGGCGGCTGGATGCCCGCTTCCTGGCCTCCGCCATCCTGCTTTCCTCCATCGCCGCGCCCTTCGTGGAAGAAGTGTTCTTCCGCCTGTTCGCGATCTGGCGTTCCCGCCGGTTCCCGGCGCTGCTGGCCGTTGCCATCTCCGGCGCGGCCTTCGCCCTGCTGCATCCGGAGCGCCCGGTATCGGTCTTGGTGTTTGCCGCGCTCGCCGCGATCGCCTACCTGAGGGTGGGCATTGCCGCCTCGCTGGCGTTCCATGTCGCCTACAACCTGGGCAACTACCTGCTGCTGCTGGCGGCCTCGCAGGCCAACGGCGCCTAGCCGGTCCACGCGCCCCGGGCGGCGGGGGCCGGCCATCTCCGCCAGACACCATCCGCCACCGTCCGGTGCGCCGTGCGGTTTCGCGCGCAATCAACCGCCTTGGGGCGGGGCGATTTGTGTAATGTCCGGGGCACGACCGCCGAAGGAGCCTTGCCCATGCGCCGCCGAGCTTCCGCCTGCCTGCTGCTCCTGCTGGGCCTGGGCGCCGGCCCTGCCCACGCCCATTTCGCCGTGGACTTCGCCGACACCCACCAGTCGCGCTACGGGCCGGGCGAGATCAAGTCCGCGCCCTGCGGACGCCCGGACGGCGAGCGCGGCGAGCACGTCTATACCTATGCCCCCGGCGAGACCATCACCGTGTCCTGGGTCGAATACGTGGCCCATCCCGGCTACTTCCGCATCGCCTTCGACGACGATGGCGACGACGACTTCGTGAATCCCGCGCGCATCGCCCCGGCCGGCCGCAGCTGCGCCGAAGGCGAGCCCCACTGCGGCGACGGCGACTTCTACAACAACGCCACCGTGCTGGTGGACGACTTCGGCCGCCACGACGTGGCCGAGAACGGCAAGCCCTACTCGCTCCAGCTCAAGCTGCCCGACGTCGAATGCGAGAACTGCACCCTGCAGATCATCCAGCTGATGACCGAGGCCGGGAAGGCGCCCTACGACCCGGCGGCCGAGGATGCGGACGACATCTACTACCAGTGCATCGACCTGCGGCTGCAGGCCAGCCGGTAAACAGGCAATCGCGCCCCTGAAGTGCAACCAGGCCCGGGCCGTCGCCATGGCCCCGGCCACCCCAGGGCGCGATTTGCCTGTGTAGCCCGGTCAAGGCCGCAGGCCGCATCCGGGGGGGGGGGGCCGCACACGCGACGCATCCGGCATTCCCGCCCATCCCGTCGCGGGTGCGCTTCGCCTACCCGGGCTACGTAGGTCAGAACTTCCCGCCCACCGGCAGGTAGCGTAAGCTTCCCCGTCAAGCAGGCATTTCAAAAGTAGAACTTCCGGCGACGCGTTGGCGGTACTCGGCCGGGGTCAGATCGCCGAGCGAATCGTGGGGACGCTCCTCGTTGTACTCGAGCATCCACCAGTACGCGGCCTCGCGCACGTCGTCGAGGCGGGTGAACAGGTGCTGGTCCAGGACCTCCTCGCGGAAGGTCCGATTGAAGCGTTCGATGTAGGCGTTCTGGTTGGGCTTGCCGGGCTGGATGTACCGGATGGCCATGCCGTTGAGCTTGGCCCACTGCACGAAGGCCTCGCCCAGGAACTCCGGGCCGTTGTCGGTACGCAGGACCTGCGGCAGGCCGTGGTCGCGCTTGAGCTGCTCGAAGATGCGGACCAGGCGCGTGGACGAGATCGAG
>NZ_RRYJ01000007.1:0-202103 GCF_003931645.1 Pseudoxanthomonas sp. SGT-18 | reverse complement strand
CGTTGCTTGCCCGGATGGAGTGGCACCATCCGGGCATCCCGGCCCAGCCACGGGCCCCGGCCCGAAACGACGAAGCCCCGCAACGCGGGGCTTCCTCTTGCGCCGGCCACGGTGCGCGGGCAACAAAAAACCCCGCCGGGGCGGGGTCTTTCGTCTGCTTCGCTGTGGCACCGCTGGCGCTCCCTAGGGGACTCGAACCCCTGTTTTAGCCTTGAGAGGGCCACGTCCTAACCGCTAGACGAAGGGAGCGTTGTGCGGGTGTTCCCAGCGAAGGCGCGCTAGTATATTCACCCGCCAGCCGGACGGCAATGCCCCCGGCGAAAAATTTTTCCAGCCAAGTCCACGGAAGCACTCCCATCGATCCGCAAGCCATCCCGCAACCTGTCCTGCGCAGCGTTCCGCGCGACCAGCACCCGATCTCACGCAAGGACATAAGCCCCAACGCCCTGCGCGTGCTCTACCGGCTGCGCGAGGCCGGCTTTGGCGCGTTCCTGGTCGGCGGCGCGGTCCGCGACCTGCTGCTGGGCATGCACCCCAAGGACTTCGACGTGGCCACCGACGCCACGCCCGAGCAGGTCAAGCAGCTGTTCCGCAACTGCCGCCTGATCGGCCGCCGCTTCCGCCTGGCCCACGTGGTGTACGGGCGCGAGATCATCGAGGTGGCCACCTTCCGCGCCAACAGCGACGACGGCAGCGGCGACCGCGAGATCGAGGACGGGCGCCTGGTCCGCGACAACGTCTACGGCACCATCGAGGAGGACGCGGTCCGCCGCGACTTCACCTGCAACGCCCTGTACTACGCGATCGAGGATTTCTCGGTGCGCGACTACACCGGCGGCTTCGAGGACGTGCTGGCGCGGCGCATGCGCCTGATCGGCGATCCGGAAACCCGCTACCGCGAGGACCCGGTGCGCATGCTGCGCGCGGTGCGCCTGGCGGCCAAGCTGGGCTTCAGCATCGACCCGCCCACCGCCGAGCCGATCCCGCGCCTGGCCGGGCTGCTGGCCGAGGCCGCCCCGGCGCGCTTGTTCGAGGAGATGCTCAAGTTGTTCCTGTCCGGGCATGCGGTGGCCAGCTTCGAGGGCCTGGAGCGCCACGGCCTGTTGCCGGCGCTGATGCCGGAGACCGCGGCCGCGCTGCGTTCCAACCGCAGCGGCGCATTGCGGCGGATGGTCCTGCAGGGGCTGGCCGGTACCGACGCCCGCGTGGCCGCGGACGAGCCGGTCTCGCCGGCGTTCCTGTTCGCGCTGCTGCTGTGGCCGGCGTACTGCCGCGCCCTGGCCGGGCTGCAGGCGCAGGGCATGCCGGCCGAGGAGGCGCAGCGCCGCGCCGCCGACCGGGTGACCCTGCACCAGGTGCAGACCATCGCCCTGCCCAAGCGCTTCTCCCTGCCGATGCAGGAAATCTGGCTGCTGCAGTCGCGCTTCTCCACCCGCCAGCGCAAGCGCGTGTTCCGGCTGCTGGCGCACCCGCGCTTCCGCGCTGCCTACGACTTCCTGGTGCTGCGCCTGGCTGCCTCGGAGAACCACGCCGCCGACGTGGAGTTCTGGCGCGAGGCCCAGCGCAGCTCCGGCGACGCCCTGGCCGCCAGCCTCGAGGCCGGCGGCGGCGACGAGGGCGACCTGGAAGGCGCGCCGCGCCGGCGCCGCCGCCGGCGTCGCCGCGGGACTGCCGCCGCCTCCGAATGAACACGCCGGTCCGCGCCTGCATCGGCCTGGGCGCGAACCTGGGCGAGGCCGCCGCCAGCGTGCGCGCGGCCTTCCCGGCGCTGGACGCCTTGCCCGGTACCCGCCTGCTGGCGGCCTCGCGGCTGTACCGCACCCCCGCCTGGGGGCGCACCGACCAGCCGGACTTCATCAACGCCGCGGCCGTGCTCGAGACCACGCTGCCGGCGCCGGAGCTGCTGGCCGGGTTGCTGGACATCGAGCGCCGCGCCGGCCGCGTGCGCGGCGGCGAAGCCACCCGCTGGGGCCCGCGCATGCTCGACCTGGACCTGCTGCTGTATGGCGACCAGGTATTGGACCTGCCCGGCCTGCAGGTGCCGCACCCGTACCTGCACCAGCGTGCCTTCGTGCTGGTGCCGCTGGCGGAGATCGCCCCGGAGGCGCCGATTCCCGGGCACGGCACGGTCGCCGCGGCCCTGCGCACGGTCGATGCCGGCGGGGTGGAACCGCTGGCGCCGGGCTGAAGCCACGCCCGCGGGACGCTGCGTGACCGATGGCAGCCGGGGCAGGGCGGGGTTTTGCGCGATAATGCGCGGCTTGCCGAACCGGATACCGAAATGAGCGTACATGCCGAGCAAAAGCCCTGGACCGTCCCCGCGCTGGCCGAGGCCAAGCGCCAGGGGCGTCGCCTGGCGATGCTGACCGCGTACGACGCCGGCTTCGCCCGGGTCATGGACCAGAACGGGATCGACCTGGTGCTGGTCGGCGATTCGCTGGGCATGGTGGTGCAGGGCCACGACTCGACCCTGCCGGTGACGGTGGCCGACATGGCCTACCACACCGCGGCCGTGGCCCGCGCGCTGAAGCAGGCGCTGCTGCTGAGCGACCTGCCGTTCCAGTCCGATGCGACCCCGGAGCGGGCGCTGGACGCCGCGGTGGCGCTGCTGCAGGCCGGCGCGCAGATGGTCAAGCTGGAAGGCGCCGGGCCCAAGCTGGAGGTGATCCGCTTCCTCGCCGGGCGCGACATCCCGGTGTGCGCGCACCTGGGCCTGACCCCGCAGTCGGTGCTCAAGCTCGGCGGCTTCAAGGTGCAGGGTCGCGAGGAGCAGGCCGCGGCGCGGCTGCGCGCTGACGCCCTGGCGGTGCAGGAGGCCGGCGCCTCGCTGCTGGTGCTCGAATGCGTGCCGACCCCGCTGGCGCAGCAGATCACCGCTTCGCTCGACATCCCCACCATCGGCATCGGCGCCGGCCCGCACTGCGACGGCCAGGTGCTGGTGCTGCACGACTTCCTCGGGCTGGACAGCGGCCACCGCCGCCCGCGCTTCGTCAAGGATTTCCTGGCCGAAGGCGGCTCGGTGGCCGGCGCCGTGCGCGCCTACGCCGAGGCCGTGCGCGACGGCAGCTTCCCCGACGCCGCGCACGCCTACGCCTGAGCCTTTCCCCCTCTTCCTGGCAGTACCGATGATCGAAACCATTACCGAACTGGACGCGCTGCGCGAACGCGTGCGCGGCTGGAAGCGCGAGGGCCTGCGCGTGGGCTTCGTGCCCACCATGGGCAACCTGCACGCCGGCCACTTCTCGCTGGTGCGGCTGGTCCGCCAGTACGTGGACCGCGTGGTCTCCAGCGTGTTCGTCAATCCGACCCAGTTCGGGCCCAACGAGGACTTCACCCGCTACCCGCGCACGCCCGACGCCGACACCGAAGGCCTGGAGGCCGCCGGCTGCGACGTGCTGTGGCTGCCAACGGTCGAGTCGATGTATCCGTTCGGCGTGGAGCTGGCCTCGAAGGTGCACGTGCCGGGCGTGAGCCAGGTGCTGGAGGGCGAGTGCCGCCCCGGGCACTTCGACGGCGTGTGCACCGTGGTCAGCCGCCTGTTCAACCAGGTGCAGCCGGACGTGGCCGCGTTCGGGCGCAAGGACTACCAGCAGCTGGCGGTGATCCGGCAGCTGGTGGCCGACCTGCAGTTCCCGATCGAGATCGTCGGCGGCCCGATCGTGCGCGAGGCCGACGGCCTGGCGATGAGCTCGCGCAACCAGTACCTGGGGCCGGAGGAGCGGCCGCGCGCGGCCACCATCCACCGCGTGCTGTGCGCGATGCGCGACGCCCACCTGGCCGGCACCCCGCGTGCCCGGGTGGAGGCCGATGGCCGCGCCGCCCTGGTGCAGGCCGGGTTCGAGGTCGACTACGCCGTGCTGCGCCGGCCGGACCTGTCCGAACCGGCCGAGGGCGAGGCAGGCCCACGGGTGGCGCTGGTCGCCGCGCGCCTGGGCAGCACCCGCCTGATCGACAACCTCGAGTTCTGAGCCGGCGGGCCGCCCGGCCCGCGGCCAACCTACGTTTCGCATGCAACGGCCTGTCCCGCATGCGCCGCTTGCCCGTGGTCGCACCGCCGCCGCGGGCATTGCTACCATCCAAGACCCGGAGTCCCCCCATGCACCTGACCCTGCTCAAAGCCAAGATCCACCGCGCGACCGTCACCCACTCCGAGCTCAACTACGAGGGCTCGGTGGCGATCGACGGCCTGCTGCTGGACGCCACCGGCATCCGCGAGTTCGAGCAGGTGCACGTGTGGGACGTGACCAACGGCGCGCGCTTCACCACCTACGCCATCCGCGCCGACGAGGGCAGCGGCATCATCTCGCTCAACGGCGGCGCCGCGCGCCACGTGCAGGTGGGCGACCTGGTGATCATCGCCGCGTTCGCGTCGATGGACGCCGCCGAGGCCGACGCGTTCCAGCCGAAGCTGGTGTACGTGGACGGCCAGAACCGCATCACCCATACCAACCACTCCATCCCCAAGCAGGCTGCCTGATGACGACATCCGCCCCCGGTCTCGACACCCTCCAGTCCCACGCCGCGCGCCTTTCCGGCGCCAGCATCGCCGGGCTGCTGAAAGACGAACCGGGGCGGGTGGAGGCCCACGCGCTGCAGGTCGGGCCGCTGTACGCGACCTTCGCCCGCCAGCGCTACGACGCCGCGGCCTGGGACGCGCTGCTGCAGCTGGGTCGCCAGCTCGAGCTGCCGGTCGCGTTCCGGCGCCTGTTCGACGGCGAGAAGATCAACCTGACCGAGGGCCGCTCGGTGCTGCACACCGCGCTGCGCGGCGACCTGTCGCAGGCGCCGGTGGCGCGCGAGGCGTACGAGACGGCGGCCGCGGTGCGCCAGCGCATGTACGCGCTGGTGCGCGAGCTGGAGGCCAGCGAGGTCACCGACATCGTCAGCGTCGGCATCGGCGGCTCGGACCTGGGGCCGCGCCTGGTGGCCGACGCCCTGCGCGGCGCGCTGCCGGGCCGCTTCCGCGTGCACTTCATCTCCAACGTCGACGGCGCCGCCGCGCAGCGCGTGCTGGCACCGCTGGACCCGAGGCGCACCGCGGCGGTGTTCATCTCCAAGACCTTCGGCACCCAGGAAACCCTGCTCAACGGCGCCATCGTGCGCGACTGGCTGGGCGGCAGCGGGCGCATCTACGCGGTCAGCGCCAACCCCGAGCGCGCCGCCAAGGCGTTCGACATCGCCGCCGAGCGGGTGCTGCCGATGTGGGACTGGGTCGGTGGCCGCTACTCGCTGTGGTCGGCGGTCGGCTTCCCGATCGCGCTGGCGATCGGCACCGAAGCCTTCGACCAGCTGCTGGCCGGCGCGGCCGAGTTCGACCGCCACGTGCTGGAAGCGCCGCTGGAAGCCAACCTCGCCGTGCGCCACGGCCTGACCGCGGTGTGGAACCGCAATGCGCTGGGCCTGGCCTCGCACGCGGTGCTGACCTACGACCAGCGCCTGGCCCTGCTGCCGGCCTACCTGCAGCAGCTGGTGATGGAATCGCTGGGCAAGCGGGTCAAGGTCGACGGCAGCCCGGTCGATGGCGACACCGTTCCGGTGTGGTGGGGCGGCGCCGGCACCGACGTGCAGCACAGCTTCTTCCAGGCCCTGCACCAGGGCACCGGCATCGTCCCGGCCGATTTCATCGGCACCGTGCGCAACGACGACCCGTACGCGCAGAACCACGAGGCGCTGCTGTCCAACCTGCTGGCGCAGACCGAGGCCCTGGCCAACGGCCAGTCCAGCGAGGATCCGCACCGCGCCTACCCGGGCAACCGCCCCAGCACCACCATCCTGCTGGAGTCGCTGACCCCGCGTTCGCTGGGCGCGCTGCTGGCCATGTACGAGCACAGCGTGTACGTGCAGTCGGTGGCCTGGGGCATCAACGCCTTCGACCAGTTCGGCGTGGAGCTGGGCAAGCAGGTGGCCAATACCCTGCTGCCGGCGCTGCGCGGCGAGAGCCAGGCCTCCGACCCGGTGACCGCGGCGCTGATCGCGCGCCTGCGCGGCTGAGCCGGCGCGGCAGCCAGGGCTGCCGGTACGCGAGGGGCGTCCGCCGCAAGGCGGGCGCCCTTCGTCCATGTAGCCCCGGGCGTGGCCGGCACCGGGAGGCGGCCGGCTTCAGTCCCGCTGCTGCGCCAGGTATTCCTGCAGCAGCGCCAGCTGCTCCAGCGCCTCCGGGTGCCCGGCGGCGGCCGCCGCCCGCACCTGCTCCAGGTCCGGATGCCGCACCACCAGCACGATGTCCACGCAGCGCGGGCACAGGTACTCACTGAGGTCCTCGTGCGGCTCCAGCACCATGGCGCGGCTGTCGCCCTCCCATTCGCAGGCGGCGCAGACGACCGCGCGCTCGCGCCAGCCGGGCTGGAAGTAGTCGTCGATCAGCAGGGTCACGGTGGAGTCCGGTCGGGGGGCAGGCGCTGGGCGAACAGCCAGTCCCACATCGCGGGATCGGCATAGGTCGCGTCCCAGGCATTGTGGTTGCCTTCGGGGTATTCGGTATAGCGGAAATCCGCGCCGGCCTGGCGCGCGAGCTGGTACACGCGACGGGTGTCGTGCGGCAGCACCACGTCGTCGCGCGCGCCATGGAACATCCATACCGGCAGGTGGCGCAGGCGCTGCACCAGTGCCGCATGCGGGTCGGGCTCGCCGGCCACGGGCGTGACGTAAAGGGTAGGGCGCACTGCGCGCGGCGCGAGCACGCCGGCGCACACCGGCACCAGCGCGGCGAAGCGGTCAGGTGCCAGCAGGGCGACTTCCCAGGTGCCATAGCCGCCCATCGACATGCCGGTGGCGTAGGTGCGCGCCGGGTCGCCGCCGAACTCGGCGCTGGCCGCGTCCAGCGCCGCCAGCGCCATGCGCGCGTTGGCGCCGGTCCATTCCTCGCCCCGGCGCACCTGCGGCATCACCACCAGGGCCGGGAAGGCGCCGGCATGGCGGCGCAGGTACGGGCCCAGGCCGGCCGTGGTCTGGGCCTGGCCGTCCTCGCCGCGCTCGCCGGAACCGTGCAGGAACAGCACCACCGGCAGCGGTCCGCCGCGGCGTGCCGCGGCCGGCACGAACACCGCGTAGCGGTGGACGCGTCCCTCGAACTCCAGCTCGCGCTGGACGAAGCCGCCGGTGTCCGGCAGCGATGGCGGGGTCTGGCAGGCACTCACGGGCAGGCAGGCAAGCAGGACAAGCAGCCAGAGTAAACGGTACGGATGCATCGGTGCTCCTCCGCGGCGGGCATCCATTGTGGACGCCGGCGGAGCAAGCCGCAGTGAGCGCTGCGACGCCTGCACTCCCGGAAACGGCACGGCCCCACCGGAGCGGGGCCGTGCCGGCGGCGTCGGGACCGGGCTCAGAAGGCGCGGCGGTAGCCGGCGCTGATGTACACGTCGTCGGCGTGGCCGGCACCGTGGTCGGCGCCCACGTCCAGGCTCCAGTGCGAGCGCGCCGAGCGGGCGTAGTCCAGTCCGGCGGCCGCGCGCGCGCCGTGTTCCGGCACCTGCTGCCCGCTGACCGGGACCAGCACCCCGGGGGCTTCGGCGAACCAGGCCGGGAAGCCGGCATCGGTGTCGCCGGACAGCCAGCGCCCGGCGGCCAGCCCGTGCAGCGACAGGCGGTCGCGGACCAGGCGCAGGCGCAGGCCCAGCTCGCCGTAGCGGACTTCGCTGGCATCCGCGTCGGCGCGCAGTTCCAGGCCCTGTCCGCCGGCCTCGTGCAGCGCGCCCTGGCGGTGGCGGATCCAGCCGGCAGCGACGAACGGGGTCACGCCGGCATAGACCTCGCGCCCGGCCTCCAGGCGCGCGCTGAGGGTGGTATCGGTGTGGCCGCCGGACACGGCCATGGCCTGGTCGCCGACGAGTACCGTGCGGCGGGTATCCACCGAGGCGCGCTCGTAGCCCAGGCTGGCGGACAGGTAGCCGCTTTCGGTGGCCAGGCGCGCGTACAGGTCCAGGCCGGCGGAATCGGCATCGAAGCCGCCGCCGATCGCGTCCAGGTCGGCACGGCTGCGCCCGCTGTTGAGCGCGGCGCCGGCCGCCGCGGACCGAAGGCGTGGTCCACGCCGGCGGTGAGGCCGGTGGCGTGCCAGTCGGCATCGGCAAAGCCGGGCCGCTCGAATGCGCCCGCCTGGGCAGTGGCGCTGCCCCAGAAGCCGGCGGCTTCCGGTTCCAGCAGGGCCACGCGGTCGGCCAGGCGCTGGGTGGCGGCCACGGCCTGCTGCACCGCCACCGCGCGCGCGGTGCCGTGCACCTCGGCGGCCAGGCTGGCCAGCGAGGCCTCGGCCTCGGCGGCGTGGGCACGCGGGCCAGCTTGCCGACCAGGTCGATCAGGGCGTCGTTGCCGCCACCCGGCTGCAGGCCGGCGGTGTGGTCGAGCAGGCCGTCGGCCATGCGCACACCGTCCACCACTGCCTGCGGCGCGCCCGCGCGCTGGCGGTGCTGGCGGCGCTGGTGCGCTCCAGCCTCGCGTCCAGGCTGTTGCTGCCGTAGTCCAGCTGGGCGGTGTAGAAGAAGCCGCTGCCGTAGGTGACTGCGGAGAACGCGCCGGTATGCGAGCGGTAACCCATCAGGCGCTCGCTGCTGCCCACCGGGTAGCCCGGGGCCGGCGCCAGCAGGTGCAGGGTGCCGGCGAGGTTGGCCTGGCCCTGCACTTGCAGCGGCTCGCCGATGGCGATGGCGGTGGTGGCCTGGGGGCTGGCGGTGAAGTCGCCGCCGATCCGTCCGGCGCCCTGGAACACCGCGCCGTTGCCGACGCGCACGCTACCGGCGGTGCCGCGGGGCATGCCCAGATGGCCGCCCTGGACGTGGGTCAGGCCGGTGTAGCTGTTCTGGCCGGTCAGCCACAGGCTGCCGGCGCCGGTCTTGGTCAGGCCGCCGCTGCCGCCGATGTCGTTGGCGAAGGCGTAGCTGCCGGAGGGACGTGGGCGGTGAAGGTGTCGGTGAACGCGCCGGGGCCGCGCACGGCCTTGTTGGCGTTGAGCAGGCGCCAGCCGTACACCACGTCGACGCCCGGCTGGCCCAGGTCGGTGGCCGTGGTCAGGATGGTCTGCTGCACGTTGCTGGCGCTCATCCACGGGAACGCCTGCCACACCATCGCCGCCGTGCCGGTGACCGCCGGGGCGGCCAGCGAGGTGCCCGAGGCGCGGCCCTTGAACTGGGTGCCGTCCACGCCCGGCACCGCGACCAGGCCCGGGGCCACCAGGCACCAGGAGGCGGCGCTGCCGCAGGCGTTGCTGTAGTCGGCCAGGCCGGTGGCCTTGCCGCTCTTGTCGAGGTCCACCGCTGCCACCACCAGCAGGTGCCTGTTCCATTCCTGCATGAAGCGCGGCATCAGCGAAGTGGTGGACGGCTCGGGGCTGGAGTCGTTGCCGGCCGCCGCGACCAGCAGGCCGTCCACGTCGATCACGCCGCGCAGCCACTGCGCGTAGCCCTCGGCCTGGCGGCGCAGGTTGTCCTCGTCGGTGGCGGTGGTGCCCACTGACCAGTTGTACAGGCGCACGCCGCGGCTGCCCATGTCGGCGATGGCGACGCGCGCCATGTCCGCGGTGCACCAGTTGTTGTAGCAGGTGACGCCCCAGTACAGCTCCGCTTCCGGGGCGACGCCGCCGCCGAAGCCGCTGACCGCGCGGCCGGCGAGGGCCGCGGCCACGACCGCGCCGTGGCCGGAGCTGTCGTATTCGCTCTTGCCGGTGTAGTCGCGGTACCAGGCCACGCGGCCGTCGAGGGGGCGTAGGCCACTTCGTGCTGGCCGTCGAGCAGGCCGACCTTGACGCCCTTGCCGGTCAGGCCGGCCTCGTGCCCGGCGAGCGCGCCGGTGGGCACCAGCAGGTTGTCCTGCACGCCCTTGTAGCGGTAGTGGCAGGACTGGGCCGAGCCCGCGCTGCTGCAGTCGGTGCCCGGCAGCGGGTCCGGCTACGCCGGCGTGGCCGGCTGGCTGGGCTGGGACGGCTGCGACGGGGCGGGTCGTGCCGGCTCGGGGGCAGCCGGCGGGTTGGACTTGGTTCCACCGCCGCCACCGCAGGCCGACAGGGCCAGGGCCAGGGCCACGGTGAGCGGGGCACGCTGCAGCTTGGACACTTGCTACCTCACGCTTGCGGTTCAGGCCTGTCGCCGCCGCCGCCCGGGGGAGGAGCTGCTGCTTGCGCGAGCGGGCGGCGGCGACAGTGCAGCCGCGCGGACCGGGGGGATTGCGGGCTGCACCGCTTGGGTCGGCGCGGACCGGCGGCTCTGGAGGACGCAGTGCACAATTCCGTATTCAGGTTTCTGTCGATTGCGTGAAATGGGACAACGGCCACATTGGTGCGGGGCGCTCCGGGCGCCTCGCCGTGGGCGTCTGCGGGGCGCCACCGCCCGTGACAGCGACCGGATGCGGTGCGGCAGGTGCAGGGGCTGCCGGGGTTGGCACGCAAGGCGGAGGGGAGCCCGGCAGAAGGGAGCCCGGGGGAGGGAGCGCAGGCGGCGCCAGCAGCAAGGGGGCGGCCCAAGGGCGCGGCGGGGAAGAGCCAGGAGCGCCAACGTGCCTGGCTAGGTGCCAAGGGGGGACTGCCAGGGCACGACCGGACGGCCGGGGCGCAGGGGGGGCGCCGCCGCTCCGGGGGGCGCGGCCAGCGGGCAAGGACGATCAGCGCGTGGCGGCGGCTGGCCGGCCCGGCTCCGGCGGCGGCAGTTCGTGGCGGATGCGCAGGAAGCGGGGGAAGCGAGGCAGGCCGTTGCCGGTCAGGCCGCTGTAGCGGTAGGTGACCCAGCTGCCCACCGGAGGCGGAGCCTCGCGCTGGGCGTCGCTGAAGCCACTGCCGATGCGGAACTGGCGGCCGTCGGCGGTGCGCACCAGCAGCGCGCCCATGCGGCCGTGGTGGCGGCCCTTGCCGGGGAGGTGGGCGAGGACCTGGGCCTCGGCGTCTTCGTGTGGCTTGTACTTGAACAGGGTGTCGCTGCGTCCGGATCGGTACAGGCCGTCGGCCCGATGCAGGACCAGGCCTTCGCCGCCGGCGGCGACCACCCGCGCCAGTTCCGCGTCCAGCGCCGCGGCCGAATCGAACCGGCGCTGTTCAACCAGGGCCAGGGTCGGGCTGCGCGCGGCGGCCACCAGCTCGCGCATGCGCTGCAGCCGTTGCGCGAACGGCCCGGGGTGCGCGGGCAGGTCGAACAGCATGAAGCGCACGCCCTGCCAGTCCGCGGCGGTGCCGCCGACGCGGCGGACCAGGGCGCTGAGCTCGTCGAAGCGGCCGCGGCCCAGCCACAGTTCGCCATCCATGGGCTCGGCCGGCCAGCCGCGGGTGAACCCCGCGGGCGCGGGGACTGGCGCGCCACCGCGGGTCCATAGTCGGCGCCCGTCCCAGCGCGCACGCACGCCGTCCAGCTTCTCGCTGACCAGGAAGGCGTGCACCGGCTGGTCGCCGCGCCAGGTCGAGGCCAGCATCGGCGCGGGCGTGGCCGGGGCCGCCGGCAACGTGGCGGCAGGCAGCAGGCAGAGCAGGGCGAGCAGCAGCAGGCGCATGGGCAGGGCGGTGGTCCGCGGGGACCGCAGCTTCCCGCGTTGCGCGGGCGCGCGTAATCGGGCGCTGCCGGCGCCGGCTGTAGGAAAGCCTTGTGGCGTGCTGTCGGCACGCACCGCGCGGCTGGGCGGGCGGCAAACGGTCCGCGCGGCGTGCCGTGGGGTGGCGCAGGCGGTGTTGGCCGGGCGGGAACGCGGCTGCGGCCGGGGCGCGCTGCCGCAGGCGGCACGAAGCGGGGAAGGAATGCAGAGCCGGGCCCGACCGGTACCCGGGCAACCGTGGCTTCGTGGCTGGCGCCGGCCTGGCCGGGGCGTTCAGTGCAGCAGGATCGCCGTGGCCAGGCCGAGGAAGCAGAAGAAGCCCATCACGTCGGTGACCGCGGTGACCACCACGGTGCCGGCTACCGCCGGGTCGATGTTCATCCGCCGCAGCAGCAGAGGCAGCAGCACGCCGGCACTGGCGGCGGCGCAGAAGTTGATCACCAGGGCCAGGGCGATCACCAGCGACAGCACCGGGTCGCCGAACCACAGCAGCGCGATCAGGCCGACGATGCCGCCGATCAGCACGCCGTTGATCAGGGCGACGCGGATCTCCTTCCACATCAGGATGCCGGCGTTGCTCGAGCCCACCTGGCCCAGGGCCAGGCCGCGCACCATCAGGGTCAGCACCTGCACCGCGGCGTTGCCGCCGATGCCGGCCACGATCGGCATCAGCACCGCCAGTGCCACCACCTTCTCCAGGGTGGCCTCGAACTGGCCGATCACGCCGGCGGCCATGAAGGCGGTGAACAGGTTGATGCCCAGCCACACCACGCGGCCGCGCACGGCGCGCTTGACCGGCGAGAACAGGTCCTCGTCCTCGTCCAGGCCGGCGGCGCCCAGCGCCTGGTGCTCGGCCTGCTCGCGGATGATGTCGACCACGTCGTCGATGGTGATGCGGCCGAGCAGGATGTTGTTCTCGTCCACCACCGGGGCCGAAACCCAGTCGTGGTCGGAGAAGCGGCGCGCCACTTCCTGGGCGCTCTCGCCCACGTCGATCGCCGGCTGCTCGTCGTCGATCAGGCGGTTGATCGGGGTGGAGTCCTCGTGGGTCACCAGCGCGGCCAGCGAAACCCGGCCCAGGTACTGGTGGCGGCGGCTGACCACGTACAGGTGGTCGGTGTGGTCGGGCAGCTCGCCGCGCAGGCGCAGGTAGCGCAGGACCACGTCGACGTTGACGTCGGCGCGCACGGTGACCACATCCGGGTTCATCAGGCGGCCGGCGGTGTCCTCCGGGTAGGACAGCACCTGCTCCAGCCGTTCCCGGTTCTCGCGGTCCATCGACTTGAGGACCTCGTCGATCACCGTGTCCGGCAGGTCCTCGACCAGGTCGGCCAGGTCGTCGATGTCCAGGTCCTCGACCGCCGCGACCAGCTCGTCCGGGTCCATGTCGGCGATCAGGCTCTCGCGCACCTCGTCGCCGACGTGCAGCAGCACCTCGCCGTCGTCCTCGGCGTCGACCAGGCCCCACACCACCTCGCGCTTGCCCGGCGGCAGCGATTCCAGCAGGTTGCCGATCTCGGCGGGGGAGAGGGTGTTGACCAGCCGCCGCACCGGGCCGAGCCGGCCGCTGTCCAGCGCGTCGGACAGCAGGCGCAGCTGGCGCGCGGTCTTGTCGTGGCGGACGGCTTCGGCCATGCGCGGCTCCGGGTTGGGGGCGATGCCGCAACGGGAGGCGCGCGGCAGGTCAGGCGTTCATGGCAGGCATTATCCCCCGCGCCCGTCGCGTTTGGATAGGGTCAGGCCGATTCCAGCCAGCGCTCGATGCCGCGCCGGTCGCGCGCCTGCAGCAGGCGCGGGGCGCGTTCCTGCAGCCGTGCCAGGTCGCATTCGCGGATGGTGCGGCGCAGTTCCAGCAGGCCGGCCGGATGCAGGCTGAACTCGCGCAGGCCCAGGGCCAGCAGCAGCGGTGCCAGGCGCGGGTCGCCGGCCATCTCGCCGCACACGGCCACCGGCACGCGGTGCTCGGCGCCGGCGCGCAGCACGTGCGCAAGCAGGCGCAGCACGCCCGGGTGCAGCGGCGAGTACAGGTCGCCGAGGGCGTCGTTGTTGCGGTCCACCGCCAGCAGGTACTGCACCAGGTCGTTGGTGCCCACCGAGAGGAAGTCGACCGCGTCGGCCAGGCCGTGCACGCCGATCGCCGCGGCCGGCACCTCGATCATCGCCCCCAGCGGCGGCACCTCCGCGGCGATGCCGCGGCGGCGCACCGCGGCCACCGCGCGGCGCAGGCGGCGGCGCACGATCAGCATTTCCTCGCGGCAGGAGACCATCGGCACCAGCACCCGCACCGGGCCGTAGGCCGAGGCGCGGACGATGGCGCGCAGCTGGGTGTCGAACACCGCGTCGTACAGCAGCGACAGGCGCACGCCGCGCACGCCCAGCGCCGGGTTGGCCTCGTTGGCCAGGGCCAGGCCGGCGCGGTCGGCCTTGTCCGCGCCCAGGTCCAGCGTGCGGAAGGTGACCGGGCGCCCCCCCATGGCCAGGACCGCGTCGCGGTAGGCCAGGTATTGCTCTTCCTCGCCCGGCGACTCGCGGTCCTGCAGGAACAGGAACTCGGTGCGGTACAGGCCCACGCCGGCCGCGCCGAGCGCGTGGGCGCGGGCCACGTCCTCGCGCGACTCGGCATTGGCGTACAGGGCGATGTCGACCCCGTCGCGGGTGCGGGTGGGCTTGCTGCGCAGCCGCTCCAGGTCGCGCCGCTCGCGCTGTTCGCGCTGCTGCAGCTCGCGGTAGCGGCGCAGGTCGGCGGCGTCCGGGTCCAGCACCAGCTGGCCGCTCTCGCCGTCGACCATCAGCACGTCGCCATCGTTGATCCGCGACAGCGCCTCGGCCGCGCCGACCACCAGCGGCATGTGCAGGCTGCGGGCGAGGATGGCGGTGTGCGACAGCGGGCTGCCGCCGGCGGAGACGATCGCCACCACGCCCTGGGCCTGCAGCTGGGCCAGCTCGGACGGGGCCACGTTCTCGCACACCAGGACCTCGCCGGCGGTGCCGCGCGGCAGCGGGTCGTGCTTGTGCAGGTGGGCGTTGACCCGGCCGATGATGTGGTCCAGGTCGTCCAGGCGGGCCCGCAGGTAGGGGTCGTCCATGGACTGGAACACCGCGGCCAGGCGGTCGCGCTGCACGCGCAGGGCGTAGCCGGCCGAATAGCGTTCCTGCTGGATCAGGGCCTCCAGCGACTGCACCAGCTCCGGGTCGTCCAGCAGCAGCGCGTGCAGGTCGATGAATTCGATGGCTTCCTTCGACAGCGCGCCCTGCAGCTTCTCGCGCAGGGTGCGCATCTCGGCACGGGTGGCCTCCAGGGCCCCGTGCAGGCGCGCGGCCTCCTCCTTGACCCGCGAGGCCGGCAGCCGCTGCTCGGTCACCTCCAGCGCGTGCGGGAGGCGGACCCGGGCCCGGCCCAGGGCCAGGCCGCGGGAAGCGCCATGCCCGGCGAAGGCCAGCCTCATCCGGGCGTCCCCCTGGACGGGCGCGGCGACGCGTGCTGGCGGCCCGGCCCGCGCACGGCTCAGGCGTCCTCGTCGAACCGGTTCTCGAACAGATCGACCACGGCCTGCATCGCCTCGGCCTCGTCGACCCCGTCGGTGCGCACGGTGACCGGGGTGCCCTGGCCGGCGGCCAGCAGCATCACCCCCATGATGCTCTTGGCGTTGACCTCGCGTCCCTTCGCCTGCAGGGTCACGGCGCAGCGGAAGGGTGCCAGCGCCTGGACCAGCTTGGCGGTGGCCCGGGCATGCAGGCCCAGGCGGTTGGACACGGTGAGTTCACGTTCAAGCATCGTCGATGATCGCTCCATTGCGCGCGCCCGCCGCCGCGGTGGCGGGCAGTTCGTCCAGTCCCTGTTCCGGATAGTTCATGACCCGCAGCAGCATTGGCAGGCTCAGCGCCGAGACCCGACGGACCGGCGTGCCGAGCCTTGCCACCTGGGCGGCGAGGTTGCTGGGGCTGGCGCCGTACAGGTCGGTCAGGACCAGCACGCCGTCGCCCCCGTCGACCCGCCGCAGCGCCGCGGAGGCGGCCGGCAGGAGCTGGTCGGGGTCGGCGTCGAACGGGACCTCGAAGGCTTCCGCCTTCAACGGCAGCTTGCGCAGCAGGGCCGTGGCCACGGCCAGGAGGGCGCTACCGACGCCGGGATGGGTGATCAGGAGGATGCCACATGCCATGGCGGGAAGTTAACAGAGCACCCCGACCGCCGTCGCGCCTTTCCGCGCGGCGGTGCCGCCGGCGGCAGCGGCGGGGGCTCAGTCCTGCTCGCGGTGGTAGGTGGCGACCTCGTTCCAGCCCTGTTCGCGGGCGTGGGCGGCCAGGCGCTCGGCCAGGTACACCGAGCGGTGCTTGCCGCCGGTGCAGCCGAAGGCCACGGTCACGTAGGCGCGGGTGTCGTTGCGCAGGCGCGGCAGCCAGGTGTCCAGGAACTCCGCCACCTGGCGGGCGTAGGCGTCCACCTCCGGCTGGGCATCCAGGTAGTCGCGCACGCGCTGGTCGCGGCCGGTCAGCGGGCGCAGCTCCGGCTCCCAGTGCGGGTTGGGCAGGACCCGGGCATCGAACACGAAGTCCGCCTCCTCCGGCACCCCGCGCTTGTAGGCGAAGGACTCGAACAGCAGGGACAGGCCCGGGCTGTGCTCCAGGGCGAAGCCGGTGATGACCTGGCGCCGCAGCTGGTGCACGTTGAGGTGGCTGGTGTCGATCACCGCGTCGGCCTCGCGCCGCAGCGGGGCGATGATCTGGCGCTCGCGCGCGATCGCCTCCGGCAGCGACAGGCCCAGGCGGCTGAGCGGGTGGCGGCGGCGGGTGTCGGCGTAGCGCCGCAGCAGGATGTGGTCCTCGGCCTCGAAGAACAGCAGGCGCGCGTCCACGCCCAGCGACCCGGCCGCGGCGCGCCACTCGGCCAGGCGGCCGAGGTCGTCCTTGCGGCTGCGCACGTCGATGCCCACGGCCATGCGCTCGGGCAGGCCGTCCTCGCGCACCAGCGAGCCGACGAAGGCCGGCAGCAGCTCCAGCGGCAGGTTGTCGACGCAGTAGTAGTCCAGGTCCTCGAAGGTCTTCAGCGCCACCGACTTGCCCGAGCCGGACAGGCCGCTGACGATCACCAGGGTGGGGCGGGTGGTGGTGGTCATGAGCCGCGGCGCTCCAGCAGGTTGCTGTGCCGGGCGATGAACATCGCCGCCGGGTCGATGCCCTTGGTGCGCAGGATGTGCAGGCGGGTCGCCGCCTCGGTGAGCACGGCCAGGTTGCGGCCGGGCATCACCGGCAGGGTGATCAGCGGCACGTCCAGGTCCAGCACGTGGCGGGTGCCGGAGTCGCCGGTCAGGCGCTCGTAGCCGTGCGGCGAGGGCTCGGTCATCGGCCGGGTCAGGTGCACGATCAGGCGCAGGTACTTGTTCTTCTTGACCGCGGTGTCGCCGAACATCTCGCGCACGTTGAGCACGCCCAGGCCGCGCACCTCCAGCAGGTCCTGCAACAGCTCCGGGCAGGTGCCGTCGAGCACGTCCGGGGCGATCTGGGTGAATTCGGGGGCGTCGTCGGCGACCAGGCGGTGGCCGCGGCTGAGCAGTTCCAGCGCCAGCTCGCTCTTGCCCGAGCCGGCCTCGCCGGTGATCAGCACGCCGATGGAATAGATCTCCATGAACACCCCGTGCAGGGTCACGCGCGGGGCGAGGGTACGGGCCAGGTGGTAGGAGAGGTGGTTGAGCAGCTCGTGGCCGCGCCGCGGCGAGACCCACAGCGGGGTATCGGTCTCCTCGGCGGCCGCGCGCAGGTCCTCGGGGCAGGACTGGTTCTTGCTGATCACCAGCGCCAGCGGCCGGGCCTGGATGATCTTCTCGATGGTTTCCCAGCGCTGGCGCGAGTCCAGCGAGTCGAGCCAGGCCAGTTCCTCGCTGCCGAGGATCTGCACCTTGTTGGGGTAGATGGCATTGAGGTAGCCGGCCAGCGAGGGGCGGCGGGAATTGGTGTCGCCGGAGTCGATCTCGCGGGACCCGCCCTTCTGGCCGGCCAGCCAGCGCAGCGACAACTTGTCCTGCTGCTGCTCGAACAGTTCGCGTGCGGTGATGCTGGCATTCCTCATGCGGCCCGGGTCCTTCTGGCAGGGGTCGCGTGATTGTCGCCCAAACGGGCTCGCGCGTCCCGGCCGGGCGGGTGCCGGCCGGGCGGCGGGGGCGGGTCAGCCGACGTCCGGGAGGACGCGGGGCGCCTGGTAGTCCTGGTTCTTTTCCTTGTGCTTGAGGATCTGGCGGTCCAGCTTGTCCGCCAGCAGGTCGATGGCCGCGTACATGGTCTGGGCCTCGGCCTCGGCGTGCAGGGTACGGCCCGGGACGGAGAGGTCCGCGGCCGCGCGGTGGGAGGGCTTGCGCAGGCCGAGCTGCACGCGGGCGGCGATCGGCTGGTCGAAATGCCGGTCGAGCCGACGCAGCTTCTCCTCCACGTAATCGCGCAGGGCCGGGGTGATCTCCAGCTGCTGGCCGTACGTTTCGATGCGCATCGTGAACCTCCTTTGTGGTTGCCGCTGTGGGCGGCCCCGCACGATGCCGGTCACGCGCCTAGCCGATGCGGACCCGCTCGTGCGACGCCGGAATGTTCATGAGCTCACGATACTTCGCCACCGTGCGCCGCGCCACCGGCACGCCCGACTGCTTGAGCAGGTCGGCCAGCTTGGCGTCGGAAAGCGGCTTGCGCGGGTTCTCGTCGTCGATCAGGCGGCGGATCATGGCCTGGATCGCGGTGCTGGAGGCCTCGCCGCCGCCGTCGGTGTCGATGCCGGAGGCGAAGAACGCCTTCAGCGGCAGGGTGCCGCGCGGGGTGCGCACGTACTTGCGGGCGATGGCGCGGGAGACGGTGGATTCGTGCAGGCCCAGCTCGGCGGCGACCTCGCGCAGGGTCAGCGGACGCAGCGCCTGTTCGCCGAACTCCAGGAACCCGGCCTGCTGGCGCAGCAGGCAGCGCACGACCTTCAGCAGGGTCTCGCCGCGCGCCTCCAGGCTCTTGAGCAGCCAGCGCGCCTCCTGCAGCTGGCCGCGCAGGTAGCCGGCGTCGCTGTCGCCGCAGCGCCGGATCAGCTGTTCGTAGCCGCGGTGGATGGCGACCTTCGGTTGCGCCTGCCGCGACAGCGCCGCCTTCCACACCCCGCGCTGGCGCCAGATGATGCAGTCGGGCACGACGTAGCTGTCGTGTTCCAGTTCGGCCATGCGCTTGCCCGGGCGCGGGTCCAGCGAGCGCACCAGCTGCACCGCCTGCTCCACGTCGCACGGCGGCGCGCGCAGTTCCTGGGCCAGGCCCTCGGTGCCGATCTTCGGCAGCCGCTCCAGCGGCGCGGCGACGATGCGCAGGGCCAGGGCGCGGCCGGGGGTGCATTCGGGCAGGACTTCCAGCTGCAGGCGCAGGCACTCGCCAAGGTCGCGCGCGCCCACTCCGGGCGGATCGAAGCGCTGCAGCTGGTGCAGCACGGTGAGGATCTCCTCCTCGCTGGCGCGGGTTTCCGGCAGCAGCGCCTCGGCGATGGACGCCAGCGGTTCGCGCAGGTAGCCGTCCTCGTCCAGGGCGTCGATCAGCATGGCGCCGATGCGGCGGTCGCGCGCCGACAGCGGCGACAGGTGCAGCTGCCACAGCAGGTGGTCGGCCAGGGTCTCGGTCCCGGCCATGCGCTCGGCCGCGTCGTCGCCGTCCTCGTCGTAGCCGCCGCCGGATGCCTGCCAGGCGGGCTCGTCCGGCGCCCAGTCCTCGCCCTCGGGCGGGACATCGTCCGAGGGCGAGGCAGCCGCGCCGTCGCCGTCGCCCGCGGCGACCGGCTCCTGGTAGGCCTCGTCGGCCCACTCCAGCAGGGGATTGGTCTCGATCGCCTCGGCGACCTCGGCCTGCAGCTCCACCGTGGACATCTGCAACAGGCGGATGGCCTGGCGCAGCTGCGGGGTCATGACCAGGCTCTGTCCCAGCGATGTCTGCAGCCGTGCCTTCATGTCCCTGCCAGAAAGGAAGCCTGGGGCTGCCGGGCCAGGGGGTCAGAGGCGGAAGGTGTCCCCGAGGTAGACCCGGCGCACGTCCGGGTTGGCCAGCAGTGCGTCCGGGGCCCCCTGCGCCAGAACGCGTCCCTCGGCGAGGATATACGCACGGTCGCAGATTCCCAAGGTCTCGCGCACGTTGTGGTCGGTGATCAGCACGCCGATGCCGCGGTTCTTGAGGTGGGTGACGATGCGCTGGATCTCGCCGACCGAGATCGGGTCGACGCCGGCGAACGGCTCGTCCAGCAGCATCAGCCGCGGCCTGGCGGCCAGGGCGCGGGCGATCTCGCAGCGCCGGCGCTCGCCGCCGGACAGGCTGGCGCCGAGCTGGTCGGCGACGTGGCCGATCTGCAGCTCGTCCAGCAGCGAGGACAGCTCGGCTTCCAGCGCGTCGCCGTCCTTGAGGTCCTCGCGCAGCTCCAGCACCAGGCGGATGTTGTCAGCCACGGTGAGCTTGCGGAACACCGAGGGTTCCTGCGGCAGGTAGCCCACGCCCAGGCGGGCGCGGGTGTACATCGGCTCGGCGGTGATGTCGCGGCCATCGAGCACGATGCGCCCGGCGTCGGCGGCGACCAGGCCGACGATCATGTAGAAGCAGGTGGTCTTGCCGGCGCCGTTGGGGCCGAGCAGGCCCACCACCTCGCCGGCGTCGAGCGAGAGGCCGAACTCGCGCACCACCTCGCGCTGCTTGTACTTCTTGCGCAGGCCTTCGGCGACGAGCATCAGTTGCCTTCCTTGTTCTGCTGGGCGCGTGGCTGGATCACGGTGCGCACGCGGGTGCCGTCGCCGCCGCTCTGCATCTGGCCGCTGGCCATGTTGTAGACCATGCGCTGGCCGCTGTTGCTGCCGCGCGGGGATTCGACCGTGTAGTTGCCGGTGAGCGTCAGCAGCTCCTTCTTCGGCTCGTAGACGATGCGGTCGGCGCGGGCGTTCATGGTCGCGCCGTCGTCCATCTCCTGGCGCATCGTGGCCTGCTTGCCGGTCAGCACCACCTGCTCGATCTCGCCGCCGCGCTGCACGATCTCGGCGCGCGCGGCGGTGATGTGCAGGGTGCCCTGCACGATCTCGACGTTGCCGGTGAAGACGCAGCGCGAGTCTGCGCTGGCCTGGCTGCAGTCGGAGTTGTCCGAGTCCAGCGTCATCGGCTGGTTGCGGTCCGAGCTCTTGCCCAGGGCGGTGGAGGACAGCGTGGCCAGCGCCAGCACGGCGAGGGCGGCGGTCCGGGACTTAAGGGCGCGCGGAAGGTTCATAGCGAGTCCTGACCTGGGAAAGGAGGCGGTACTGGCGGGTCTTGAGGTTGGCTTCCATGCCGTTGCCGGTCTGCAGCAGGCCGGGGCGGGTGACGCGCACCGGGCGGTCGGTGCGCGCCAGGTCCTGCGCCGGGAGGAATTCCAGCACGTCGGTGCGGAAGCTGCTCGGGGCGGGGCTGGCCGGGTCGCTGTCGCCGGCGACGTTGCCCTCCAGGCGCAGCAGCTCGCCGTCGGCGCTGATCCAGCCACGCTCGGCCGAAAGCCGCCACGGCCCGGGCTCGGCGGGGGCCAGGAACAGCGGCTGCTCCAGGTCCATGCTCTCGTCCTCGCGGCGCTGCAGCTCCGGCGACTGCACCCGCACCGACTCCAGCCCGTCCTTGCCGAGGATCACCAGTTCGAAGTCGCGCAGCACGTAGTCCGAGCGCTCGCCGCTGGCGGCCGCCGGCGCCTCGCGCCCGCGCATCTGCCAGGCCGACCAGCCGGTGGCCGCGGCGGCCGCCAGCAGCACCAGGCCCAGGAGCAGGCGCCAGTTCATGCCCGGCGTCCGTCGCGCGAGCCGTGCCCGGCGAGGATCGCCGGCACGTGGCCGTGCGCCGCCAGCAGCACGTCGCAGACCTCGCGCACCGCGCCTTCCCCGGCGCGGCCGCGGGTGCGCCAGTGGACCCGTTCGGCGATCCACGGATGGGCGTTGGCCGGCGCCACGGAGAGGCCGGCCACGCACAGGCAGTCCAGGTCCGGCAGGTCGTCGCCGACGAAGCAGGCCTGTTCGCGCGCCAGGCCGTGGCGGGCCAGCAGTTCGTCCATGCAGGCGAGCTTGTCGGCCACGCCGATGTGGGTTTCCAGGCCGAGGTCGGCGCCGCGCTTCTGCGCCACCAGGCTGGGGCGGGCGGTGATCAGCGCGACGTGGAAACCGAAGCGGCGCAGCTGCACCAGGCCCTGGCCGTCGAGCACGCTGAAGGACTTCATCTCGTTGCCGGCGGCGTCGAAGTACAGGCGGCCGTCGGTGAGGGTGCCGTCCACGTCCAGGCACACCAGCCGGACCTGGCGCGCGCGCTCGGCGATTTCCGGGGGGACGAGGGACAGCGGGTCGTAGGCCACGATCGGTTCCGGGGACATGGGGCGGTTAAACCACGCGTGCTCGCAACAGGTCGTGAACATTGAGCGCGCCCACCGGGCGCTGCTCGGCGTCGACCACGATCAGGCCGTTGATGCGGTGGCGCTCCATCAGGTGCGCGGCCTCGGTGGCCATCTGCCCGGCGTCGATCGTGCGCGGGTTGCGGGTCATGACCTCGGCGATCCGCGCCTGGCGCACGTCGATGCCGCGGTCCAGGGCGCGGCGCAGGTCGCCGTCGGTGAAGATCCCGGCCAGGCGTCCGTCGGCGGCGGCGATCGCGGTCATGCCCAGGCGCTTGCGGCTCATCTCCACCAGCGCCTCGGCCACGCTGGCGTCCTCGCCGACGCAGGGCAGTTCCTCGCCGCCGTGCATCACGTCGGTGACGTGCAGCAGCAGGCGCCGGCCGAGGCTGCCGGCCGGGTGCGAACGGGCGAAGTCGTCGGCGGTGAAGCCGCGCGCCTCCAGCAGCGCCACCGCCAGGGCGTCGCCCATGGCCAGCGAGGCGGTGGTGGAGGACGTCGGGGCCAGGTGCAGCGGGCAGGCCTCGGCCGGCACGCCCACGTCCAGGTGGATGTCGGCCTCGCGCGCCAGGGTGGACTGCGGGCGGCCGGTCATCGCGATCACCTTGTTGCCCTGGCGGCGCAGGGCCGGCAGCAGCATCAGCACCTCGTCCGACTCGCCGGAATAGGACAGCGCCAGCACGATGTCCGCGTCGGTGATCATGCCCAGGTCGCCATGCCCGGCCTCGCCGGGGTGGACGAAGAACGCCGGGGTGCCGGTGGAGGCGAGGGTGGCGGCGATCTTGCGCGCCACGTGCCCGGACTTGCCCATGCCGGTGCAGACCAGGCGCCCGCGCGAGCCCAGGATCAGCCGGCAGGCGCGGGCGAAGTCCTCGCCGACCCGTTGCCCGACCGCTTCCAGGGCCTGGGCTTCGACCTGGAACACGCGCCTGCCGGCGGCGGCCAGCTGCGCGGGTTCGGCGGATGACTCGGCGGCTGCGCTCATGTATCGGCCCGGGAGCGGCCCGGATTCGCTAGACTAGGGTGCTTCATTCTAGGCCAACAGCTTCATGGACGCCGACACCATCGCCCGCCTGATCGAGCAAGGCCTGCCCGGTGCCAAAGCCCACGTGCAGGGCGACGATGGCGTGCACTTCGAGGCGACCGTGGTCTGCGAGGCCTTCCGCGGCAAACTGCCGCTGGCCCGCCACCGGATGGTCTACGCGACCCTGGGCGACCTGATGGGCGGGGCGATCCACGCCCTGTCGCTCCGGACCGTGACCCCCGACGAAGCCGCCTGAGGTGCGCCGCATGGCGCCGTTTCCCACCGTTTCCCCCGTACCCGGGTTCCCATGCAGAAGATCGTAGTCAGCGGCGGCGCGCCGCTCCGCGGCGAAGTCGCCATCTCCGGCGCCAAGAACGCCGTCCTGCCCATCCTGTGCGCGACCCTGCTGGCCGACGCGCCGGTGGAGATTGCCAACGTCCCCCACCTGCACGACGTGATGACCACGCTCAAGCTGCTGGGCGAGCTGGGCGCGAGCGTGGACTACAAGCAGGGCGAGCTGGCGCGCAGCCTGGTGGTCGACCCGCGCACGGTGCGCAACCACGTGGCCCCCTACGACCTGGTCAAGACCATGCGCGCCTCGATCCTGGTGCTGGGCCCGCTGCTGGCGCGCCATGGCGCGGCCGAGGTGGCGCTGCCGGGCGGTTGCGCGATCGGCTCGCGCCCGGTGGACCAGCACATCCGCGGGCTGCAGGCACTGGGCGCGGAAATCAGCGTCGAGAACGGCTACATCAAGGCCCGCGCCGGGCGCCTGAAGGGCGCGCGCTTCGTGTTCGAGATGGTCACCGTCACCGGCACCGAGAACGTGATGGCCGCCGCCACCCTGGCCGAGGGCACCACGGTGCTGGAGAACGCGGCGATGGAGCCGGAGGTGGTCGACCTGGCCGATTGCCTCAACGCGCTCGGCGCGCGGATCGAGGGCGCGGGCACCGCGCGGATCACCATCCACGGCGTGGAGCGCCTGGGCGGCGGCCGCCACGTGGTGCTGCCCGACCGGATCGAGACCGGCACCTTCCTGGTGGCCGCAGCCATGACCGGCGGCCGGGTGACCGCGCGCAACGCGCGGCCGGATACCCTGGAAGCGGTGCTGGACAAGCTCCGCGAGGCCGGCGCCACGGTCGCCACCACCGCGGACAGCATCACCGTGGACATGGAGGGCCGGCGCCCGCGCGCGGTCAGCCTGACCACCGCGCCGTACCCGGCGTTCCCGACCGACATGCAGGCGCAATTCATGGCGCTCAACTGCGTGGCCGAGGGCGTGGGCGTGATCAGCGAGACGATCTTCGAGAACCGCTTCATGCACGTCAACGAACTGCTGCGGCTGGGCGCGGACATCCAGATCGACGGGCATACCGCGGTGGTGCGCGGCGTGCCGCGCCTCAGCGGCGCTCCGGTGATGGCCACCGACCTGCGCGCCTCGGCCTGCCTGGTGCTGGCCGGCCTGGTGGCGCAGGGCGAAACCACCATCGACCGCATCTACCACCTGGACCGCGGCTACGAGAACATCGAGGCCAAGCTCGGCGCGCTGGGCGCCAGCATCCGCCGCATCGACGCGCGGCAAGGGGAGGGCTGAATGCTGCTGCGAGGACGCATGACCACCCGCCGCAAGGTCCTGCTGGGCCTGCTGGCGGCAATGCTGGTGCTGATCGGCGTGGCCGGCTGGCTGGGCATGGCCGCCACCCGCGGGGTCGAGACCTCCGACATGGACTGGAACGGCGATGGCGTGGTCGACCGCGGCGAGATCCTGCAGTCGTTCTACGCGGTGACCGCCGAACGCAGCAGCGAGGGCAACCGCGAATGCACCACCTTCCGCTGGTTCCGCAGCGGCGAGGTGATCCGGGTGCAGTGCCAGACGGTGTTCAAGGCCGAGGAGTGAACCGGCCAGGGCGCCGCGCTCAGCGCAGCGCCTTGAGGGTCAGGTCGATGGTGTCCTGGCCGTTCTCGCGCTGCAGGATGCGCGCCGGCACCGGCATTTCCGCCACGATCCAGGCGATCGTCTCGCGCTTGTCGTCGCGGCGCACCACCTTGGTGGCCTGGCGCGGCTTGCCGGCGACGGTGATCTGCTCCTTGCCGGCCACCTCGTAGCGCAGCGGCTTGGCCCGGCCCTCGTCGACCAGGCGGTAGGACAGCGGCTTGCCCGCGGCCAGGTCGCGGGCCACGGCCAGGTTGATCAGCAGCGCGTCCATGTCGCCGGGCTGCAGCTTCACCGGGCCGCGGCGCTCGGGCTTGACGTCGCCGCTCCAGGTGGCCTGGCCGGCCTTCCAGTCGTAGTTGGCCTGCACCGACTTGCGCTTGATCAGCGCCACCGAGCTGTCGCTGCTGCTCAGCGGACGCAGGGTGCCCTGGTGCTCGTCGAACACGGTGACCTGGCTCAGGTCGGCGACCTGGTTGCGGATGCGCAGGCTGTACTTCCAGCGGTCGCCGGACTCGCGCGCCAGGGTCATGGTGCCGTCGGCGCGCATGCCCATGTAGCTGGCGGTGTAGTCGGCGGTGAACGGCTCCATCGCCAGCGCCGGCACGGCGGCGGCGAGCAGGCCCAGCAGCAGCGGGAGGCGGATCAGGGGGCGGGTCCGGTTCATCTCAGGCTCCTCGGTACTCGATCAGGCGCAGGTCGACCTCGTCCTCGCCGTCCTCGCGTTGCAGGATGCGGATCGGGGTGGGCACGCCGTCGGCGACCCAGACCAGGGTCTGGTCGCCGTCGCGGTCGCGGCGTTCGACCCGCAAGGCCTCGTAGCTCATGTCGCCCACGGCCAGCGTCTCCGGCGTCTGCCCGACATGATAGACGTGCCCGCGCACGCGGCCGCCGTCGACGAAGCGGTATTCCAGCACCGCGCCGGGGCGGGCGTCGCGCATCAGCGCCAGGTTGATCAGCAGGGCGCTCATGTCCCCCGGCTGCAGCGGCACCGGGCGCCGGCGCTCGCGGCTGATGTCGCCGCTCCAGCGCGCCTGCATCGCGCCCCAGTCGTAGCTGCCGCTGACCTGCTTGCCGAACAGCACCGCGCGCCGCTCGGTGTTCTGGCCCAGGGGGCGGTAGTGGCCGTCGTGCTCGTCGAACAGCGTGCTCTGGTGGATGTTCAGCCGCGCCAGGCTGGCCACGCCGCGCTCGGCGCGCAGGTCCAGCTCGATCGTCCAGTGCCGCGGGTCCTGGCGCACCAGGCGCATGGTGGCGCTGCCGGCGGGGCGGCCGCGGTACCAGGCCTCGTAGGTGGCCTGGAACGGTTCCAGCACGCGTGGCGCCGGCGGCAGCGCGGGCAGGCCGGGCGGCGCCGCTTCCTGCGCACGGGCGGGTTGCGCCTGGAGGGCGCTGGCGGTCAGCAGCAGGAGGGAGGCGAGGATGGGGCGCATGCGGCTCGGGCAGGGGACGACGGGGAAGCATGCCCGCGCGCCGGTGTCAGGCGCGTGATTCCGGCTTCAGGGCGCCCGCGGAATCTAGTTGCAGCGGTTTAAACAGGCACTGACCGTCGACCCAGACCCGTGCATCGCGTTCAGCCAGGCGTCCGGCCACCGCCAGCCCGAGCACCGCGGTGACCAGCCGGTGTTCGTGCGGCAGCAGGCGCGCGGCCAGGGTGTCGGGTGTGTCGCCGGGCATCACCGGGATGCGCACCTGGGCCACCACCGCGCCGGCGTCCAGTTCCGGGACCACGAAGTGCACGCTGGCGCCGTGTTCGGCGTCGCCGGCCTCCAGCGCCCGCGCATGGGTGTGCAGGCCCTTGTACAGCGGCAGCAGCGAGGGATGGACGTTGAGCAGGCGGCCTTCGAAGCGGCGCACGAAGGCATCGCCGAGGATGCGCATGTAGCCGGCGCAGAAGATCCAGTCCGGGCGGCAGGCGGCCACCGCCTCGGCCAGGTCGGCGTCGAACGCGGCGCGGTCGGGATAGGCGCGGGCCTTGCGGCTCCAGCGCAGCTCCGGCGCGACCTTGGCCAGCGCCGGCGCCTCCGGGCGGTCGGAGAACACCCCGACCACCTCGGCGTCGAGGCGGCCTTCGTCGATCGCGTCCAGCACCGCCTGCAGGTTGCTGCCGCGGCCGGAGACCAGTACCGCCAGCCGCGGCTGGCGCCCGCCGGTAGGGGCCATGGGTGCCTCAGGCGATGCGCACGCGCCCGTCGCCGCCGGCGCGCGCGACCACCCGGCCGATGGCGCGGTGCGCCAGGCCCTGGGCGTCGAGCGCGGCGCCGATCGCGGCCAGCGCGTCCTGCGGCACCACCAGCACGAAGCCGACGCCGCAGTTGAAGGTGCGCCACATTTCCTCGTCGGCCACCGCGCCTTCGCGCTGCAGCCAGGCGAACACCGGCGGCAGGACGATGGCCTGCGCCTCGATGTCCAGGCCCAGGCCCTCGGGGATGACGCGGATGATGTTCTCGGTCAGGCCGCCGCCGGTGATGTGGGCCATGGCGTGGATCGCCTCGCCGTGTTCGCGCAGCAGGGCCAGCACCGGCTTCACGTACAGCCGGGTCGGGGCCATCAGCGCGTCGACCAGCTTGCTGCCGTCCTCCAGGACCAGCTCGGCCGGGCGGCCGGCGCGGTCGTAGATGCGGCGGATCAGCGAATAGCCGTTGGAGTGCGGGCCGGAGGAGGCGATGCCCAGCAGCACGTCGCCCTCGCGCACGCGGGAGCCGTCCAGCAGCTGCGACTTCTCCACCGCGCCCACGGCGAAGCCGGCCAGGTCGTACTCGCCCGGCGGGTACATGTCCGGCATCTCGGCGGTCTCGCCGCCGATCAGGGCGCAGCCGGACTCCTCGCAGCCGCGGGCGATGCCGCCGACCACCGCGACCGTGGTGTCCACGTCGAGCTTGCCGGTGGCGAAGTAGTCCAGGAAGAACAGCGGCTCGGCGCCCTGGACCAGGATGTCGTTGACGCACATCGCGACCAGGTCGATGCCGATGGTGTCGTGGCGGCCCAGCTGCTGGGCCAGCTTGAGCTTGGTGCCGACGCCGTCGGTGCCGGAGACCAGCACCGGCTCGCGGTACTTGCCGGACAGGTCGAACAGGGCGCCGAACCCGCCCAGGCCGCCCATCACCTCCGGGCGGAAGCTGCGCCGCACCAGCGGCTTGATCCGCTCCACGACCTCGTTGCCGGCGTCGATGTCCACGCCCGCGTCGCGGTAGGTCAGGGGAGTGGGCGTAGGAGTCTGGCTCACGTCAGGGCCTGCGGCAGCTGCGGGGAAGGGCCGCGATTCTAGCAGCCGCGCCGCGGCCGGGGACGCCCGGCGTCCCGCCTTCGCGCTGCGTCGATTGGCGCGGGCATGCGGTTCGGGCAACAATTCCCCGGTATTCCCCGTCCATCGAGGATCCCCATGCCCGTCCGCCGCGGCCTGACCCTGTTCCTGGCGCTGCTGCTGTGCCTGCCCTTCGCGCCGGCAGCGGCCCAGGACGGGCTGCGCACCGAAGGCGAGGTGGCGGCCGCGCAGGGCCTGTACGCGGCCGAGGTGCAGGTCGGCAGCCAGGCCGATTCGGCGCGCGCGGCCGGTTTCGCCCGTGCCCTGGCCCAGGTGCTGTCCAAGCTCTCCGGCGACCCTGCGGTGGCCAACCGCCCCGGCGTGGCGCAGGAGCTGCGCAACGCCGACGCCTACGTGGAGAGCTACGACTACCGCCAGGACCAGAGCACCTCGCCCGGCGGCGCGCCCACCTTCCGCACCATGCTGGTGGTGCGCTTCCATCCGGAACTGGTCGACGGCCTGGTCTCGGCGCTGGGCCTGCCGGTGTGGGCGCAGCCGCGGCCCAAGCCGGTGGTGTGGCTGGCGATCGACGACGGCAGCGGCCCGCGCCTGCTGGGCACCGGCCAGGTCAATGCCGCGCGTCCGCTGCTGGAGCGCGCGGTCGAGCGTGGCTACCGCCTCGGCCTGCCGTCCGGCGGCGCCGCCGAGCAGGCGGTGGTCGGCGCGATCTGGCGCGGCGACACCGCCGCCGTGGCCCGCGCCTCGGCCCGCTACAGCCCGCCGATGCAGCTGATCGGCAAGATGTACCGCAGCGGTAACGGCTGGGCCACCGACTGGACCTTCGTCGACGCCGGGCGGGTGCTGGCCACCCGCACGGTCAACGAATCCGACCCGCGGCGCGCGCTGTCCAGCGGCGCCGACGTGGCCGCCGACGCGCTGATCCAGCGCTACGCCAAGGTCCCGGTGTCCGAGCCGGCCGGCACCTACCGGGTCGTGGTCACCGGGCTGCACGGGGCCGAGGACTACCTGCAGGTCTCGGCCTTGCTGCAGCGGCTGCCGGTGGTGCGCCGGATCGCGCCGGTGCGCGCCAGCGGCGACCGCGTGGAGTTCGACCTCGACCTGCTCACCGGCCTGTCCGGGTTCGACCGCATGCTCGGCCAGAACGCGCCGGTGGAGCCGGTGGAGGGCGTGCCCGGGGAGTACCGCATCCGATGAGCCGGCCGATGGACGGGCAAGCGGAGATCGCGCGCTTCCTGCAGCAGCTCAAGTGGATCGTGCTGGGGCTGGTCGGCCTGTGGGTCGTCTGGCTGCTGGCGCCGATCCTGACCCCGTTCGTGTTCGGCGCGCTGCTGGGCTGGATGGGCGACCCGCTGGTCGACCGCCTCGAGCGCGCCGGGCGCTCGCGCAACGTGGCCGTGGCCCTGGTGTTCGGGCTGATGACCCTGCTGCTGGTGCTGGCCCTGCTGATCCTGGTGCCGATGCTCGAACGCCAGGTGCGCACCCTGGTGGAGTCGCTGCCGGCCTACCGCGACTGGTTCGTGCAGACCGCGGTGCCGTGGCTGGAGGCGCGCACCGGGCTGGAACTGATGGTGTGGCTGGATCCGGAGCGGCTGGTCCAATGGGTGCGCGAGCACTGGCAGCAGGCCGGTGGCTTTGCCACCGCGGTGTTCGGCTACATCTCCCGCTCCGGCTTCGCGATGGTGGCCTGGGTGGTGAACCTGGTGCTGCTGCCGATCCTGACCTACTACTTCCTGCGCGACTGGGACCTGCTGGTGGAGCGGGTCGCGGCCCTGGTCCCGCGCGACCACCTGGATACGGTCACCCGCCTGGCGCGCGAGTCCAACGACGTGCTCGCCGCGTTCCTGCGCGGGCAGTTCGTGGTGATGCTGGCGCTGGGGGCGATCTACGCGATCGGCCTGCAGCTGTCCGGGCTCAAGCTGGGCTTGCTGATTGGCATGGTCGCCGGCCTGATCAGCTTCATTCCTTACCTGGGCGCGACCACCGGCATCGTCCTGGCGATGGTGGCGGCGCTGGTCCAGGCCCAGGGCCTGGATACCCGGCTGTTGGTGCTGGTGGGCGTGGTGTTCACCGTCGGCCAGCTGCTGGAGAGCTATGTGCTGACCCCGCGCATCGTCGGCGACAAGATCGGCCTGCATCCGGTGGCGGTGATCTTCGCGGTGATGGCCGGCGGCCAGCTGTTCGGGTTCCTCGGCATGCTGATCGCGCTGCCGGCGGCGGCGGTGATCAACGTGCTGCTGCGCTTCGCCGCCGAGCGCTACCGCCAGAGCGGGCTGTACATGGGCGGCCAGGGCTCGCCCTCGATCGTGCTCGGTCCCTTCCCGGAACGCGCGCCGGAACCGCCGCAACAGCCGCCCGCGCGCGGCCAGGGCCCGGAGGCGTGAGCGTTCCCCCCGGCAAGGCCGGCACCCCGCAACTGCCGCTGGCGCTGCGTTACCCGCCCGAGCAGCGCCTGGAGAGCTACATCGGCGCCCCGGCCGGCGCGCTGGAACAGCTGCGCGACTTGGCGCGGCTGCCCGGCGCGGACTGGATCTACCTGGAGGGCGCCAGCGGCGCCGGCAAGACCCACCTGGGCCTGGGCGTGTGCGCCGAGGCCGAGGGTGCCGGCCGGCGCGCGGCCTACCTGCCGCTGCGCGCCGCGCGCGGCCGCCTGCGCGAGGCGCTGGAGGCGCAGGAGGCCGACGTGGTCGCGCTGGACGGGCTGGAGGCCATCGCCGGCGACCGCGAGGACGAGGTCGCGCTGTTCGATTTCCACAACCGCATGCGCGCCGCCGGTACTTCCGTGCTGTACCTGGCCACCGCCGCGCCGCAGGCGCTGCCGCTGGTGCTGCCGGACCTGCGCTCGCGCCTGGGCCAGTGCACCCGCATCGCCCTGCATACGCTGGACGACGAGGGCCGCCGCGCGGTGCTGCGCGACCGCGCCCGCCGACGCGGGCTGGTGCTGGAGGAAGCGGCGATCGATTGGCTGCTGACCCGCACCGGGCGCGACATGGGCCACCTGCTGGGCCTGCTGGAGCGCATCGACCGGGCCTCGCTGGCGGCGCAGCGGCGGGTGACGGTGCCGTTCCTGCGCGGCCTGCTCGACGCCGGCTGAGCCGGCGCCGTCCCCGTATCCGGGTGTCCGGGGTCCTGCGGCCGCGCTCAGTCCGCGCGCAGGGCCTGGTCCAGTGCTGCCAGCCGCTCCGGAGTGCCGACGTCGGTCCAGCGGCCGCGGTGGTGCTCGCCGCTGGCGCGCCCGGCGGCCATGGCCCGGCGCAGCAGCGGCGCCAGCCTGAAGCGCGGCGGGTTGCCGGGATCGCCGTCCACGGTCGCGCGCCAGCCGGCCAGCAGCGAAGGGCGGTAGACGCCGATGCCGGAGAAGGTCAGCCTGGCGCCGCCATCGGCATGCACGCGGCCGTCGTCGTCCAGCACGAAGTCGCCGCCGGGGTGGTGCCGGGGGTTGTCGACCAGCACCAGGTGGGCGTCGCCGCGCGGCTGGCGCGGCAGCCGGGCGAAGTCGTAGTCGGTCCAGATGTCGCCGTTGACCGCGATGAACGGGCCGTCGCCAAGCAGCGGCAGGGCATGCAGCATGCCGCCGCCGGTTTCCAGCGGTTCCGGGCCCTCGTAGCTGTAATGCAGGCGCAGGCCCCAGCGGCTGCCGTCGCCGAGCATCCCGGGGAACCGCTCGGCCAGCCAGGAGGTGTTGACCACCACCTCGTCCACGCCCAGCGCGGCCAGCTTCTCCAGGTGCCAGGCCAGCAGCGGCTTGCCGCCGGCCTCCAGCAGCGGCTTGGGCGTGTGCAGGGTCAGCGGGCGCATGCGTTCGCCCAGGCCCGCCGCGAAGACCAGCGCCTTCATGCGGCCACCTCCGCCATCGCCGGGCGGATGCGGGCATCGAGCAGGCGCTGCAGTGGCTGCAGCTGCGGGTGCCGCGGCAGCACCTCGTCCAGGTAGGCGATGAAGCGCGGCGCGTCGACCAGGTACCTGGTCTTGCCGTCGCGGTGGTGCAGGCGGGCGAAGATGCCGAGGATCTTCAGGTGCCGCTGCACGCCCAGCCAGTCGGCGTCGCGCAGGAACACCGGCAGCGGCGGCACCGGCAGTCCGGCCGCGGCGGCGCGCCCGTGGTAGCGCGCCAGCCAGCCATCGACCCGTTCCAGCGGCCAGGACAGGAAGGCGTCCTTGAACAGGCTCACCGGGTCGTAGGCGATAGGGCCGACCACGCAGTCCTGGAAATCCAGCACCGCCGGGCCGGGCTCGACCGGCATGAGGTTGCGCGGCATGAAGTCGCGGTGCACGACCACCCGCGCCTGGGCCAGGGCGTTGTCCATCAGCCGGCGCTGCACCAGCTGCAGCTCCTCGGCCTCGCCGCAATCCAGCTCGATGCCCAGGTGGGTGCGCAGGAACCAGTCCTCGAACAGGCCCGCGTCGCGCTGCAGCAGGGCCTCGCCGAACACGCCCATCGCCGGCGGCGGGGCGATCGCCTGCAGCTTCAGCAGCTGGCCGACGGCGGCGTCGAACCAGGCATCGGCGTTGCCGTCGTCGATGACCTGGGCCAGGGTCGGGCCGCCCAGGTCCTCCAGCAGCAGGAAGCCCTGCTCGACGTCGCGCGCCAGCACCTGCGGCACGCGCACGCCGCCGGCTTCCAGCAGGTCGCGCATGGCCAGCCACGGACGCACGTCCTCCAGCCCGGGCGGCGAGTCCATCACGATCCGCGAAGCACCGGCGCCGTGGCTGCGCCAGTAGCTGCGGAAGCCGGCGTCGGTGGAGGCACGCTCGAGGGTGGCGGCCGGATCGCCGAGGGCGGCGCGCGCCCAGGCCAGGCGCTGCAGCTCGCGTTGGGAAGCGGTTTGCGGGTTCATGCGTGGGTGTCGGCGGGGATCGGCACAGGGTAATCGCCGCGCGCGTCCGCGGCGAGGCGCCGGCGCCGCAAACGCGAAGCGCCGGGGATTGCCCGGCGCTTCGCGTCATGCAGCTTGCCTTCGGATCAGCAGCAGCCGTGGCCGCCGTGCTGCTCGCCGCCGGCCACCGCGCCGACGCCGGTGGTCTGGCCGCGCAGGCTGGCGCGGTAGTGCTCGGCGATCACGTGCGACACGCACTGGGTCACGCGCTTGCCCATCGGGATGTGCAGGAACTCGTTCGGGCCGTGGGCGTTGGAGTGCGGGCCCAGCACGCCGGTGATCATGAACTGCGCGCCGGGGAACTTCTCGCCGAGCATGCCCATGAACGGGATCGAGCCGCCTTCGCCCATGTACATGGCCGGCTTGCCGAACGCGGCCTGCGAGGCCGATTCGATCGCCTCGGTCAGCCACGGCGACTGCGCCGGGGCGTTCCAGCCGGTGGAGGCCTTCTCCAGCTCCAGCTCGACGTGGGCGCCGTTCGGCGGATCCTTCAGCAGCACCTCCTTGAGCAGCTCGCCGGCCTTCTTGCCGTCCAGGGTCGGCGGCAGGCGCAGCGACAGTTTCACCGCGGTGTACGGGCGCAGCACGTTGCCGGCCGAGGCCAGCGGCGGCATGCCGTCCACGCCGGTGACCGACAGCGCCGGGCGCCAGGTGCGGTTGAGCACCAGCTCCGCCGGGTCGTCGGACATGGCGCTCATGCCCTTGAGGAAGGGGAACTTGCTGAAGACCTCGTCGCGCAGGGTCTCGGCGACCTTGCGCGCCTGCTCCACGCGCTCGGCCGGGACCTCCACGTGCAGGCCCTCGAGGATGATGCGGCCGGTGTCCTCGTCCTCGATCCGCGACAGCAGCTGGCGCAGCAGGCGGAAGCTGGAGGGCACCACGCCGGAGGCGTCGCCGGAGTGCACGCCTTCGCTGAGCACCTTGACCGTCAGGTTGCCGCCGGCCAGGCCGCGCAGCGAGGTGGTGCACCACAGCTGCTCGTAGTTGCCGCAGCCCGAATCCAGGCACACCACCAGCGAGGGCTTGCCGATGCGCGCGGCCAGGTGGTCGACGTAGGCCGGCAGGTCGTAGCTGCCGGACTCCTCGCAGGCCTCGATCAGCAGCACGCAGCGCGCGTGCGGGATGTTCTGCTCGCGCAGGGCCAGGATCGCCGCCAGCGAGCCGAAGATCGCGTAGCCGTCGTCGGCGCCGCCGCGGCCGTAGAGCTTGTCGCCGCGCAGCACCGGCTTCCACGGACCCAGGTCCGGATCCCAGCCGGTCATCTCCGGCTGCTTGTCCAGGTGGCCGTACAGCAGCACGGTGTCGTCGCCCGACTCGGGGCCGGTGGCCGGCACTTCCACGTAGATCAGCGGGGTGCGGCCTTCCAGCTCGACCACTTCCACCTGCAGGCCGGGGATCGGCTGGGCGCGCGCCCAGGACTCCATCAGCTTCACCGCCGCGTCCATGTGGCCGTTGGCCTTCCAGTCCTTGTCGAACATCGGCGACTTGTTGGGGATGCGAATGTACTCGACCAGCTGCGGGACGATGTCGTCGTCCCACTTGGCGCCGATGAAACGCGCTGCGGCGGCGGGGTCGAGGCGTGCGATGTCCATGGAAACTCCGGGAAAAATTGGATGGCGCCATTCTACGCCCCGGCGTGGGGCGGGGATTTCCTACAGATGAATGCAGCATTCCCGGTCAACGCAATGCGCTGCGCGGCGATGGCGGCCGCCCACGGCCCGGTCCAGACTGCGGCTACCGGGAACCGGCCGGCAGGACGCCAGCCCCCGGGTGCCATCCAACCGCTACAAGGGAGTGTCGCCATGAAGTTCCTTTCCCATCCGCGTCCGCTGCTGCTGACGCTGCTGCTGATGGTGGCCGCGGTGTTCACCGCCTCGGCCGCCGACAAGGTCGACATCAACACCGCCTCGGCCGCGCAGCTGGAGGCCGTGCTGGTCGGCATCGGCCCGTCCAAGGCCGAGGCCATCGTCGCCCATCGCAAGGCCAATGGTCCGTTCAAGAGCGTGGACGAGCTGGCCCTGGTCAAGGGCATTGGCCTGAAGACGATCGAGCGCAACCGCGACCTGATCACCGTCGGCGCGCCGGCGAAGGCGGCCACCGCTCCGGCCAGGCCCGCCGCGGCCCCGGCTGCAGGCAAGGCACCGGAGCAGGCGCCGGCGAACCCGGCGGTGGCGCGACGCTGAGCACGCCTGCGCCGTGGCGCGGCGCAGGTGTCCGATGCCCGGGCGTCGCAGGGAGGCGCCGTCCGGAAACTGCACGCCAGGCAAGGCGTCAGTGCAGTTGGCCGTCCGCGCCGCACAGGGAGGTGCGGCCGGGCGGCATCTTTTCGCTTGCCTTGTCCGGTGGGGAAGCACCGCCGGGCTGCGATCCGCTGCCATGCGCAGCCGGTGCTGCGGCACAATCGGCGCATGCCCAATTTCGGTCCTGCCCGGCACCTGCCGGCCCACGAGTACGTCCGCGAGCGCTGGCACAACGGCGCCGGCTGGACCCGCCGCATCCTGCGCCTGCCGGCGGAGGGCAACTGGGACCTGAGCCTGTCGATTGCCGATATCGAGGAGGCAGCGGCGTATTCGTCCCTGCCGGGCGTGGAGCGCGAGCAGGTGCTGCTGTCCGGCGACGGGCTGCGCCTGGAATTCGCCGATGGCGGGCAGGCGACCCTGCTGCCGCCGCACCAGCGGTTGCGCTTTGCCGGCGACCGGGCCGTCACCGGGATCCCGCTGGATGGCCCACCCGTGCGCGCCTTCAACGCGATGTGGCGCCCGGACGTGCTGGAGGTGGACCTGCTGCACCGGCCGCTGGTGGGCGGCATGTTCTGCTTCTGCGATGCCGCCACCGCCTGGGCCGTGTACCTGCTGGGCGGGCGGGCGCGGGTGGGCGCGGACGGCGTGGAGTTCGACCTGGAAACCGGCGACAACGCCTGGCTGGCCGCGCCCGCGCGGCAGCGCTTCCTGCTGGACGGGGCTGGCGAGGCCTTGCTGCTGCGCGTGCGCCGGGCCGGGGCCGCGGCGGCGGCTCAGTAGACGTCGCGGCGGTAGCGTCCCTGCTCGCGCAGGGCGTCGCGCCGTTCCGCGCCCAGGATCGTGGCCAGGGCCGTGTCCACGGCGGGGGCCATGGTGCCGGCACTGCCGCAGACCAGGATGGTCGCGCCCGCGTCCACCCAGGCGGCCAGTTCGGCGGCTGCGGCGCGCAGGCGGTCCTGCACATAGGCGCGGTCGCCCTCGCGGGAGAAGGCCAGGTCCATCCGTTCCAGCCAGCCCGCCTCCTGCCAGCGGCGCAGCTCGTCGCCGAAGAACAGGTCGCAGGCCGCGTTGCGTTCGCCGAACAGCAGCCAGTTGCGGCGCGCGCCGGCGGCGATGCGCGCGGCCAGGTGCGCGCGCAGGCCGGCGATGCCGGTGCCATTGCCGACCAGCACCAGCGGGCGGTCCGCGGCCGGCGGGTGGAAGCCGGGGTTGCTGCGCAAGCGCAGGTCCACGGTCCCGCCCACGGGGACGTGGCGGCACAGCCAGCCGCTGCCCAGGCCGGGCGTCCCGTCCTGGCGGTACATCTCGCGCACCAGCAGCTGCAGCCGGCCCTCGGCCGGGATCGAGGCGATCGAGTATTCGCGGTGCGGGAGGCGCTGCAGGCGCGCGGCCAGGGCCTGCGGGGCCAGCCCGCGCACGCCGTCCGGATCGGGCAGCACGCTGCGCGCAAGCAGGCCGGCAAGCGGCTGCGGACCATCGCCGGCGTCCACCTGCGCGGTGCCATCCAGGCCCGTGGCCGCCAGCCACGCGGCGACCTGCTGCGACGGATGGCCGGGGCCGATCTCGGCGATGTCGCCGGGCTGCCAGGCCGGCAGCGCGCCGGAGGCCGGCTGCAGCGACAGCGCATGCACCGGGCCGCCCTGGCTGCCGGGGTTGAGCAGCTGGCGCGCGGCCAGGCGCCACGGGTGGTAGGCCGGTGCGCTCCAGTCCGCGGCCGCGGCATCGCCGCCGATGCGCGCCACCTCGTCCTGCCAGCGGCGCAGCGCCGCCTCGTCGGCGTTGTCCACCTCCACCCGGTCGAACAGCGGGAGCGCGCCGCGGTCGCGCAGCCACGCGTCCAGCTGGCGGCCGAAGCCGCAGAACGCGGCGTAGTTGCGGTCGCCCAGGGCCAGCAGCGCGTATTCCAGGTGGGCCAGGTCGCGGTCGTCCATCCGCCGCAGGAAACCCAGGGCATGGTCGGGCGGATCGCCCTCGCCGGTGGTGCTGGCCACGAACAGGGCACGGCGGGTCGCGGCCAGTCGCGTGGCGTCGACCTGGTCCAGGGGCAGCACCACCACTTCGCGACCGCCCGCGCGCAGCATCGCGGCGCTGCGCTCGGCCAGCGCGGAGGCAAAACCCGTCTGGCTGGCCCAGGCCACCAGCACCGCATCGCCGCCGGTGGAGGCCGCGCTCGCCGGCGCCGCGGACCTGCCGTTGCGCAGGCAAAGCGCGGTGGCCAGCAGCCAGGCGGCGGCGATGGCGGCCGCCAGCCAGCGGCGGTCCGCGGACGGCGCGGCCGGCCACCAGTCGTCGCCATGCAGCGGCAGCAGCAGGCACGCGCCGAGCAGCAGCAGGGCCAGCAGCGCCAGCTGGCCGAACAGCGCGGTGCGGCTGGAGCCGGAGGCGGGATTCATGCGGCCAGGTGGCGGCGGAATGCCGGGGTCATCGTTTCCACCGGGCCGGCGGGGGTGCGGCTGACGAAGCGCGCGGCCAGGCCGTGCTCCCCGGCGAAGTGCAGTCCGGCCTCGGCGCCCATCACGGTCAGCGCGGTGGCCCAGGCATCGGCGTGCATGGCGTCGGCGGCCACCACGGTGACCGCGGCCGCGGCCTGGTGCACCGGCGCGCCGCTGCGCGGGTCGAAGGTGTGGGAATAGCGCTGGCCGGCGTGCTCGAAGTGGTGCCAGCGATCGCCGGAGGTGGCCACTGCCGCGTCCTCCAGCGCCAGCACCCGCGGCGGCAGCTGCGCCACCGGGGTCTCCAGGTCGGGTTCGGCTTCCACCAGCACCTGCCAGGCGTTGCCGTCGGGCTTGCGGCCGTAGGCGCGGATCTCGCCGCCGACTTCCACCATGGCCGCGGCCACGCCGCCGGCACGCAGGCGCTCGGCCGCCAGGTCGGCACCGAAGCCCTTGGCGATGGCGGAGAAGTCCAGGGCCAGGCCGCCAGGCTGCAGCAGCTCGCGGCCGCCGGCGCGGCGTTGCAGCCGCTGCCAGCCGGTGCGCGCACGGGTTTCGGCCAGCAGCTGCGGCGGTGGCACCCGCGGCGGCCGCCCGCCGGCGCCGAAGCCCCACAGTTCCACCAGCGGGGCGACGGTGGGATCGAACGCGCCGCCGCTGGCCCGGGCCACGTCCAGGGCCGCCTCCAGCACCCGGGCGAAGGCTTCCGGCAGCGCCTGCCAGCTGCCGGCCGCGGCGCGGCGGTAGCGGCTGATGTCCGAATCCGCTTCCCAGGTGCTCATCTGCGCCACCACCTCGTCCAGCGCGCCCTGCACGATGGCGTGCAGGGCGTGCAGGTCGGTGGAGGCGCGCACGGCCACGCGCGCGCTCCAGGACGTGCCCATGGTCTGCCCGCCGAGGCTGGCCAGGCCCGCGGCGGCAGCCGGCTGCGTGGTGCCCATGGACCGGCGCTTACTGCGGCAGGACTTCCAGGGTCGCCACGTACACCAGGCGGCGCTTGCTGGCCTTCGGCACGCGGGTGTTGCCGTCCTCGGTCGACGCTTCCAGCCAGTAGCGGCCCGGCTGCGGGAAGGTGATGGCGATGCTGCCGTCCTGGCCGCTGGTCGCGCGGATCTCTTCCTGGGCGTTGCGGTAGCGGGTGTCGCCGCGCACCACCTCGACCTCCAGGCCGGCGGCCGGCTTGCCGTCGACGTGCAGGACGAACTTCGCCTCCTCGCCGGCGAACAGGTCGTTCGGATGGGTCACCGGCACCAGCTCCAGGCCCTCGCCCAGCGGCCTGATGTCGGTGGTGCGGCCGTTGGTGACGAAGGTCTCCACCCGGCCGAGGGTCTCGGTGACCTGCACGTTCCGCGCGTCGGCCGGGATCTTCGCCGCCAGCTCCTCGGGCCTGGCGTTGCGCAGGAAGCCGCCGCGCGGCGCGCCCTGGCCGGTCACCGGCTTGCCCTCGGCCCTGGCCTTCGCCTTGGCCGCCAGGCTCTCGGCGGTATCCCAGCTGGCCGACACGCCGCGGTTGACGTTGGCGATGCGGTACGTGCCTTCCTGCTGCAGGTGCAGGTCGAAGGTGCTGCGGTACTTGCCGGTGCTGGCGTTCTGCAGCGGCACCTGGCTGCCGTCCGGGGCGGTGGCGACCACGTTGTCCAGGCGCATCGGCACGTGGTCGGGGAAGAACAGCTGGTTGGAGACGGCGGCGTCGAAGGTCACCCACACGTCCTGGCCGGCGACCGTGGCCTGCGAGGGCACGAGCCACTGCTTGTGCGCGGCGGCGGAGAAGGGCAACGCCAGCGCCAGGGCGAGGACGAACGCATGTTTCTTCATCGTTGGGCTCCTTGGATTCACTTGATCGCCAGGCTGACCGCGCCGAGCTCGCTGCTGCCCTGGGCCTTGCCGGACTGGGCGCCGCGGGCCGGCCAGGTAAAGGGGATCTTCAGCAGCTCGCGGCCGCCGACTTCGCGCACCGCCTCCACCACCAGGGTGTATTCGCCGGCGGACAGCTTCTTCAGCTGCGGCGCGTTGGCGTCGACCCTGATCGTGTGCCTGCCGACCGGGCGGGTCGGGCCGGTGACGCCGTCCACCGGCAGGTCGAGGTTGCGCCCCGACTTGCGCCACCACTGGCGCAGGTCCGGCAGCCACTTGGTGCCGTGGCCCTCGGCGGTGTCCTTCAGCTGGTACCACACGGCCAGATCGGCCGCGGCCTTGCCGTCGGCGCCCTCGATCCACACCGCCACGTAGGGGCGGTGGTACTCGGCCACGTTGAGCTTGGGAATCTCCACCGAGACTTCCAGCTCCGCGGCGTAGGCCGGCAGGGTCAGCAGCCCGGTCACCGCGAACAGCAGCTTGGCGCGCATCGGTCGTACCTCGTCAATGGATGAAGATCAGGATCAGCAGCAGCGGCACCACCAGGCCCAGGCCGACCAGCGGCCAGGTCATGCGCCGCTGCCGCGCATGCAGGTGCAGCAGGAACAGGCCGGTGACGCAGAACACCAGGCAGGCGATGGCGAACACGTCGATGAACCAGCCCCAGGCCGGCCCGGCGTTGCGGCCCTTGTGCAGGTCGTTGAGGAACGAGACCAGGCCGCGCTCGGTGCGCTCGAACTCGACCTCGCCGGTGGTGCGGTCGATGCTCAGCCAGGCATCGGCACCGGGCGAGGGCATGGACAGGTAGGCCTCGTCCTGCGACCACTCCGCCGGCCGCCGCCCCGCGCCGACCGACAGTTCCTCGGCCAGCCACGCGGCCACCGCCGGAGGCAGCGGCGCGTTGCCTTCCTCCGGCGCGTCTGCCAGCGCCTGCAGCAGCGGTTCCGGCAGGCGTGCGCTGCGGTTGTCGACCTGCGGCGCGGCCTCGATGCGCGCGGCGTGGTTGAGGGTGATGCCGGTGGCGGTGAACAGCAGCATGCCCACCAGGCACACCGCCGAGCTGATCCAGTGCCACTGGTGCAGCGTGCGCAACCAGAAGCCGCGCCTGCGCTGGGCGGTCACGGGGTCGTTGCGGGTCGGAGTTGCGGGCACGTCTGCAGGGGGTCGGGGAAGGCAGGGGAGTATAGCGGTCGAGAACGATTCTCATCGGTTAACGCTCGCGGGGCCGGATGGTTGACCCAGGCCCCGCCCGCTCAGAACTGCACGTTGAGGCTCATCCAGACGCTGCGGGCCTTGTCCTTGTTGTTGTAGTCGTCCAGGTACAGCACCTCGTTGGTGCCGTCCTCGTACACGCCGTCGCCATCGAGGTCGCGGAACTCGGTGGCGTAGGTGGTGAAGTCGCGGTCCAGCAGGTTGTTGATGCGGGCATTGAGCGTCACCGCCTCGCTGATCCGCCATGCGCCGCCCAGGTGCAGCACGGTGTAGTCGCGGTAGTACAGCGGCTCCTGGGTGATGGCGTGGAGGCCGCGGTAGCGCTTGCCGCGCGATTCGGCCGCCAGGAACAGGCTGAGCGCATCGCTGACCTGCCAGTCGAAGGTGGCGTTGGCCATGTGCCTGGCGCTCTCGCCCAGCGGCAGCCCGGCCTGGGCGCCGCTGCGCTGTTCGCTGTCGGTCCAGGTGTAGTTGCCGCGCAGGGCGAAGGCCTCGCCGACCTGCCAGCGGCCGGCCAGCTCGGCGCCCTGGATCACCACCTTGTCGATGTTCACAGTGCGGGTGCTGTTGGCGTAGCCCAGGCCGGCGTATTCGCCGGTGTCCGAGCAGGCCAGGGCCAGGCCGTTGCCGCAGGGCTGCGAGGAGATCTTGTCGTCGAAGGTGTTGCGGAAGACGGTGGCGTTGAAGTCGTGGCCGTCCGGGTGCTGCCAGTAGGCGGCCAGCTCGTAGCTGGTGCTGGTTTCCGGCTGCAGCGCCGGGTTGCCGAACATCGGCGAGGTGCCCTGGCCGCCGAAGCCGACCACGCCGTCGTACAGCTGGGTGGTCTTGGGCGTCTTGAAGCCGGTGCTGGCGCCGCCCTTCAGCGTCCAGGCCGGGCTCACCGTGTACACCGCGTACAGGCGCGGGCTGACGTGGCTGCCGAACACCTCGTGGTCGTCGTAGCGGATGCCACCGGTCAGCGAAAGCCGCTCGACCGGCTTCCAGGTGTCCTCGGCGAACAGTGAGTGCATGTTGTGTTCCTGCCTGCCGCCCGGGCGTCCGGCCTCCATGCCGAAAACGCCGTCGGTCAGCTCGCCGCGCACGACCTGGGTGCCGACCACGGCCACGTGTTCGCCAGCGGCCTGGAACGGGATGTCGAGCCTGGCGTCGAGGGTGTACTGGCTGCTTTCCAGGGTGCGCGGCGGGCGCGGCAGGTAGGCCAGCAGCTGCCGGTACTGCTCCGGCGAAAGGTTGGCCTGCATGATCGCCAGCTTCTGCGCTTCGGACTGGTTGTTCCAGGCATTGGCGTTGCGGAAGCCGATCGCCGCACCCGGGGCGCAGTAGCCGCCGGCGCCGACGCTGCCGCCCAGGTTGGTGCAGGCGGCGTTCCACAGCTGCTGCAGCTGCCGGCGCTCGGCCACGGTGAAGGGCAGGGTGCGGCCCCTGTTGTCGGTCTCCACATAGGCCAGCGAGACCAGGCTGGTGCCGAAGGACCAGCTGCCCTCGTGGGTCAGGGCCCAGCTGTCGCGGGTGAATTCCTGGGTCGGGGCGTATCCGGCGCGCGGTTCGATGCGGCCGTTGTTGCCGATGCGCAGCATCGCCCCGTGGTTGTCCACGGTGCCGACCGGGTATTCCTCCACGCCCTCGTCGTTGGTGCGGATGGCGTTGTCGTATTCCTGGCGCGAGGTGTCCACGTCCAGGGTGAGGCCCTGGCTGTCGGTCGGGGTCCAGGCCAGGCTGATGCCGCCGGCCTTGTTGGTGTTGTCCACCGTCTTGCCGCCGCCGCCGAAGCCGAGGGCGCGGCTGTGGCGCTCGCCGGACGGATCGGTCACGTCGCCGTAAACCGGGTTGGAGGCGTCGCGCCGGTACCAGCTCCCGCGCACGGACAGGTCCAGTTTGCCGGGCAGCAGCGGGCCGGTGAGGTGGAAGTCGGCGGTGGAGTCGTCGCCGTAGGCATGGTCGGTCTCGAAGGTGCGGCCCAGGGTCAGCGAGCCAGCCCAGGTGTCCAGGCCCTTGCGGGTGATGATGTTGATCACCCCGCCCATGGCGTCGGCGCCGTAGAGGGTCGACATCGGGCCGCGGATCACCTCGATCCGCTCGATCGCGTCCAGCGGCGGGATGTGGTTGAACTGGTTGCCGCCAAAGTTGTTGGGGTAGATGTCGCCGTGGTTGTTCTGGCGGCGGCCGTTGATGAGGACCAGGGTGTAGTCCGGGCCCATGCCGCGCATGGAGATCGTGCCCTGGCCGGTCTTGTCGCGGGTCTCGCCGATATCCACGCCTTCCAGGTCGCGGACCGCGTCCAGCAGGGTGATGTAGGGGCGGCGGGCCAGGTCCTCGCGGGTGATGACGCTGATGCTGGCCGGAGCGTCGACGATCTTCTGCTCGAAGCCGGTGGCGGTCACCACGACGGCGTCGAGGTCCTTGGCCGCCGGCGCGGGGGCCGGATCGGCCAGCGCCGCGGGAGCGGCCAGGATCGCGGCCATGGCCAGGGGCAGGGTGGCGGGACGGGACGGGAGCAGTCGTTTCGGCATAAGGGTGGTCTGGTATGTGCCTGGGTGGGCGCATGCCTGGGCGCGGCCGGGACGGCCCGGTGGCGCGTGGGTCTGCAGGAAATGGGGGAGGCGGCCGCCCGGGACGGGTGGCGCCGGGGCATCAGGCCGTGGGCGGGGCCTGGCCGGGGTGCAGGGCCAGCGCGGGATCCGGGTGCGCGGGTCCGGCCGTGCTGGCGGCGGCGGGGCAGGGGCCGGCGGTGCGCGCACGCGCGACGGCCAGGCCTGGCCACGGCAGGGCGGCAGCGTCGCCGGAGACGGTTTGCGCGGAGCCGGTCGGGCGCGGCTTCCTGGCCGGGGCGCGGCGGTGCTCGCCCCGGGTGTCCGGGACGTCCGGGGCGGCAGCGACAGCGTGTACCGAAGGGGCGTGGTGCGGGGGAAGGCTGGCGTTGCCCGGGCGGAGAAGGAGGCCGGTGGCCAGCACCAGCATGGCCAGCAGCACGGTCAGCACCGCCACGGCCGCCGATCCGCTGCGCGGATGCGGCGGAGCCGCCACGGACGGGCGGGCCTGGACGGAGTGCTGGAGCCTGTTCACACATTTCCCCGATGCGCGGCCCTGGGCCGACCGCGGCATCTTAAACGGGAATGGTTCTCAAATGCAACGGAAAACGGGTCCCGTCTGGCTCAGGTTTCGGCCCATTGCCGCAGCAGGTTGTGGTACACGCCGGTCAGCTGCAGTACCGCGGCCTGGTCGGCGCCGCTGCGGCGCAGGGCCTGGATCGAGCTGTCCAGCTCGAACAGCAGGCGGCGGCGGCCGTCGTCGCGGACCATGCTCTGGATCCAGAAGAACGAGGCCAGGCGCGCGCCACGGGTCACCGGGTTGACCTGGTGCAGGCTGGTGGACGGGTACAGGATCAGGTCGCCGGCCGGCAGCTTCACCTCGTGCTCGCCATAGGTATCGCTGACCAACAGCTCGCCGCCGTCGTATTCCTCCGGGTCGCTGAGGAACAGGGTGCAGGACACGTCGCTGCGCAGCTGCTCGCCCTGGCCCAGGTCCATCACCGCGCCGTCGACGTGGAAGCCGTAGGTGCCGCCGCCGACGTAGCGGTTGAAGCGCGGCGGCAGGTACTTGAGCGGCAGTGCGGCGCTGAAGAACAGCGGATGCTTCGCCAGGGCGGTGAGGATGGTCTCGCCCAGCTCGCGTCGCAGCGGCGAGAACTCGGGCAGCTGCTCGTTGCGCTTCACCTGGGCGCCGAGGTGGCCGACGGTCTCGCGGCCGTCGGTCCAGTCGGCCTGTTCCAGCTTGCGCCGGAATCCGGCGACCTGGTCCCTGGTCAGGACTTCGGGGATATGCAGCAGCATGGCTTACTCCGGTGCATGGGCCGCGACCAGTGTGCGGATTTCGGGATGGGGCGAGGTGGCCAGCTCCGGCCGGATGCGTTCCAGGAACGCCGGGCTGCCATCGGCCAGGGCCTGGCGCAGCAGGGCCACCGCGGCGGCGACCTCGCCCTGATGCAGCAGGATCGAGGCCAGGTTGGCCTGGCCGCGGAAATCGCCGGCCTCTGCGGCGCGGCGGTACCAGTCCAGCGCGGCCTGCGGGTCCGCCGGCACCACGCGGCCTTCCTCGAGGTAGCGGGCCACCAGGTTCATCGACTTGGCATGGCCCAGCGCGGCGGCGCGCGCGTACAGGGCGTATGCGCCGGCTTCGTCGCGGGGCAGGCCGCGGCCGGTGGCCATCAGGTTGGCCAGATTGTACATGCCCCAGTCCAGGCCCAGCCCGGCCGCGCGCCGGTACCAGACCGCGGCCAGGGCCGGGGTGGCGGGCGTGCCTTCGCCCAGCTCGTGGCAGCGGCCGAGCATGTTCATCGCCAGGGCGTCGCCGTTGTTGGCGGCCACCTGGTACCAGAGCACGGCCGCCTCCGGGTCGCGCGCGGTGCCGCGGCCTTCCACCAGCATCTGCGCCAGCAGGGTCTGCGCCGCCACCGTGCCGGCCCTGGCCAGGCGGGCGACCTCGGCAAAGGCCTGTTCCGGGGCGTCCTTCAGCAGCCCGGCCAGGGCTTGGGCGTCGAAGGCGGGCGGTGTGGCGCTGGCGGGAGGCGTGTCCATCGGACGGGGGGCGGCAGGTGGCCTGCCGCCCCGCGGGCATCAGAACTTCACGCTGAAGGTCAGGGTCGCCGCGCGGCCCGGCGCGATGCTGGCGTAGTGCGAGGCGTAGGCGCGGGTGAAGTACAGCTCGTCGGTCAGGTTCTGCAGGTTCAGCTGCAGGGTGTAGCGCTGGCCGAAGGCATAGCTGGCCATGGCGTCCCAGCGGGTGTAGCCGGGGATCCACTTGCTGTTGGCCACGTCGCCGTACTGCTTGCTGGAGTAGGTGGCGCCGCCGCCGATGGTCAGGCCGGAGGCGAAGCTGTAGGTGGTCCACAGGTTGGCACTGTGCTCGGCCACGTTCGGGAACACGTTGCCGTTGTACGGCGAGGGCACGTAGACCCCGCCGGGACAGGTGCGGCCAGGCACGGCGCAGACGTAGCCGTTCTCCACCAGTTCGGCGTCCATCCAGGTGTAGCCACCGGACACGTTCCAGTTGTCGGTCAGCCTGCCGTTGAAGCCCAGCTCCACGCCGTCGACTTGCTTCTTGCCGGCGTTCTGCGTGGTGCCGCTGGCGACGGTGATGCGCGCGTTGTCCATCACCGTGTGGAACGCGGCCGCGGTAAGCGACAGGCGGTCGTCGAGCAGGTTCCACTTCAGGCCCAGCTCGATGTTCTCGCTTTCCTGGGGCTTGAGGTCCTGGATCGCGGCGCTGAGGCCGTCGGAGCCGTCGCCGCCGTCCATGCCCGGGGGCGTGGACGAAGTGCCCCAGGACAGGTAGATGCTGCCGTTGCGGGTCGGCTTGAACACCACGCCGGCCTGGTAGTTCAGGTAGTCGGATCCGTGCCGCAGCACGGTCGGCGCGGCGTTGGCCGACGGGGTGACCTGCACGGTCCGGAAGTCGTCGTAGCGCAGGCCCAGGTTGAGCAGCCAGGACGGCGAAAGCTCGATGGTGTCGAACAGGTAGAGCGAGGTAGTCTCGGTGTCCTGGCGCACGTCCAGCGCGCGGTTGCTGCGGGTCACCGTCTGCCCGGCCGACCAGGGGTCGTCCGGGTTGGGATGGCGGAAGTCGGTGCAGTTGTAGCCGGTGGCCGCGCCCGTGGTCGGGCAGCTGGTGTCGCCGGTCAGGAAGTTGTTGGTGCCCGGCGCCAGGATGTAGTTGCCGCGGCGCGTCTTCTCGTCGCTGTACTCGATGCCGGCGCTGTAGCTGTGGGCCAGCGCGCCGGTGCGGAAGCTGCCGGTCAGGCTCAGCTGGTCGGCCAGGGTGCGGGTGGTGGTGTCGCGGCTGTTGGTGCGGCGCCACAGGGTGCCGTACAGCAGCGGGTTGCCCTTGCTGTCGTCCGGCTGGGTCCACAGGTAGTCGTTGCGGGTCTCGCCGTAGCGCAGGACCTGGCGCAGCTTGTGCCCGCCCAGGGCGAAGCTGGCGTCGACCGTGGTGATGTCGGCGCGGGTGCGCTGGAAGTCGCGGTCCTTCAGGCCGTAGTAGTTGCTGCGGTCCGGGACCAGCGGGCGGCCGTCGCCGTTGAGCACGGCGTTGGCGCCGGACAGCGGGTTGGAGTACGGGAAGCCGCCGGCGTCGGGCAGGTCGTCGGTTTCCAGGTGGTAGTGCGACAGGATCAGCTGGGCGTCGCCGTTGAGGCCGAAGGCGAGCGAGGGGGCCACGCCCCAGCGCGAGACGTTGGCCGCGTCGCGGCCAGGGATGTCGGCATCGTGGCGCATCAGGTTCAGGCGCGCGGCGCTGCCTTCGCCGATCTGCACGTTGGCGTCGACCGTGCCGCGGCGGTAGCCGTCGCTGCCCACGCCCAGGCCGATGCTGGTTTCGTCCTTGAGCCTGGGGGTCTTGCTGACCAGGTTGATGCTGCCGCCGCCGGAGTCGCGGCCGCCGTAGGCCGAGCTGGGGCCCTTCACCACCTCGACCTGCTCGAGGTTGAACACCTCGCGGGTCTGCGAGCCCACGTCGCGCAGGCCGTCGATGAAGGTGTTGCTCTGCGCGTCGAAGCCGCGGATGAAGGGGCGGTCGCCGGTCGGGTTGCCGCCTTCGCCGGCGCCGAAGGTGATGCCCGGCACCAGGCGCAGGGCGTCCTGCAGGCTGGTGGCGCCGGTCTGCTCCAGCAGGCCCTGGGGAATGATCGAGACCGACTTGGGCGTGTCCACCAGGTCGGCGGTGAACTTGGACGAGGACGGGTTGAACCAGCTGCCGCGCACGTCGACGCGGTCCAGGTCGGTCGCGGCCGGTTCCGGGTTGGCATCGGCCGGGGTGGCGGCCTGCGCCGGCACGGCGAGCATGGCCAGCGAGGCGCCGGCCAGGACCGAGGCGCCGGGCAGGGCGGAGGTGGAACGTGGGACCGGGTGCTTGCGGGACTTGATGTAGGACACCGATGGATCCTTGGGGACAGGGGGTGGCAGGACGCGCATGGCGGCGGTACGCGGAACGGGTCGGTACGCACCGGCTGGCGGCGGCTGCCGGAATCGGGGAGGGAAGCGGATGGCGCCTGCCGCGGGGCGACCGGCGGTGCGGGCGCGGGCAGTGCAGGCTCAGGCCTGCTGGGGTGGCGCGCCGCCACGCGGTGGCCGGTACCACGGCCGGCTGGCGGCCGGGAACCGGGCCGCGGCCGCCGGTACGGCCCTGGCCGGGGGCGTGGGGGAGGCGGAAGGCTGAGGCAGGGCGGCCGGCTCAGCGCCGGCCGGGTCCGCCACCATGGCAACCGGGAGTGGCGGCAGCAGGCCCGGATCCCCGCCGTGCGCGGGGGCGTGCATGCAGGCGCGCACGAGCAGCGCCAGGGCATGGGCCTGCGCCTGGCCCGCGCTCGCGGCAGCCGCGGCCATGAGGATGGCGGCCAGCACGCCGGCGCGGGCCAGCGTGCGCAGGGGGCGGCAATGGGACTGGATGCGGCGCAAGAGGGCGGGACCGGGAAGGTTGTCCCGCCATCTTAATGAGATTAATTCCCATTCACAAGGTGAATAGGCGCGATCGTCAGCGGTCGTCGCGGGTCCAGATGCCGGTGGCGTCCAGCTTCACCGGGAACTTGGGGACCGGGGAGTAGGCCGGGGCGCACAGCGCGCGGCCGTCGCGCAGGTCGAAGCGGGCGCCGTGCAGCACGCACTCGATGCTGCCCTCGGCCGGATCCACCGAGCCGGCGGACAGCTCGTAGTCCTCGTGGCTGCAGCGGTCCTCCAGCGCGTACAGCTCGCCGTCGAGGTTGACCACCAGGATCGGGGTATCGGTGACTTCGTCGAACACGGTGCGCATCTCGCCCGGCAGCAGCTCGCCGGGGGCGCAGACGAAGGTCCAGGTCTCGCTCATGCCGCCACCCCGGCGTGCAGCGGCTTCTCCAGCACCTCGAAGCGCAGGTCGTCGCGCAGCGGGATGCCGAAGCGCTCGTCGCCGTAGGGGAAGGGCTTGTGGATGCCGGTGCGGCGGTAGCCGCGGCGCCCGTAGTAGGCGATCAGGCTGTCGCGCACGTCGATCACGGTCATGCGCATCACCGGCAGGTCCCAGTCCTCGCGGGCGATGCGCTCGGCCTCGGCCAGCACCGCCTTGCCCAGGCCGCCGCCCTGCAGCTCCGGGCGCACCGCGAACATGCCGAAGTAGCCGGCGCCGTCCTCCTCGGCCACGTGCGCGCAGGCCAGCAGCGCGCCGCCGCGCTCGGCCAGCAGCACGATGCTGCGCGGGCGGGCGAGGTCGGTGGCGAGGACGTCCGGATCGATGCGCGGGCCGTCCAGCAGGTCGGCCTCGGTGGTCCAGCCTTTGCGGCTGCTCTCGCCGCGGTAGGCGGAGGTGACCAGTTCGACGATGGCGGGGATGTCGGCGTGGGTGGCGTGGCGGAAGGTCAGTGCGTCCATCCGCGCATTCTAGGCCGGGGCGTGCCGGCCGGCAGCCCGCGGGCGGCCGTGCGCGGCGGCCCGGCGGACGGAGCAACGGGCCGGGCGCCGCCGCTCAGGCGAGCAGGCGGCGGGTCTTTTCCAGCGCGGCGACGAAACGGTCGATCTCCTCGTGCGTGTTGTAAAACGCCAGCGAGGCGCGCAGGGTCGCGGCCACGCCGTAGTACTGCAGCAGCGGATGGGCACAGTGCTGGCCCGAGCGCACGGCCACGCCTTCCAGGTCCAGCAGGGTGGCCAGGTCGTGGGCGTGTGCGCCCTCCACGAGGAACGAGATCACCGCGGCCTTGCCCGGCGCGGTGCCGAAGATGCGCAGGCCCGGGATGGCCTGCAGCGCCTCGGTGGCGTGCGCCAGCAGTTCGGCCTCGCGCGCGGCGATCGCGTTCATGCCGATCGCGTCGAGGTAGTCGATGGCCACGCCCAGGCCGACGAAGCCGGCGATGTTGGGGGTGCCGGCCTCGAACTTGTGCGGCGGGTCGTTGAACACCGTGCCGTCGAAGCTGACCTCCTTGATCATCTCGCCGCCGCCGATGAACGGCGGCATCGACTCCAGGTGCTCGCGCCGCGCCCACAGCGCGCCGGTGCCGGTGGGGCCGCACATCTTGTGGCCGGTGACGGCGTAGAAGTCGCAGCCGATGGCGGCCACGTCCAGCTTCAGGTGCGGCGCGGCCTGGGAGCCGTCGACCACGGTGACGATGCCGCGGCGGCGCGCCTCGCGGCAGATCTCGCGCACCGGGTTGAGCGTGCCCAGCACGTTGGATACGTGGGCCACGGCCAGCAGCTTCACGTCCGGGGTCATCGCGCGGTACAGGCCGTCCAGGTCGAGGCTGCCGTCGGGCAGGATCTCGGCGACCTTGATCTTCGCCCCGGTGCGCTGCGCCACCAGCTGCCAGGGGACGATGTTGGCGTGGTGCTCCATGCGCGACACCAGGATGGTGTCGCCTTCCTTCAGCCGCGGCAGCGCCCACGAGTACGCCACCAGGTTGATGGCGAAGGTGGTGCCGCTGCACAGCACGACCTCGTCGGCGCGCACGTTGAGGAAGCGCGCCAGGCGCGCGCGCGAGGCCTCGTACGCCTCGGTGGCCTCGGTGCCAAGGGCGTGCACGGCGCGGCTGACGTTGGCGTTGTGGCGGCGGTAGAACTCGTCCTGCGAGGCAACCACCGGCAGCGGCTTCTGCGAGGTGTTGGCATTGTCCAGGTACACCAGCGGGTGGCCGTGGACCTCGCGCATCAGCAGCGGGAAGTCGGCCCGCACCCGCTCCCAGTCCACCGCGCCGGGGTGGCCGGGCAGGGCAGCGTCGTGCACGGCGGAGATCCCGTTCATGCCGCCACCCCGCCGCCCAGGGCAGTGGCCAGCGCCGCGTCGAGGCGGTCCAGCAGCAGCTGGCGCAGGCCCTCGTCCTCCAGCGCGCCCAGCGGCTCGCGGCAGAAAGCCACGGTCAGCAGGCGCTGCGCCTCGGCCAGCGGCACGCCGCGCGAGCGCAGGTAGAACACCGCGTTGGCGTCGAGCTGGCCGACGGTGGCGCCGTGCGCGGCCTTGACCTCGTCGGCGTCGATCACCAGCACCGGCTGGGTGTCGACCTCGGCGTCGGCCGACAGCAGCAGGTTCTTGTTGGACAGGCTGGCGTCGGTGCCGTCGGCGCCGGGGCGGATGTTGATCCCGCCGTGGAACACCACCCGGCTGCGGCCGTCGGCGATGCCGCGCCAGAGCAGGTCGCAGGCGGTGTCGCGGGCGATGTGCTCGATGCCCAGGCGGGTGTCGACATGGCGGCGGCCGCTGCCCAGCAGCACGCCGTTGGCGGTCAGGCGGGCGCCGTCGCCCTCCAGGCGCACGTTGAGTTCGTTGCGGCTGAGCCCGGCGCCCAGCTCCAGGTCGAAGCGGCGGTACTGGGCATCGCGCGCAAGCACCGCGTCGATGCGGGCGAAGCGGGTGGCCCGGGCGGCGTCGGCCTGGACCCGGGCGTGGCGGACCAGCACGCGCTTGCCAGCATGCAGGTGCAGCACGTCGTTGGCCAGGTGGGCGTGGTCGCCGGCGCCGAGCTGGTGCTCGACGATGTCCAGCGCCGCGTCGTCGCGCAGGTCGATGAAGTGGCGCAGGTGCCAGGCGCGGTCGCCGTCCTGCGGCACGCCCACGAACACCAGGTGCAGCGGCGCGGGCAGGCGCACCCCGGCGTCCAGCCGCACCACAGCGCCGTCCTCGGCCAGGGCGGCGTTGGCGCGGGCGAAGACCTCGTCGCGGCGCTCGTAGCGGCGCAGCAGGAAGTTGGCGTCGCGCGGCTGCCCGCGCTCCAGTACCTGCGACAGCGCCTCCACGCTGGCGCCGTCCGGCAGGCCGGACAGGTCGCTGCGGGCGGCGTCGAAGCGTCCGTTGGCGAACACCAGGCGCGGGGCGGGAATGCCCTCGACCAGTGCCGGGTCGAACGCCGGCGGGGTGGTATCGGCGGGCGCGAAGCTGCGGCGCTCCAGCGCGCGCAGCGGGGTGTACTTCCAGGCTTCCTCGCGCGGGCCGGGCAGGCCGTCGGCCAGCAGCGCCTCCAGCGCGGCGCGGCGGCCCGGGCCCAGTTCCTGCGCCTCCGGCGCGCGCAGGGCATCGAAGCCCTGGCGGAACGATTCCAGCAGCGCGGCCATTACGCCACCCGTTCCGGGGCGACCCGGTCCTTGAGCCAGGCGTAGCCGTGCTTCTCCAGTTCCAGCGCCAGTTCCGGGCCGCCGGTCTGGACGATGCGGCCGTCGGCCAGCACGTGGACCACGTCCGGCTTGATGTAGTCCAGCAGGCGCTGGTAGTGGGTGATCACCAGGAACGAGCGCTCGGCGGTGCGCAGGGCGTTGACGCCGTCGGCCACGGTCTTGAGCGCGTCGATGTCCAAGCCCGAGTCGGTCTCGTCGAGGATCGCCAGCTTCGGCTCGAGCACGGCCAGCTGGAAGATCTCGTTGCGCTTCTTCTCGCCGCCGGAAAAGCCCTCGTTGACGCCGCGGTGCAGCAGTTCGTCCTTCAGGTGCAGCACGGCCAGCTTCTCGCGCACCAGCTTGAGGAACTGCATCGAGTCCAGCTCGTCCTGGCCGCGCACCTTGCGCTGGGCGTTGAGCGCGCTGCGCAGGAAGTAGGTGTTGTTCACGCCCGGGATCTCCACCGGGTACTGGAAGGCGAGGAACAGGCCGGCGGCGGCGCGCTCCTCCGGCTCCAGTTCCAGCAGGGCCTGGCCGTCGAACTCGACCGAGCCGGCGGTGACCTCGTAGCCGTCGCGGCCGGCGAGGATGTTGCCGAGCGTCGACTTGCCGGCGCCGTTGGGGCCCATGATGGCGTGCACCTGGCCCGGCTTCACCTCCAGCGAGAGGCCCTTGAGGATTTCCTTGCCGGCGACGCTGGCGTGGAGGTTTTCGATCTTGAGCATGGGATTGGGGATTCGGGATTGGGGATTCGGTATTCGGGATTGGATCCGGAAGGCGCCGGGGGCCGGAGGAAGGGGACACTCGCGCGGTCCCCGGCTCCCCGGATCGACCCCCGGAAGCGGCGGCCTCAGCCGACGCTGCCTTCGAGCGAGACTTCCAGCAGCTTCTTGGCCTCCACCGCGAACTCCATGGGCAGCTCGCGGAAGACCTGCTTGCAGAAGCCGTCGACGATCAGCGAGACCGCGTCCTCCTCGGAGATGCCGCGGCTGCGGCAGTAGAACAGCTGGTCCTCGCTGATCTTGGAGGTGGTGGCCTCGTGCTCGACCGTGGCGCCGGGATTCCTCACCTCGATGTAGGGGAAGGTGTGGGCACCGCACTGCTTGCCGATCAGCAGGCTGTCGCACTGGGTGTAGTTGCGCGCGCCGTCGGCGTTGCGGTCGACCTTCACCAGGCCGCGGTAGGTGTTCTGGCCGCGGCCGGCGCTGATGCCCTTGGACACGATCTTGGACTTGGTGCGCTTGCCGACGTGGACCATCTTGGTGCCGGTGTCGGCCTGCTGGCGGTGGTGGGTCAGGGCCACGGAGTGGAACTCGCCCACCGAGTCGTCGCCCAGCAGCACGCAGGACGGGTACTTCCAGGTGATGGCCGAGCCGGTCTCCACCTGGGTCCAGGTCACCTTGCTGCGCGCGCCGCGGCATTCGGCGCGCTTGGTCACGAAGTTGTAGATGCCGCCGCGGCCTTCCTCGTCGCCCGGGTACCAGTTCTGCACGGTCGAGTACTTGATCTCCGCGTCGTCCAGCGCGACCAGCTCGACCACCGCCGCGTGCAGCTGGTTTTCGTCGCGCATCGGCGCGGTGCAGCCCTCCAGGTAGGAGACGTAGGCGCCTTCCTCGGCCACGATCAGGGTGCGCTCGAACTGGCCGGTGTGGCCGGCGTTGATCCGGAAGTAGGTGGACAGCTCCATCGGGCAGCGCACGCCCTTCGGGATGAACACGAAGCTGCCGTCGGAGAACACCGCCGAGTTGAGCGCGGCGAAGTAGTTGTCGCCGTGCGGCACCACGCTGCCCAGGTACTTGCGCACCAGGTCCGGATGCTCGCGGATGGCCTCGGACATCGAGCAGAAGATGATGCCCTTCTCGGCCAGCTCCTTGCGGAAGGTGGTGCCCACGGAGACCGAGTCGAACACCGCGTCCACGGCCACGCCGGCCAGCTTGGCGCGCTCGTGCAGCGGCACGCCGAGCTTGTCGTAGGTCTCGATCAGCTCCGGCGGCACCTCGTCCAGCGACTTGTACTTCGGGCCCTTGGGCGCGGAGTAGTAGCTGATGGACTGGAAGTCGATCGGCGCGATCTGCAGCTTGGCCCAGTTGGGCATGGGCATCTGCAGCCAGCGGCGGTAGGCCTCAAGGCGCCATTCGGTCATCCAGTCCGGCTCCTCCTTCTTGGCCGAGAGCTGGCGGATGACGTCCTCGTCCAGGCCCGGGGGCAGGGAATCGGACTCGATCGGGGTGACGAAGCCGGCGTCGTAGCGACGGCCCAGGCGCTCGAGGATCTCGGCGTTCTGCGGCGCGGCTTCGGCGGTGGGGGTCTGCATGTCGGTGGCCATGGGGCTGCCTGGGGAATTCAGCTGGCTACCTGCACGGCGATCTGCCGGCGGGTGGCGGTGGAGGGGGGAGGAAGCGGGCGCAGCATCTGCGCCAGGGTCACGCCGCGCAGGGCATCGGCGACCACGTCGTTGATCAGGCGCCAGTTGGAGCGCACGCCGCACTGGTGGGCGATGCCGCACTGGTTGCTGCCGGCCTGGCTGCACTCGGTCATCGCCAGCGGGCCTTCCATCGCCTCGACGATCTCGATCAGGGTGATGCGGTCGGCGTCGCGGGCGAGGCGGTAGCCGCCGCGAACGCCGCGCAGGCCCTCGACCAGTCCGGCCTGGGCCAGCGGCTTGAGCAGCTTGCTGACGGTGGGTTGTTCCAGGCCGGAGTGCTCGGCCAGCTCGGCCGCACTGAGCACCTCGCCGGGACGGGAGGCCATGACGGTCAGGACGACCGTGGCGTAATCAGTCAGCTTGGTGACGCGGAGCATGGCAGAGGGCCGGGTGAAAACGTACCGAAATTGTACGCTTTCGCCCGCCCCGAGGCCAAGCCGGCACGGGTGGAACGCTTCAGCGCGGGTTGTCGGCGCCTGGCGCAGGCCCGGTCCCAGGTAGGGCGGGGGCGGCGCCTTCCCCGGCGGCAGTGCATCGGGGGCCGGCACGCCGGCCGCGCCGGGGCTGCGGAGGTAGCGGTAGATCGCGCGGCGGTCCTGCCCGTCCATGGCGCGCACGGCGATGTCCGGCATCATCGGACGGGTATGCAGGTGGGCGGGCTTGGGATGCGCGGCGGCATGGGCGAGAATCGCGTTCCAGTCGCCGCCCCGGAACGTCCATGCCCCGCAAGATCGTCGCCCGCAAGTCCCCCATCCACGGCAATGGCGTGTTCGCGGTGGAGCCCATCCGCAAGGGCGAGCGCATCATCGAGTACAAGGGCCTGCGCCGGACCCACGCCGAGGTCGACGCCGACAGCGCCGGCGACGTCGAGAGCGGGCACACCTTCCTGTTCACGCTCAACGACGACTACGTGATCGACGCCAACCACAAGGGCAACGACGCGCGCTGGATCAACCACAGCTGCGACCCGAACTGCGAGGCCGTGGTGGTCGAGCACGAGGGCGACGACCGCAGCAAGGACCGCATCTTCATCGAGGCGATCCGCGACATCCGCCCCGGCGAGGAGCTGACCTACAACTACGGCATCACCCTGGCCGAGCGGCATACGCCGCGGCTGAAGAAGATCTGGGCCTGCCGCTGCGGCTCGCCCAAGTGCACCGGGACCATGCTCCAGCCCAAGCGCTGAGGCGGGGTCACTCCGACGCCGGCAGCGCCGGGTCGCGGTCCAGCAGCACGTGGAGCTGGCCGTCGCGCACGCCGGCCGCTTCCACCTGCACCCCGCCCAGCAGGGCCGCCAGCGGCGGCTCGATGCGGTACACCGGCTCGCTGCGCGCGTAGTCGGCCAGCCAGGCGTTGAGCAGGCCGCGGGTGCCCTCGTCCAGGGCCAGGCCGGCCTGCGCGGGGCGGAAGTCCTCGATCGCCGGCTGCTCCAGGAAGAACGCCTTGCGCGCCGGGTCGTAGCGCAACGCGCTGCTCAGCTGCACCCGGCCGACCGGCGTGGGGGGGCCGCCGGCAGTGGCCGCGGCCAGGTCCAGGCCCAGGCGCATGCGCGTGCCCGGCGGCAGTTCCAGGCGCGGGTTGGACACGGTCAGTTCGAGCAGGCCGCCGAGGGCGCTGTGCCGTTGCGGGAACCGGCCCTGGAGGAAGGCCTGGGCGTCGGCCGCCTGCACGCTGACCTGGCGGCCCTCGAAACGGGGCGCGGCCAGCGCCGGCGGCAAGGCCAGCAGCGCGGCCAGCAGGACGGGAAGAGGGCGGGACAGGCGCATCGCGGATTCCTCGCGGATCGGAAGCACCATCCTGGCGCGGCGCGGTGAACCGGTCGTTAGCAGCGCACCGCCGGCGCGACGCTCAGCTCTCCTCGCGCGGATCCAGTCGCGCCAGCAGGCGCGACAGCGGCGCGGGCAGGCCGTCGAGCAGGCCATCGGCCACCGCCGGGTGGCGGCGGACGATGCCGTCGAGCAGGCGGGCGCCGATCACCAGGGCGGTGCGTTCGTCGGCGCTGAGGCCGGGGAGGCGCTGGTTGGACTCGATCACGCGCATCCAGTCGTCGCAGCAGGGCTGCTCGAACTCGATCGCGCAGCGCCCCTGGCACGGCAGTCCGCCGTTCTCCACCGGGGTCACGGTGATGCGGTAGCGCTGTGGGGATGAAGCCATTGTTGCGGGGTCCTGAAAGGGGTGTGGCCACGATAGGCCTGCCGCCACCCGGGAACGAGGCCCCTGGCCACGATGGACCGTTCCACCGCCTCAGCGCGGCGCTTGCCCCGCGCGCAGCCGCGGCAGCGGGTCGACCGCCCCGCCGCGGCCGTAGATCCCGTAGTGCAGGTGCGGCGGGGTGCCGCGCGCGTTGCCGCTATCGCCGACGCTGCCCAGCACGGTGCCGGCCTCGACCAGGTCGCCGGGTGCCAGGCCCGGCGCCCAGTCCTCGAGGTGGGCGTAGTAGTGGGATTCGTTGCCGGGCCCGCGCACCCAGACCTGGCGCCCGCCAAGGCCGCGCTCGCGCACCGCGGTGACGATGCCGCGGGTGGTGCTGGCCACCGGCGTGCCGCGCGGGGCGAAGATGTCCGCGCCTTCGTGGCGGCGGCCGGTGCCGCGCGGCGCGCCCCAGGTCGGAGCGATGCTGCCGGCGGCCACGCCCTGCACCGGGACCGGCAGCGCCTGTGGCGCCGGTTCGCGCGCCAGTTCAAGGGCCAGCCGCGCGCGCTGCACCGCCGGGTGCTGCCAGGCCCAGGCCAGCGCCAGGCCCAGCACGGACAGCCAGAGCAGGGTCCAGGCAAGGCCGGCCAGGCGCCGGGCGCGGGTGGGGCGGTGCGATCCCATGCGCCGAGCATGGCCCGGCGCGCGTGCCCGCAATGGCAAGGCCGGCGCCAACGAAAACGGGGCGGCCTTGCGGCCACCCCGTCGGAAGAAGCTGGTAAGCCCGTCGCGCCGATCAGGCGGCAGCGTCCTTGAGCTTCTTCAGCGGGCGCACCTTGACCTTGACCGTAGCCGGCTTGGCGGCGAACCACTGCTCTTCCTTGGTGAACGGATTGATGCCCTTGCGGCGCGGCTTGGCCGGGACCTTGACCGCGGTGACCTTGAACAGGCCCGGCAGGGTGAAGCTGCCGACGCCCTTCTTGCTGATCGCGCCGGAGACCGCATCCTCGACGGCGGCCAGCACGGCCTTGACGTCCTTGGCGACGACGCCGCTGGTTTCGGACAGGTGCTTGATCAGGGCGGACTTGCCCAGGACTTCCTTCAGCGGGGCGGCCTTCTTCGGAGCAGCGGCAGCCTTCTTCGGCGCAGCAGCCTTCTTCACTGCGGTCGTCTTCGCCGCTTTGGTCGCGGCCTTCTTGGCGGCCGGCTTCTTGGTGGTCTTCGCCATAAATTTCCTGTTCCGTACGTATTGGATGGTGGGCCGAGAGCATCGGCACGGCGAATGTAGGCGATGCGCGGGGCGTCGCCAAGAGGAAAAGCGCGGAAAAGCGGCAAAAAATGCCGCCTGGCGGACGGACGGAGCGCCCCGGGGCGGGTCAGCCCCCGGCCGGCGCCCCCGCGCGGCGGGCCTGCTTGCGCTCGGCGACCTTCTGCCCGGCCTCGCGCTCGCGCGCCGCACGCACCATTTCCCCCAGCCAGCCGGCCAGGACCTCGGTATAGGCCTGCTGCTCGGGCTTGCCGGAAAAGGCGTGGTCCGCGCCGGCGATGCGGCGCTTGGTCAGGGAGCGGGCGCTGGAGAACGCGGCGGCGTAGTTCTCACCGACCATGTGCGGCACGGTCTGGTCGTGCTCGGCCTCCACCAGCAGCACGTCGCCCTGGAAGTCGTGGCAGGCGCGCAGGGCGCGGTTTTCCTGCCAGGGTACGCGGCGGCGGCGGAACGCGGGCAGGTCGGGGTCGGCGTGCAGCTGGCGCTTGGGCAGCTCCCAGCCCTCGTCCTTGTAGATCGCCGGCGAGCGCAGGGCCAGCCAGCGCACCGGGCGCAGCCCGGTCAGCAGGGTGGACAGGTAGCCGCCGTAGCTGATGCCGACCACGGCGATGGCCGACGCGTCCACGTCCGGGCGCGCGGCGAACCAGTCGTAGGCGGCGACCAGGTCGGCCAGGTTCTGCGGGCGGCTGACCGTTTCCCACTGCGCCGCGGTTTCCTCGTGGCCGCGCAGGTCGAAGGTCAGGCAGACGCAGCCGATGCCGGCGATGCGGCGGGCGCGGCCGAGGTCGTGGTCCTGGCTGCCGCCCCAGCCGTGCACGAACAGCACGCCGGGCAGCGCGGGCGGCGGCGACAGCACGGTGCCGCGGACGACCTCGTCGTCGACCCTGATGTCGACCGGGTCAAGGCGGATTTCCATGGACCACAGCGTACTTCAGCACCGGTCCACGTCCTGCGAACGGATCGTGGAAGTGGACCTGCGCATGCGGCGGCGGGCGGTGGGCCAGGTCGTGGCTCTCGTGGCAGGAGGCGGTGAGCGCGCCGCGCGGCACGCGCCCGGACAGGAACGCGTCCAGCGCCACGACTTCCGCCGGCGAGGCCCCGCCCAGGCGCCAGGACTGCTCCAGCACGCCGCAGCGCCAGCGGCCGCGGGCGTCGCGCCCGGCGATGACGTCGTAGTTGCGGCGCGAGGCGTAGAAGCCCGGGTGCACCTCCGCCACCGCGGCGTCGTAGCGGCGCGCGCAGTCCAGGGCCTCGCGCTGGAGTGCGTCGCCGGCCACAGCCTCCAGCGCCTCGTAGCCGCCGGTGACCACCTGCAGGCGCGAGCCGGTGTAGACCTCAAGGCCCTCGCGGTCCGGGGCCTGCTGCTGGGTGCCCAGGTAGGACAGGACCAGGCCGGCGATGCGGACCTGGCCCACGCTGCAGGTGGTCGCCTCGACCAGGTCCTGCTCCAGCACCATGCCGTGCTGCTGCAGCTGCAGCAGGTCGAGCGCGGCCACCGCCTGTTCCAGGTGGTCGGGGTGCTCGACCCGCTGCTGCCCCTGGCCGCCGCGGGCCTGGGCCGGCTTCAGCCGGATCGCGCCGCCGCGCGCCAGCAGCTCGCGCCCGGCGCTGCCGGCCGAGTGCGGGCAGAAGGCGCTGAAGCCGTCCAGTACCACCGGGCGCAGGCGCTCACCCAGCTCCGCGCGCCAGCCCTCGGGGGCCGAGGCGCACTCGCGCGGCAGGCCGTGGGTGATCACCTTGCTGGCGATGAAGGCGTGCGGGACCACCCCGCCGAACAGGTCGTCCTCGCCAGCGATGCCCAGCCGAGCCGCCTGGGCGGCGGTAAGGGTGTCGTCGGGCACGAAGTAGGGGCGCAGCGCCGGCGGATGCGCGGGGTCGTACTCGCCGGCGTACTCCCAGCCGGCCAGTTCGGCCAGGCGCCGCGCCACCCAGGCCTGCGAGGCGCGTTCGTGGTCGCTGCGCGGCTGCCCGCCCGCGCACACCGTGACCACCGCGCGACGGCACCTGTTCGTGGGGGAAGGCATGCCGCTGGCTCTCCGCGGAAGGACGCAGGCAAGCTGCGGCCTTCGCGGTGAAACGGGCGCGAAGGATCGCCGCCCCGCTGCCACGGCGCGTGCGCGGGGTCGTGAAGCGTGCCTGTGTCCGTTTCCGGCGCTGGACCACGGGCACAAAAAAACCGGGGCATCGTTGATGCCCCGGCCCGACCGCGGCTGAGGGAGGGATCAGCCAGCGAGTGCGAACAACACGCCCCATGCCGGCAGCGTGGTCTGGCCGCCATCGATGCCGACCGCGGCGTAGCCGGGGATGGCCTGCGGCTGCCACTGGCCGTCCGGCAGCGACAGCGTGGTGGCGTTGGCGGAAAGGTTGAACGCGGCCAGCATGCGCTGGCCCTCGTGCTCGCGCACGAACGCCAGCACCGGCTCGGCGGTGTCCAGGAAGCGGATCGAGCCGCGCACCAGGGCCGGCTGCTGCCTGCGCCAGCGCATGAAGGCGCGGAACGCGTGCAGCACCGAATCCGGGTCGGCTTCCTGGCGCTCCACCGCCAGGGCGCGGTGCTCGTCCGGCACCGGCAGCCATGGCTGCACCGGGCTGAAACCGGCGTCGGGCGCGTCCTTCCACGGCATCGGCGTGCGGCAGCCGTCGCGGCCCTTGAAGGTCGGCCAGAAGGTGATGCCGTAGGGGTCGCGCAGGGCCTCGAACGGGACGTCGGCCTCGGGCAGGCCCAGTTCCTCGCCCTGGTAGATGCAGACCGAGCCGCGCAGCGAGCAGACCATCGCCGCCAGCATGCGCGCCAGCTGCGGCGGGGCTTCGGCGCCGCCCCAGCGGGTGACCGCGCGGCGCACGTCGTGGTTGGACACCGCCCAGCACGGCCAGCCCTCGGTCATTGCCGCTTCCAGGCGCTCGACCGTGCCGCGGATGTAGCCGACGCTGAAGTCGTCCACCAGCAGCTCGAAGCTGTAGCCCATGTCCAGGCGCTTGCCGGAGGTGTACTCGGCGGTGGTGGCCAGCGAGTCCTCCGAGGAGATCTCGCCCAGGGTCACCACGCCGGGGTACTGGTCCATCAGCCGGCGCAGGTCCTCGAGGAAGCCGATGTTCTCCGGGCGGGTGTTGTTGTAGTAGTGGTACTGGAACGCGTACGGGTTGTCCGGGCTGAAGCCGCGGCCCACGCGCTTATCCGCCGGCTTGGGCGGGTTGTCGCGCAGCTGCGCGTCGTGGAAGCAGAAGTTGATCGCGTCCAGGCGGAAGCCGTCGACGCCGCGGTCCAGCCAGAAGCGCACGTTGTCCAGCGTGGCCTGGCGAACTTCCGGGTTGTGGAAGTTCAGGTCCGGCTGCGAGGACAGGAAGTTGTGCAGGTAGTACTGGCAGCGGCGCGGCTCCCAGCGCCAGGCCACGCCGCCGAAGATCGACATCCAGTTGTTGGGCGGGGTGCCGTCTTCCCTGGCATCGGCCCACACGTACCAGTCGGACTTGGGGTTGTCGCGGCTCTGCCGGCTTTCCAGGAACCAGGGGTGCTGGTCGGAGGTATGGCTCAGCACCTGGTCGATCATCACCTTCAGGCCCAGGCGGTGGGCCTTGGCCAGCAGGCGGTCGAAGTCGTCCAGGGTGCCGAACAGCGGGTCGACGTCGCGGTAGTCGGCGATGTCGTAGCCGTAGTCGGCCATCGGCGACTTGAAGAACGGCGAGATCCAGATCGCGTCCACGCCCAGCGAGGCCACGTAGTCCAGCCGCTCGGTGATGCCCGGGAGGTCGCCGATGCCGTCGCCGTTGGTGTCGAGGAAGCTGCGGGGGTAGATCTGGTAGATGACGGCGCCGCGCCACCACTGGGTATCGGACATACGGGAATCATTACGGATGGGAAGCCGCACCGACGGGCGCGGCGGGGATGGAGGGCCGGGGTGGGCAATCCCTTGCCCGGGCCACCGGCGGTTCCGGTCGCGGCAGGGCTTGCCCGGCGCGCTTCCATTGGCCGCGGCTATGGTAGTGGCGCCCCCTCGCGGCCGAGCGGGGGCGCATACGTATTCATCGGGAGCGCCTTACAGCGGCACGAACCGCACGGCCTGGCCACCGCCGCGGCCCAGGCGCAGCTCCAGCACGTCGCCGGCGCCGACTTCGCGGGTTTCGTGGACGAAGGCGAAGGGCTTGTGCTCCCAGTCCGCGCCGTCGCCGTCGCGATAGATCTCGGCGCGATAGCGGCGGCCGGCATCGAGGAAGGACAGGGGCGCCTGCAGTACGCGCGGGGTGTCGTCGCCGACCGCGCCGAGGAACCACTCCTCGCCGCCGCGCGCCTTGCGTGCCAGCACCGCGTACTCGCCGACCGAACCGTCGACCATGCGGCTTTCCTCCCAGTCCACCGCCACGTCGCGGATGAACTTCAGCGCCTGCGGCTGCTTCGCGTAATGCTCGGGCAGGTCGGCGACCATCTGCACCGGGCTGTACAGGACCACGTACAGCGCCAGCTGCTTGGCCAGGGTGCTGCGCAGCTTCTGGCCGTTGCGGCCGACCAGGCTGACGATGCCCGGGGTGAAGTCCATCGGCCCGGCCAGCATGCGGGTGAACACCAGGGTGGCCTCGTGCTCCGGCGGGTTCGGCGGATCGGCCCAGGCGGCGAATTCCATGCCGCGCGCACCCTCGCGCGAGACCCAGTTCGGGTACGTGCGGCGCAGGCCGGTGTCCTTGATCGGCTCGTGGGCGTTGACCGCGATCTTCCGCTTCGCCGCGGCCTGGACCACGCGCAGGTGGTGGTTGCTCATCCACTGGCCCTCGTGCCACTCGCGCACCACCGGGCCGCCAGGCTGGTCCTGGCGCTGGATGTCACCGGCGTCGCAGACGTAGCCGGTCTTGACCACGTCCACGCCGTTGCGCGCGTACAGGTCGAAGGCCGCCTCCAGCTGGCGTTCGTAATGGCTGACCGCGCAGGCGGTTTCGTGGTGGCCGATCAGGTGCACGCCCTTGCCGGCGGCGTACCTGGCCAGTTTCGGCAGGTCGAAGTCCGGGGTGGAGCGGGTGAAGTCGAAGCCCCAGCCGTTGGCGAACCAGTTGCCGTCCCAGCCCGGGTTCCAGCCTTCCACCAGCACGCCGCGGAAGCCGTTCTTCGCGGCGAAGTCGATGTAGCGGCGGGTATTGGCGGTGGTCGCGCCGTGCCTGGGGCCGGTGCCCCAGGTCTCCTTCTCCAGGTGCAGCGACCACCACACGCCCACGTACTTGGCCGGCTTGAACCAGCTGACGTCGCCGATGGCGTTGGGCTCGTTGAGGTTGAGGATCAGGCTGGACTCGACCAGGTCACCGGCACGCTCGCCGATCTGGATCGTGCGCCACGGGGTGGCGAACGGGGTGGTGCGGTTCACCGCGCCGCCCTCGCTGGACGGGGTCAGCGCGGCGCGCAGCACGTTGCCGTCGCCACGGGCCAGGTTCATGCCGGCGTAGTCGACCAGCGCCGCCTCGTGGATGGAGACGTGCAGCCCGTCGCCGGTGCGCAGGGTCAGCGGCGTCTGCGCGGTGCCGATCTCGCGCAGCGGGGTGCGCGAGTACAGGTATTCCTCGCGGTTCCATTCGAACGCGGGGATCCACCAGGCGGTGGTGTTGTCCGCATCGGCCAGGGCGAACTCGGTCAGCTCCTGGCGGATGCGCACCTGGCGCGGTCCCGGCTCGGCCGGGAACTCGTAGCGGAAACCGACGCCGTCGTCGTAGACGCGGAACACCACGTCGATCCGTCGTGGCGGCTGGCCCGGCTCGGCCGGACGCTCGGCGAAGCGCGCGCGCAGCTCGTTGTAGTGGTTGCGGGTCAGGCGGCGCTCGCCCCAGGGCTGCTCCCAGGTCTCGTCGAAGCTGCGGCTGGAGTGGTCGATCAGCTCCAGGTTGCGCTCCAGGCGGCCGTCGCCAAGCAGGAAGCCCAGGCGCGAGGAGGCGATCACGGGCTTGCCACGGCGTTCGACGCGGTAGGCCAGGCGGTCCTCGTGCTGGGCTTCGATGGTCACCGCCAGCACCTGGCCGGGGGACTCGATCCGTGCCAGGTCGCGGGCGTGGAGGGGCAGGGCGGCTGCTGCAAGGAGTAGCAGGGCGAGCAGGGCGCGGGGGCGGCGCGGGAGACGTCGTGCGGGCATGGGGGCTTACTCCAGGACGTAGACGAGGACGGTGCGCGGCGGCACGGTGAAGCGGCCGCGCGCGGGTTCGTGGCCTGCTTCGCGCACGCGTGGATCGGCGGCGTGCGGGCCGCGCTGCAGCGGATGCAGGCGCCAGCGCTGGCCGCGCAGCTCCGGCAGTTCCAGTACCTGCGCCTGCGGCGAGGCATTGAGCAGGTAGAGGATGCCGGCGAAGCCGGCGCCCGGATGGCCGCGGCCGTCGAGCAGGCCGGCGACCACCAGCGGGTTCTGGCCGGGGCCGCTATTGGGGAAGCTGAGCCGGCGCGCGACCTCTTCGGCGGTGCGCAGCCGGAACAGGCTGGAGCTGGCGCGGATTGCCAGCAGCTCGCGCAGGGCGGCGCGGGCGAAGGCGATGTCTTCCGGGGCCGGGCGGATGGAGGGATCGGCCAGGCGCGGCGCGATCCACGGCCAGTCGGCTTCGTTGCCGCTGGCCGGCGGCAGGCCGCTGCCGAAGAAATTGTCCCCGCCGCTCCAGTCGATGCGGTTGAACCAGTCGCCGGAGTCGTAGCTGTTGCGGTCCATGGACTTGGAGCGCAGCAGGTCGATGCCGGCGTGGAAGTAGGCCACGCCCTGGCTGAGCGCGGTGGTGGCCATGCCCAGCACCTGCACCCGCGCCCGCTCGCTGGCCGGCGTGCCGGCGGGCAGGCGGTAGGCGTTGAGGTCGTAGAGGGTCTCGTTGTCGTGGTTCTCGACGTAGTTGACCACCTCGCCCGGTGCGTGGGCATAGCCGGCCGGCTGGCCGTTGTAGTCCACCTCGTGCAGCGGGCGGGGGCCGTCGACGGTATCCAGCACGTAGTCACGCAGGGTGCCGGCCAGGCCGGCACGGACCAGGTCGGCTGCGCGCAGCAAGGCGGCGCGGCTGGCCGCCGGGTCGCCGCCGGCAGTGGCCTCGTTCGGCGCGTAGCCGAGGCCGTTGAGCCAGCCCTGGCGCGCCAGCTTGTCGCGGCCGCTGTCGCCCGGGCCGCCGCCGCGCAGGGCATCGCGCGCGCGGTCGCTGAAGGTGCCGATGCCGCTGCCGCCCAGGGACAGCTGCGAGGCCTGGACGAAGCGGGCGCCATCGGCCACCTCGCCGAAGTTCCAGCCCTCGCCGATCAGCGGCACGTGGCGGCCGGCGACGGCGTCGACCCGGCGCTGCAGGGCTTCCATCGCCGCGCGCGGCTGGTGGCCCATCAGGTCGAAGCGGAACGAGTCGATCCGGTAGTGCCGCACCCACAGCCCGGCCGAGTCGATCATCAGCCGCGCCATCATCGCGTGCTCGGTGGCGGTGTTGCTGCAGCAGGTACTGGTCTCCACCGTGCCGCTGGCGTCGAGGCGGTGGTAGTAGCCGGGCACGATGCGGTCCAGCACCGAGCCGGGGTCCTGGCCGGCGGCATAGGTGTGGTTGTAGACCACGTCCATGCCCACGCGCAGGCCCAGGGCGTGCAGGGCCATGACCATGGCCCGGAACTCGCGGATGCGCACCGCGCCGTCGGACGGATCGGTGGCGTAGCTGCCCTCGGGCGCATTGAAGTGGAACGGGTCGTAGCCCCAGTTGAAGCAGTCGCGCGCGGCTTCGGCCATCACCGCGGCCTGCTGCAGCGGGCTGTCCGCCGGTGCATCGGGCACCTGCGGGGTGGTGCAGCCGGCTTCGGGCACGGAGGCGAAGTCGTACACCGGCAGCAGGTGCACGTCGGTCAGGCCGGCCCGGGCGAGGGCGCGCAGGTGGGCCATGCCGGCGCTGCCGGCGGCGGTGAACGCCAGGTAGCGGCCGCGCAGCGGTTCCGGCACGGTGGCATCACCGATGGAGAAGTCGCGCACGTGCAGTTCGTACACCGACATGTCCACCTGCGCCTGCAGCGCGGGCGGGCGCGGGGCCTGGTCCCAGCCGTCGGGCTTGAGCGCCGGGTCGTCCAGGTCGGCCACGTAGCTGCGGCGCGAATCGGTGCCGAGGCTGGCCGAGTACGGATCGGTGACGCGGTTGCGCACCAGGCCGGTGCCCGGCACGTACACGTCCACCAGCCAGGTGTAATAAGCGCCGCGCAGGTCCTGCGGCAGGCGCGCGGTCCACATGCCGGTGGCCGGATCGGCCGCGACGGCCACGCGGCGGGTGGCCGCGGCATGGTCGCCGGGGTACAGGCACAGCGAGACCTCGCGCGCGGTCGGTGCCCATACGCTGAAGCGGGTGCCGTCCGGCGCGGGGTGCGCGCCGGGCATCGGCGCATCGACCGCGGCGGCATACAGGTCGTCCAGTGCGCCGGGCAGCTGGATCCGGGTGGCGTCCAGCACGCGGCCGCGCGGGTCCTCGCGCACCAGCAGCAGGGCCTGGCGGTAAAGCGCGCGCAGGGCCTGGTCGTCCAGGTCCAGGGCCAGGGTGGCGCCGGGGGCGACATGGCGGAAGCGCCGTGCGACCGTTTCCGCCACGGTGGCGCCGGCCAGCGCTAGCTGGCCCTCGGCGCCGCGCACGCGCTGGCCGGGGATGGCCTGCGGCAGCACCTTGCCGTGGTAGAGGCGGTAACGGCCAGGGTCCGGGGCGCCGGGCCAGCGCAGGGTGCGCCGGTCCAGCCAGATCGCGCGTGCGTCGGGAACGGTGCCGGCCTCGGCGGCGAGGACCACGGCCTCGCCGGCGTCGCAGGCTGCGATGGGCAGCACCGCCGCATGCGCGGGCAGGGCGGCAAGCAGCAGGGCACAGCCGCCGGCCGCGCCAAAGGCATGGAACATGGCGCGCACGGTGCGCCGCCGCAGGCTTCGTAGCATCGCCCCTCCCAGAACGCTCCGCGTCCACGGCAGCCGGCCGCGGCGCGAGGGGCCGCACTATCCCACGGGTGCAGTGCAGCATGGGCGCGCATGCCGATGAATACGTATGCATGCGCTGTCCGACGCGTACGGCCGCCGCCTACCATGCCCCGGTACCGCCGGCCGGCGGATCGCGACGCAACGGTTCCCGGAGGGGGGATACAGCGTGATTGAACGCAAACCACGCCTGTCGTTCTGGCAGATCTGGAACATGTGCTTCGGCTTCCTGGGCATCCAGTTCGGGTTTGCCCTGCAGAACGCCAACGTCAGCCGCATCTTCCAGACCCTGGGCGCGGACATGGAGCAGGTGCCGGGGCTGTGGATCGCCGCACCGCTGACCGGCCTGCTGGTGCAGCCGGTGGTGGGCTATCTCTCCGACCGCACCTGGACCCCGCTGGGCCGGCGCCGCCCGTACTTCCTCGCCGGCGCGGTGCTGGCGACCCTGGCCCTGTTCTTCATGCCGCACTCCCCGGCGCTGTGGATCGCCGCCGGCATGCTGTGGATCCTCGATGCCTCGATCAACATCTCGATGGAGCCGTTCCGCGCCTTCGTCGGCGACCAGCTGCCACAGGAGCAGCGTGCCAGCGGCTATGCGATGCAGAGCTTCTTCATCGGCGCCGGCGCGATCATCGCCAGCCTGCTGCCGTGGCTGCTGGCCAAGGCCGGAGTGGCCAATACCGCGGCTCCGGGCGAGGTGCCGGATACCGTGCGCTACGCGTTCTACGTCGGTGGCGTGGTGCTGCTGGGTGCGATCGGCTGGACCGTGCTGCGCACCCGCGAATACGCGCCGGATGAACTGACGCGGTTCGAGCAGGCCGAGCCGCCCGCGGAGCAGGCCACTGCCGCAGTCCCGCCTGCAGGCCCGCTGCCGGCGCTGGCCTGGCTGGCCGGCGGCCTGGTGCTGGCGGCGCTGATCGCGGCCAACGGCTGGGACCGCATGCTCTACGTGCTGGCCGGCATGGCCGCGGCCTACGGCGTGCTGCTGCTGGTGGCGCGGGTGCTGCCGGCCGGGAGCATGCTGCCGGCCATCGCCGCCGACCTGCGCGCCATGCCGCGCACCATGCGCCGCCTGGCCGTGGTCCAGTTCTTCTCCTGGTTCGCCCTGTTCGCGATGTGGATCTACACCACCGCGGCGGTGGCCGGCACCCACTTCGGCAGCAACGACCCGACCTCGGCCGCCTACAACGAAGGCGCCAACTGGGTCGGCGTGCTGTTCGCGGCCTACAACGGCTTCGCCGCGGTGGCGGCCATCGCCATCCCATGGCTGGCCGCACGCATCGGCCTGCGCGGCACCCACGTGCTCAACCTGTGCCTGGGCGCGCTGGGCCTGCTGTCCTTCCTGTGGGTGCGCGATCCGCAGTGGCTGCTGCTGTCGATGGTCGGCGTGGGCTTCGCCTGGGCCTCGATCCTTTCCCTGCCGTACGCGATGCTGTCCGACAGCCTGCCGGCGGCCAAGATGGGCGTTTACATGGGCATCTTCAATTTCTTCATCGTGATCCCGCAGCTGGTCGCGGCCAGCCTGCTGGGCTTCCTGCTGCGTGCGCTGTTCGGCGGCCAGCCGCTGTGGGCCCTGGCCCTGGGTGGCGCCAGCCTGGTGCTGGCCGCGGCCTGCGTGCTGGCGGTGCCGCGCACCGCGGAGGCGCGCGCATGAATCGCTTCCTGCGCAAGGCCCTGCTGGGCACGGCGCTGGCGGTCGCCGCCGCACCGGCCTTCGCCCAGTCCATCTACGGCACCCGCGAACCGTTCGCCAGCGAGGCGGTGTACTTCGTGATGACCGATCGCTTCGTCAACGGCGATCCGGCCAACGACCACCGCGACCAGGGCGGCGAGCACCACACCTTCGACCGGCCGCTGGAGCCCTGCGACGGCGTGGTCGGCAACGTCGGCTACCTGGGCGGCGACTTCCGCGGCCTGCTCGACAACGCCGGCTACATCGCCGACATGGGCTTCACCGCGGTGTGGATCACGCCGATCGTGGACAACCCGGACCAGGCCTTCACCGGTGGCGACCCGATCACCTGCGACGGCTTCCTCACCGACCAGGGCAAGACCGGCTTCCACGGCTACTGGGGCGTCAATTTCTACCGCCTGGACGAGCACCTGCCCAGCGAGGGCCTGGACTTCGCCGGCCTGACCGCCGGCCTGCGCGGCCATGGCCTGAAGACCGTGCTGGACATCGTCGCCAACCACGGTTCGCCGGGCTGGACCATGCCGGTGCCGCAGCCGCAGTACGGCCAGATCTTCGACGCGGAAGGGCGCCTGGTGGCCGACCACCAGAACCTGCCGCCGGAACGGCTGGACCCGGCCGGCAACCCGCTGCACGCCTTCTACAACGACAAGCCCGACCTGGCCCAGCTGGCCGACCTCGATGCCGACAACCCGGCGGTGATGGACTACCTGGTTGGCGCCTACCTGCAGTGGATCGGCCAGGGCGTGGACGCGCTGCGCATCGACACCATCCGCCACCAGCCGCTGGCGTTCTGGAAGGCCTTCACCGACCGCATCCGCGAGCGCCACCCGGGCATGTTCATGTTCGGCGAATCGTTCGACTACGAGGCGGCCAACATCGCCCAGTTCACCCGCCCGGAGAACGGCGGGGTGAGCGTGCTCGACTTCCCGATGAAGAAGGCCATGGACGAGGTATTCTCGCGCCAGGCCAGCGCCGGGTTCGAACGCCTGGCCGAAGCGCTGTACCTGGAGGACGGCCCGTACGCCAACCCGTACGAGCTGGCCACCTTCTACGACAACCACGACATGCCGCGCATGGACGCCAGCGACGAGGGCTTCATCGACGCGCACAACTGGCTGTTCACCGCACGCGGCATCCCGGTGGTCTACTACGGCTCGGAGACCGGGTTCATGCGCGGCCAGGGCGAGCACGGCGGCAACCGCGCCTACTACGGCGTGGAGAACATCCAGGCCGCCCCCGCGCACCCGATCCACGCCAGCCTGCGGCGCATCGCCAACCTGCGCAAGGCCTCGCCGGCGCTGCAGCGCGGGGTGCAGCTGAACGTCGAACTGCAGGGCGACAGCGCGGTGTTCTACCGGGTCTACGAGGACGCCGGCCAGGCCCAGACCGCCCTGGTCCTGCTCAACAAGGGCGACCGTCCGCGCACGGCGACGGTCACCCGCATGCTCCAGCCCGGGCGCTGGCGCGACGGCTTCAGCGGCCAGGAGGTCAGGGTCGGGCGCAAGCTCCGGGTCGAGGTGCCGGCGCACGGCGTGCGCGTGTTCCTGTACGACGGCCCGGTGACCCGCGCCGACCTGCGCCAGGCCGCGCTGAAGGCCACGCCGCGGCAGTAAGCAGGGCAGGGGCGCCGGTTGCCGAGCGCCCTGCGGCGGTGCTCAGCCGGGCCGCCGGCTGGACTCGCGCAGCACCAGCCGCACCGGCAGCCGCTGGCTCTCCACCGGTTCGCGCTGGATCAGCCGGATCAGGCTGTCCACCAGTACTTCGCCGGCCTGCTTGGTGTCCTGCTGCACGGTCGACAGCGGCGGCTGGGCGAAGCTGGCCATGGCGATGTCGTCGAAGCCGACCACCGCCACGTCCTCGGGCATGGCCAGTCCGTCCTCGCGCAGGGCCTTCATCGCGCCCAGGGCGATCAGGTCGCTGGCCCCGAACACGCCGTCGAAGGACTGGCCGGCGTCCAGCAGGGCGCGCGCGGCCTGGTAGCCGGACTGCTCGGTGGTGATGGCATCGGCCTGCAGCTCCGGTTCCGGCTCGATCCCGGCCTCGCGTAGCGCAGCCTGGTACCCGCGCCAGCGCTCGCGGAACTCGGGGTAGTGCTCGGAGGCGTGGCCGAGGAAGGCGATCCGGCGGCAGCCGCGTTCCAGCAGGTGGGCGGTGATGTCGTGCCCGCCCTGGAAGTTGTCGCAGCCGATCGACACCCCCGGCTCCCCGGGCAGGGCCGCGCCCCAGCGCACGAAGCGGGTGCCCTGTTCGACCAGCTGCTGCAGCCGCGACTGCGATTCCAGGTAGTCGCCGTAGCCCAGCAGGATGATGCCGTCGGCCTTGTGGCTGTCGGCGAAGTCCGCGTGCCAGTTGGTCGACAGCTGCTGGAAGGAGACCAGCAGGTCGTAGCCGCGCCGCGCGCAGGCCCGGGTGATCGACCCGAGCATGGAGTGGAAGAACGGGTTGATCAGCGAGTCGTCCGGGGTCGGGTCCTCGAAGAACAGCAGGGCCAGGGTCCCGGACTGCTGGGCGCGCAGGTTGGAGGCGTTCTTGTCGACCTTGTAGTTGAGCTCGCGGGCAATGGCCAGGATCCGGCGCCGGGTCTCGGGGTTGACCGACGGGTGCCCGCGCAGGGCGCGCGAGACGGTCGGCTGGGATACCCCGGCCAGGTGGGCGATGTCGAGGGACGTGGCCTTGCCCCGGATGGTCATGCGAAACCGGCTCCTCCGAGCCCGGAACGGTGCTGCAACGGCGGGACATGATGCCACGGGGCCCGCCACTACGTCCGTCCGCCCGGCTGCGATAGAATCGGGGGCCTCGCCGCCGGCACGGTGCCGGCGCGCCCCAGGACAAGGTGGCCCGCGGAAGACGCCGGCCGAGCGTGCGACATGAGCACTACCACCGCCTACCGCTGACCGCCCCCCAGGCTGCCACGTCTGCAGGCGCCTGGTGGCGCTTTTTTTGCGGTTCGTGATTGGTGATTCGTAGTTGGGGATTCGAAGCGGCCGCCCTGGCCCCGGTCCCGATGCCATCCCAATCACGAATCACCAATCACCAATCACGGCTTCTTCCCCAATGATCACCATCACCCTCCCCGACGGCAGCCAGCGCCAGTTCGAAGGTCCCGTCACCGTCATGCAGGTCGCGCAGTCGATCGGCGCCGGCCTGGCCAAGGCCACGGTCGCCGGCCAGGTCGACGGCAAGCTGGTCGACGCCTGCGACGTCATCGACCACGACGCCACCCTGCGCATCATCACCCCCAAGGACGAGGAGGGCGTGGAGATCATCCGCCACTCCTGCGCCCACCTGGTCGGCCACGCGGTCAAGCAGCTGTACCCGGACGTGAAGATGGTGATCGGCCCGGTGATCGCGGAAGGGTTCTACTACGACATCTATTCCGAGCGCCCGTTCACCCCCGAGGACCTGGCCGCGATCGAGCAGCGCATGCGCGAGCTGATCGCCCAGGACTACGACGTCATCAAGAAGATGACCCCGCGCGAGGAGGTCATCGAGGTGTTCAAGGCCCGCGGCGAGGACTACAAGCTGCGCCTGATCGAGGACATGGGCCCGGAAGTGACCCACATGGGCCTGTACTACCACCAGGAATACGTGGACATGTGCCGCGGCCCGCACGTGCCCAACACCCGCTTCCTGAAGGCCTTCAAGCTGACCCGCATCTCCGGCGCGTACTGGCGCGGCGACTCGAAGAACGAGCAGCTGCAGCGCATCTACGGCACCGCCTGGGCCGACGAGAAGCAGCTGAAGGCCTACATCCAGCGCATGGAGGAGGCCGAGAAGCGCGACCACCGCCGCATCGGCAAGCAGCAGGACCTGTTCCACCTGCAGGAAGAGGCCCCGGGCCTGGTGTTCTGGCACCCCAAGGGCTGGGCGGTGTGGCAGGTGGTCGAGCAGTACATGCGCCGCGTCTACCGCGAGACCGGCTACGGCGAGGTGCGCTGCCCGCAGATCCTGGACGTGACCCTGTGGAAGAAGTCCGGCCACTGGGACAACTACCAGGACAACATGTTCTTCACCGAGTCCGAGAAGCGGACCTACGCGGTGAAGCCGATGAACTGCCCCGGCCACGTGCAGATCTTCAACCAGGGCCTGCACAGCTACCGCGACCTGCCGATCCGCTACGGCGAGTTCGGCTCCTGCCACCGCAACGAGCCCTCCGGCGCGCTGCACGGCATCCTGCGCGTGCGCGGCTTCACCCAGGACGACGGCCACATCTTCTGCACCGAGGAGCAGATCGAGTCCGAGGTCCGCGCCTTCCACCAGCAGGCGCTGAAGGTCTACGGCGACTTCGGCTTCGACGACATCCAGGTCAAGATCGCCCTGCGCCCGGACAACCGCCTGGGCGACGACGCCACCTGGGACAAGGCCGAGGAGGCCCTGCGCTCGGCCCTGCGCGCCTCCGGCGTGGAGTGGCAGGAGCTGCCGGGCGAGGGCGCGTTCTACGGCCCGAAGATCGAGTACCACCTGAAGGACGCCCTGGGCCGCACCTGGCAGCTGGGCACGGTGCAGGTGGACTTCATGATGCCGGTGCGCCTGGGCGCCGAGTACGTGGACGAGCACAGCCAGCGCCGGCACCCGGTCATGCTCCACCGCGCCATCGTCGGCTCGATGGAGCGCTTCATCGGCATCCTGATCGAGCACCATGCCGGCGCCTTCCCGGCCTGGCTGGCGCCGGTCCAGGCGGTGGTGATGAACATCACCGACGCCCAGGCTGAATACGTGAACGAGGTTAGGAAAAGCCTTACAAATCAAGGCTTCCGGGTCGAGGCTGATTTGCGGAACGAAAAGATCGGCTTTAAGATCCGCGAGCACACGCTGCAGCGCGTGCCGTACCTGCTGGTGGTCGGCGACCGCGAGAAGGAGAACGGCGCCGTGGCGGTGCGCACGCGTACCGGCGAAGATTTGGGCACAATGTCCGTGTCCGCCTTTGCCGATACCTTGCGTTCGCAGCAGCTGGCGTAAAAACAGATGCGTGCCGGCCCCGCGCCGGCACGTGGCCTAGACCACCCCCGGAGACTGGAATATCAGCACCCCCGAGAAGCAAAACCGGAAGAACCACGAGATCCGTGTCCCGCGCGTGCGCGTGATCGGGTCCGATGGCGAAATGATCGGCGTCCTTTCGCGCGATGAGGCCCTGCGCCTTGCCGAAGAGGAGGACCTGGACCTGGTCGAGATCCAGCCCAACGCGGATCCGCCGGTCTGCAAGATCATGGACTTCGGCAAGTTCAAGTTCGAACAGCAGAAGCGGGCCAGCGAGGCCAAGAAGAAGTCCAAGCAGGTCGAGATCAAGGAAGTGAAGTTCCGCCCGGTCACCGACGAGGGCGACTACCAGATCAAGCTGCGCAACATGCGCCGCTTCCTGGAGGATGGCGACAAGGTCAAGGTCAACATCCGCTTCCGCGGGCGCGAGATGAGCCACCAGGAGCTGGGCCGGCAGATGGCCGCCCGGATCGAGGCCGACCTGGGCGAGGACATCGTGATCGAGTCGCGGCCGCGCCTGGAAGGCCGGCAGATGGTCATGATGATCGCGCCGAAGAAGAAGTAAGCCGCGACGCGGCAGGGGGGCGGCCCGGTGGCCGACCCCGGCGAAGGGCGCCCCATGGCGCCCTTCGCCGTATCCGGTCCTGGCGTTGCCACGCCGGCGGCCCCATCGTGCTCCGGTTGGCCGGGCCTGTGCTGGCCGGTGCCGGCCGGAAGCAAGCCGGCGGCCTGCCCGGGCGGTGCCGCCGGCCTTCCGTTGGCCTGCGCACGGCTCTTGCGCCCGCCCGGCGAAACCCGCTGATTTGCAAAAGGAAAGCCAGCCGGGGCATAATGCGCGGCTCCGGTTTGCCGGAGGGCTGGCAACAGCTACAGGACCCGTCGCGGTTTCCCCTGGGGACTCAGCGACTTACCGACCGGTATGGGCAAGGATGGAAAGCGCGGGGCAACCCGCCGCCCGTGCCAGTGACAGTTCCCATCAAGGACATTCGCAATGCCCAAGATCAAGACCAACCGGGCGGCGGCCAAGCGTTTCCGCAAGACCGCCTCCGGCAAGTACAAGGCCGGCCACGCCAACCGTAGCCACATCCTCACCAAGAAGGCCACCAAGCGGAAGCGCAACCTGCGGCAGACGAACCACGTCCGCGCCGAGGATGCCGGCCGCCTGGACCGCATGCTGCCGTATCTCTGAGGAGGACTGAACAATGGCACGAGTCAAGCGTGGCGTGCAGGCGCGCCGCCGTCACAAGAAGGTCCTGAGCCAGGCCAAGGGTTACTACAACGCCCGCCGCAAGGTCTTCCGCGTCGCCAAGCAGGCGGTCATCAAGGCGCAGCAGTACGCCTACATCGGCCGCAAGCAGAAGAAGCGCAACTTCCGTTCGCTGTGGATCACCCGCATCAACGCGGCTGCCCGCGCCAACGGCCTGAGCTACAGCCGCTTCATCAACGGCCTGCTGAAGGCCGGCATCACCCTGGACCGCAAGGTGCTGGCGGACATCGCCGTGCACGATGCGGCCGGGTTTACCGCGCTGGCGGAGAAGGCGAAGAGCGCTCTGGCGGCATAAGTTGCGAACCGCACCGGGCCCGTCCGCGGGCCTGGCGCCGGTCACCGCATGCATGCATGGGGAAGGGCGCAAGTCCTTCCCCATTTGTTTTTCCGAGGGCCCGTTTTCCATGAGCGATATCCAAACCCTGGCGGCGCAGGCGCTGGCCGACATCGCCGCGGCGCAGACTCCCGAGGCGCTGGAGGCGCTGCGCGTGGGCCTGCTGGGCAAGCAGGGCGCCATCACCGCCCAGCTCAAGCAGCTCGGCGCGTTGCCGCCGGAGCAGCGCAAGGCCGCCGGCGAGGCGATCAACCGCGTACGCGACGAAGTCTCGACCGCGCTGTCGGCGCGCCGCGCGCTGCTGGAGGAGGCCGCGCTCGACGCGCGCCTGGCCGGCGAGGCGGTGGACGTGACCCTGCCGGGCCGGCTGGCCCAGCGCGGCGGGATCCACCCGATCTCCCGCACCCTGGAGCGGATCGCCACCATCTTCGGCAACCTCGGCTACGAACTGGCCGACGGTCCGGAGATCGAGGACGACTGGCACAACTTCGAGGCGCTGAACTTCCCGCCGCACCACCCGGCGCGCGCCATGCACGACACCTTCTACTTCGGCGACGGCCACCTGCTGCGCACCCATACCTCGGGCGTGCAGGTGCGCTACATGGGCGACCACCGCCCGCCGTTGCGCATGATCGCCGCCGGCAAGGTGTACCGTTCCGACTCCGACCAGACCCATTCGCCGATGTTCCACCAGGTCGAGGGCCTGCTGGTCGACGAGACCTCGACCTTCGCCGACCTCAAGGGCACGCTCTCCGAGTTCGTGCGCGCCTTCTTCGAGCGCGACTTCCAGATGCGCTTCCGCCCGAGCTACTTCCCGTTCGTGGAGCCGGGCGCGGAGGTCGACATCGCCTGGCAACAGCCGGACGGCAGCGTGCGCTGGCTGGAGGTGCTCGGTTGCGGCATGGTCCACCCCAACGTCCTGCGCAACTGCGGGATCGACCCGGAGCGCTATACCGGCTTCGCCTTCGGCCTGGGCGTGGAGCGTTTCGCCATGCTGCGCTACGGCGTCAACGACCTGCGCGCCTTCTTCGAGAACGATGTGCGGTTCCTCAGGCAGTTTGCCTGAGGGCCGTGACTGGTGATTGGTAATTGATCCGGAAAGGCGTGTACGGCCAGCCGGCCACGCAGGATCAGCAACAGGGCCATCACCGTCGCGGCACTTCCAATCACGAATCACGAACCACGAATCACGGCACCCCATGAAATTTTCCGAGAACTGGCTGCGCAGCCACGTGTCGACCCTGGCCAACCGCGACGCGCTCGCGGCGACGCTGACCGCCATCGGCCTGGAGGTCGAGGAAGTCACCGCACTGGGCGACGGCCTGGCCGGCGTGGTGGTCGGCCGCATCGTGGAAGCCGTCCGCCATCCGGAGGCCGACCGCCTGCAGGTGTGCAAGGTCGACATCGGCAACGGCGAGCCGCTGCAGATCGTGTGCGGCGCGCCCAACGCGCGCGTCGGCCTGGCCGCGCCGCTGGCGACGGTCGGTTCCAACGTCGGCGGCATGTCGATCAAGCCGGCGAAGCTGCGCGGGGTGGAGTCGTTCGGCATGCTCTGCTCGGCGAAGGAGCTGGGCCTGGACGCCGACGCTTCCGGCCTGCTGGAACTGCCGGCCGACGCGCCGGTGGGCGTGCCGCTGGCCGGGTACCTGGGCCTGCCGGACGCCAGCATCGAGATCAAGCTGACCCCCAACCGCGCCGACTGCTTCAGCGTGCGCGGCATTGCCTACGACGTGGCCGCCGCGCTGGGCAGCGAGGTGGCGCCGATGGACAACGCGCCGGTGCCGGCCGCGACCGACGCCACCGTCGAGGTCGCGCTGGAGGCCGGCGAGCGCGTGCCGCGCTTCGTCGGCCGCGTGATCGAGGGCGTGGACCCGGCGGCGCCGACCCCGGTGTGGATGGCCGAGCGCCTGCGCCGTTCCGGCGTGCGCCCGATCAGCCTGCTGGTCGACGTCACCCAGTACGTGATGCTGGAGCTGGGCCAGCCGATGCACGCCTTCGACCTGGACAAGCTGGAGGCGCCGGTGGTCGTGCGCCCGGCGCGCCAGGGCGAGACCCTGCAGCTGCTGGACGGCCGCGAGGCCACCCTGGACGGGGAGTTCCTGGTCGTGTCCGACAGCCGCGGCGGCCGCGGCGCGCGCGCCGTGGCGGTGGGCGGCATCATGGGCGGCGAGGCCACCAAGGTCGGCGCCAGCACCACGCGTGTGTTCCTCGAGGCCGCGCACTGGGTGCCTTCGGCCATCATCGGCCGCAGCCGCCGCCTGGGCCTGCACACCGACGCCGGCCATCGCTTCGAGCGCGGCGTGGACCCGGAACTGCCGCGCACGGCGATCGAGTACGCCACGCGCCTGATCCTGGATATCGCCGGCGGCCGTCCCGGTCCGGTCACCGAAGCCACCGTGCCCGGCGCGCTGGCCGCGTCGCAGCCGATCGCCCTGCGCCGCGCGCGCATCGCCCGGGTGCTGGGCACCACCATCGCCGACGCCGAGGTCGAGCGCATCCTGCGCGCGCTGGGCATGCAGGTGGTCGCCACCGGTGAGGGCTGGCAGGTCACCGCGCCCAGCCGCCGCTTCGACATCGCGATCGAGGAAGACCTGGTCGAGGAGCTGGCGCGCATCCACGGCTACGACCGCATCCCGGCGACCATTCCCGCCGGCCCGGCGCGGGTGGCCGCGCCCAGCGAGGGCGTGCTGCCGGAAGGTGACCTGCGCCGCCACCTGGTCGCGCGCGACTACCTGGAGGCGGTGTGCTTCGCCTTCGTCGACCAGAAACTGCTGCAGGCCTGGGGCTGCGAGTCCGGCACCGTGCCGCTGGCCAATCCGCTCAGCGCGGAGCTGGCGGTGATGCGCCCGCGCCTGCTGCCGGGCCTGGTCGACGCGCTGGCGCGCAACGCCGCGCGCCAGGCCGGCCGCGTGCGCCTGTTCGAGCTGGGCCGCGTGTTCGTCGAGGCCGATCCGGGCGACCGCCAGCCCGGCGCGCCCCTGCCGGCGCCGCGCGAGACGCGGCGCATCGCCGCCGTGGCCTGCGGCGAAGCGGTGGCCGAACAGTGGGGCCTGCAGGCGCGCCCGGTCGATTTCCACGACCTGAAGGGCGACCTGGAATCGCTGGCCGCCCTGGCCGGCGCGAAGCTGGCGTTCCGGCCCTCGGGCGCGCCGTTCGGCCACCCGGGCCGCAGCGCCGATGTGTACCGCACCGACCTGGAGGGCGGCGAGGTCCTGCTGGGCTGGATCGGCCAGCTGCATCCGCGCCTGGCGAAGGCGCTGGAGCTGGACGTGGACGCCTACGGCTTCGAGCTGGACCTGGAGCCCCTGCAACAGCGCCCGCTGCCGCGCGCCCAGGCCCTGTCCCGCTATCCGGCCGTGCGCCGCGACCTGGCCTTCGTGGTCGCCGAACAGGTGGCCTGGGCGGAGCTGGCCGCCAGCGTCCGCGAGGCCGCCGGCGAGGTCCTGCGCGACCTGCAGCTGTTCGACCGCTATCAGGGCCCGGGCGTGGAATCCGGCTTCAAGAGTCTGGCTATGGGCTTGATTTTGCAGGACAACACGCGCACTCTCACGGACCAGGACGCCGATGCCGTGGTCGCGCGCGTGGTCGCCGCACTGGGCAACAACCACGGCGCGAGGATCCGCGGCTGATACGGGAACAAGGGACATGGCACTGACCAAGGCGGAGATGGCCGAGCGTCTGTTCGACGAAGTCGGCCTGAACAAGCGCGAGGCGAAGGAATTCGTCGACGCGTTCTTCGACGTGCTGCGCGAGGCGCTGCAGGGCGGGCGGCAGGTGAAGCTGTCCGGCTTCGGCAACTTCGACCTGCGCCGCAAGAACCAGCGCCCGGGCCGCAACCCCAAGACCGGCGAGGAGATCCCGATCTCCGCGCGCACCGTGGTCACCTTCCGCCCCGGCCAGAAGCTCAAGGAGCGCGTGGAAGCCTTCGCGGGAGTGGCGCCGAATGCTTGATCCGGGCAGCAACCGCGAGCTTCCGCCGATCCCCGCCAAGCGTTACTTCACCATCGGCGAGGTCAGCGAGCTGTGCGACGTCAAGCCGCACGTGCTGCGCTACTGGGAGACCGAGTTCCCCAGCCTCAGCCCGGTCAAGCGCCGCGGCAACCGCCGCTACTACCAGCGCCACGACGTGCTGATGGTCCGCCAGATCCGCAGCCTGCTGTACGAACACGGCTACACCATCGGCGGCGCGCGCCTGCGCCTGGAAGGCGAGGGCGCCAAGCAGGAGTCGGCGCTGAGCAGCCAGATCGTGCGCCAGGTGCGCATGGAGCTGGAGGAAGTGTTGCAGCTGCTGCGCCGCTGAACGCGGACTCGCGGTTGCGCCGGGCAACCGGTATAATCGCCAGCCCGCCATGGCGGGAAGCTTTCCCGGGGTATAGCGCAGCCTGGTAGCGCACTTGTCTGGGGGACAAGTGGTCGTCGGTTCGAATCCGGCTACCCCGACCAAATTCAGGTACCCGAAAAGCGGCTGCCGGCAACGGCAGCCGCTTTTCGTCGTGGCCCCCGCCGCGCCACGGCAGGCGCCGGGGGCCAGGCGCGATCAGGAGCGCGGGCGGTCCCTGTGGTGGCAGGGAAGCCCTGCGGCACCTTGCCGTCCTCGTCCAGGAACTCGAGCGAGGGCGCTGCGTCGGGACCGGGTTGCATCCTGATCCGCGGGCGGCCCTGCTTGTCGGCAAGGACCACCGGGGAAGAGTCACCCGGAGTGCGGCCGACGAACAGCCGTCGGCTCTGGTGGCCGCCGGCCTGGCGCCACTTTGCAGCCAGCGCGTCGCGCTCCGGCCCGGGTGGCAGCCTGCTGGAGGCTTCCTCCGGTGGCTACCGGGGCCGGCAGGCACTCGCCGTTGGCCGGCACCAGGGTACGCGACCCATCGGCGTTGGCCATGTTGATCCGTTCCACGGTGATCCCGGTGAACTCGGCCTTGCCCTTGCGGTCTGATGCGCCAGTGAGCGCCACGGCGACGGCGACCACGGTCGTGGCGGCCAGGCAGCGCCTGGGCAGGCGGTTCTGTGCGGGCAGCTGCGCGACGGACTGCTGCATCGATCCTCCATGTCGGTGGTTGGGCGCCGACCGCGGCGGCCGCCGCGGGGGCCGACCGCGCATGAGCGTGGGTGCCGGTGCGTGACTCAAGTGCTGCTGGGCGGCGTGGACGGTATCCCGGCATGGCGCATGGCCGCGGCCGGGCGGGTTTTCGAAGTTCAACCATGGAGGGATTCGGATGCGACGCATGCTGGGCTGGTGGATGTCATTCCTGCTGGGGGCGGTGCCCGGCGCGGCGATGGCGCAGGCCGAACCACCCGTGCCGCTGGATGGCGACGGGGAGGTGGTGGACATGGCTCCGGTGCTGGTCGCCGGTGTCCAGCCCGGTCCGGGGCTGTGGCGGGTCAGCAAGGACGACCATGTGCTCTACATCCTCGGTACGCAGTCGCCGCTGCCGCGCGACATCGACTGGGACGCGCGCGAGGTGCGCGAGGTACTGGACGAAGCCGGCGCGGTGCTGGGCTCGCCGGGCCTGTCGGTCGACGCCGATGTCGGTTTCTTCCGCGGCCTCACCCTGGTGCCATCGGCGATGAAGGCGATGCGCAATCCCGGCGGCGCCACGCTCGACAAGGTGCTGCCGCCGGAGCTGTACGCGCGCTGGTTGCCATTGAAGCAGCAGTACATGGGGCGCGACCGCGGGGTGGAGAAGAAGCGCCCGCTGATTGCCGTATATGAGCTCTACAAGGCCGCGCTGGACCACAGCCGGCTGCGCCAGGGTGGTGTGGTGGGCCCGGTGCTGGCCAAGGAGTTGAAGGCGCGCGGCCTGGAGTCCACCTCGACCGTGCTCGAGCTGAAGATCGAGGACCCGCGCCAGGCCCTGGCCGACTTCCGCGGCGAGGCGCTCAAGCCGCAGGACCTGCAGTGCTTTGCCGCCACGCTCGACGTGATCGAGCAGGACCTGCCGCGGATCGCGGCGCGTGCCAACGCCTGGGCGGTGGGTGACGTGGCCGCGCTGCGGGCGATGCCGCGCAACCGCCGGCAGCTGGCCGACTGCATGGATGCCTGGGTGCAGGCCGAGGCCGCGCGCAAGCGTGGTTTCACCGACATCGAGGCCCGGATCCGCGAGCGCTGGCTGGCCGCGGTGGAGAAGGCGCTGGCCGGGCACAGGGTCTCGTTCGCCACGATGAGCATCGACACCCTGCTGTACGACCGCGAGGGCTATCTGGCAGCGCTTGCCGCGAAGGGCTACCGCATCCAGGCGCCGGACGAGCTGGTGGAGGGTGACGGGGAATCGCCGTCGGAAGAGGCGCCGGAGGCTGCGGCCACCCGCTGATACGGCAACGGCCGCTTTCGCGGCCGTCGTCGGCACCCGACCGGCATCGGGAAGGCCAGGGGGCCGGGGCCCCTTCCGGGATCAGCCGCCCGCTGCCAGCGGCAGGATGCCCACGCCCGCGGCCAGCTGCGGCCAACGGCGCAGCACCGAGGCGCGGATGCCGGCGGCGTCGATGCCGGCCTCGGCCAGCAGGTCCTCGCGGCTGGCGTGGTGCTGGAACGCGTCCGGCAGGCCCAGCTGCAGCACCGCCATGGCGATGCCTTCGGCGTTGAGCAGCTCGGCCACGGCCGAGCCGGCGCCGCCGGCGACCACGTTGTCCTCGATGGTCACCAGGCCGTCGTGGCTGCGCGCCAGTTCCAGCACCAGGTCGCGGTCCAGCGGCTTGATGAAGCGCATGTTGGCCACGGTCAGGTCCAGCTCCGCGGCCACCTCCTCGGCGGCCGGCACGGTGGCGCCGAACGCCAGCAAGGCCACCTTCTTGCCCTTGCGGCGCAGCTGGCCGCGGCCGATCGGCAGGGTCTCCAGGGCCGGCTCCACCGCCACCCCGGGGCCGGTGCCGCGCGGGTAGCGCACCGCGGCCGGGCCGGGGTAGCGCAGGCCGGTGGTGAGCATCTGCCGGCACTCGTTCTCGTCGGCCGGGGCCATGACCACCATGTTCGGCACGCAGCGCAGGTAGCTGAGGTCCAGGTTGCCGGCGTGGGTGGCGCCGTCGGGCCCGACCACGCCGCCCCGGTCGATCGCGAACAGCACGTCCAGGTTCTGGGTGGCCACGTCGTGCACCAGCTGGTCGTAGGCGCGCTGCAGGAAGGTGGAGTAGATCGCCACCACCGGCTTGGCGCCCTGGGTGGCCATGCCGGCGGCCAGGGTCACCGCGTGCTGCTCGGCGATGGCCACGTCGAAGTAGCGCTGCGGGTATTCCTTCGAGAAGCGCACCAGGCCCGAGCCCTCGCGCATGGCCGGGGTGATGCCCATCAGCCGCGGCTCGGCGGCGGCCATGTCGCACAGCCAGTCGCTGAAGACGTCGGTGTAGGTGGGCTTCTTCGCGCCGGGCTTGGCGACCAGGCCCTTGGCCGGGTCGAACGGGCCGACCGCGTGGTAGCCGATCTGGTCGCCCTCGGCCAGCTCGTAGCCCTTGCCCTTGGTGGTGATCACGTGCAGCAGCTGCGGGCCCTTGAGGGTCTTGAGCGTGCGCAGCGCGCCGAGCAGGGTGGGCAGGTCGTGGCCGTCGATCGGGCCGGTGTAGTGGAAGCCCATTTCCTCGAACAGGGTGGAGGGCACGAACATGCCCTTCCAGTGCTCTTCCCAGCGCTTGACGAAGCGCGCCGGCGGCTTGTTCTTGTCGCCCAGCAGCTTCTTGCCGCCCTCGCGGATCCGGTTGAAGGTGGCGCTGCCGGTCATCCGGCCCAGCATCTTGGTCAGGCCGCCAACCGCCTCGGAGATCGACATGCGGTTGTCGTTGAGGATCACCAGCAGGTTCGGCTCCTCGTCCATGCCGCCGGCGTGGTTGAGGGCCTCGTAGGCCATGCCGGCGGTCATCGCGCCGTCGCCGATCACCGCCACCACCTTGCGGTCGTCGCCGGCCTGTTGCAGGGCGATGGCCATGCCCAGGGCGGCGGAGATCGAGGTGGAGGAATGGCCGACGCCGAAGGTGTCGTACTCGCTTTCCTCGCGCTTGGGGAACGGCGCGATGCCGTCCTTCCGCTTGACCGTGTGGATGCGGTCGCGGCGGCCGGTGAGGATCTTGTGCGGGTAGGTCTGGTGGCCCACGTCCCACACCAGCTGGTCCACCGGCGTCTGGTACAGGTAGTGCAGGGCCACGGTCAGCTCGACCACGCCCAGGCCGGCGCCGAAGTGGCCGCCGCTGCGGCCGACCGACTCGATCAGGTAGGCGCGCAGTTCCTGGGCGACTGCCGGCAGCTCGGCCTCGTCGAAGCGGCGCAGGTCCGCGGGCGAGTCGATGCGCGCGAGGCGCGGGTAGCGTTGGGAGTCGATCATCGGGGCCGGAAAACCGTACGGTGGCCCATTTTCCTCCCCGGGGACGTGACGGGGCAAGCAAGGCTTGCGCCGCGGCCCCCGGTGGTGGGCCGGGCGGGACTAGACCGGACGCCGCGAACGGCGCGGCAGCTGCGCGCGCAGGAAGGCCATCTGGTCGGCCAGGATGTTGCGGTTGGACAGGATCAGGTGCTCGATCCAGCTCGGGCGGTAGGGCACGGCCAGCAGCGGCATGTTGGCCTGGTGCGGAGTGCGGTTGCCCTTGCGCGAGTTGCACTGGAAGCAGGCGCTGACCACGTTCTCCCAGATGTCCAGCCCGCCGCGCGAAAGGGGGATGACGTGGTCGCGGGTCAGCTGCGGCCGCGGGAACTGCTGGCCGCAGTACAGGCACAGGTAGGAATCGCGCGCGAACAGGGCGGCGTTGGACAGCGCCGGGGTGGGATCCAGCGCCCGCGCCCGGGCGTGGCCGCGGGTGGCGATGATCGGGTGCAGCTCGATCACGCTGCGGCTGCCGGTGTCGCGGTTGACGCCGCCGTGCACGCGCATGCACGGCTGGCCCAGGGTCCAGGCGACCGCGCCGCGTGCGTAGAGGCAGGTCGCGTCCTGCCAGTGGATCCAGTCCATGGCCCGGCCGTGGGCGTCCAGCGAGAGCACGCGCGGCGCGTTGGCCAGGCCGCGGAGCGAAGGGGACGCGTCCGCCGGTACCGGGGTCCCGGCGAAGATCGGATCAAGCATCGCCGTATCCGTCTCCATCGGGTTCCAGCTTATACCCGAAAGATGACGGTCGGGGTCAAGCCCTCAGCGCAGCACGCCCTGCAGGCCGGGCGCGGGATTGAGCGAACTGCGCGCATCCAGCTCGAAGCTGCGCGGCTTGCTGGCCTCCTCGGGCGTGGCGCTGACATTGCCCTGCAGGCGGTAGGACAGGGCGCGGCGCCCGGCCAGCGCATCGGCCACCGCCAGGCGCGCCATCGGTTGCGGGCGCAGGGTGGCGCGCACCGTGTCCGCGGCGGAGGGGCCGATGGAGATGGCGGGCGTGGCCTCGAGGGTGCCGGCCTCGTGCTCGTCCACGCTGACCGCCAGCGAAACCCGCTCGAAGCGCATGGACATGCTGCTGTAGTTGTGCAGGCGCAGGTCCACGGTCCAGCTGCCGTCGCTCTCCACCGTCAGCTGCTGGATCGAGGCGGCCGGCGCGGACACGCGCTTGACCTTGCCGCCGCAGCCGGCGAGCAGGGCCATGGCCAAGGCCAGGGCAAGGACCGGAAGGAACCGTCGCGGGAAATTCATGCCGCCTCCATCGTGTGGGCGGCTGATATTACGGGGTTTGCGCATCGTCTTCGCTGTCCCCCGGGGCCTGGCCGCCATGCAGCGGCGCGGCCACCACCAGCTCGGAGAGGTCGTAGCCCATCCGTTCGGCCGCCGCCTTCAGCCGCGCGAACAGCATCGCGTCCATCGACGGCTCCCGCGCCAGGATCCACAGGTACCTGCGCCCGGGCTCACCGACCATCGCCCACTGGTAGTCCGGATCCAGCGCCAGCACCCAGTAGTCGGCCCAGACCAGCGGCAGCCAGCCCAGCCAGTCCGGGGCGAAGCGCACCTGCAGCCGTGCCGGGTGGCCCTCGACCTGGCGCGCCACGCCATCGGCCGCCAGGTATTCGCCTTCCCGGGTGCGGCAGGCGTTGCGCACGCCGATGCGGCCATCGCTGCGCAGGGTGTAGTGCGCGGTGGCGTCGCTGGCACAGCGGCGCTGGTGCGAGACCGGCAAGCGCGCGATCTCGTGCCAGTGGCCGGCGTAGCGGGTCAGGTCCAGGGTCTCGACCGGCACCACCCGTGGACGTTCCTGGGCCAGGGCGGGCACCAGGCCGGCGCACAGCAGCAGCGTGGTCAGGACGAGGAAGCGCATGCGGTCTCCTGGGGCGCGGCTGGGCCGGATGCTAGCACCGACGCCGCAAGAGGCCGTTGTTGCGCTGCCGCGCGCGGAGGTGCCTCGCGCGGCGCATTCGGCGCCGCTGCCGGGCGCGTGGGCGCACGTCCCCATGCCGTGGTGGTTGCCGGGGGCACGCCGGCCCGGGCCGGCGTCGGCGAAGCCCTGCGCGGGCAGGTGCGCGCAGGCCGTGGCGCAGGGCGCCGCGCTGCCCTCCCGGGCGGATGCGCTGGCCTCAGTCGAGGCGGACCCGCCGCGGGTGCCGGCCGTAGTGGCGGACCTCCACTACCAGCGGAGGCCCGGCGCGCAGGTGGTGGGCCACGGCGAGGGTGCGCGCCAGTTCCAGCGCCTTGCCGATGGATGGAAAGGAAGTAATGGGGTGGTCGCCGTCGAACAGGACGCACCCCCTATGGTCCTTCTGAACGGTCAGTCGTCTGCAGTCCATGCGACAGGGCCCCCTCCGCTCCCCGCGGTCTTGCCGTCCCCTGCACCGGCGCACTTTGCCGCCTCGCCGTGGGCCTGGCAATCAGGGATCGGCGAGGCGGCGTATAGGAAAAGCGGCCACGCGCCGCCATCCTGGTGGCGCTAGTCCCGCGCCTCGATCCGGGCTTCGCGCAGGGCGTCCCCGGCCTGCCGGAGCGCGGCGGTGTCCAGTGGGCGGATGGTTTCGATCCGGCACGGGACCCGGCCCACCTGGCCGACCATCGGGCCCAGCGGCAGGACGCTGTCGAAGCGCGCCTGCACGCGCGAGCCGGTGCTGGTGAGGGACAAGGCGGTGGCATGGCGCAGGTCGTTGCACGGGCCGGCCAGCTCCAGCAGCCAGGCCTCGCGCGGCCGGGTCCAGACCACCAGCGCCTCGTCGCCCAGCGCGTTCCAGCCGTTGAGCTGGCCGGGCAGGTGGAAGCCGGCCACCGGCTCGCCCGCGTGCGAACGGTGCAGTTGCAGGCGTTCGGCGTCGCTCATGCGCGGGGTGCCGGCGCAGGCGGAAAGCAGGGCCGTGGCCAGCAGGGCCGCAAGGCATGTCCGTTTCCGTTTCATTGCAAGCTCCGCAAGTGGACGTAACCCCATCATGGCGCAGGCCGCGGATGCGGCAAGGGCGGGGCCGATGCACGTTCATCGAACGGGATGCTTGTCGGATCGCGAAAGGCCCGTTATGATGCCGCCCCTCGCAGCGGCCAAGCCGCAGCGCAGATGGCCGGGTAGCTCAGTTGGTAGAGCAGGGGATTGAAAATCCCCGTGTCGGGGGTTCGATTCCCTCCCCGGCCACCAGTAATATCAAGGGCTTGCAGAGATGCAGGCCCTTTTTCTTTGCGCCGCCGTTGTTCTGTTTGCCGTTCATTTGCCGTTTGCCGATTCCATCCCCGGATCAAGCCGCCATCGGTTCTCCGTCGTTGCTCTGCTGCAACACGTTGGCAATCCATGCGAGGACTTCGGCTTCCGACCAGACGGCGATGGTGGGCGACACCTTGCGCTGCTTCGGAAAGGTGCCGTCCGCCATCTTGGCGTAGATGGTGGAGCGTGCCAGTCCGGTAAGGCGCTGGACTTCCTTCAAGCGGATCAGGCGCGGTGCGGTGCTGTTGGTGGCGGTGCTGTGCATTGGGTTATCCAGAAACGACAAGGCCCGCCGACAGGTGGACTGCCAGCGGGCCGAGGTGGTGGTAGTGGGTAGGGGGTGGCGTGCGATGGATCGCGCGCCGTGTCAGGTGTGACGGTGAAGGCTCCGGGCGACTCGATCGGTCTACCGGGGCGCGCCTTGTCGTGCTGCTGTGGTGCGACCGGGGGTACGGGGGGGGGTGATGCCGGGCCGCGTCATCCCTACAAATGCCCTCACGGAAATCTGCTGCGGACCTTTTTGGGGTGAAGGCCCGCCGACAGGTGGACTGCCAGCGGGCCGAGGTGGGATGGTGAAGGCTGCCGGGGACTCGGTGGCCTACCGGGTGGCCTGTGGATGCCGCTAGGGCCGCGCAGAAGCGCGCAGAAGCGCCGGACAGCACCGGGGAGCTACCCTTGTAGCGGGCACCCCTGTAGATGCGCCTCTGCGGGCTTTCTGCGAGGGATCAGGACCGACCGCCGCGGGAGGGATCAATCGCGCGGATCAGGAACGCCGCGAGGCAGAACAGCCGTTTCTTCATGCGCGGGACCGAGGTGGTCGAATGATCGCCGAGGTGAACATCGGTTGGACTGTAGTTCCCCTTGGTGGTGAATACCAATGAACAGTCCCCTACAGTACCCCTATAGATATACTGTAGATATCCATTTTACCATGCCTGTCAAGGGGGGCAGGGACAGGGTGGTCTTCCCGCCGTGGTCTATTTCCCCGGTCCTAGCTGCTGCGGCTGCTAAGGATCAATCGGGCGATGGCTTCCCCGCTGCCCAGCCATCGGCGTTCCCTACAGGCAGGCCGCCGTCGGCCCTCCCGATGGTGACGGTCGTCCAGCGGTTGCCCTTGCGGCTCGGGGTGCGGCTGTTTCCCCTTTGAATGACGACTAAACCCCGCCGGGACCGCGCAGGGCGCTTCGTGGCCGTCCGGGGGCGGTCTTTCGGCAAAAGTGACTGCTATACCCCGCCGCCTTGTGAATCAATGGGTTACGCCGCTCCCTCCCGCCTTGGCAATTCATCCGCCCACGTCACGAATTCTTTTGGGTAGGCTTCGGTCCGCTGCGGCCAAAAAGACAGATCGGGCCGCACGCGCAAGCAAGAAATCAGCAACACGAGGTCACGCCTATGTCCTGCCTGTATCGCCTTTCCTTCCGCCTTCCCTTCACTTCCCGCGTTCTGTCCCTGCTGCCCGCGCAGGGGCCGAATCAGCATGGCTTCTGGATCGACCGCCTGGGTGACCACTGCACGCTGGTCGGCCTTGGTCGCGTGGTGCTGTACGTGGAGCGCGCCGAAGGCGCACCGCTGCTGCGCTTGGCGTGAGGTTCGGCGGGGCCGGCGCTGCCAGTCTCGCAGGTGCACCTGTCCCTGCGGCGGCGCTGCCGGTCCCCGCCTACGTCCTCGCGCGCTGTGGCGCGCTGCTGCCGACGCCTGCGCCCGTCCACCAGGGGGGCAGGCATCGGATACGAATAGGGCCGCATTGCGCGGCCCTTGGTGTTCTTGGTGGTGCCGTGGCGCGCCGTGGTGGCGCTACGCGGCGGCCGCTCCCTGCTTCGGGTGCAGGGGTACCACTTGGGCGCTATCGCCCGTCACAAGCCGGTATAGGGCCTCTAGGGCGGCTCGCTTTTCGTCCAGGTAGTCGTGGCGGTCATAGTGGCGGGACTGGACGCCACCGAGGCCGTGCGATTGCAGTTGCGCCCGCACGTCCGAATGGATGCCAAGGTCCGCCAGTCGCGTTTCCACGGTGCGCCGGATGTCGGCTATGGAAAACTCTCCGCCAGGTAGTTCCCCGGCCTCTTGCATGGCCTGCATGACGGCACGGCAACGCACGTAGGCGGTGGACGTGACCATGCCGGACTGGCCTGCGGTGACGGTGAACAGGTAGTCGCCGACGCGCTCGGGTGCCATCGCGTGCATGGCTTCGATGGCGGCGGGAATCAGCGGGACTACGTGTTTGCGTGGTGCGCTGCGCCTGCCCTTGGAATCCCATAGCGTCAGGGTGCAGCGGTCGCTGTCATAGTCGGCGACGGTGGCGCGTGCCAGTTGTTCAAGACGCTGCCCGCCCGTCAGCAGGTGGAACCGCAGACAGGCTGCGTCGTGGTCGGGTAGTGCTTCGATGCGCCGCCAGTAGGCGCGCAGTTCCGACACCGACAGCGCGCGGTGGCGTGCGTTGTTCGCGCCTTCGATGGTGCCGAGGTCGCGCGCTGGATTGGTCCTGATGCGCAGCGCGCGCAGGGCAGGGGTGGCGCTGGCGGTGGTCCGCGCCTTCACGCCTGCCGTGTAGGCCGATTGCAGGTAGGACCGCACCTTGGCGGCTTCGCGCAGCTTCCCGTCATCCGTCAGCCGCGTAAGGATGGATAGCAGGTCATCGGCGGTCAGGTCATCCGCCGGGGTCGCCCACAAGCGCGGCCACGGTTCGGCAATGTGGCGCTGGATGGATGCCCGGACGGCGGACGCGCTGGACTTGCCCTTGGCTTCCAACCAGTCGGCATAGGCGGTCATCAGTGCGCCTAAGGTGGACTGTTGGCGTTCCTGTTCGGCCTGTGCGGCCTTTTCGGCGGCTTCCCTCTCCCGGCGTGCTTCTCGTTCCTCTGCTTCGAGGATGGCGCGCAGGTCTTTGTCGCCTGCCTTGTACCGTGCGGATAGTTCGCCGGCCCGTGCGCGCGCTGCTTTGAGTGATAGCGGGCCGCCTGTGCCTTCCCATTCCCCAAGCGGCATCGGGTCGCGTTCTCCGTCCGGCTTGGTGTAGCGGAAGTAGAACAGGACGCGGCTATCCCGACCGCTTCCGCTGCGGTATGCGGTCAGTGTGCCCGCGCCGCGCGCTCCCTTGTCGGATGCCCACTTGCCGGGTTTCAGGCCGACCAAGGCGTTATGCGTCAGTGCTGCCATGAGGGAATCCCCGTTGTTTGCCGTTGGGGAAGCATAGCACGCTGTTTGCCGTTCGTTTGCCGTTTGTGGATGGCGTCCCTTGGAAAGCACTGGACAGCTTAGGACGCTGATTTTAAGTAGTTTCAGTCACTTACTGTCTGATTCTGGAAATCGTTGGATGGCCTGAAACGGCAAAATCCATGATTGAAAATCCCCGTGTCTGGGGTTCGATTCCCTCCCCGGCCACCATCCTTCGGAAGCCTGCATGGGCTTCGCCGCAAACGGACCTTCGGGTCCGTTTTCTGTTTCCGGCTTCCGCCAGGCCGCGCCGATGGCCCGGCCGCCACGCACGCCTCGCGCCGCGGTTAAAGGAATCGCTCCGCGCGTCGCTATCCCGGTAAGCGGACTGTCCACCGACGGCCACGCATGTGCCCGTGGTTGCCGACGCATTCTTCATGGGCTGCGCGCGAGCATCGGGTCCGCGGGCTGCAGATGGCGCCCGTCCGTACCGCCCGGTACCCTGGAATGCCGAGCGCGTTGCCGCGCGTGTAGGTTTTTTCCTACCCCACGACGCAAGGTTTCCCGACTTACAGGCTTTGCCGGATTTGGCATCCTTCGCGTGCCCCGGCAGTTACGGCATGCGAAGGACAGGATGACCGCTCTGCAAGGACCAGGCCACCGGCAGGACGCCGGGCCGGGGCATTAACAGGATCCGCGCCGCCAGGGCGCGGTTTTTGTTTGTGTCGCCGCATGGCCCCGCGCGACGCGGAGCGGGCGCTCAGCCTGCCGAAGGCGGCACGTAGCCGGCCGGCTTCTCGGCATCGCCACCGAACAGGAACTTCTCCATCTGCTGCTCGAGGAAGGCGCGGTGCTGCGGGTCGCGCGGCGACAGCCGGTTCTCGTTGATCAGCATGGTCTGGTGCGCCAGCCAGGCGTTCCAGGCGTTCTTGCCGATGTGGGCGTGGATGCGCTTGCCCAGCTCGCCAGGCCAGGGGATGAAATCCAGGCCCTCGGCCTCGCGTTGTTCGTACTGGCAGAAGATCGTGCGGGACATGGGCGTTGGTCGCTTCAGAGTGAGTCGAGCAGCTTGCGGATGGGCGCGGGCAGGCCGAGTCCGGCCAGTTCCGCCCACGCCACCCAGCGCTGGGCCTCATTGTCGCCCACGCGGGCGCGCGGGGCGACCTTGCGCAGGCGCATCGGCTGCAGGTGCAGGCGGTAGTGGCTGAAGGTGTGGACGATGGCCGGCAGGGCCTCGGCGGCGTCAAAGTCGCCGTCCAGCTCGCGCCCGAACCATTCGCGCAGCTCGGCCTCGGTTTCCGCCTGCGGCAGGGTCCACAGCGAGGCCCAGATCCCGGTGGACGGGCGCCGCTGCAGCAGCAGGCGGCCCTCGGCATCCTCCAGCAGCAGGGCGATTGCCTCGCGTTCGGGCAGGGTCTTGCCCGGGCGCGGGGTGGGCAGGGCGTCGACCAGGCCTTCGCGCAGGGCGGTGCAGCCGCCGGCCAGCGGACAGGCCAGGCAGACCGGAGCGGCGCGGGTGCACTGGGTGGCGCCGAAATCCATCTGCGCCTGGGTGTAGTCGGCCATGCGTCCGGCCGGGACGTGGCGCACGTGGTCGGCGGCCAGCGCCCACATCCGTTTCTCCACCGCCGGCGTGCCGGGCCAGCCGTGGATGCCGTGCCAGCGCGCCAGCACGCGCTTGACGTTGCCGTCCAGGATCGGGAACGGATCGCCCCAGGCCTGGGCCAGGATCGCGCCGGCGGTGCTGCGGCCGATCCCGGGCAGGGCCAGCAGGGCCTCGAAGTCGCGCGGCAGCTCGCCGCCATGCAGTTCGACGCAACGCTGCGCGGCTGCGTGCAGGTTGCGGGCGCGGGCGTAGTAGCCCAGGCCGGCCCAGTGCGCCATCACCTGGTCGGTGGAGGCGGCGGCCAGGTCGGGCAGGGTGGGGAAGCTGTCGACGAAGCGCAGGAAGTACGGGATGACCGTGGCCACCTGGGTCTGCTGCAGCATGATTTCCGACAGCCACACCCGGTAGGGCGTGCGCGGGTGCTGCCAGGGCAGGTCGTGGCGGCCGTGGCGGTCGAACCAGGCCAGCAGCGGTGCGACGAAGCGGTCGGGCGTCTCAGCGGCCACGGCGCGGCTCCTGCGCGATGGCGCGCACGGCAGGGCAGGCAGGCGCCCGTCCCGCGCTCGCGGTCGCAGCGTGCATGCGCGGGCTCAGGCGCCCAGCGCCTCGGGCAGCAGCGCGTCGACGAAGGCGTCCGGATCGAACACGCGCAGGTCCTCCGGGCGCTCGCCGATGCCGGCGAAGCGGATCGGGATGCCGAACTCGCGCGCCAGGGCGAACACCACGCCGCCCTTGGCGGTGCCGTCGAGCTTGGTCACCACCAGGCCGGTCACGCCGACGGCGGCATTGAACTGGCGCAGCTGGTTGAGCGCGTTCTGGCCGGTGGTGCCGTCGATCACCATCAGCACCTCGTGCGGCGCGGCCGGGTCCAGCTTCTGCAGCACGCGCTTGATCTTGCCCAGCTCGTTCATCAGTCCGACCTGGGTGTGCAGGCGGCCGGCGGTATCGGCGATCAGCACCTGGGTGCCGCGCGCCTTCGCCGCCTGCAGTGCGTCGTAGGCCACCGAGGCGGCATCGGCGTTCTGCCCTTGCGCGATCACGGTCACGCCGTTGCGCTCGCCCCAGGCCTGCAGCTGGGCCACGGCCGCGGCGCGGAAGGTGTCGCCGGCGGCCAGCATCAGGCTGCGGCCTTCGTCCTTGAAGCGGCGGGCGAGCTTGCCGATGGTGGTGGTCTTGCCCACGCCATTGACGCCCACGGTCAGCAGCACGAACGGGCGGGTGGCCGGGTCGATCTGCAGCGGCACCGACACCGGCTTCAGCATCGCCACCAGCTCGGCGCGCAGCGCCGCCAGCAGCGCGGCCGAGTCGGCGAACTCACGCGCCTTCATGCGCTTGCGCAGCCCCTCCACCAGTGCGGTGGTGGCGGCGACGCCGACGTCGGCGGTGAGCAGGGCGGTCTCGATCTCGTCCAGCAGGTCGTCGTCGAGCTTCGGGTTGCGCGAGAACAGGCCGCCGATGCTGCGCGCAAAGGCGCTGTTGCGCAGGCGCTCGCGCCAACCCATGCGCCCGGGCGCGGCCGCCGGCTGCACGGCGGCGCCGCCGTCCACCGGCGTGCCGGCTTCGGCGGGCACCACGACGGCCTCGCCGGCCGGCGCCTGTTCCACCACTGCAGGGGCCACCGGGGTGGCGCCAGCCGCCGGGTCGACGGCATCGCCGCCGGTCGCCTCCGGCGCGGCGGGCACGGGTGCCGGGACCTCGGCGGGGGCTGCCGGAGTGGCGGCGTTCGGGGCCTGGGGGAACGCGGCGGCGAGCTCTTCGGCGCTGAAGCGGCTTCCGGATGGCGTGGCAGGGGCGCTTTCGGGCTTCTTTCGGCGGAAGAAACTGACCATTTCGCAGGGATGTCGGAGAATGTGCACATGCTAGCACCGCACCCCGTCACAGCTTCTGAAACCGGCCGCCGCCGGCCCCGTCCATGAGCCGCCGCATGCCGCCGCGTCCGGGTACCCGTGCCGCCGCCGCTCCCGGGGTGGTGCGGATCATCGGCGGCCGCTGGCGCGGCACGCGCCTGCCGGTGGCCGACGTCGCCGGCCTGCGTCCGACCTCCGATCGCGTCCGCGAGACCCTGTTCAACTGGCTGATGCCGGCGCTGCCCGGCGCGCGCGTGCTGGACCTGTTCGCCGGCAGCGGCGCGCTGGGGCTGGAGGCACTGTCGCGCGGTGCGGCGCAGGCGGTGCTGGTGGAGCGCGACCGCGACGCGGCCGCTGCGCTGCGCGCCAACGTGGCGCGGCTCGGCGCGCAGGCCCGGGTGGTGGAGGCCGATGCGCTGCGCTGGCTGGATTCGGCCGATGCGGCCGCCGCCGGCGCGGCGGACATCGTGTTCGTGGACCCGCCGTTCGCGGCCGGCCTGTGGGACGCGGTGTTGCAGGCGCTGCCGCGATCGATGGCCGCCGACGCCTGGCTGTACGTGGAAAGCCCTGCCGGCAGCGAGCCGCCGCCACCGCCGGGCTGGCACCTGCACCGCGAGCTGCGCACCTCGCAGGCCCGCGCGGCCCTGTATCGTGGCCGTGGCACCGGGGGCGCTGATACACTCGGCGGCGCCAATCCGGCCCCCTGAAGACGACCCGAACCGTGGCCCATCGCCGCATTGCCGTCTATCCCGGCACCTTCGATCCGATCACCAACGGCCACATCGACCTGGTCGACCGAGCCGCGCCGCTGTTCGAGAAAGTCATCGTCGGCGTGGCCGAAAGCCAGGCCAAGGGCCCGACCCTGCCGCTGGAGCTGCGGGTGGGGCTGGCGCGCGAGGCGCTGGCGCGGCACCCCAACGTGGAGGTGCGCGGCTTCGACACCCTGCTGGCGCACTTCGTGCGCGAGGTCGGCGCCGGCGTGCTCCTGCGCGGCCTGCGCGCGGTGTCGGACTTCGAGTACGAATTCCAGATGGCGAGCATGAACCGCCACCTGATCCCGGAGGTCGAGACCCTGTTCCTGACCCCGGCCGAGCAATACAGCTTCATTTCCTCGTCGCTGGTGCGCGAGATCGCCCGCCTGGGCGGAGACGTCTCGGGCTTCGTGACCCCGGCTGTGGCCGCGGCGCTGAAGGCGGCACGGCGGGGCGATGGTTCCCAGTGACTTTACGAACCCAAGGGAGGATTTCCTGATGAACAAGACGATGCGCGCGCTCCTGCTCGCCAGCCTGGTGGCGTCCCCGCTGCTGCTGGCCGGCTGCGGCAACAAGGAAGAGGCCGTGGCCAACGAGGCCACCGAGGCGAAGAAGCTGGCCGCCCCGGCCCGCGACGACGACGCCGGCTGGAAGGCCTACCTGCCGCAGGTGGTGCAGGAGAACATGGGCACCATCACCAACAACCCGTTCCTGTACTACCTGCCGCCGGAGTCGGATCCGGAGTTCGAGGCCAAGTACGAGCGCCAGGTCGAGGCCGCCACCACCGCGATGAAGCGCGGCGTGCAGAAGGGCAACCTGCTGGCCTTCGGCTCGCCGGCGTCCTCGCGCATGGCCGGCCTGATCGAGACCGCGTTCGCCGACGTGCAGCCGGACTCGCTGAAGGGCGTGCGCATCGTGTTCATCGGCGACGCCTCGGACAACCCGCGCGTGCATGCCGTGGTCGCGCCGACCGGTGCCGACTACGTCTTCGTCGAGGCCAAGTAATTTCCCCGAGCCCGGCCGCGGCCACGCGGCCGGGCGCCGGCGGGAAGGTCTCCCCGCCCACGCGGGGCCGGTGCCGCCAGGTACCCCGGCCATGACCCGGACCGCTGTGCGATGTCACTGAAGATCAACGAATTCTGCGTCAACTGCGATGTCTGCGAGCCGGCCTGCCCCAACCAGGCCATCTCGATGGGCGAGACGATCTACGTGATCGACCCGGCGCGCTGCACCGAGTGCGTCGGCCATTTCGACGAGCCGCAGTGCGTGGCGGTATGCCCGGTCGAGTGCATCGACCCAGACCCCGAACATCCGGAAAGCCAGGAGGCGCTGCTGGAGAAGCTGCGGCGCCTGCAGCGCGAGCATCCGGAACTGTATGCCCCGGAGGCTGCACCATGAGGCTGAGCGCGCGCCTGCTGGCACTGGCGTTCCTGTTCCTGTCCGCGGCCCCGGCCGCGCTCCTGGCCGCCGATGGCGGCGACGCGCCGCAGGCGGCGCGCCCGCCGGGCGCGGCCATCGCCAGCGCGCACGAGCTGGCCACCGCCGCCGGCTTCGAGGTGCTGGAGCAGGGTGGCAACGCGTTCGACGCGGCGGTCGCGGTCTCGGCCGCGCTGTCGGTGGTCGAGCCGATCAGTTCCGGCCTCGGCGGCGGCGGCTTCTTCCTGCTGCACGACGCGGCCAGCGGCCGCGACGTGTTCGTCGACGCGCGCGAGACCGCGCCGGCGGCGGCCACCCCCGAGCGCTACCGCGACGCCAACGGCAAGCTCGACCGCGACCGTTCCCAGAACGGTCCGTGGTCGGCCGCCATCCCCGGCCTGCCGGCGGGCCTGGTGCACGTGGCGGAGAAGTACGGCCGGCTGCCGCTGAAGACCAGCCTGGCGCCGGCGATCCGCCTGGCGCGCGAGGGCTTCCCGGTGTACGCGCGGCTGGAGCGTGGATACGCCGCGCGGCGCCAGGTGATGGAGCGCTATCCTGGCACCCGCGCCGTGTTCCTGGCCGGCGGCAAGCCGCCGGTGGAGGGCCAGCTGCTGCGCCAGCCCGACCTGGCGCGCACCCTGGAGGCGCTGGCCGAGCGCGGCTTCGACGGTTTCTACCGCGGCCCGGTGGCGAAGAAGCTGCTGGCCGGCGTGCGCGCCGAGGGCGGGCAGTGGACCGCCGAGGAGCTGGCCAGCTACCAGGTGCACGAGCGCGAGCCGCTGCGCTTCTGGTACCGCGGCTGGGAGATCGTGACCGCGCCGCCGCCGTCCTCCGGCGGCGTGGCCCTGGCGCAGATGCTGCAGGTGCTGGCCGGCTGGAACCTGTCCAGCCTGGACCCGGCGCAGCGCGCCCACCTGACCATCGAGTCGATGCGCCGCGCCTTCCGCGACCGCACCTTCTACCTGGGCGATCCTGGCTTCGTGCACGTGCCGGTGGAAGTGCTGGCCAGCCGCGACTACGCCGCCGGCCTGCGCTCCACCATCAATCCGCAGAAGGCCACCCCCAGCGACGTGTTCTCCGGCCTGCCCACGCCGCTGGAGGACGAGGAGACCACCCACTTCTCGATCATCGACGCCGAGGGCAACCGCGCCGCGGTCACGCAGACGGTGAACCTGCTGTTCGGCTCGGGCCTGGTGCCGCCGGGCACCGGCGTGCTGCTGAACAACGAGATGGACGACTTCGCCCTGCTGCCGGGCCAGCCCAACGCCTTCGGCGTGATGGGCTACGAGGCCAACGCGCCGGAGCCGGGCAAGCGCCCGCTCAGCTCGATGACCCCGACTTTCATGGTTTCGCCGGACCGCGTGGCGGTGCTGGGCACCCCGGGCGGCAGCCGCATCATCACCATGGTCCTGCTGGGCGTGCTCGGCTACGCCGACGGCCTGGACGCGCAGGCGGTGGCGGCGCTGCCGCGCTACCACCACCAGTGGCAGCCGGACGTGGTCGAGGCCGAGACCGGCGCCTTCAGCCCGGAGGTGGCCGCGCGCCTGCGCGCCATGGGCCACACCCTGGACCTGCCGGACGGCGAGGTCTCCAGCGGCGCCTCCAGCCACTTCTGGGGCAACCTGCAGACGGTGATGTGGGATCGCCGCGGCAACGCGCTGCAGGGCGGAACCGACCCGCGCAACCCGGTGGGCAAGGCCGAGGTGCGCCTGGTGCGCGCGGCCGAAGCCGTGCCCTGAGCGGGCGCGGCCGAGTTCCGGATTCTTAACGGATGCAGCGCTAGCATTCGTTCATGAAACTCTGGTCCATCCGCGGCAATTCGCAAAAACTCGACGGCGGCTCCATGTTCGGCAACGCGCCGAAGGCGATGTGGGAGAAGTGGGCCCGCCCCGACGAGCACAATCGCATCGACCTGGCCTGCCGCGCGCTGCTGGCCAGCCCGCTGAACGGCAAGACGGTGCTGTTCGAGACCGGCATCGGCGCGTTCTTCGAGCCGAAGCTGCGCGAGCGTTACGGCGTGCAGGAAGACCGCCACGTGCTGGTGGAATCGCTGCGCGCGGCCGGTTTCGAGCACGAGGACGTGGACGCGGTGGTGCTCAGCCACCTGCACTTCGACCACGCCGGCGGCCTGCTGGCGCCGTGGACCGAGGGCAGGGCGCCGGAACTGCTGTTCCCCAACGCCACCTACCTGGTCGGCGCCGCGCACTGGGAGCGCGCGCGCAACCCGCACCCGCGCGACCGCGCCAGCTTCATCCCCGAACTGCCGGCGCTGCTGGAGGCCAGCGGCCGCCTGGAGATCGTCGACGGGCCGTACTCGCAGGCGCTGGGCCAGGCGGTGCGCTTCAGCTTCAGCGACGGCCACACCCCGGGCCTGATGCTGGCCGAGATCCTCGGCCCGGAACTGGTCGACGGCCAGCCGCACGGCGGCGTGGTGTTCTGCGCCGACCTGATCCCCGGCCGTTCCTGGGTGCACCTGCCCATCACCATGGGCTACGACCGCAACGCCGAGCTGCTGATCGACGAGAAGCGCGCCTTCCTCGAGGACAAGCTGGCGCGCAACGTGCACCTGTTCTTTACCCACGACCCGGGCTGTGCCCTGGCCCAGGTGGCGCGCGACGAGAAGGGCCGCTACCGCACCATCCACGAGGTCGCCGAACTGGTCGCGCGGCCGCTGGGCGCACACAGCCTGGCAGCCTGAGCCGTCGCGCCGCATCCGCCGGCGGTCTACCGCCGCGCGCGCATTGCCGCTACCTTTCCGCCCGGGAGAAACGCCGCAAGGCAAAGGGGGAACGATGGAGGTAACGGCTTCGCGGCAGTGGATGCAGGTCTTGCTGGCCACGACACTGCTGGCGTTGGGGATCGGCTGCGACGCGGCCGGTCCGGGCGCGGCGCAGGCGCCGGTGCGCGCCAACCAGCTCGGCTATCCGCCGGCGGCCCGCAAGCTGGTGGTGGTGGAAACCTCCGCGCCGGCGCGGTTCCGGGTGGTGGCCGAAGGCCGGGACGAACCGCTGCTGCAGGGGCAGCTGCAGCCGGCCGGGCACTGGGAACCGGCCGCGCGCGACGTGGCCCTGGCCGACCTCAGCGCGCTCGCCACGCCGGGCCGCTACCGCCTGCTGGTCGATGGCATGGCGCCGTCCGACCCGATCGTGGTCGACGCCGGGGCCTATGCCGGCGTGGCCATGGGCGCGCTGAAGGGGTTCTATTTCCACCGCGCCAGCACGCCGCTGGCGCGCGGGCATGCCGGGCGCTGGGCGCGCAAGGCCGGGCATCCGGACGACAAGGTGCTGGTGCATGCCTCCGCGGCCTCGCCCGGGCGCAAGGCCGGCAGCCGCATCACGGCCCCGCGCGGCTGGTACGACGCCGGCGACTACGGCAAGTACGTGGTCAATTCCGGCATCACCCTGTGGACCCTGCTGGCGGCGTGGGAGCACTACCCGGAATTCTTCCGCGGCCGCGACGCCGGCATCCCGGAAAGCGGCGATGCGGTGCCGGACATCCTCGACGAAGCGCTGTGGAACCTGCAGTGGATGCTGGCCATGCAGGACCCGGCCGACGGCGGCGTGTACCACAAGCTGACCACGCTGCAGTTCTCCGCCATGGTGATGCCGCACCAGGACACCGCGCCGCGCTACGTGATGGCCAAGAGCACCGCCGCGACCCTGGACTTCGCCGCGGTGATGGCCATGGCCAGCCGCATCTACGCGCCGTACGAAGCGCAGTTCCCGGGCCTGGCGCGGCGCATGGCCGATGCCGCGCAGCAGGCCTGGGCCTGGGCCCTGGCCAATCCGCAGGTCGAGTACCGGCAGCCGGCGGACGTCGGTACCGGCGCCTATGGCGATGCCTACCTGGAGGACGAGTTCGCCTGGGCCGCGGCCGAGCTGTACCTGCTGACCGGCGAGCCCGGCTACTGGGAGGCATTCCACCAACGCGCCGGCGTGCCGGGCGTGCCCGGCTGGGCCGACGTGCGCGCGCTGGGCTGGATCTCGCTGGCCCAGCACCTGCCGCGGCTGCCGGACGACGCTGCCCGCGGACAGGTGCGCGAGGGCCTGCTGCAGGTCGCGCGCGGGCTGCAGGAGCGGGAGGCGCAGTCGCCGTGGAAGCTGGCCATGCGCGGCGAGGATTTCGTCTGGGGCAGCAACGCGGTGGTGCTCAACCAGGCGCTGCTGATGCTGCAGGGCTACCGCCTGGGCGGCGGGCGCGAATTGCTGGACGCCGCCCAGTCCCACCTGGACTGGGTGCTGGGGCGCAACCCGCTGGGCGTGTCCTTCGTCACCGGTTTCGGCCTGCGCACGCCGATGCACGTGCATGACCGCCTGTCGGCGGCCGACGGCGTGCGCGAGCCGGTGCCGGGCTGGCTGTCCGGCGGCCCGAACCCGGCGCAGCAGGACCGCCGCGACTGCCCGGTGTCGTATCCGTCGAAGCTGCCGGCGCTGTCGTGGCTCGACCACGAGTGCAGCTATGCCAGCAACGAGGTGGCGATCAACTGGAACGCGCCGCTGGTCTACGTGGCCGCGGCGGTGCAGGCGCTGACGCCGGTGGAAGAGTAGGGCGGATGCGCGGACGGCGGCCTGGTGGCCGCCGTCCCGGGTTTGCTGCATGGCCCGCGACGGGCCGGGGAGTGGCGCGCGAAGCCGCCGGATCCGGACGCCGGATCAGTCGACCCGGGTGCCGAAGATGCGGTCGCCGGCGTCGCCCAGGCCGGGCAGGATGTAGCCCTTGTCGTTGAGCCGCTCGTCGATGGCGGCGGTGTAGATCTGCACGTCCGGGTGCGCGACTTCCACCGCCGCCAGGCCCTCGGGTGCGGCCACCAGGAATATCCCGCGGATGCGGCGGGCACCGGCGCGCTTGAGCATGTCGATGGTGGCGATGAGCGAACCGCCGGTGGCCAGCATCGGGTCCAGGATCAGCACGTCGCGCTCGTCCAGCCGGCCGGTCAGGCGTTCGAAGTAGGGGACCGGTTGCAGGGTTTCCTCGTCGCGCTGCAGCCCGACCACGCTCACGCGCGCGGCAGGAATCAGGGCGAGAGCCCCAGGCAGCATGCCCAGCCCGGCCCGCAGGATCGGCACCAGGCTGATCTTGGCGCCGGCGATGCGTCGCACCTGCACCGGGCCGGCCCAGCCCTGGAGCGTCGCCTCCTCGGTGGCCAGGTCCGCCGTGGCCTCGTATGCCAGCAGGGTTGCCAGCTCGGTGACCAGTTCGCGGAAGCCCTTGGTACTCAGTTCGGCCGAGCGCAGCAGTCCGATCTTGTGCTGGACCAGCGGATGGTGGACTTCGACGGCTTTCATGGCGGGCCTGCAGGTATGGGGGCCTGGAAAGTCTGCAGCAAACGCGTCGATGCGGAAAGGCGAAGCCGGCGCTGCGCCGGCTCCACCCGGTGCGCGGCTCAGAACGCCATGCGCATCACCAGCTGGTAGCTGGGCCCGGCTTCCTCGGTCTCGAGCTCGTACTCGTCGTAGTCGCGGTCGAGCTGGTCCTCGAGGGTGTTGAACTTGTCGAAGAACTCGTCCTTGCTCGCGTCGAGCAGGTTGTTGGCCGACAGCCGCACCGAGAAGTTCCGGCCGAAGCGCTTCTCGACGAAGGCGTCCAGTTCCCCGCCGTACCGGATGATGGCTTCCTCGCCGAGGAACCGGGCGTAGGCGTCGCCCTGCCTGCGGTAGGTCAGGCCGAAGCTGGCGGCCAGGGCCGGCAGGTCCTGGATGAAACCGATGTTGAAGGTGCTCTTGGCCTGGTCGTTGAAGCGCCGCCGGCCCATGAAGTCATCGACCCGGGAGTCGACCCATGAGTAGTTCAGGAACACGCCGGTGTCGTCCATGCCGAACGCGGACAGCGGGGTGGAGAGGTCGAACTCGAAGCCGTAGACCTTGCCGTCGCCGACATTGGCCGAGGTGAACAACCAGCTCTCGGCCTCGAACGGGTTGGCGGCGATGGCTTCGGCCTCGCTGGCGTAGTCGCCGTCGTCGACCATGTCGGCGATGTCGTCCTCGTAGTCCTCGACCGCCGCCTCGCTGGGCGCGCCGGTGTTGACCAGCTCGATCAGGTCCTTGACGTCGCGGTAGAAGAAGTTCAGGCCCACCACGCCGCGCCGGCCCAGGCGGTGCTCGAAGCCCAGGTCGATGCCATTGGCGGTCTCCGGCTCCAGTTCCGGGTTGCCGATGTAGTCGTTGTCGCCGAACTCGCCGTCCAGCAGGCCCGGGATCAGCTCGTTGAAGTTCGGGCGCTTGACCGTCTTGGCCAGCGACAGGCTGATGCGGTCGGCATCGGTCACGTCCCAGCGCAGGTTCACCGAGGGCAGCAACTGGTCGTAGCTCTTGTCGATGCGGCCCTCGCTTTCCCCGTCTTCGATGTACTTCACCTGGCCCCGGGTGGTCTCGTAGCGCAGGCCGGCTTCCCAGGCGAAGACCTCGCCGCGGCCGCTGAGCATGACGTACGGGTCCACGCGCTTCTCCTCGATCACCGAGGCCACGCTGCCGTCCAGGGCGTAGTCGGCCGGGAAGGCCGGCGCGGCCTGGCCTTCCTCGTCGGCCTCCCATTCGTAGCTGGTGACCAGGCTTTCGCGCTTCTTGTTGCGCACGTCGATGCCGAACTGCAGCTCGGCCCGGCCGAGCGGACGGGTATGCGCCAGGGTGAAGCCGGTCTCGCTGTCCTTGGCGTCGATGGCCTCGGCCTCGTAGACGGTCTCGTCCCACTCGGCGCCGTCGATGCTCCAGGTCTCGTCCCAGCCGGCCGCATCGCCGACGTAGACGTGCTCGCCCTCGGTGGTGCCTTCGTAATCCTCGAAACGGGCGTGGTCCAGGCTCAGCCGGGTGGTGCCGCCAGCCATGTCGAAGCGGTAGTCCAGGCCGATGCCGTAGTTCTTCTGGTCGTAGGGATTCAGGCCCGGCACCCGCTTGTTCTCGACCTCGTCGTCGTCCACTTCCTCCTCGAACGACACCTCGGTCACGTCGCGGTCGGTCTTGACGTAGAAGGCGTCGACGCCGAAGCGGCCGGTCTCGCCGACCTCGGCGGTGTAGCTCAGGTTGGCCGAGTAGTCGCGGCCGTCCTTGACCTCGGTCTGGTCCTCCCAGCTGACCTTCTCCTCCATCGTGTCGTCGGTGAAGCGGTCGGAGCGCTTGAACTTGGAGCGGTAGCGGTCCTGGACGTTGACCCCGGCCAGCAGCCGCCCGCCGAGCGCCTCGAACGAGGTCACCGCACCGAAGGTCGGGTTCACCTCGCCGTCGTCCCAGCGGTTGGCGCCGATCCGCACGTAGCTGCCGTCGAACACGTAGGCGTCGCGCAGGACGATGTTGATCGCGCCGGCCATCGCGTCGCCGCTGCGGTTGGCGCTGGCGCTGCGCTTGATCTCGATGTGGTCGACCATCTCCGCCGGGATGCGGTCGACGTAGAAGGAGCGGTCGTCGCCGGCGCCGGGCACCTTCTTGCCGTTGATCAGCACCTGGGTGTAGCCGCCGCCCAGGCCGCGCAGCTGGGCGCCGTCGTACTCCATGATGTCGCTGCCGACGAAGCCCACGCCGGGCACCCGCTTGAGCATGTCGCCGACGGTGTTGGGCTCGAAGCGCTGGAAGTATTCCAGGTCGTAGACCAGGGTCGGTTCGATGTCGGGGGCGCGGTTGCGGTAGGCGATCTCGCCCTGGACCACGACCGCGTCCAACTGCTTGGGCTCGCCCGCGGCGGCGGCGGCCGGCCCCGGTGCCGGTGCCGGTGCCGGTGCCGGTGCCGGGGCGGCGAGCGCGGCGCATGGGGGCAGCAGGACCGCGCAGGCGAGGGCGCGCGAAAGGCAGATGGCGAGCGTGTTGCGTTTCATCGAAAGGAAGTTCCGTGGGGTGGTAAATGAACGGAACTTTCACCGCCGGATATGGCACCGGTGTGACACGTGGGCGGGCGATGACAGCGGCGTGTCGGTTCTCAGGATTGTCACAATCGTTTCATACGATGCGGCACCTGTCTTGGAACCATGCTGGGGAAACCATGAAGTTGCGCCTGTCTTCCTGCCTTTGGCTGGCTGCCATGCTGCCGCTGGCCGCCTGCTCGACTACGCCGACCGCCGCCGTGCCGGACCGCGAACCCGACCAGTACGATGCCGACGACGTCCTGCTGCGCGACCACCAGGTACCGCATGTGGTGGTGAAGGAAGCCTTCCTGACCCCGCCCACGCCGGAGGACAACATCGATTCGCCGGCCAGCTGGATCCAGGACGGCAAGCGGATGCTGGTCGCCAGCGCCAAGGCCACCGACCGGCTGGTGGTCTACGACGGCGACAACGGCCGGCGCCTGCGTACCGTCGGTGGTCCGGGCACGGGCCCGGGCCAGCTGCGCAGGCCCAACGGCGTGGCCACGATCGACGACCGCTACCTGTTCGTGGTCGAGCGCGACAACCGGCGGGTGCAGATGTTCTCCCTGCCGGACTTCGCGCCCCTGCTGAGCTTCGGCCAGGACGGGCTGCAGCAGCCCTACGGCCTATGGGTGCGCCACCGCGGCCAGGGCTACGAGGTACTGGTCAGCGACGCCTACATGGCCGGCGAGGACGCGCAGGGCGACGACATCGTGCCGCCGCTGGACCAGCTGGACCGGCGCTTCCGCCGCTACGAGGTGGTCCAGGCCGCGGACGGCTGGAGCGCGCGCGCCGCCGGGACCTTCGGCGACACCAGCGCCGCCGGCGCGATCCGGGTGCCGGAGTCGCTGTTCGGCGACGAAGCCCACGACCGCCTGCTGGTGGCCGAGGAGGACGTGCCCACCGGCACCCGCCTGCGCGAGTACGACCTGCAGGGCCGCTACCGCGGCCGCGACGTGGGCGCCAGCCAGTACCGGGCCCAGGCCGAGGGTATCGCCCTGCTGCGCTGTGCGGATGGCAGCGGCTGGTGGGTGGGCAGCGACCAGTTCGCCGACCGCACCGTGTTCCACCTGTTCGACCGCCGCAGCCTGGCGCACGCGGGCTCATTCGCGGGCGAGGTCACCGGCCTGACCGATGGCATCTGGCTGGACGAGCGCGGCGATGCGCGCTTCCCGCAGGGCGTGCTGTACGCCTCGCACCTGGACCTGGGGGTGGCCGCGTTCGACTGGCGCGACATCGCCGCCGCGCTGAAGCTGCCGGCATGCGCCCGCTGATCCGCTGCATTGCCGCCGGGCTGCTGCTGGCCGCCGCCTGCGCATCGCTGCAGGCCCGCGACGCCGCGCCCGAGCCGAACACCCAGGTCCCGAAAGGCGCCGCCTGGCACGCACCGACCGGCGCGCCGGACCGGATCGTCGCCTCGCCCCTGCAGCAGGCGGCTACCGGCTTCGCGGTGGCCTGGCGCACCGACGCCTCGGTACGCTCGCCCGCGCTGGAGATCGTGGTCGCCGGCGATTCGCCCGACATGGGCAGCCCGCGCCGGCTGCTGGCGAGCAGCACCCCCTTGCGGACCGAGAACGGGCTTGCGCACCAGCACCGGGCCGAGGTTGGCGGGCTGCAGCCCGACACCCTGTATGCCTGGCGGGTGCAGGGCGACCGCAGCTGGAGCGCCTGGTTCCACACCCGCACCGCCGCGGCCGCGGATGCGCCGCTGACCCTGTTGTACTTCGGCGACACACAGAACAAGAACCTGAGCCTGGGCACGCGAGTGCTGCGCGAGGCCATGCGCCACGCCCCCGACGCGCGCCTGGCGCTGTTCGCCGGCGACCTGGTCAACGGCGGCGACGGCGAGGACGACAACGAATGGGGCGAATGGTTCGCCTCCCTCGGCGCGCTGCCGACTTCGATGGTGGTCGCTCCGGCGCCGGGCAACCACGAGTACTTCGAGGAGTTCGAGGACACGCCGCAGGAACGTCGCGTGCTCGGCGCGCACTGGCCGGTCGTGTTCGCCCTGCCCGGCAACGGCGCGCCGGGTGCGCGCGGCACCAGCTACTGGTTCGACTACCAGGACGTGCGGGTGGCGGTGCTCGACGGCACCTCCGCCCTCGACCTGGGCACGGCCCGGGACCAGGCGCGCTGGCTGGACGCGGTGCTGGCCGACAGCCCGCGACGCTGGAGCATCGTCATGGTCCACCAGCCGATGTTCTCGCCGCGCCAGGACCGCGACAACGCCTTGCTGCGCGAACACGTGCTGCCGGTGCTGGAGCGGCGCCGGGTCGACCTGGTGCTGCAGGGCCACGACCACGTCTACGGCCGTCGCGGCGGGCTGCGGGCCGGCCAGGCGACGCCGCAGTACCTGGTCTCGGTGGCCGGCGCCAAGCAGTACCGGCTCTCGCCCGAGGCGCGCGCGACGATGGCGCCGGTGGCCGAGGACACCCAGCTGTTCCAGGTGATCCGGCTCGACGGCGCACGCCTGCGCTACGAATCGCGCACCGCGACCGGCCGCCTGTACGACGCCTTCGAACTGGTGCGCGAGGGCGGGGCGACCCGGCTGGTCGAGCAGGCCGACGGCCGCATCGGCGAGCGCGCCTGCGCCCGCGCGCGGACCCTCAAGGGGCGTGCCGACCGGTGCTGGGAGTGATGCGCCGCCGCTTCGCCGCCGGTCGAATCCACCCGTTTCCCCAGGAGCCGAACCCATGCACGTGCTGATCCGTCGCGTCGCCGCGGTGGCGCTGCTTTCCTGCCTGTCCTGGCCGGCTCTCGCCGGGCAGGAGCAGGCGCCCGTCCGTCATCCGTTGCAGGCGTCCCAGCCCAGGCAGGCACCGGAGGAGGTGTTGCTGGCGGTGGAGATCCCGGCCGGGAGCTTCACCAAGTACGAGATCAATGAGGAGGGCCTGCTGTTCGTCGACCGTTTCCAGTCGATGCCGGTGGTCTACCCGGCCAACTACGGCTCGATGCCGCGGACCCTGGCCGGCGACGGCGATCCGCTGGACGCGCTGGTGCTGACCCGCGAGCCCCTGCATCCGGGCGTGCTGCTCCGCTTCCGCCCGATCGGAGTGCTGCGCATGCTCGACAAGGGCGAGCACGACGAGAAGATCGTCGGCGTGCCGGTCGACAAGGTGGATCCGACCTATGCGCGGATCCGCGACCTGGCCGACCTGCCGGAGATCGAGCGGCAAAGGATCGAGGCGTTCTTCCGGATCTACAAAGACCTGCCGGAAGGCAGCAACCCGGTGCAGCTGTCGGGCTGGGGCGATGCGGCCGAGGCCAGGGCGCTGATCGGCCGGGCGCTGGAGCGGTACCGAGGGGAGTGAGGCGGCAACGGCAGGGCTTCCGGTTGCATGACTTCGGAGGGAGTCCGCCGTCCCGAGGGGCGCGCCGCATGCCCAAGGCACGGCGGCCCCTTCCCGAAGTCAGCGCTTGAGCCTCGTTTTAGCCCTTCAAGCGACTCGCGCCCTCAGGCGGCCGCCACCTGCTCCCGACGCGGCCCTTCGCGCAGGGCGCGGCCGACCATGGACACCAGCAGGTCCAGCTCGTCCTCGTCCATCGCGAAGTGCGGGGTGAAGCGCAGCGAGTTCTCGCCGCCGTGGATCACGTTGACCCCGTGCATGCGCAGCCATTCCTCGGTGGAACCGGCGCCATAGCACTTGAACTCTGGCGACAGCTCGCAGGAGAACAGCAGGCCGGTGCCCTGGACCTTGGTGATCAGCCCGCCCAGCTCGGCCTTCAGCGCCTCCAGCTTCTGCACGGCCTGGGCGCCGCGCTCGCGGATGTTCCGGCGCACCTGCGGGGTGAGCAGGCCCAGGGTGGCGCAGGCCACGTCCAGCGCGCGCGGATTGGTGGTCATGGTGTTGCCGTACACGCCCTTGCGGTACAGCGCGGCGGTATCGGCGGTCACCGCCAGCACCGACAGCGGGAACTGGGCGGCGTTGAGCGCCTTGGAGTAGGTCTCCATGTCCGGCGGATCGATGCCCTCGAAGCCGGGGTAGTCGACGATGGACAGCACGCCGTGCACGCGCAGGCCGGCCTGGATCGAGTCCACCAGCAGCAGGCTGCCGTGGGCGCGGGTCAGTTCGCGCGCGGCGTTGTAGAACTCCACCGGCACCGCGCGGCCCGGGTCGCCTTCGCCCATCACCGGCTCCAGGAACACCGCCTCGATGAACCAGCCGTTGGCCTGGGCGTCGGCGAAGGCCTTGCGCAGGGCGGCGATGTCGTACGGCGGCACCACCAGCACCGAATCCTCGTTGCGGTAGCTGGCCAGGTGCTGGCGGTAGGTGCGGCGGGTGGAGTCCGAATACAGCGCCGGGCGGTCGGTGCGGCCGTGGAAGCTGCCCTTGACCACCAGGCGCTTGATGGTGGCGCCGGCGTGGCGCGCGCCCGGATCGGTCTGCAGCTTGGCGTTGATGTCGACGATGCGGCAGGCCAGGCCCACGGCCTCGGAGCCGGAGTTGAGGCACATGAAGCGCTCGAACGGGCAGCCGCCGCGGCTGTGCCCGATCTCGGCGCGCAGCGCCTGGACGAAGCGGCGCTGCGAAGGGCTCGGGGTCATGATGTTGGCCATGACCTGCGGCCGGCCCATCGCCTCCAGCACCTCCGGCGGCGCGTGGCCGAAGCCGAGCATGCCGTAGCCACCGGCGTCGTACAGCACCGCGCCCTTGAGGGTCACCACCCACGGGCCGCGCGCGGCCAGGGCGACGTACGGGGTCACGCAGTCGTCGGCGTAGAAGTTGACGAAGCCTTCCTGCAGCGCGGCGATCTGGGCTTCCTCGTCCAGGTCCAACAGGTCGGCGAGGTCCTCGCGCTGGCGGGTGTATTCGGCGCCGGCGGCGGCGATGGCCGCGACCAGGTCCGGGTGCCCGGCGGCGAGGCGCTCCAGCGCGGCGTCATCCAGGCCGGTGGTCAGGCGGGTGCCAGCGTGGGCGCGCAGCGGGGCAAGGGGGGCGAGAACGGACATGGCAGGCCTCCGGTTCGGGCCGGGACGGCAGGGCGACAGGCTGTCGCTGGAGCCGGCCCCGGCGGGGCGGTGGTCGCCCGGCAGGATGCGCGGGGCGCGTTCACCCCCATCTTAAGGGGGCCGTATCGTCACTTGGCAGCGCTGATCAGGCGAATAAGCGGTAGGATTTCGTCGATCCGACGAAAAATGCTGTCGACATGAAACTATCTGTCGCCGACGAGCGCCTGCTGTCCCTGCTGCGCGAGAACGCACGCCAGTCCACCGCCGAGCTGGCGCGCCGGCTGGGGCTGTCGCGGACCACGGTGCAGAGCCGGATCGAGCGGCTGGAGAAGCAGGGGGTCATCCGCGGCTATTCGGTGCGGCTGGACGACGGCTACGAGCGCGACCGCATCCGCGCCCACATCCTCATCACCGTCTCGCCCAAGCGCATGCCGGCGGTGGTCAAGGCCCTGGCCGACATGCCCGAGGTGCGCGCGCTGCATTCGGTCAGCGGCGCCCACGACCTGGTGGCGCTGGGCGTGGCCGCCGACGTGGGCGCGATGGACGAGCTGACCGACCGCATAGGCGCGCTGGAAGGCGTGGAGCGCACCTCGTCCTCGATCATCCTGTCGACCAAGTTCGAGCGCTGAAGGCCGGCCGGGCGGGCGCGCGGCCGTACAATACCGGCCCCCCAAGCGCCGGCACTGCCTTGAAGAAGTCCGATTTCCACTACGACCTGCCCGAGGAACTGATCGCGCAGGCGCCCCTGGCCGAGCGCTCGGCCAGCCGGATGCTGGTGGTGCCGCCCGGCGAGGGCGACTTCGCCGACCTGCACGTGCGCGACCTGCCGGACCTGCTACAGCCCGGCGACCTGCTGGTGTTCAACGACACCCGGGTGATCCCGGCGCGCCTGTTCGGACAGAAGGAAAGCGGCGGCCGAGTCGAGATCCTGATCGAGCGCCTGCTGCCGGACGCGCAGGCGCGGGTGCAGATGCGCGCCAGCAAGTCGCCCAAGCCGGGTTCGCGGATCGTGCTGGACGGCGGCGGCCAGGCCGAGGTGCTGGGGCGCGAGGACGCGTTCTTCGTCGTGCGCTTCGAGGTCGGCGAGCCGCTGGAGCAGTGGCTGGCCCGGGTCGGGCGCCTGCCGCTGCCGCCGTACATCCAGCGCGAGCCGGACGCGGCCGACGCCGAGCGCTACCAGACCGTGTTCGCGCGCGAGGTCGGCGCGGTGGCCGCGCCCACCGCCGGCCTGCACTTCGACCACGCCCTGCTGCAGCGCCTGCGCGAGCGCGGGGTGGAGTTCGGCCACGTCACCCTGCACGTGGGCGCCGGCACCTTCCAGCCGGTGCGGGTGGAGGACGTGCGCGAGCACACCATGCACAGCGAGTGGCTGAACGTCGGCGCCGAGCTGGTGGCCCAGGTGCGCCGCACCCGCGCCGCCGGCGGCCGGGTGATCGCGGTGGGCACGACCGTGGTGCGCGCGCTGGAAAGTGCCATGCGCGATGGACAGCTGCAGCCGTTCGCGGGCGAGACCCGGATCTTCATCTTCCCAGGCTACAAGGTGCGCAGCGTGGACGCGCTGGTGACCAACTTCCACCTGCCGGAGAGCACCCTGCTGATGCTGGTCTCGGCCTTCGCCGGCAAGGAGCGGATCTTCGCCGCCTACCGCCACGCGGTGGAACGGCGCTACCGCTTCTTCTCCTACGGCGACGCGATGCTGCTGTGGGGCCTGAAGGACTGAGGTGGCGCCGGGGTCACAGCGGGCGCTTGCCCGGGTCGCCCTGGACCTCGCGCACCAGTTTCGGCACCAGGTAGCCGGACAGGCGCGCCGCCAGCTGCCGGTGCAGCGCGCGGGCGCGCTCGTCGTCGACCTCGAAGTGGGCCGCGCCCTGGATCCGGTCCAGCTGGTGCAGGTAGTACGGCAGCACCCCGGCGGCGTAGCCGCGCTCGCACAGCTCGGCCAGGGCGTCGACCGAATCGTTCACCCCGCGCAGCAGCACCGCCTGGTTGAGCAGCTGGGCGCCGGCGCGGCGCAGGCGCGCCAGGGCCTGGTCCACCGAGGCGTCGAACTCGTTGGCGTGGTTGGCGTGGACCACGAACGCCACCGGCCAGGGCAGGGCCGACATCCACTCCACGAAGGCCTCGTCGACGCGCTCCGGCAGCACCACCGGCAGGCGGCTGTGGATGCGCAGGCGGCGGATGTGCGGGATTGCCGCCAGCTGCGCGCTCAGTTCGGCCAGCTTGGGCGTGGCCAGCGACAGCGGGTCGCCGCCGGACAGGATCACCTCGTCGATGCCCGGATCGGCCGCGATCGCCGCCACCGCGCCGGCCCAGCCGTCGCGCGCGGCGGTCTCGTCGGCGTAGGGGAAATGGCGGCGGAAGCAGTAGCGGCAGTTGACCGCGCAGCTGCCGGTGGCCACCAGCAGGGCGCGGCCGCGGTATTTCTGGATCACGCCGTCGGCCTTCTTGGCCGCGCCGTCGCCGACCGCGTCCAGGGCGAAGCCGGGCACGATCCGCTCCTCGTCCACCACCGGCAGGACCTGGCGCAGCAGCGGGTCGTGCAGGTCACCGGGGCGCATGCGGGCAGCGAACCCGCGCGGCACGCGCATGGCGAACTGCGCCGCGGCGGCGTCGGAAATCCCGGCCGCGACCGCGTCCAGTCCGAGCATCGCCAGCAGCTCGCGCGGGTCGCGCACCGCCTCGCGCCACAGGCGCTGCCAGCGTGGGGTGGCGGGAACGGCGGCGGGGGCAGGCGCCGGCGCGGGGTCCGGCTGCATGGGCGTGGGGGCTGCGGGTATCATGTGCGGTCTGGAGGACGGCCCGCCGGCGACGGCGGGCGCCTACATTCTAACCGCCGCTTCCAACTGCCGGCCGCCAGGTGGCGGCCTCGCCATACCCAAGGAGTTCCCATGGCCTCTTACGGCATGAACGACGTCAAGAACGGGATGAAGATCCTGGTCAACAACGAACCCGCGATCATCACCGACACCGAGTACGTCAAGCCGGGCAAGGGCCAGGCCTTCACCCGCGTGAAGTACCGCCAGATCCGCACCGGCCGCGTGCAGGAAATCACCATGAAGTCGACCGATTCGGTCGAGGCCGCGGACGTCGTCGATACCGACATGCAGTACCTGTACAACGACGGCGAGTACTGGCACTTCATGCAGCCGGAGACCTTCGAGCAGGTCCAGGCCGACAAGAACGGCGTGGGCGATGCCGCCAAGTGGCTCAAGGGCGAGGAGCAGTGCGTGGTGACCCTGTGGAACGGCACCCCGATCCAGGTGACCCCGCCGAACTTCGTCGAACTGAAGATCGTCGAGACCGACCCGGGCGTGCGCGGCGATACCTCCGGCGGCGGCGGCAAGCCGGCCACCCTGGAGACCGGCGCCGTGGTCCGCGTGCCGCTGTTCGTCGGCCAGGACGAGGTGATCAAGGTTGACACCCGCTCCGGCGAGTACGTCTCCCGCGTGAAGTGACGATCCGGCCCGTGGCCGCCGCCGGCGGCCGCGGGCTTGCCGGATCGTCATCCCGGCGAAGGCCGCATCCGGCGCCTCTCGCCAGGCGCCCGCGACGCGGGCCCCGGATCGTCTTCCCCGCGAACGGCGCCGCCGCAGGCGGATGGCTTAGGCAGCGGGATTCCCGTGCCTTCCCGGGGCCCTGCGACGCGGGAACCCCAGGTTCCCGTCGTCCCGGCGCAAGCCGGAGCCAGTGGTCCTGGCTGGCACCAGGCGCGCAATCAGGCACCGACGGTGGCTTGCGGATCGGCTGCGCAGCTGCCCGACGGGCGCCAGTCCTTTGAAAGCCAATGGGCCCGGGTCTCACAGCCGTCCGGCTGCCGTGGGGCCCTTCGCCAGCGTGAAGCGACGTAGTGACGCATCCCGCCCGCGCTGGGATGATGTCCACCCGCAACAGGAATGAGTGAGCAGGAGCGCATGACCGATATTTCCCCCCAGGCCTGCGACCTTCTCATCGAAGCCGGCTGGGTCGTCCCGGTCGAACCGCACGGCGTGGTCCTGGAAGACCACGCCGTCGCCGTATCCGGCGGCAGGATCGTGGCCGTGCTGCCGACCGCCGAGGCGCGCGCGTGCTTCGCCGCGGCCGAGGTGGTGCAGCGCCCGGACGCGGCGCTGATCCCGGGCCTGGTCAACGCCCACACCCACAACCCGATGACCCTGCTGCGCGGCGTCGCCGACGACCTGCCGCTGATGACCTGGCTGCAGCAGCACATCTGGCCGGTGGAGGCCGCGGTGATCGGGCCGGACTTCGTCGCCGACGGCATGGCCCTGGCCATCGCCGAGATGCTGCGCGGCGGCACCACCTGCGCCAACGAGAACTACTTCTTCCCGGACGTGCAGGCCGCGGTCTACAGGAAGCACGGCTTCCGCGCCCTGGTCGGCCTGCCGGTGATCAATTTCCCCACCGCCTGGGCGCGCAGCGACGACGAGTACTTCGACAAGGCCGGCGAGGTCCACGACCAGTGGCGCGACGATCCGCTGATCGCCACCGCGTTCGCCCCGCACGCGCCGTACACCGTCAGCGACGCCAACTTCGAGCGGGTGCGGATGCTGTCCGACCAGCTCGACACCCAGGTCCACCTGCACACCCACGAGACCGCGCAGGAAATCGCCGACTCGCTGAAGGAATACGGCCAGCGCCCGCTGGCGCGGCTGGACCGCCTGGGCCTGGTCAACGACCGCCTGATCGCGGTGCACATGACCCAGCTGACCGAGGCCGAGATCCACCTGTGCGCCGAGCGCGGCGTGCACGTGGCCCACTGCCCCGAGTCCAACCTCAAGCTGGCCTCCGGCTTCTGCCCGGCCTGCGCCCTGCAGCGCGCAGGCGTGAACCTGGCGATCGGCACCGACGGCTGCGCCAGCAACAACGACCTGGACATGTTCGGCGAGCTGCGCACCGCGGCCCTGCTGGCCAAGGCCGTGGCCAACGACGCCACCGCCCTGGACGCAGCCACCACGCTGCGCGCCGCCACCCTCGGCGGCGCCCGCGCGCTGGGTTTCGGCGAGCGCATCGGCTCGATCGAACCGGGCAAGGAGGCCGACCTGGTGTGCGTGGACCTGTCGGCGCTGGAGGCCCAGCCGCTGCACCACGTGCTGTCGCAGCTGGTCTACGCGGTCGGCCGCCAGCAGGTGAGCGACGTGTGGATCGCCGGCCGCCGCAAGCTGGACGCGCGCGAGCTGGTGGACATCGACACCGCGGCCCTGATCGCCAACGCCCGCCAGTGGCGCCAGCGCATCGCCGCGCTCGGCCGCTGAATCCTGCAAACCGCGGCCGCGCCTCGCGCGGCCGTCGCGGCCGGCTGGCCTACAATGGCCGCCTCGCGGAGGAATGACGATGACGACCCACGCCGAAGCCGCCACCAGCGCCAACTACCACCAGGCCGAACTGGACAAGTTCGCCGCGCTGGCCAACCGCTGGTGGGACCCTGACGGCCCGCAGCGGGCCCTGCACGTGCTCAACCCGGTGCGCCTGGACTACGTCGCCAGCCGCGTGCCGCTGGCCGGCAGCACGGTGCTGGACGTGGGCTGCGGCGGCGGCATCCTCAGCGAAGCCCTGGCCCGCGCCGGCGCGCGCGTGACCGCCGCCGACCTGGCCCCGGAGCTGGTCAAGGTCGCGCGCCTGCACTCGCTGGAATCGGGCGTGCAGGTCGAATACCTGGTGCAGTCGGTGGAGGCGCTGGCCGGGGAACGCCCGGGCAGCTTCGACGCGGTGACCTGCATGGAGATGCTCGAGCACGTGCCGGACCCGGGTGCCATCATCGCCGCCTGCGCCAGGCTGCTGCGGCCCGGTGGCCGCCTGTTCCTGTCCACGCTCAACCGCACCCCGGCCGCGTTCGCGCTGGCCATCGTCGGCGCCGAGTACGTGGCGCGGCTGCTGCCCAAGGGCACCCACCGCTATGCCGACTTCATCAAGCCCTCCGAACTGGCGGCCTGGCTGCGCGATGCCGGCCTGCAGCTGGAGGACGTCAGCGGCCTGTTCTACGACCCGCTGCGCCAACGCGCGCGGCTGTCGCGGCAGACCTCGGTCAACTACCTGGCCTGCGCGGTGAAGCCGTGACGGCTGCGGTGGGGCAGGGCGGCGGGTTCCCGCCGGTGGCGCTGTTCGACCTGGACGGCACCCTGCTGGACAGCGCCCCGGACATGGTCGCCACCGCCAACCGCATGCTGGTAGCGCGCGGGCAGGGACCGGTGGATGCGGAGATGCTGCGCAAGCACGTGTCCAAGGGGGCGCGGGCCATGGTCTCGGTGCTGTTCCCGGATGCAGAGGGCGAGGCGCGCGATGCGCTGGTGGCCGAGTTCCTGGCGGTCTACCGCGAGGAGCTGGGCCGCCACAGCCGCCTGTTCGACGGCATCGAGCAGATGCTGGCCGCGCTGGAAGCCGCCGGTTCGCGCTGGGGCATCGTCACCAACAAGGCCGAGTACCTGGCCCGCGACGTGGTCGCCGGGCTGGGCTGGCAGGAGCGCTGCGCGGTGCTGGTCGGCGGCGACACCTACGCCGAGCGCAAGCCGCACCCGCTGCCGCTGCTGGAGGCCGCGCGCACGCTGGGCGCGGACCCGGCCGACTGCGTCTACGTCGGCGACGATGAACGCGACGTGCTGGCGGCCAAGGGCGCCGGCATGCCCTCGATCGCGGTGCTGTGGGGCTACCGCCTGGACGGCGAGGACCCGCTCACCTGGCGGGCCGACCGCGTGGCGGAACTGCCGCACGAACTGGTCGCGCCGGCCGCCTGGCCGCGCCGCTGACCCCACCGCCGGCGCCCGGCGCCGGCCCGCGGGCATGCCCGCCGGAGTTTCCATGAGCACACCCTCGGCCCTCGACAGTTTCCTGGACAAATGGCGGCAGCGCTGGCCGGAGTGGGCCGTGGCCGAGGTGTTCGTGCCGCAGGCCGAGCGCGGGCGCGTGCTGGCCTGGTTCGCCCTGCTGCAGGAATTCGACGACATCCTCAACATCGCCGGCGACCCGCTGCCGGCCGACGCCAAGCTGGGCTGGTGGGCCACCGAGCTGGCCGACTGGGCCGGGCACCGCTCGCGGCATCCGCTCGGGCGGATGCTGGAGCCGCTGCCGGCACCCTGGGAGCGGCTGGCCGCGGCGCTGCCGGACCTGGTCGCCGCCCGTGCCCGCGCCGCCGATCCGCAGGCCGCGCTGGCCGCGCTGCAGGGCTATGCCGCGGCGGTGGCGGAAGTGGAGGCGGTGGTGCTGGGCGGGCCGGCCGCGCGTCCGCAGCAGCTGGCGGCGCAGGTGCTGGCCTCGCGCCTGGCCGAGGTCGGGCAGGCGGCGGTGCCGCTGAGCCTGCTGGGCGGGGAGGGCACGGCGGAGGCCGAGCGCGCCCAGCGGCAATGGGCCGCGGCCCTGCTGCAGGACTGGCCGGCACGGGTGGCCGGTGCCGCGCCGCGCCGGATCTGGGCGGTGCTGGCCCGCGGCCGGCTGCGGCCGCAGGCAGCCGGGCGCCGCGCCCAGGCGCATCCGCTGCGCATCCTCTGGGATTCCTGGCGCGCCGCACGCGGCTGAACCGGCGGTACCGGCCGGCACACTCCGTCCCGCCGCCGCGGCCGGGCCGGCCGGCCCCAGCCGTTACAATGCACGGCAACGACAGTCCGGTCCTTCCCGCTTCCACGGCCATTCGACGGCTGCCGCCGCGGCCAGGCCGGATGCTTCCCCGAACTTCCCCAGCCCTCCCATGTCCCTTCCCGCTCCCGCTCTCTCCCGCGCCGGCGACCTGCTGCCGGACGTCGCCTACCAGCCGGCCGCGCTGGCCCGTCCGCTGGACTGGGTTGGCATGGAAGGCATCGCCATCCCGGTGCGCGTGCCCGACGGCGCCGGCGGCCATGTCCAGGTCGCGGCCCAGGCCGACCTGTCGGTGAACCTGCACCGCGCCGGCGAGCGCGGCATCCACATGTCGCGGCTGTACCTGCGCCTGCAGCAGGAGCTGGCCCGGCACGAGGTCACCCCGGCCGGCCTGCGCCACATCCTGCAGGACAGCGTCGAGTCCCAGGCCGGCCTGGCCACCCGCGCGCGCCTGCGCCTGCGCTACGATGCGCTGCTGCTGCGCCGCGCCCTGCGCAGCGACAACGCCGGCTGGAAGCGCTACCCGGTGGAGATCGAGGCGCTGCTGGAGGATGGTCACCTGAAGCTGGTGCTCGGATTCTCCCTGGAGTACTCCAGCACCTGCCCGTGCTCGGCGGCGCTGTCGCGCCAGGCCAATGCCGCGCGCCTGCGTGCCGACTTCGGCGATGCCGAGGCGCTGCGGGTGGAGGAGATCGCGCAGTGGCTGTCGTCCGAGCGCGGCATGGCGGCCACCCCGCATGCGCAGCGCAGCGAGGCCAGGGTCCGCGTGGAGCTGCGCCCGCAGTTCGACGAACTGCCGCTGGTGGCCCTGATCGACGCCCTGGAGGCCTCGCTGGGCACCCCGGTGCAGACCGCGGTCAAGCGCGAGGACGAGCAGGCCTTCGCCGAACTCAACGCCGCCAACCTGATGTTCTGCGAGGACGCCGCCCGGCGCGTGGCCTCGGTGCTGTCCGCCGACCCGCGGATCGAGCGCTACGAAGCCACGGTGTCGCACTTCGAGAGCCTGCACCCGCACGACGCGGTGGCCAGCGTGAGCGGCAGCGGCCCGGCCGCCTGATCCAGCGGTTGTACGTCCCTGCCGGCGCAGTCGCGCCAGGATGGCGGGCATGAAAAAGGGCGCGGCCGAGGCCGCGCCCTTTTCCGTTCCACGGCGGTCAGAAGTTGATGGTGAACCGGGCGTTGACGCCGGTGTCGACCGCGTCGTCCGACTCCAGGTGGCTCACGCCCAGCTCCAGCAGGCTGTTGGCCGAGGTACGCGCGGCCACGCCGAACTCGGCGAGCAGGGCGTTGTCGCGGATGGCCGGGCTGGACACCTCGAACGACTGGCCGCCGGCGAACGCGAGCTGCGCACGCTGGACCTGGTCGTCGGCATGGCGGTAGCCCAGGTTGCCGCGCAGGCTCAGCCAGCTCTGCTCCTGGTTCTCCGCCGACAGGTCGGCGCCGAAGCGCAGGCCCACCGTGGTCATGTCCACGGTGGCGTCGCCACCCCGGCCCGCCAGCGCCGCGGCGCCGCCGCTCTCGCTGAAGCCGTCGGTGCTGACTTCGACGCGGGCGTACTGCAGGTACGGCTCGATGCCGATGGAACCGGCATCGAAGCGGTAGCCCAGGTCGGCGAACAGCTGGCTGGTGTCGGCGTCGTAACGGCTGGACAGCGCGTCGCTGAAGCCGCGGTAGCCGGCCTTGCGGTCGATCTCCATCCGGTTCCAGCTCTGGCTGTAGCCGGCGGTCAGGCCGAGCGCACCCCACGCGTTGCCGACGTAGATGCCGGCGTGGCGGTTGCTGGACTCGCCGCGGGAACCACGCTCGCCCACGTTGAAGTCGCTGTCGCCGGCGCCGCCGAAGACGCCAACGCGCCAGCCGCCGAACACGTGGTCGACACCGACCAGGACCGCGTCGCTGTTGTAGCGGACCTCGGCGGCGTTGCCGTCACCACCGAAGTCACCGCCCTGGTGCTGGACCTGGACCCAGGCGCCGGTCGCACCCTCGGCCTGGCGGCCGAACGCGCCGCCGCCGGTGGCACGATCCAGTGCAGCGTCGCGGACCAGGCGGCTGCCTTCCAGCAGGACCTGGCGGGCGCTGGCGTGGACTTCGCCGCTCAGGCTGTCGAACGCGGCCGGGGCTTCGGCCAGCGACAGCTGGGTGGCGGTCAGGACCAGGGTGTTGCTGTCCGCCAGGACATCCACGGCTGCGGCGGCGGCGCGCTGGTTGGCGGTGGTGCCGGCGCTGGCCAGGGACGCACCGCGAGCCACGTCGATGCTGACCGTGTTGGCGGCCTGCAGCAGCGACAGCGACAGGAACGGCGAGATCGCCGAGCCATCGATGCCGGCGAAGCCGCCGGTGATGCCGCCCTCGGCCGACAGGATCTGGTAGGTCTGGCCCAGCACGTAGTCGTTGCCCGACAGGTTGCTGGCCACCAGGGTGCCGCCGTTGAGGGTGGCGGTGCCGGTGACGCGCAGCAGGTCGGCCTGGTCCGGCGGCAGCAGTTCGGCGATGAAACGTGCGTTGGCTTCCTGCACGTAGTTGCCGTCGATGGTCAGGGTGCCGATCGAGTTGCCCGGGGCGATGGTGCCTTCCACGCGGGTGTCGCCGAGGACGCCGCTGCCACCGATGGTGCCGTTGGCGCCGACGAAGGTCGGGGCGCCGCCGAAGCTGCCGTTGATCACGGCCACGCCGCCCAGCACGTCCAGCGGGCTGCCGGTGAAGCTGCCGTTGACCACCAGGGTGCCGCCTTCGACGCGGACGTCGCCGGTGAGGCTGTTGTCGCCGTCGAACTCGAGGATGCCGGAGGTGACGGTCGCGCCTGCGAAGCTGTTGTCGCCGGACAGGCGCAGCCAGCCGGCGCCGGACTTGGTCAGGCGGCCCGGGCCACCGATGTCGTTGGTCCAGTCGTCCCAGGCGCCGCCCTGCCAGACCTTGTTGCCGCCGGCGGCCACGTCCATGACCACGTTGGTGTCGACGCGCAGCAGGCCGTAGCCCTCGATCGCCTTCTCCAGGTTCAGCAGGCCCCAGCCGTAGATCTCGTCGACGCCTTCCTCGCCCAGGTCGGTGGCGGTGGTCAGCATGACGTCGCGCACCTGGGCGCCGGTCAGGTAGGGGAAGCGCTCGAACAGCAGGCCCAGCGCGCCGGTGACGTGCGGGGCGGCCATCGAGGTGCCGGAGTTCAGTTCATAGGCCGGGTCGCCGGTGCGGTCGCCGGTGACCAGGTGCAGGTTGCCGGCCTCGTCGAACTCCCAGTCGCCGAGCCAGTCGCCATCCTCGTTGCCCCGTTCGTCGAGCACGGTGGAGAGGATGTTCGTGCCGGGCGCCGCGATGCACCATTGTGCGGAGATGCCGCACTTCATCGAGCGGTTGCTGAGGGTGAGGTTCTCGTTGAGGTTCACCACGCTGACCCAGTACTGCTCGATCTCCGGGATGATCGCAGGCAGGGTGGCCGGCAGGGTCGGCTCCGGGCTCTGGGCCGGGGTCGGGATGATGACGTTGGTGTTGCCGGCGGAGAACACCTGGATCATGCCCGACTGCAGCGAGGCGTCGGCGATGGCCTGGTGGATCGCGCCGATGCGCGGGTCGGCCATCAGCAGGTCGTGGTAGGCCTCCGCCACTTCCGGGGTGTAGGCGTAGTAGGTGTAGCCCCAGCTGTGGTTCATCGCGCGCACGCCCTGCGCGATCGCCTGGTCGTACATGTGCTCGAACGCGCTGGCACTGGCGCTGGTGCCCAGTTCCAGGCAGTCGTTGAGGAAGATGCAGTCCAGGTCGACCACGGTCAGCGAGTCGTTGAACAGGCGCGCCGCGCTCAGGTCGGCGCCGAAGGCCACGCCGTGCATGCCATCGCCATCGCGGTTGGCGGCGATGGTGCCGGCCACGTGCATGCCGTGGGTATTGAAGTAGAGGAACGTGTTGTCCCAGAGGTAGTCGTTGGCCGGGTTGGGGAAATAGTCCTGCAGCTCCGGATCCCACCACTCGGCGATGATCGCGCTCTGGTCGCCGCGGGAATAGAAGCAGGCGTCAGGGCCGCCAAGCACGGTCGTGGAGCTGCAGCGCGTCCCATCCTCCAGTAGGTCGGCCATCTCCAGGCCGCGGTGGTCCTTGCCGGCGAATTCGGTGTGGTCGGCGAAGCTGACGCCAGTGTCCAGCAGGCCCAGCCGGATACCGGCGCCGCTGAGACCGCGCGCGTATGCGTGCTGGGCATTGATCGCGGCCAGGCCCCAGTCGCCCTGGAACTCCTCGTCGGCCCAGGATGCGGGGTCGCCCGGGTTGCCGGGCGTGACCGCCTGCCAGGTGCGGCTGAAAGCATCCTGCGGCAGCACGAAAGTGGCCGAACGTTCGACCTGCGGCCGCGTCATGCGGAACGCATTGGCAACCGCGGCCTTTGCCGCGTGCTGCTCCAGGCTGTCGAAGGTGGCGGCAGTGGCCGGCAGTGCGGCCAGGGAGGAGATTCCGGCAGCGATGGCAAGCGCCAAGGCGGAGTGTCCACGGGACCTGCGCCCACGGATCGGGAACTTCGTGTTCATTTGCTGTCCTTGTGCTGGGAAGCGCCACGGCATCGAGACCGTGCCCAGTGAAACTAGCTTTAGTTTGCGTTCAGGACAATGGCCTGCAAGCAATGCTTGCAGCGGGTTCGAAGATTCAAGGCGTTGCGACTTCGACCACCAGCTTCATCGGCGGCCTGTCCGGCGCTGTCACGCGCACGTCGTAACGGCCGGGCGTGGTCGGCGCCTGCAGCAGGACCCGTCCGTCGGTGGCTTCCGTGCGCGTGCCGAATGCCTCGACGATCGACCCGACAGGGACCTTCGCGGTGGCCTGGCTGCCAGGCTGCATCCGCGTCGGCACCACGATGCGGCTGCCAGGGACCTCGTAGCCTGGCTGGCCGGGGCGGGGGAGGTCCTTGCCGGGCGGCTGTTCGATGGGAGGTTTGCTGGCGATAGGTCCGCTGGTGTCGGGAGCGGTGGATGCAGCGCGCTGCGCTGGCGGAGCCGCGCAGGCGCAGGTGGCGGCCAGCAGTAGCGGACCGGCCATGCGGATGGCGGGCAGGGACCGGAGGGCAGGGCAGGGATGCTGGCTCATCCCGCTTCTGTACCAGAAGCGGGGGAGCGTGGCATCAAATCACATCTCCGCCGCGTGTGCGGTATGACGAACACGCCGCGCGCTGCGTTGGTGAACAATCAGCCCAGGAGCACTCAAGTACCAGCGACGGGCAACGTGCACATTGAACTGCGCCCGGCGTACCCGGGGACCGCGGTGGAGATGAACCCCCCGCCGCACGCAGCGCTGGTGAACAGCCAGCCTAGGGGCGCTCAAGCACCAGCAAGGGGTCGATGCGCACATCGAACCGCGCCCCGATGTACACCAAGATCCCAGGGATCGCGGTCTAGATGAACCCGCCGCTGCGCGCAGCGTTGGTGAACCACCTTTTTCAGGGGCGCTCCAGCACCAGCAGGGGATCGATGCGCACATCGAACCAGTTCATCCCCCAATGCAGATGCGGACCGGTCGCGCGTCCGGTCGCGCCCACCGCGCCAACGACCTGGCCCTGTTCCACCCGGTCGCCCACCTTCACGTCGATCCGCGACAGGTGCAGGAAGTTGGAGCTGATGCCAAAGCCGTGGTCCAGCAGCACGGTGCCGCCGGTCAGGTACAGGTCCGGGGCGGCGAAGGTCACCACGCCGGCGGCCGGGGCCTTGACCGGGGTGCCGTTGGGGGCGGCGATGTCCATCCCCGAATGCGGCGAGCCGGGCTTGCCGTTGTACACGCGCTGGTGGCCGAAGCGGCCGCTGATGCGGCCCTGTACCGGCCAGATGAAACGCTGGGCGAAGTCGGCGCGGTCGTCGTCGCGCTGGCGCGCGGCGGTGACCTGGGCCTGCTCGCGGGCGATGCGCGCGGCGATCTCCGGCGGCGGCTCGACCGTCTTCGGTGGCACTCCGTCCACCCGCTGCACTGGCCAGTCGCGCGGGCTGACCGCGATCCGCTCGACGCTGCGCACGCCATCCGGGCGCACCACCGCGACCTCGACCTGCCCGGCCTCGTCGCGGCCGATGCCAAACACCACGGTGCCGTAGCCGGTGGTGCGCAGGACCCGTCCGGCGTACTCGACCCGGCTGCCCGGCGGCACCTTGCCGATCACCATCGCGCCCTGCGGCACGCTGGCCGGGAACACCACCCGGGTGTCGTCCCGGGCGGGGGCGGGCAGGGCAAGCAGGAGCAGCGCGGCCAGCAGCGCCCGCCGCGCGGCACGCAGGACCGGCCGCATCAACGCTCGAACTCCAGGCGGCGGCCGGCGGGGGCGCCGACCAGCTCGCGGCCGTTCCACGCCAGCTGGCCGTTGACCCAGGTCGAGGCGATGCGCGAGCGGAAGGTGGTGCCCTCGAACGGCGACCAGCCGCACTTGGACAGCACGTCCTCGCGGCGCACGGTCAGCGGGCTGTCCTCGACCAGCACCAGGTCGGCCCAGTAGCCCTCGCGCAGGAAGCCGCGTTCGGCGACGTCGAACAGCCGCGCCGGGGCATGGCTGGCCTTCTCCACCACCCGGGTGATGTCCAGCCTGCCCTCGTGCACCAGCTCGATCGCCGCCAGCAGCGCGTACTGCACCAGCGGCAGGCCGGAAGGCGCCTGCAGGTAGGGCTTCTGCTTCTCCTCCAGGGTGTGCGGGGCGTGGTCTGTGGCCAGCACGTCGATCACGTCGTCCACCAGGGCCTGGACCAGGGCCTGGCGGTCGGAGGCGTCCTTGATCGCCGGATTGCACTTGATGAAGTTGCCCAGCCGCGCGTAGTCGGCGCGGTCGAAGCGCAGGAAGTGGATGCAGGTTTCGGCGGTGATCTTCTTGCGCACCTTGCCGTCGGCGCCCAGCAGCGGGCCGCGCTCGAACAGGGCCAGCTCGTCGGCGGTGGAGATGTGCAGCACGTGCAGGCGGGTGCCGTGCCGGCGCGCCAGCTCCATGGCCAGGCGGGTGGACTTGATGCAGGCCTCGCGCGAACGGATGTCCGGGTGCATGGCGGCGGTCAGGCCGTCGGCGCCGTACTTTTCCTTGAACTCGGCCATCGTGCGGTCGATGGTCGGGGTGTCCTCGCAGTGGGTGATGATCGGGGTCGGGGCCTCGCGGAAGATCCCGTCCAGGGTCTCCGGGTCGTCCACCAGCATGTTGCCGGTGGAGGCGCCCATGAACACCTTGATGCCCGGCGCGGCCTTCGGGTCCAGCGAGCGCACCGCCTCGAGGTTGTCGTTGCTGGCGCCCAGGTAGAAGCCGTGGTTGCCCCAGGCGCGGCCGGCGGCCGCGGCGTACTTGGCTTCCAGCGCCGCCGCGTCCAGGGTCGGCGGGTTGGTGTTGGGCATGTCCATGAAGCTGGTCAGGCCGCCGGCCACGGCCGCGGCCGACTCGCTGGCGATGTCGCCCTTGTGGGTCAGGCCCGGCTCGCGGAAGTGGACCTGGTCGTCGATCATGCCCGGCAGCAGCCAGCGGCCGGCCGCGTCCACCACCTGCTCGCCGGCGCGCGCCTGCAGGCCGCTGCCGATGGCCGCGATGCGGCCGTCCTCGATGCGCAGGTCGCCCTCGGTCTGGCGGCCTTCGTTGACCAGGCGGGCATTGGTGATGAGGATGGAGGGCATCAATGGTGTCCTTGGCAGGAATCGTGCGGGCGGTCAGGGACGGGGTCGTAGCCGCCCGGATGGAGGGGGTGGCAACGGCCGATGCGGCGGGCGGCCAGCCAGCTGCCGCGCAGCGGGCCATGCCGCTCGATCGCCTGCATCGCGTATTCAGAACAGCTGGGCACGAACCGGCAACGCGGCCCCAGCATGGGACTGATGAAGCGCTTGTAAAAGCGCAGCATCATGATGAGCAGGCGTGTGATCACCGCCGCATGATACCCGCCACCCCGTGAGGTTGCCGCCCGGGATGGGGTGGGCTATAAAGGCGCGCTTTCCCGCTGAGGCGGGGAAAACTTCGGAGGAACCTTCGTACGTGGCTGCCAAGAAACCCGTGAAGAAGGCCGCCAAGCCGGCCAAGAAGCCTTCCCCCGTTGCCAAGGCGACAGGGAAGACCGCCAAGCCTGCCGCCAAGAAGGTGGCGGCCGGCAAGGTCGCCAAGCCCGCCAAGAAGGCGGTGGCGGTGGCGGTGGCCAAGGCGACCAAGGCCGCCAAGCCGGCGGCGAAGAAGCCCGCCAAGGTGGCTGCGGTGGAGAAGGCCGCGGCGCCGGCGAAGAAGGCTCCGGCGAAGAAGGTGGCTGCCAGCAAGGCCGCGCCCGCGAAGAAGGCGGCGGCAACCCGGACCAGCAAGCCCACCACCAAGGCCGCGGCGGCGAAGACCACCGCCCGGCAGGCGACCCCGGCCAAGGCTGCCAAGCAGGCCCCCCGCAAGGTCGCCACCCCGGCTGCTCCCAAGCCGGCCAGCAAGACCAAAACCCCCGCCGCCAAGTCCGCCAGGACGACCGCACCCGTTACCGCGACCGCCCAGCCGGAAACCCGCAAGGTCCACCAGGCACCGGTCGCCGCAACTCTGCAAGACAAGCCAGTGCCCGCACCGAAATCCCCCAGTTCCAACGCTCCGGCCAAGCCGGTCCCGACTCCCCCGGGTACCCCGGGCAAGGTCGCCGTCGCCGTGGTGTCCAAAAAGCCCGAGAATGTGAGCCCGGCCCCCACCCGCAGGAAGGTCGTGGAATACAAGATCGACGAAGCCACCGGACGTCCCATCCTTCCGGAAGGCTACAAGCCCTCGCCCGACGAGGAGTACATGAACCCGCTGCAGCTGGAGTACTTCCGGCAGCGGCTGCTGCAGTGGCGCGCCGACCTGGTCGAGGAGTCCAAGCAGACCATCGAGAACCTCAAGGACGAAGTGCGCGACATCGGCGACGAGGCCGAGCGTGCCACCCGCGAGACCGAGAACTCGCTGGAACTGCGTACCCGCGACCGCTACCGCAAGCTGATCGGCAAGATCGACAGCACGCTCAAGCGCCTGGAGGCCGGCGACTACGGCTACTGCGTCGACACCGGCGAGGAAATCGGCCTGGAGCGCCTGGAGGCGCGCCTGACCGCCGAGCGCACCATCGATGCCCAGGAGCGCTGGGAGCACCTGCAGAAGCAGCAGGGCGAGTAAGCCCGCTCCCGCAAGCATGGCGACAAGGCCCGCCTCACGGCGGGCTTTGTTTTTCCAGTCCTCGCCGACGGGGTGGGCCGGCATGTGCGCGCGCCACTGCGCCCATGCCGCCGGACGCCCGCGTCCGGGGACGCGGGCCGGCGCTTCTCCAACGCCGCTGGCACCACGACCCTCACCTCCGCCCTGGAGCCGGACGCGGAGTCGCGCGATGCCATGCCCCGGTGCGGCGCGGCTCCGTCCGGAGTCCGCGGCACCCCACAGCGGTCGTCTCCGCCACCGCCGCACGTCACCTGACGGCGGCCCGGCAAGGCCGTCGGTCCTGTCGGGCCATGCGGGGTGCGGGTAGGTCAGAGCTTGCGCAGATCCAGCCGCCGCAGCCGCGGCGCCTTTACCGCGGTGGTGGCGACCACGCCCAGGGTGACGCAGCCGCCCAGTACCACCGCCGGGACCAGGCCCAGCAGGCGCGCCATGGAGCCGGCGTAGAACGCGCCCAGCTCGTTGGACGAGCCGATGAAAATGCCGTTGATCGAGGCCACCCGCCCGCGCATGCCGTCGGGGGTGACCAGCTGCATGATGGTCGAGCGCAGCACCACCGACACGCCATCGCAGGCGCCGGACAGCAGCAGGAAGAACGCCGACAGCCAGAAGTGCCGCGACAGGCCGAAGCCGATGATGCAAAGCCCGAACCCGGCTACCGCCCACAGCAACAGGCGCCCGGCGTTGCGCCCGGGCGCGTGCCGCGCCAGCACCAGGCCCACCACGACCGCGCCCAGCGCCGGGGCCGCACGCAGGATGCCCAGCCCTTCCGGACCGTAGTGCAGGATCTCGCGGATGAAGGCCGGCGCCAGCGAGATCGCCCCGCCGAACAGCACCGCGAACAGGTCCAGCGCCTGCGCGCCGAGCATCACCTGGTTGCCGAACACGAAGCGCAGGCCCTCGCCGATGCTGGCGAACACCGGCGCGCGCGGCCCTTCCGCCGGCGGCTCGTCCACCCGCAGCGCCAGCAGCACCGCGCCGGCGGCCATTGCCAGCACTGCGGCCACGCCGTAGGCCACCGTCTTGCCGGCCAGCCCGACCAGCACGCCGCCCAGCGCCGGGCCGCACACCAGTCCGCCCTGGAACACCACGCTGCCGATGCTGGCGCCGCGCGCGAACTGGGCGCGCGGCAGCACCCGCGCGAACAGCGCGGTGTACACCGGGGTGAGGAAGGCGCGGACCAGCCCGGTCAGGACGATGGCCGCGTAGATCGGCCAGGTGGCGCCCGGCGCGATGCGGCCGGCGGCGACCAGCATCAGCAGCACGGCCGTGGCGCACAGCCCGGCGGTGGCCAGCGCGCCCAGCCGGCGCTTGGGCAGGTGGTCGACCAGGTAGCCGGCGAACAGGGCCATGCCGATGTACGGCAGCACCTCGGCCAGGCCGACCAGGCCCAGGGCGAAGGTGTCGCGGGTCAGCTCGTAGACGTGCCAGCCGACGGTGACCGCGACGATCTGATAGGACAGGATCGCGAACAGGCGGTAGCCGAGCAGGATCCGGAAGCTGCCTTCGCGCAGCGGCGAACGGAGCAGGCTTTCCGGAGCCGCTTCCACCTCAGGCCTGGGCGCGCGCGGTGTCGCGGATGAAGGCCAGCAGCGAGGCCAGGCCGTTGCTGCGGGTCGGTGAGAGGTGCCTGGCCAGCCCGATGTCGGCGATGTAGTCCGGCTCGGTGGCCAGGATTTCCTCCGCCGGACGGCCGGAGTAGACCCGCAGGGCCAGGTAGATCAGGCCGGAGACGATGGCCGAGTCGCTGATCGCATGGAACTCCAGGCGATCGCGGTTGCCCTGCGGCACGATCCAGACCATCGACTGGCAGCCGTGCAGGCGGTGTTCCTCGGTCTTCCATTCCTCCGGGAACGGCGGCAGCTTGCGGCCCAGGTCGATCAGGTACTGGTAGCGCTCGGCCCAGTCGGCGAAGAACGCGAACTCGTCGCGGATGGCGGCCTGCGCCTCGGCGGCGGTGGGTTCGAGCGGGAAGGGGGTAGTGGTCACGGGTTTCTCGTTGATGGTGTGGCCGTCCATGGCGCGACGTGGCGGGCCTGGGATCGCACTGGCCGGTCATCCATGGCCGGACATCCGCAGGCGCGTCAGGCGCGCTTCCAGCGCACGCCCTGCGGCGTGTCCTCCAGCAGGATGCCTTCGGCCGCCAGCTGGTCGCGGATGGCGTCGGCGCGGGCGAAGTCGCGCGCCTTCTTGGCCGCGCTGCGCTCGTCCACCAGGGCCTGGATCCGGGCGTCGTCCTCGCCGGAGGCGCCGCGGTTGAACCAGGCTTCCGGCGCCTGCTGCAGCAGGCCCAGGGCCAGGCCGGCGCCCAGCAGCTCGGACTTCAGCCGCGCACGCTCGCCGGCGTCGGTCGCCTTGCGCGCCTCGCCGGCGATGCGGGCCAGCTCGGCCAGCGCCAGCGGGGTGTTGATGTCGTCGTCCAGCGCCGCCTCGACCGCGGCGGGGATCGCCGGCTGTGCGTCCACGCCGGCCAGGTCGCGCAGGGTGCCGTACAGCCGGTCCAGGGTGCGCACCGACTGCTCGACCAGGGCGTCGGACCACTCCAGCGGCTGCCGGTAGTGGGCCGACATCAGCGCGTAGCGCAGTGCCTCCGGCGGGTGCGCGCGCACCAGGTCGTGGACCTTCTCGATGTTGCCCAGCGACTTGCTCATCTTGGCGCCGCCGAAGTTGAGCATGCCGTTGTGCAGCCAGAAGCGGGCGAACGGCGCGCCGCCGTGGGCGCACTGGCTCTGCGCGATCTCGTTCTCGTGGTGCGGGAACTGCAGGTCGATGCCGCCGGCGTGGATGTCGATGGTCGTGCCCAGGTGGGCCTCGGCCATGGCCGAGCACTCGATGTGCCAGCCCGGGCGGCCGCGGCCCCAGGGCGAATCCCAGCCGGGCAGGTCGTCGCTGGAGGGCTTCCACAGCACGAAGTCGCCCGGGTCGCGCTTGTACGGGGCCACCTCGACCCGGGCGCCGGCCAGCATCTCCTCGGTGTCGCGGCGCGAGAGGCGGCCGTAGTCGGCGAAGCTGGCCACCGAGAACAGCACGTGGCCCTCGGCGGCGTAGGCATGGCCGGCCTCGATCAGGCCCTGGATCATCGCGATCATGTGCGCGATATGGCCGGTGGCGGTGGGCTCGATGTCCGGGGCGAAGTCGCCGGCCACGCCCAGCGCGGCCATGTCCTCGCGGTAGGCGGCGGCGAAGCGCTCGGTGATCGCCGAGATCGGCACGCCCTGTTCGGCCGCGGCGGCATTGATCTTGTCGTCCACGTCGGTGATGTTGCGCGCGTACTTCAGGGCGCCGTGACGCCGGCGCAGCAGCGCGGCCAGGACCCCGAACACCACCGGGCCGCGGGCGTTGCCGATGTGCACGTAGTTGTAGACCGTGGGCCCGCACACGTACATGGTGGGGCAGGCGGGATCGAGCGGCTGGAAGGCTTCGACCTGGCGCGTCAGGCTGTTGTACAGGCGCAGGGACATCGGCACGGGATACCGGGGACGAGCCGCGCATTCTAGCCTGCGGACCGGGTGGCCGGCCCGCGGCCGCCGCGGGGGCGCGGCGGTTCAGCGGCGTTCAAGGCGCGATCCCTACACTGGAGCCTCCGTTCGCCCCCCACTGGTACCAATGCGACTGTCGCTGCAAATCCCCGTGCTGTGCCTGGCCTGCTCGTTCGGGCTGGCTGCGGGGGCCCAGGAGCCGGACAGCCGCAAGGGCGAACAGCCCGAAGCACCGGTCCGGGTCGTTCCCGCCGAGAACGTCCGCTTCGATTACGCCCAGGTGCTGCGGGTGGAGCCGGTCTACCAGACCCTGCGCGCCACCCGCACCGAGGAGCGCTGCGACGACGTCCCGGTGGTGGAGGTGCGTTCGCGAGCGAGCAAGGCCGGCGCTGAATCCCCGGGGGTGCTGGAGCGGATGGTGGAGTCGGTCAAGGGCATGTTCCGCGAGGAGGCGCCGCGCGCCAAACCGGACCCGGCCCCGGTCTCGGCCACGCCCCGCGGCGGCGCCAACTGCCGCCTGGTCCAGGTCGAGCGCCAGTTCCAGCGGCCGATCGCCTACGACGTGGACTACGTCTACAAGGGCACCAAGTACCGCTCGCGCCTGGCCGAGGATCCCGGCAACCGGCTGCGGATCCGGGTCTCGGTGACCCCCTGGGTGGGCGAGCCCGCGCATTCCCCCTGAGGCGGCCTGCGGACTTGCACGCGCCGCAGGTGCGTGCGACCATCGCCGGCCCATGAATACCGACCTTCAGCCGCACGCTGCGAGCGCCGCCCGGATGGCCTCCGGGATGACCTCGCGTGCGCGCCGACCGGAATCCCACTTTTCCGCTGGGTGACCGGAGTGTCGTGCTGTCCGTTCGAGAACCCAGCCCCAGGCTGGGTTTTTTCGTTTCTGGCACGGCAACGGTTTCATGCGCAAAGGACTTTTTCCAGCTAAAGCATCACCCCACGCCGGCCCGCCGGCCACCACCGCAAGGGATCGATCGATGTCTCTCAAGCACTTCCTCAACACCCAGGACTGGAGCCGCCCGGACCTGGATGCGCTGCTCGCCGAAGCCGCCGCGTTCAAGCGCAACAAGCTGGGCAGCGAGCTCAAGGGACGCTCGATCGCGCTGGTGTTCTTCAACCCGTCCATGCGCACCCGCACCAGCTTCGAGCTGGGCGCCTTCCAGCTCGGCGGCCACGCCATCGTGCTGCAGCCGGGCAAGGACGCGTGGCCGATCGAGTTCGACCTGGGCACGGTGATGGACGGCGACACCGAGGAGCACATCGCCGAGGTGGCGCGCGTGCTGGCCCGCTACGTGGACCTGATCGGCGTGCGCGCCTTCCCCAAGTTCAAGGACTGGAGCTACGACCGCGAGGACCGCGTGCTCAAGGCCTTCGCGAAGTACTCGACGGTGCCGGTGATCAACATGGAGACGATCACCCACCCGTGCCAGGAGCTGGCCCACGCCCTCGCCCTGCAGGAGCACTTCGGCACCACCGACCTGCGCGGCAAGAAGTACGTCCTGACCTGGACCTACCACCCCAAGCCGCTGAACACCGCGGTGGCCAACTCCGCCCTGACCATCGCCACCCGCCTGGGCATGGACGTGACCCTGCTGTGCCCGACCCCGGAGTACATCCTCGACGAGCGCTACATCGGCTGGGCCAACCAGAACGTGGCCGAGAGCGGCGGCTCCTTCCGCATCAGCCACGACATCGAGGACGCCTACCGCGGCGCCGACGTGGTCTATGCCAAGAGCTGGGGCGCGCTGCCTTACTTCGGCAACTGGGAGCCGGAAAAGCCGATCCGCGACCAGTACAAGCACTTCATCGTCGACGAGGCCAAGATGGCCCTGACCAACAACGGCGTGTTCAGCCACTGCCTGCCGCTGCGCCGCAACGTCAAGGCCACCGACGCGGTCATGGACTCGCCCAACTGCATCGCCATCGAAGAGGCCGAGAACCGCCTGCACGTGCAGAAGGCGGTGATGGCCGCGCTGGTGCGCGGCCGGTGATTCGGGATTGGGGATTCGTGATTCGAAAGAGCGGGACCGGATCCCCCCTCCATTGCCTACTACTGATTTCTGAGAGAGACGCCCCCATGTCACAAGCTGCTTCCACCAATCCCGAATCCCGAATCCCGAATCCCGCGGCAGCCAGCCGCGACATCGTCCTGGCCTTCTCCGGCGGCCTGGATACCAGCTTCTGCGTGCCCTACCTGAAGGAGCAGGGCTGGAACGTGCACACCGTGTTCGCCGACACCGGCGGCGTGGATGCCGAGGAGCGCGCCTACATCGAGCAGCGCGCCGCGGAGCTGGGCGTGGCCAGCCATGTCACCGTCGACGGCGGGGCCGCGATCTGGAACGGCTTCGTCAAGCCGTTCGTGTGGGCGGGCGAGGGCTACCAGGGCCAGTACCCGCTGCTGGTCTCCGACCGCTACCTGATCGTCGACGCCGCGCTCAGGCGCGCCGCCGAGCTGGGCACCAACGCCATCGCCCACGGCTGCACCGGCATGGGCAACGACCAGGTCCGCTTCGACCTGGCGGTCAAGGCCCAGGGCGACTACCGCATCGTCGCCCCGATCCGCGAGATCCAGAAGGAACACACCCAGACCCGCGCCTACGAGCAGAAGTACCTGGAGGAGCGCGGCTTCGAGGTGCGCGCCAAGCAGAAGAGCTACACCATCAACGAGAACCTGCTGGGCGTGACCATGTCCGGCGGCGAGATCGACAAGTGGGAAGCCCCGGGCGAGGGCGCCCGCGCCTGGTGCGCGCCGCGCAGCGCGTGGCCGGCCGAGCCGCTGCGGGTGACCCTGAAGTTCGTCGAGGGCGAGGCGGTGGAGCTGGACGGCAAGCCGCTGGAGGGCGCGAAGATCCTGGCCCGGCTGAACACCATGTTCGCCCAGTACGGCGTCGGCCGCGGCTTGTACACTGGCGACACCGTGATCGGCCTGAAGGGCCGCATCGTGTTCGAGGCCCCGGGCCTGACCGCGCTGCTGGCCGCGCACCGCGCGCTGGAGGAGGCGGTGCTGTCCAAGCACCAGAACCGCTTCAAGCCGGAAGTGGCGCGCAAGTGGATCGAGCTGGTGTACGAGGGCTTCTACCACGACCCGCTGAAGACCGACCTGGAGGCCTTCCTCAAGTCCTCGCAGGCCAAGGTCAACGGCGAGGTGGTGCTGGAGACCCGCGGCGGCCGCGTCGACGCGGTGGCCGTGCGCTCGCCGCACATCCTCAACGCCAAGGGCGCCACCTACGCCCAGTCGGCCGACTGGGGCGTGGAGGAGGCCGAGGGCTTCATCAAGCTGTTCGGCATGAGCAGCACCCTGTGGGCCGAGGTCAACCGCTGACGTGAGCGAAGCGGCCGCCCGCATCCTGGTACGCAGCGCCGGCATGGACGACCTGCCGGCGCTGGCGGCGCTGTTCGACGGCTACCGCGTGTTCTACGGGCAGCCGTCGGACCCGACGCGCGCGGCGGCGTTCCTGCGCCAGCGCCTGGAGCGCGGCGACTCGCACCTGCTGCTGGCGGTGGACGCGCAAGGCAACGCCCTGGGCTTCACCCAGCTGTATCCGCTGTTCACCTCGGTCGGCACCGCGCCGATCGAGCTGCTCAACGACCTGTTCGTCGCGCCGCAGGCGCGCGGGCGGGGCGTGGGCCGGGCGCTGCTGCGCAGGGCCGCCGAGGACGCGCGCAAGCGCGGGGCGGTGCGGCTCGAGCTGCAGACCACGGTCGACAACGCCACCGCCCAGGCGCTTTACGCCAGCGAAGGCTGGGCGCGTGCGGACGGCTTCATCGGGTTCAGCAAGGGATTGTGACGATGACCCGACTGCGCATCAGCAACGACCGCAGCGAACTGGACCTCGACCTGATCCACCGTTTCCTGTCACGGGAGGCGTACTGGAACGGCCTGTACGCGCAGTTCGGTTTCGCCGCGCTGGCGCGGCCGCAGACCCTGATGGAAATCCTCCGCCCGGACATCTACCAGTCCGCGGCCGCTTCCGCCTGACACACCGGCCCCCATGACCGACCTGCTCCAATCCACCCTCGCGCACCTGGAAAAGCTGGTGTCCTTCGACACCCGCAACCCGCCGCGCGCGATTGCCGCCGAGGGCGGCATCTTCGACTACCTGCGCGCGAACCTGCCCGGCTTCCAGGTGCTGCAGGTGGTGGACCACGGCGCCGGCGCTGTCAGCCTGTACGCGGTGCGCGGCAGGCCGAAGTACCTGTTCAACGTGCACCTGGACACGGTGCCGGACTCGCCGCACTGGAGCGCCGACCCGCACCTCATGCGCCGCCTGGACGACCGCGTGCTCGGCCTGGGCGTGTGCGACATCAAGGGCGCCGCCGCCGCCCTGGTGGCCGCGGCCAATGCCGGCGACGGCGACGCCGCGTTCCTGTTCTCCTCCGACGAGGAAGCCAACGACCCGCGCTGCATCGCCGCCTTCCTCGAGCGCGGCATCCCCTACGAGGCGGTGCTGGTGGCCGAGCCGACCATGGGCCAGGCGGTGCTGGCGCACCGTGGCATTTCCTCGGTGCTGGTGCGCTTCAAGGGCCGCGCCGGACACGCCTCCGGCCAGCAGGACGCGGCCGCCAGCGCATTGCACCAGGCCGTGCGCTGGGGCGGCCGCGCGCTGGACCACGTGCAGTCGCTGGCGCACGCGCGTTTCGGCGGCCTCACCGGCCTGCGCTTCAACATCGGCCGCATCGAGGGCGGGATCAAGGCCAACATGATCGCGCCGGAAGCCGAGCTGCGCTTCGGCTTCCGTCCGCTGCCGTCGATGGACGTGGACCAGCTGCTGGCCACTTTCGCCGGCTTCGCCGAGCCGGCCGCGGCGCACTTCGAGGAGACCTTCCGCGGCCCGAGCCTGCCCTCCGGCGACATTGCCCGCGCCGAGGAGCGCCGCCTGGCCGCGCGCGACGTGGCCGACGCCCTGGGCCTGCCGATCGGCAACGCCGTGGACTTCTGGACCGAGGCCTCGCTGTTCTCGGCCGGCGGCTACACCGCGCTGGTGTACGGCCCCGGCGACATCGCCCAGGCGCACACCGCCGACGAGTTCGTGACCCTGGACCAGCTGCGCGGCTACGCCGAGTCGGTCCACCGCATCATCAACGGCCCGCGCTGAGCGAACCCCTTTCCGCGCCGGCCCCGGGCCGGCCCTTCCTTCCCTCCGACATCCGACCGTGAACGTTCCCGCCACCCCGACCCAGATCCAGACCCGCCAGACCATCGTCCGCCTGCTGTCCAGCATGGCCAGCGCCAAGGAGATCAGCCAGTACCTCAAGCGCTTCTCCCAGGTCGACGCCAAGCGCTTCGCGGTGGTGAAGGTCGGCGGCGCGGTGCTGCGCGACGAGCTGGAGGACCTGACTTCCTCGCTGGCGTTCCTGCAGGAGGTCGGCCTGACCCCGATCGTGCTGCACGGCGCCGGCCCGCAGCTGGACGCCGAGCTGGCGGCGGCGGGGATCGAGAAGCAGACCGTCAACGGCCTGCGCGTGACCTCGCCGGAAGCGCTGGCGATCGTGCGCCGCGTGTTCCAGGCCTCCAACCTCAAGCTGGTCGAGGCGCTGCAGCGCAACGGCGTGCGCGCCACCTCGATCACCGGCGGCGTGTTCGAGGCCGACTACCTCGACCAGGCCACCTACGGCCTGGTGGGCGAGGTGAGGAAGGTCAACCTGGCGCCGATCGAGGCCAGCCTCAACGCCGGCTCGATCCCGGTGATCACCAGCCTGGGCGAGACCCCCAGCGGCCAGATCCTCAACATCAACGCCGACTTCGCCGCCAACGAGCTGGTGCGCGAACTGCAGCCGTACAAGATCATCTTCCTCACCGGCACCGGCGGCCTGCTCGACGAGAAGGGCAAGGTGATCGACTCGATCAACCTGTCCACCGAATACGAGCACCTGATCCAGCAGCCGTGGATCCACGGCGGCATGAAGGTCAAGATCGAGCAGATCAAGGACCTGCTGGACAGCCTGCCGCTGGAGTCCTCGGTGTCGATCACCCGCCCGGCCGACCTGGCCAAGGAGCTGTTCACCCACAAGGGCTCCGGCACCCTGGTGCGCCGCGGCGAGCGCGTGCTGCGGGTGGAGTCGTGGCGCGACCTGGATCTGGCGCGGATGAAGGCGCTGATCGAGTCCAGCTTCGGCCGCGAGCTGGTGCCGGACTACTTCGAGCGCACCGACCTGCTGCGCGCCTACGTCAGCGAGAACTACCGCGCGGCGGTGGTCCTGGTGCGCACCGAGGCCGGCACCTACCTGGACAAGTTCGCGGTGCTGGACGACGCCCAGGGCGAGGGCCTGGGCCGGGCGGTGTGGAACGTGATGCGCGAGGAAACGCCGGAGCTGTTCTGGCGCTCGCGCCACAACAACCAGGTCAACATCTTCTACTACGCCGAGTCCGACGGCTGCATCAAGCAGGAGAAGTGGAAAGTGTTCTGGTACGGCATCGGGGGCTTCGACCGGATCGAGCGTTGCGTGGCCCACTGCGGCACGCGCCAGCCCACCCTGGTCGGCTGACATGGCCGCGCCATCCCCCCAGGCCTGGCGCCACGCCGACGGAACGCTGCGCGATTCCGTCGTGTTCTCCATCATCGACACCGAATGGCCGGGGGTGCGCAGCCACCTCCGGTTCCGACTGGATTCGCACGCATGAGCAGGAAGTATTCCATCGGCATCGTCGGCGCCCGCGGGCATACCGGCGCCGAGCTGATCCGCCTGGTGGCGGCCCACCCGCAGCTGGAGCTGGCGTTCGTGTCCTCGCGCGAGCTGGACGGCCAGCGCGTGGCCGACCACAACGACGCCTACCAGGGCGAACTGCGCTTCGAGAACCTGGCCCACGAACAGGTCGCGGCCAAGGGCGCGGACGTGGTGGTGCTGGCGCTGCCCAACGGCAAGTCCGGCGAGATCGTCGCCGGCATCGATGCCCAGGCCCCGGACACCCTGGTGGTCGACCTGTCGGCCGACCACCGCTTCGACCCGGCCTGGTACTACGGCCTGCCGGAGATCACCCGCGGCGGCTACCAGGGCCAGAAGCGGATCAGCAATCCCGGCTGCTACGCCACCGCGATGCAGCTGGCGATCTGGCCGATGCTCGAGTACCTGGCCGGCCCGCCGCAGTGCTTCGGCGTGTCCGGCTACTCCGGCGCCGGCACCACGCCCTCGGACCGCAACAACCCCGAGCTGCTGCGCGACAACCTGATGCCGTACGCGCTGGCCGACCACATCCACGAGCGCGAGGTCTCCGCGCAGCTGCGGGTCCCGGTGGAGTTCATGCCGCACGTGGCCCCGCACTTCCGCGGCATCACCATGACCGTGAACATGTGGCTGGCCGAGCCGCTCAAGGCCGACTGGGTGCGCGCGCGCTACGAGCAGCGCTACGCCGGCGAGCCGCTGGTGCAGGTGCTGGAGCATGCGCCGTGGGTGAGCCGCATCGCCGGCCGCCACGGCGTGGAGATCGGCGGCTTCACCGTGGCCCCGGGCGGCAAGCGCCTGGTGGTGGTGGCCACCCTCGACAACCTGCTCAAGGGCGCGGCCACCCAGGCCATGCAGAACATCAACATCGCGCTGGGACTGCCCGAGCTGGCGTCGATCCCGGCCTTAAAGGAGAGTGCCCATGGCTGAGCTGCTGTGGCAGAAGCCCGGCGTGGCGGTGGACGCGCAGATCCAGCGTTTCCTCGCCGGCGACGACGTGGTCCTGGACCGCGAGTTCTTCCTGCACGACATCGCCGCCAGCACCGCGCACGCCGAGGGACTGCAGCGCATCGGCATCCTCTCGGCCGAAGAGCTGGAAGGGCTCAAGCGCGAACTGGCGATCCTGGCCGAGGACTTCCGCAGCGGCGCCTTCGTGCTCGACGAGCGCTACGAGGACTGCCACTCGGCGATCGAGTCGCGCCTGACCGAGCGCCTGGGCGATGCAGGTCGCAAGATCCACACCGGCCGCAGCCGCAACGACCAGATCCTGGTCGCCACCCGGTTGTGGCTGAAGGAGAAGCTGGCGCGGGTGGCGCAGCTGTCGCGCGAGGTCGCGCGGGTGGCGTTGGACCGCGCCGTCGCCGAGAAGGACCTGCCGATCCCGGGCTACACCCACATCCAGCGCGCCGTGGTGTCCTCGGCCGGCATGTGGTGGGCCGGCTGGGCCGAGGCCTTCATCGACGACGCCATCCGCGCCGCCGACACGCTGAAGCTGGTGGACTGCAACCCGCTGGGCACGGCTGCCGGCTACGGCGTCAACCTCAGGCTGGACCGCGAACACACCACCGCCGCGCTGGGCTTCGCGCGCATGCAGGTCAGCCCGGTGTACGCCCAGCTGTCGCGCGGCAAGTTCGAGCTGGCCGCGCTGGAGGCCCTCGGCAGCGCGACCCTGGACCTGCGCCGCCTGGCCTGGGACCTGTCGCTGTACACCACCGCCGAGTTCGGCTTCGTCGCGCTGCCGCCGCAGTACACCACCGGCAGCTCGATCATGCCCAACAAGCGCAACCCGGACGTGATCGAGCTGATGCGCGCCACCCACGCCAGCGTGGCCGCCGCGCGCACCGAGATCGAGCAGCTGCTGTCGCTGCCCTCCGGCTACCAGCGCGACCTGCAGTCCTCCAAGGGCGCGATCGTGCACGGCTTCGCCCGCGGCCTGGCCGCGCTGGAACTGCTGCCGGCGCTGCTGGCCAACCTGGAGTGGCGCGGGGACAAGCTGCGCGCGGCGATCGACTCGGGCATGTATGCCACCGACGTGGCGGTCGAGGCCGCGATCGCCGGCGTGCCGTTCCGCGAGGCCTACAAGGCCGCCGCGGCCAGCGCCGACACCGCGGGGCAGGGGCGCACGCCGGAAGGCAGCCTGGCCGCGCGCACCTCGCCCGGCGCGGCCGCGGACCTGCGCCTGGCCGAGCTGGAAGCGCGCTGGGCCGCCCTGTAAGGGGCCGGCTGGCGCAGTGGTAGACGCGGGCGGCGCGCCGTCCGCGGAAGTGCAACGACGGTTTGCCGACAGGAAGGACGCACCATGAAGCACTACCTCGTCATCGCCATGCGCCGCCCGGGCTTCGACCCGGCCGTGGTCGCGCCGCACCTGGCGTACCTGGACGACCTGGACGCGCGCGGCCTGCTGGCCGCTTCCGGTCCGTTCGCCGACGGCAGCGGCGGCGCCTACGTGCTGCGCGGGCTCGCCAGCCTTGGCGAGGCCCAGGCCGTCGCCGCCGCCGATCCGCTGGCGCTGACCGGCAGTTCCAGCCTGGAGGCGCGCGAGTGGACCCTGGCCGCGCGGGGCAAGGGCCAGGCATGAGCGACGCGGCCCTGTCCCTGCACCTGCAACCGCTGCCGGCCTGGCGCCGTGCCGTGCTGAAGGTCGGCAGCAGCCTGCTGGCCGCCGATGGCGGCGGGCTGTCGCCGCGCTTCGCCCTGGGCCTGGCACAGTTCGTGTCCTCCTCGGTGCTGGCCGGGCGCGAGGTGGTGGTCGTGTCCTCCGGCGCGGTCGCCGCCGGCCGCGCCATCCTGCCGCGCGCGGCCGAGGCCGGCGCCGCCATCGCCCAGCGCCAGGCGCTGGCCGCGCTGGGCCAGGCACGCCTGATCGAGCTGTGGCAGCGCTTCTTCGAGCGCCCGGTGGCGCAGGTGCTGCTGACCCACGACGACCTGCGCAACCGCCGCCGCTACCTCAACGCCCGCGCCACCCTCAAGGAGCTGCTGGCGCTGGGCACGCTGCCGGTGGTCAACGAGAACGACACCGTCTCGGTGGACGAGCTCAAGCTGGGCGACAACGACAACCTGGCGGCGATCGTCGCGGCCCTGATCGATGCCGACGTGCTGTTCATCGCCACCGACATCGACGGCCTGTACGACGCCAATCCGCGCGGCAACCCGCAGGCCCGGCTGGTGCCCGAGGTGGCCGAGCTGACCGCGGAAGTGCTGGCCATGGCCGGCGGCAGCGGCAGCGCCGTGGGCACCGGCGGCATGCGCACCAAGCTGGAGGCCGCGGCCAAGGCCGGCGCGGCCGGCATCGACACCGTGCTGTTCAACGGCCGCCGCCCGGAGGTGGTGCGCGAGCTGGTCCACGACCGCCTGCATGGCACCCGCATCCGCGCCGCGCGCAGCCGCATCGCCGCGCGCAAGTACTGGCTGCGGCACGCGCCGGTGGAGCGGGGGGCGCGGATCGTGGTCGACGCCGGCGCCGCCGCCGCGCTGGCGGCCAAGGGCGCCTCGCTGCTGCCCGGCGGCGTGGTCGCGGCCGAGGGCGAGTTCCGCCGCGGCGACATGGTCGAGGTGGTGGTGCGCGGGGACGGCGGCGTGCGCGCCGTGGCCCGCGGCATCAGCCAGTACTCGGCGGTGGACGTGGCCCGCATCGCCGGCCGCCACTCGCGCGACATCGAGTCGATCCTGGGCTACAACTACGGCGGCAACGTGATCCACCGCGACGACCTGGTGCTGCTGCCGGCCTGAGCCGGCGCCAGCCCCGGCCGGCGCGGCATGGCCCGGACCGAACCAGGAGCAGGGAACGACCATGAGCGACATCAAGACCCAGGCACTGCAGGCGCGCGAAGCCGCGCTGGCCATCGCCCAACTGTCCACGGAAGGCAAGAACGCGCTGCTGCGGGCGATGGCCGATGCGCTGGAGGCCGACGCGGCCGCTATCCTGGAGGCCAACGCGCGCGACATCGAGGCGGCGGTGGCCAAGGGCGTGGGCGCTGCCATGCAGGACCGCCTGCGCCTGGACGACAAGCGCCTGCAGGGCGTGGCCAACGCGCTGCGCGAGGTGGCGGAACTGCCGGACCCGGTGGCCCAGGTGACCCGCGCCTACGACCGCCCCAACGGCATCCACGTCGAGCGCGTGCGCGTGCCGCTGGGCGTGATCGCGATGATCTACGAGGCCCGCCCCAACGTGACCGCCGACGCCGCCGCGCTGTGCCTGAAGGCCGGCAACGCGGTGATCCTGCGAGGCGGCTCGGAGGCGATCCATTCCAACACCGCCATCGCCGCCGCGCTCAAGCGCGCCCTGCGCGAGGCCGGGCTGCCGGAGGCGGTGGTCACCCTGGTCGAGGACCTGCGCCGGGAAACCATCCTCGAGCTGATCCAGCTCAACGACATCGTCGACCTGGTGATCCCGCGCGGCGGCGAGGGCCTGATCCGGTTCGTGGCCGAGCACGCGCGGGTGCCGGTGATCAAGCACTACAAGGGCGTGTGCCACCAGTACGTGGACGCGCCGGCCGACCTGGGCATCGCCCTGGAACTGCTGGTCGACGGCAAGGTCTCGCGCCCGGCCGCGTGCAACTCGCTGGAAACCCTGCTGGTGCACGCCGACGTGGCCGCCTCGTTCCTGCCGCGCGCGGCGCGCGAACTGCGCGGGCGCGGGGTCGAGCTGCGCGGCTGCGAGCGCAGCCGCGCGATCGTGCCGGACATGGTCGAGGCCACCGAGGACGACTACGCCGCCGAATACCTGGACCTGATCCTGGCGGTGCGCGTGGTCGACGGCCTGGAGCAAGCCATCGAGCACATCCAGCGCTACACCTCCGACCACACCGAGGTGATCGTCACCGCCGACGCCAGCCACGCCGAGCGCTTCGTGCAGGCGCTGCGCTCGGCGGTGGTGATGGTCAACGCCTCCTCGCGCTTCTCCGACGGCGGCGAGCTGGGCCTGGGCGCGGAGATCGGCATCTCCACCACGCGCCTGCACAGCTACGGCCCGATGGGCCTGGAGGCGCTGACCGTGGAGCGCTTCGTGGTCCGCGGCGAGGGCCAGGTGCGGCACCCGGACCTGCTGGCGCAGGCGGACGAGTAGGCCTTACCAGCGGTCCTCGAGGTGGCCCGGGCGGCACGCCGCCCAGGCGCCGCACAGCATCAGCAGCACGCACCCGGCCAGGAACGCGAACGAGGCGCCCCAGCCGTGGCTGCGCGCGTGCAGCAGGCCGAACAGCAGCGGGCCCAGGCAGCTGAGCGCGTAGCCCACGCCCTGGGTGAAGCCGGACAGCGCCGCCGAGCCGGCCGGCGAGCGCGTGCGCAGGTTCACCAGGGTCAGCGCCAGCGGGAAGGTGCCCGGGCCCAGGCCCAGCAGCGACACCCACAGCACCGGCGCGGCCAGCGGCGCCCAGTACAGCCCGGCGAAGCCGGCCAGGTGGCAGCCCGCGCACAGCAGGGCGATGGGGTAGGGATTGCGCAGGCGCGCGGCCAGCGCCGGCATCACCAGCGCGCTGGCCAGGCCCAGGGCCGAGAACAGCGCCAGCATGGTGCCGCCGAACGCGGCGCTGGCGCCGGCCTCGACCATCAGCCCCGGCAGCCAGGTGAACAGTGCATAGGTCACCAGCGAGGTCATGCCGAACATCAGCGCCATGCCCCAGCCCAGGGCGGTGCGCCAGACCCGGCCGCGGGCGGCCGCCGGCAGTTCCGGCGCCGCGTCGCCGGGCCGCACCGCCGCCTCGTGCACCCGCGCCAGTTCGCTGCCGGGCTCGCGTTCGCGGCGCAGCACCAGCAGCCACGGCAGCAGCGCGGCCAGCGCCAGCAGCGTCCACAGGCCCAGCGACGCCCGCCAGCCGGCCGCGGTGGCCACCGGCACCGCCAGCAGCGCCGGCAGGATGGTGCCGACCTGCAGCACGGTGATGTACAGCGAGCTGAGCGTGCCCACGCGCTCGGGGAAGTAGCGCTTGACCAGTGGCGGCAGGATCACGTTGCCGATGCCCATGCCGGCCAGGGCCACGGCCGAGGCGGCCAGCAGGGCGGCGCTGGAGCCGCCCAGGGCGCGCCACAGCAGGCCGGCGCTGGCCAGGCCCATGGACAGCGCCGCGGTGCGTTCCAGGCCCAGCCGGTGCGCCAGGCGCGGGGTGCCGACGCCGGCGGCGGCGAAGGCGGCGGTGGGGACCATGCCCAGCAGGCCGGCGAAGGCCGGGCCGAAGCCGAACTCGCGGCCCAGCACGTCCAGCAGCGGGGTCAGCGAGGTGACCGCGGTACGCAGGTTGAACGCGGCCAGCACGATGCCGGCCAGCACCAGCGCGCGCCCGGAAGTCCTGGCCGCGCCTGCGGAAGGGGATGCATGCATGCGATGGCCTCGCGGCGGCTGCGGTTTTTCCGGATCCCGGAAAGCAAAAACCGGCGCGAGGCCGGTCTGCGTACCGCTTGAAGATTGGTCGGGGAGACAGGATTCGAACCTGCGACCTCTACGTCCCGAACGTAGCGCTCTACCAGCCTGAGCTACACCCCGACAGGGCGCGCATCATACTGGATATCGAAGCGGCTGGGCAAGGATTTCCCGAAAAATTTTTCACCTCACTCGCCGGGCTTGGCCGCGGTGGTCGGGGCGCCGGTCGCCGCGCGCCGCGCGAGCACCGCCTCGCGGTGCGCGATGTAGGCGTTGGCGGCCAGGATCACCAGCGCGCCGGCCAGGGTCCAGGCATCGATCGCCTCGTCGAACAGCAGCCAGCCGAACACCGCCACGATCGGCAGCTGCATGAAGCCGATCGGGGTCAGCGCCGAGACCTCGCCCAGCTTCAGTGCGCGCGTCCACAGCATGTGCCCGCCGGTGCCGAACATGCCGGCGGCCACCACCCACAGCCAGGCGGTGCCCTGCGGCCAGGTCCACACGCCCAGCGCCGGCACCAGCGACATCGGCACCCACAACAGGGTGGTCCAGATCACGATGCGGTCGGCCGGCTCGGTGGCCGACAGCTGCTTGATCTGGATGGCGACGATCGCCGACAGCAGCGCCGCCATCACCGCCACCAGGGTGCCGGTGCTGAAGCCGGTGGTGCCGGGGCGCACGATCAGCAGCACGCCGATGAAGCCCAGCACCACCGCGGCCCAGCGCCGCGCGCGCACGCGCTCGCCCAGCATCGCCGCCGCGGCGATGGTGGCGAACAGCGGGGTGGAGTAGGACAGCGAGATCGCCTGCGCCAGCGGCAGGTGGCCGATCGCCCAGAATCCGGCCAGCATCGAGCAGATGCCGACCAGGCAGCGGAACAGGTAGCGCGGGAAGTGCTGCGTGCGCAGCAGCCCGGGGCCGTGGCGCAGCAGCAGCGGCAGCGCCGCCAGCAGGCCGAAGAAGTTGCGGAAGAACGCCACCTCGAAGGTGTGCAGGCTGGCCGAGGCCAGCCGGATCGCCACCACCATCAGTCCGAACAGCGCGGTGCTGCCCAGCATCAGCAGCGCGGCACGCAGCGGTACCGGAAGCGGGCGGCGCGCGGAAGACATCAGCTTCCCCAGTCCGCGCCGACCAGGCGTGGCTCCGGTTCCAGCGCCACCCCGAAGCGTTCCCGCACCGAGGCGGCGATGCGCCGGGCCAGGTCCAGCAGCTGCAGGCCGGTGGCGCGGCCGTGGTTGACCAGCACCAGGGCGTGGCCGGCGGACACCCCGGCGTCGCCGTCGCGGAAGCCCTTCCAGCCACAGGCGTCGATCAGCCAGCCGGCCGACAGCTTGCGGGTACCGGCCGCGTCGCCGGGGAATACCGGCAGCGCCGGGTGCGCGGCGCGCAGCGCCTCGGCCAGCGCCTGCGGCACGATCGGGTTCTTGAAGAAGCTGCCGGCGTTGCCGACCCGTGCCGGGTCCGGCAGCTTGCGCCGGCGGATGCGGATCACCGCCTCGGCCACCTCGCGCGGGCCGGGCGCGGAGGCGCCCATGGCGGCCAGCTCGTCGGCCAGTCCGGCGTAGTCCAGGCGTGGCGCGGCGGTGCGCGACAGCTCGAATTCCACCGCGGCCACGATCCAGCGTCCGGGCTGGCGCTTGAACGCGCTGTCGCGGTAGCCGAAGGCGCAGGCGGTGCGGTCCAGCCGCACCCAGCCACCGGCCTGCAGGTCCCAGGCCTCCACCGCGGCGATGTGCTCGCCGACCTCCACGCCATAGGCGCCGATGTTCTGGATCGGCGCGGCGCCGACGCTGCCGGGGATCAGGGCCAGGTTCTCCAGGCCGCGCAGGCCTTGCTCCACCGACCACATCACCAGGCCGTGCCACTCCGCGCCGGCCTCGGCGCGCACGCGCACGCGCCCGCCGTCGTCGTGCAGCAGTTCCACCCGGCGGCCGCCCATCACCAGCACCGCGCCAGGCGCGTCGCCGGCGAACAGCAGGTTGCTGCCGCCGCCCAGCGGCAGCAGCGGCAGGCCGCGCAGCTGGTCCAGGACCAGCGCCTCGGGCAGGGTGGTGCTGTCGTTGACCTGCAGCAGCCAGGGCGCGCGAGCGGGCACGCGGAAGGTGTTGCGCGCGGTGAGGTCCGCGTCGCGGACCAGCTGGTAGAGAGCAGTCATGCCGGCGGGATCATGCGTCGGCGGTGCCGCGGCTGGGGGCTTCCTTGCGCCGGCGCATCGCCTCCACGCATTCGGCCACCAGCTCCGGGCCGCGGTAGACCAGCCCGGTGTAGCACTGCACCAGGACCGCGCCGGCGGCCATCTTGGCCACCGCGTCGGCCCCGGAGAGGATGCCGCCCACGCCCACCAGCGGGATCGACTCGGGCAGGCGCGCGCGCAGGCGGCGCAGCACGAAGGTGGCCTGGTCCATCAGCGGCGCGCCGGACAGGCCGCCGGCCTCCTGCGCATGCGGCAGGCCCTGGACCCGGGCGCGGTCGACCGTGGTGTTGGTGGCGATCACGCCGTCCACGGCCAGGTCGGAGAGCACCCGCGCGGCGGCGTCGATGTCGTTGTCGCTCAGGTCCGGGGCGATCTTGACCAGCACCGGCACGCGCTTGCCGTGCTGCGCGGCCAGCCGCTCCTGCGCCTCGCGCAGGGTGCCGACCAGGCGCCGCAGCGCCTGTTCCTCCTGCAGCTCGCGCAGGCCGGCGGTGTTGGGCGAGGAGATGTTGACGGTGACGTAGTCGGCCAGCGGGTAGACGCGTTCAAGGCAGTACAGGTAGTCGCTGGCGGCGTCCTCGTTGGCGGTGTCCTTGTTCTTGCCGATGTTGATGCCCAGCAGGCCGCCCTTGCGTTGCGCGCGCTCGACGTTGCGCACCAGCACGTCCACGCCGTCGTTGTTGAAGCCCAGGCGGTTGATCACCGCCTGAGCCGCCGGCAGGCGGAACATGCGCGGCTTCGGGTTGCCGGGCTGCGGGCGCGGGGTCACGGTGCCGACCTCGACGAAGCCGAAGCCCAGCGCCAGCAGCGCGTCGATGTGGGCGCCGTTCTTGTCCAGGCCGGCGGCCAGGCCGACGGGATTGGGGAAGGTCAGGCCCAGCACGCGGGTCGGCAGCGGTGCGCTGCGGCGCGCCAGCAAGGCGATGGTGCCGCTGGCATGGGCCAGCTCCAGCGCCTTCAGGCCCAGGCCATGGGCGCGCTCGGCGTCGGCGCCGAACAGGAAGGGCCGGGCCAGGGAATAGATCGACATCAGCCCACCGAGGCCAGCCAGGCCACGCCGCCCAGGAACAGGAACACCACCATCAGGCCGAGCAGGCCCAGCACCACCGGCGCCCAGCCCAGGGCCAGGCCGACCAGGGCCATGCCGTCGCCGTCGAGGGTGCCGCCGGAACGGCGGATCTCGGAACGGGCCATGTGCCCGGTGACGATGGCCACCAGCGAACCCAGCAGCGGCAGCAGCGTCCAGCCGAGCAGGCCAGTGACGAGGCTGGTGACGGCCAGGGGGCTGGTCTTGGGGATCTGGTTCATTCGGTTTCCTGGGTGGTTCGGGGCGGCCGTGGCGGCGCGCAGGGGCGATTATTCCAGAAACCCGCGGCGCCGCCGCGGTTCAGGGCATGCGCCCGGTGCGCAGGGCATGGGCCCAGTCCGCGCGGCCCAGCTCCGCGGCCCGGTGCGCAGCGGCCTGGTGGTCGTACTCCACGGCCACCAGGTCGGCGTGCCAGCCGCCCCCGCGCCGCTCCAGCACGGCGTAGCGGGCGTGCGGGGTGCCGGTGCCGGACTGGTGGCGCACCGGGTACTCCGTATCGAATGCCGGCAGGCCGACGCTGCCGGGATTGCAGGCCAGGCGGCCGTCGTCCAGGCGCAGCTGGCGCGGGGTATGCGAATGCCCGCACAGCACCACCGCCGCGCCGGCGGCGTCGGGGTGGTCCAGGCGCGCAGCCGCGGCGTGGGCGCTGGCCGCGACCAGCACCGGTGGGGCGATGTCGTCCAGCAGGTACTGCAGGTCGCTGCCCGGGGTGCCATGGCACAGCAGCACCTCGTCCAGGCGCAGGCGCGGGGGCAGGGCGCGGATCCAGTCCAGCTGCGCGGCGGTGAGCGCCTGGCGGGCGTGGGCGTCGGAGGGGGCCAGCCCGGCCGGGTCGCCCAGCAGCTGGCGCTCGTGGTTGCCGGCGATGGTGGGCAGGTCCAGGGGGACCAGCCGCTCCAGGGTCTCGCGCGGCCACAGCGGGCCGGAGACGATGTCGCCGAGGTTCACGGTGAGGTCGCAGCCGCGGCGGGCGATGTCGGCCAGCACCGCCTCCAGCGCGGGCAGGTTGCCATGGATGTCGGAAATGGCGGCGATGCGCATCTCAGTCCGGGGTGCCGACGAAGATGCGCGTGTCGTAATCGAAATCGACGCGGCCGTCCACCGCGGTGGCGGCAAACAGCCCGTCCAGCGCGGCCATCATCGGTGCGTGCCGGGGATGGCCGGGGCGCGGGGCGTAGGAGGAGGACAGCAGGCGCCCGCGCAGCGCCTCCAGGTCCAGCCGCTGCGAATGCGGGAAGCGGGCCAGGCCGCGCAGGCCGCGGCCGAACCAGCGGCGCATGTGCGCGTCGTCGCCGTAGCGCTCGGACACGCTGGTGTAGTCCAGCCCGTACTCGCGCAGCAGGCGCTCGTAGCCTTCCAGGAAGGGCGTGCCGGCCAGCCGGCGCGAGTTCCAGTACACCGCCACCAGCCCGCCCGGGCGCAGGATGCGGCGCCATTCCGGCTTCACCACCTGTTGGTCGAACCAGTGGAAGGCCTGCGCCGCCGAGACCAGGCCGACGCTGTCATCGTCCAGGGTGGTGGCCTCGGCGCGGCCATCGACCGCGCGGAAGCGCGGATGCTTGCCCAGCCAGTCGACCGCCGCCTGGCGCATGGCGGCGTTGGGCTCCACCGCGACCACCGGGTGGCCTGCATCGAGGAACAGTTTCGCGGAAATGCCGGTGCCGGCGCCGATGTCGGCCACCGGCCAGCCAGCGTCCACGCCGTGTTCCTCGCGCAGCCATTGCAGCAGCGCCGGCGGATAGCCAGGCCGGTAGCGGACGTAGTCGGCGACGCGGTCGCTGAAGCGGGTGGTGGGGCTGAGGTCTTCCGCCACTGGAACCTCCATGCCGGCTGCAACGGCCACGTGCCGGTTGCGGGGCGCGGCCCGGCCGGAATGCCGGAGCCGCGCGGTGCGACCGGCGGCGGCTTGGCCGCCGCCGGCGCGGGTGCCGCTTACAGGTCGAACTTGATGCCCTGGGCCAGCGGGAGGGCGTCGGAGTAGTTGATGGTGTTGGTCTGCCGGCGCATGTAGACCTTCCACGCATCCGAGCCGGACTCGCGGCCGCCGCCGGTGTCCTTCTCGCCGCCGAACGCGCCGCCGATCTCGGCGCCGGAGGTGCCAATGTTGACGTTGGCGATGCCGCAGTCGCTGCCGGCCGCGGACAGGAACTTCTCCGCCGCCTTCAGGTCCTGGGTGAAGATCGCCGAGGACAGGCCCTGGGGCACGCCGTTCTGCATCTCGATGGCCTCCTCCAGCGAGCCGTACTTCATCACGTACAGGATCGGCGCGAAGGTCTCGTGCTGCACCACCGGATCGCTGTTGTCCAGGCCGGTGATGATGGTCGGCAGCACGAAGTGGCCGGGGCGGTCCAGCTTGCGCCCGCCGGTGACCACGGTGCCGCCGGCGGCCTTGGCCTTCTCGATCGTGGCCAGGTACTGCTGCACGGCCTCGGCGCTGTTGAGCGGGCCCATCAGGTGGTTGGTATCCAGCGGATCGCCGATCTTGCCCTCGACCTGCTTGTAGGCCTTGACCAGGGTGTCGAGCACGGTGTCGTAGATGGATTCGTGCACGATCAGGCGGCGGGTGGTGGTGCAGCGCTGGCCGGCGGTGCCGACCGCGCCGAACACGATGCCCGGGATCGCCAGCTTCAGGTCCGCGCTCTCGTCCAGGATGATGGCGTTGTTGCCGCCCAGCTCCAGCAGGCAGCGGCCCAGGCGGCGGGCGACCTTCTCGTTGACGATGCGGCCGACCTGGGTGGAGCCGGTGAAGCTGATCAGCGGCACGCGGCGGTCCTCGACCAGCTTCTCCGACAGCGCGGTGCCGGCGTCGTTGATCAGGAAGAAGATGTCCGGGAAGCCGCCGGCCTTGAGCGCCTCGTTGCAGATCTTCATCGCCGCGATGGCGGTCAGCGGGGTCTTGTTGGACGGCTTCCAGATGCAGACGTCGCCGCAGATCGCGGCCAGGAACGAGTTCCAGCTCCACACCGCGACCGGGAAGTTGAAGGCCGAGATGATGCCGACCAGGCCCAGCGGGTGGTACTGCTCGTACATGCGGTGGCCGGGGCGCTCCGAATGCATGGTGTAGCCGTAGAGCATGCGGCTCTGGCCCACGGCGAAGTCGGCGATGTCGATCATCTCCTGCACCTCGCCGTCGCCTTCGGCCTTGGACTTGCCCATCTCCAGCGCGACCAGCGAGCCCAGCGCGTCCTTGTTCCGGCGCAGGGCCTCGCCGCACAGGCGGATGGCCTCGCCGCGGCGCGGCGCCGGGGTGGTGCGCCAGGCCTTGAAGGCTTCCTGGGCGCGGGCGATCACCGCCTCGTAGTCGACCTCGGTGGTGGCGTGGACCTCGGCGATCACCTCGCCGGTGGTCGGGTTGGCCGGGCGCAGCACGCCCGCGCCGGTGGCGTCGGACCAGCGGCCGTCGCCGAGGTAGGTGCCGGAATTGGTGGCGCCAAGGCCCAGGGCCTGGAGCAGCGATGCGGACATGGAATCTCCTGGAAGGTGGATGCAGGCCGGTGCGCGCCACGCTGGCGCGCACCGGCCGGATTGCGTGGGCCGATTCTAGCAATGGCGGCAGGCGCGCCCTGGTGCACCGCGGCGTGCAATGCGCCCCTGCCCGGGTGGATTGGCCGCGCGCATGCGCCATGCGACAATCCGCCGTCCTGGCCCCGTAGCTCAGCTGGATAGAGCGTCCCCCTCCTAAGGGGAAGGTCGCACGTTCGAATCGTGTCGGGGCTGCCATCCTTCCCGCCCGCGCCATGGGCCCTGGCCTGCGGAACCCGCACCGCTGCGCCCGCGGCCTCCGCCATTGCATCACCGCCGGGCTGGCACGCCGCGCAGCGCATGTAGCAAGCTGTGTCTCCCTCCAGTCGGCGCCGATGCGATGAAGACCTACGAGGGCACCTGCCTGTGCGGCCAGGTCCGCGTGCTCGCGCGCGGGGAGCCGTTGCGCGTGGGCATCTGCCACTGCGCCAACTGCCGCCGGGAGAGCGGTACGGCGTTCACCTGGTACGGGGTGTGGCCGGCCGAGCGCTTCGAACACGCGGGGCAGACCACGGAATTCCGCGGGCAGCGCGCCTGCAAGGCCTGCGCCTCGCCGGTGTTCTCGCTCGACGCGAAGGAAGCGGAGATCAAGCTCGGCGTGCTGGCGCAGGCCCCGTCCGGCCTGGTGCCGGGCTACGAGCTGTGGGTCAAGCGCCGCGAGCCGTGGCTGGCACCGGTGCCCGGGGCCGAGCAGTACGAGGAGGACCGCAGGTAGCGGTCCCGGGCGGGGCGCTGCCGGCGCAGGCGGGCCAGCCGCGCCGCGCGTGCGGCATGCGCCCGGAAACAGGGGCAAACGCAAGGAGGAAGATGCATGCAGGCCAGTTCGGAGTTCTTCGTGGGGTGGGGCACCCTGTCGCTGATCAACGCGGGCCTGGCGCAGGCCAAGGGCCGCAGCGGCCTGGGATGGTGGCTGGCGTCGCTGCTGCTGGGGCCGCTGGCGACGTTGCTGGTGGTGGTACTGGATCCGGTGGCGAAAGCGCAGCCGTGAATCGCCTGGCAGGCGTTGCCGACGCTGGTGCCGTACCCGGCCATGCACGCTAACTGTTTCTTTGGCAACGGAAATTTTTCCGCGGATGTGGCGTTGCAGCACTTGACACGGCCCCTGTGCATCGTGTCCTCTTGACGGCCATGTCGAACCGCAACGCCACCGCCGTCCTCCTTCCGCCGCCGCGGCGGATGCGTGCGTGCGCGCCGGTCACCGGCATTACCACCGCGATTACCACCGCCACCGGTATTACCCGCCCGGTGCGGCCCGTCGTGTTCGTGTAACTGCGAAACCCACGGCCCCGCACCTGGATCAGGCGCGGGGCGACCCGCACCGATACGCGCGCTGGGCCTCACAACCGAGGTCTCCGATGTCGTCTGCCGCAGTCGCAAGTCCGTCCGAATCCCTCCCGCGCCCGTCCGCCGTCCGCACCGTCGTGCACAAGTTCGGCGGCACTTCCGTGGCCGATGCCGAGCGCTACCGCCACGTCGCCCGGCTGCTGCTGGCGCGCGACGAGGACATCCAGGTCATCGTGGTCTCGGCGATGAAGGGCGTCACCGACGCGCTGATCGCCCTGGCCCATGCCTCCGCGGCGGCGGGCGAGGGCGAGCCGGACTGGCGCGACGCCTGGCACGACCTGCGCGCGCGCCACCGCAGCGCGGCCGTGGCCCTGCTGGCCGAGCACGCCGGCGACGCGGTGGAGTGGATCGACCAGCGCTTCGACGAGCTGGCGCGGGTGCTGGAGGCGGTGCACGTGCTCGGCAGCCTGCCGGAGGAAGTGCTGCAGCGGGTGCAGGGCCTGGGCGAGGTGTACTCGGCGCAGCTGCTGGGCATGCACCTGCGCGCGCTGGGCGAGGACTGCGCGGTGCTGGACGCGCGCGAGGTGCTGGTGGTCACCCACGGCGAACTGGGCGTGGACGTGGACTGGGCGCGCAGCGCGGAGAAACTGGCGCGTTGGCGCCAGGCCAACCCGCAGCGGCGGGTGGTGGCCACCGGCTTCGTGGCGCGCGACCGCAACGGCCGCGTCACCACACTCGGCCGCAACGGCAGCGACTTCTCCGGCGCGATCTTCGCCGCCCTGTTCGAGGCCGACGAGCTGCACATCTGGACCGACGTGGACGGCGTGCTTTCGGCCGACCCGCGGGTGGTGCCGGAGGCGGTGCAGCTGGAGTCGCTGAGCTACGACGAGGCCTGCGAGCTGGCCTACTTCGGCGCCAAGGTCGTGCATCCGCAGACCATGTACCCGGCGATCGAGCGCGGCCTGCCGATCGTCATCCGCAACACCTTCCAGCCCGAGCACCCGGGCACCCGGATCAGCGCCGGGCGCGATCCGACCCGGCCGGTGAAGGGCCTGACCCTGAGCCCGAACCTGGCCCTGGTGAACCTCGAAGGCACCGGCCTGATCGGCGTGCCCGGCACCGCCGAGCGCGTGTTCGCCGCGCTGCGCAACGCGCGGGTCTCGGTGGTGATGATCTCGCAGGGCTCGTCCGAGCACTCGATCTGCTGCGTGGTCCGCCAGGACGACGCCGAGCGCGCCCAGGCGGCGCTGCTCAACGCCTTCGCCCACGAGCTGGCGATCGGCCAGGTGCAGCGCGTGCAGCACGTGCCGGGCATCAGCGTGCTGGCCGCGGTCGGCGACGGCATGGCCGGGCAGCCGGGCATCGCCGCGCGCCTGTTCGGCGCGCTGGGCCGCGCCCAGGTCAACATCCGCGCCATCGCCCAGGGCTCGTCCGAGCGCAACATCTCGGTGGCGATCGACAGCGAGCAGGCCACCCGCGCCCTGCGCGCGGCGCATGCCGGGTTCTGGCTGTCGCCGCAGACCTTCGCGGTGGGCGTGATCGGGCCGGGCAACGTCGGCGGTGCCCTGCTGGACCAGCTGATGGCCGCGCGCGGCAAGCTGCTGGATAGGGCGCGGCTGGACCTGCGCCTGCGCGCGATCGCCTCGCGCAGCCGCCAGCTGCTGGATCCGCGCGGGATCGAGGGCGACTGGCGCGAGGCCTACGCCGCCGCTCGCGAGCCGCTGGACCTGGACCGCTTCACCGCGCACCTGCTGGATTCGCACCTGCCGCACATGGTGATCGTCGACTGCAGCGGCAGCCCGCAGGTGGCCGACCGCTACGCGCAGTGGCTGGCCGCCGGCATCCACGTGGTCACCCCGAACAAGCAGGCCGGCTCCGGCCCGCTGCAGCGCTGGCGCGAGATCCGCGCCGCCGCCCAGGCCAGCGGCGCGCGCTTCCGCTACGAGGCCACGGTCGGCGCCGGCCTGCCGGTGATCTCCACCCTGCGCGACCTGCTGGACACAGGCGACAAGGTCATCTCGATCGAGGGCATCTTCTCCGGCACCCTGGCCTGGCTGTTCAACCGCTACGACGGCAGCGTGCCGTTCTCCAGGCTGGTGGCCGAGGCGCGTTCGCTGGGCTACACCGAGCCGGACCCGCGCGACGACCTGTCCGGCACCGACGTCGGCCGCAAGCTGGTGATCCTGGCGCGCGAGGCCGGCTGCGAGCTGAGCATCGAGGACGTGCAGGTGGAGAGCCTGGTCCCGGCCGCGCTGCGCGAGTCCAGCGTGGACGACTTCATGGCGCGCCTGCACGAGGTCGATGCCGGCTTCGCCGCGCGGCTGGCGCAGGCGCAGGCCAACAACAGCGTGCTGCGCTACGTCGCGCGCCTGGATGCCCAGGGCAAGGCCTCGGTCGGCCTGGTCGAGGTGCCGCGCGACCACGCCTTCGCCAACCTGCGCCTGACCGACAACATCGTCCAGTTCACCACCCGCCGCTACTGCGAGAACCCGCTGGTGGTGCAGGGCCCCGGCGCCGGCCCGGAGGTGACCGCCGCCGGCGTGTTCGCCGACCTGCTGCGGGTGGCCGCCGGCCGCGGGGCGCGCCTGTGAGCGGCGACGCGATGCAGCGCCAGGCCACGGCCTTCGCCCCGGCCTCGGCCGGCAACGCCGCGGTGGGCTTCGACATCCTCGGCTTCGCCCTGGCCGGCGCCGGTGACACGGTCACCGTGCGCCGCATCGCCGAGCCGCAGGTGCGCATCCGCCAGATCCGCGGTGCCGCCCATCCGCTGCCGCTGGAAGCCTCGCGCAACACCGCCGGCGTCGCCCTGGAGGCGATGCGCCGGGCGCTGCAGCTGCCGTTCGGCTTCGAGGTCGAGATCGACAAGGGCATCGCCCTGGGCTCGGGCATGGGCGGTTCGGCCGCCTCGTGCGTGGGCGCGCTGGTGGCCGCCAACGCACTGCTGGACCGGCCGCTGACACGGCACGCGCTGTACCCGTTCGCGCTGGAAGGCGAGGCGGTGGCCAGCGGCGGCCGGCATGGCGACAACATCGGCCCGATGCTGCTGGGCGGGCTGGTGCTGGCCACCGCCGACCGCCTGGTGCGGATCCCGGTGCCGGAGGCGTGGCACAGCCTGCTGGTGCACCCGGAAGCGGTGCTGGAGACGCGCAAGGCACGCGAGGCCCTGGCCGGCAGCTATGCGCTGCCGGAGTTCGTGGCGCAGAGCGCGAACCTGGCACTGGTGCTGGCCGGCTGCCATGCCGGCGACGCCGCGCTGGTGCGCGCCGGCCTGCGCGACGTGCTGGTCGAGCCGCGCCGCGCCGCGCTGATCCCGGGCTTTGCCGCGGCCAAGGCGGCGATGCTGGACGGCGGGGCGATGGGTGCGAGCATTTCCGGCGCCGGTCCCAGCGTGTTCGGCTGGTTCGAAAGCCGCGCCAGTGCCGAGGCCGCGGCCCCGGCGGTGCAGGCGGCGTTCGCCGCCGCCGGCCTGGACAGCCAGGCCTGGGTGGCGCCGCTGGACAGCCCCGGCGCTACCCTGCTGTAACCGCCATGCGCGGCCGGCGCCGGCCGCGCGTCCCCCATCCACCGCCGGCCGCGCCGCGGTCGCCCCAGGCCCCGACGGATCCATGATGAACTTCGTTTCCACCCGCAACGCCGCTCCCGCCGTCAACCTCAGCCAGGCCATTGCCGCCGGCCTCGCGCCCGACGGCGGCCTGTACGTGCCGCAGGCGCTGCCGGCGCCGCGCCAGCTGCGCCCTGGCGCCAGCCTGGCCGAGACCACCACCGCGCTGCTGGCGCCGTTTTTCGCCGGCGACGCGCTGGAGCCGGAGCTGGCGGCGATCTGCGCCGAGGCGCTCGATTTCCCGGTGCCGCTGGTGCCGCTGGCCACCCCGGGCGACCACGTGCTGGAGCTGTTCCATGGCCCCACGGCGGCGTTCAAGGACGTCGGCGCGCGCTTCCTCGCCGCCTGCCTGGCGCGCATCCGCCGCGGCGCGGACCGTCCGCTGACCATCCTGGTGGCCACCTCCGGCGACACCGGCGCCGCGGTGGCCGCCGCGTTCCATGGCCAGCCGGGCCTGCGCGTGGTGGTGCTGTACCCGGACGGCCGGGTCTCGCCGCGCCAGGCGCACCAGCTCGGCTGCTTCGGCGGCAACGTCTCGGCGCTGCGGGTGGCCGGTTCGTTCGACGACTGCCAGGCCCTGGTCAAGCGCGCGCTCAATGACGCCGAGCTGCAGGCGCAGGTGCCGCTGAGTTCGGCCAACAGCATCAGCCTGGGCCGGCTGCTGCCGCAGATGAGCTACTACGCGCACGCATCGCTCAGCCACCACGCGGCGACCGGGCGCGAGCTCAACTTCGTGGTGCCCACCGGCAACCTCGGCAACGCCCTGGCCGGGATCCTGGCGCGCGCGCTGGGCGCGCCGCTGGGGCGGATCGTGCTGGCGACCAATGCCAACCGGGTCCTGCCGGAGTTCTTCGCCGGCGACGCCTACAGCCCGCGGCCCAGCGTGGCCACCCTCGCCAACGCCATGGACGTGGGCGCGCCCAGCAACTTCGAGCGCCTGCTGTGGCTTTACGGCGGCGACGAGGCCGCGCTGCGCGAGGGCTTCACCGCGATCTCGGTCGGCGACGACACCATCCGCGCCACCATCCAGGCCCGCAGCCAGAAGCACGGCGAGGTGTTCTGCCCGCATACCGCCACCGCGGTGCACGTGCTGCAGGAGCTGCGCGCCGACGGCACCGATGGCGACTGGGCGGTTGCCGCCACCGCGCACCCGGCCAAGTTCGAATCGGTGGTCGAGCCGCTGGTCGGGCATCCGGTGGAGGTGCCGCCGGCCCTGGCCGAGCTGCTGGCGCGCCCGGCCCAGGCCGAGCCGGTGCCGCCGGAGTACGAGGCCCTGCGCGCGCACCTGCTGCGCTGACACGACGGCCGGCGGCCCGGCGCGGGCCGCTGGCTAGAATGCCGCTTTCCGCCAGGGGCCGAACTGCATGCCGTACACCCCGATCGTGGCCACGCTCGGCTACGTGCTTTCGCCGGACCGCTCGAAGGTCCTGATGATCCACCGCAACGCGCGCCCGGACGACCACCAGCTGGGCAAGTACAACGGCCTGGGCGGCAAGATCGAGCGCGACGAGGACGTGCTTGCCGGCATGCGCCGCGAGATCCGCGAGGAGGCCGGCATCGAGTGCACCTCGATGCAGCTGCGCGGGACCATCAGCTGGCCGGGCTTCGGCAAGCACGGCGAGGACTGGCTGGGCTTCGTGTTCGTGATCGACGGCTGGACCGGCACGCCACTGCAGTCCAATCCCGAGGGCACGCTGGAGTGGGTGGAAATCGAACGCCTGGACGAGCTGCCGATGTGGGAAGGCGACCGCAACTTCCTGCCGCTGGTGTTCGACGGCGACCCGCGGCCATTCCACGGGGTGATGCCGTACCGCGACGGGCGCATGCAGTCCTGGAACTGGTCGCGCATGTGAGATGTTCCACGCCCCGCGCCGTTTTCCACACCGGATGTGGAAAGCAGCGGGAAAAGCGTGTGGATAAGCGCGGCGCGCGCTTGCGGCACAAGCATGTCAAGATGGGTGGCGAAATTTTCGCCAGCCCCCGCGGGGTCGGGGACGCGGTTTTCCACACCGCCTGTGGATGGTTCGCGGACAAGTATGTGGATAACCACCGCGACGCCTTGTGTGACGGACTCGTCAAGATCCCTGGCGAAAAATTCGCCACTGTCCCGCGGTGTGCGGATCGATGGTTCCGATGTTCCACGGATCGCCAGGCGGTGGGTGGGCATGTGTTCGATCACGCGCGGCAACCGCTGCATCCGTGCGGCGCGCGGTAAAGCGCGCAGGCGCGGCGGGTTTACCGATGTGGCGTGGTGGGGTGCGTGCGGCCAGGCGCGCATGGTTGCGTGCCCGCGCAGCGTAAACGGTGCGCGGGCAGGGCGGGTTTACGGGCGACGGCGCGCGGCTACTGCGCGGTCCAGCCGCCGTCCAGCACCAGGCACTGGCCCGTGATGTTGCGCGCGGCCGGCGAGATCAGGAACGCGGTGGTGCCGGCCAGTTCGTCCATGCCGATGAACACGCCCTTGGGCATGGGCTTGAGCATCACCTGCGACACCACCTCCTCCTCGGAGATGCCGCGGGTGCGCGCCTGCGCCGCGATCTGGCTGTCCACCAGCGGGGTCTTCACATAGCTGGGGCAGATGGTGTTGATGGTGATGTCGGTGTCCGCGGTCTCCAGGGCGATGACCTTGGAGAAGCCGACCAGGCCGTGCTTGGCCGCCACGTAGGCGCTCTTGAACGGGCTGGCGACCAGGGCGTGGATGCTGCCGATGTTGACGATGCGGCCGTAGCCGCGCTCGCGCATGCCCGGCAGCACCGCGCGGGTCAGGCGGGCCACGCCGACCAGCATCACCTGCACCAGGAAGTCCCACTTCTCCGGCGGGAACTCTTCCAGCGGCGCGACGTGCTGCAGCCCGGCGTTGTTGACCAGCACCTCCACCGGGCAGGAGATCGAGGCCAGGGCCTGGGCCACGCTGGCGTCGGAGGTCACATCCAGCGCCACCGCCTCGGCCGAACCGCCGGCGGCGCGGGTCTCCGCGGCGACCACGGCGGCCGCCTCGGCCGACAGGTCGCTGACGACCAGGTGGTGGCCCGCGGCCGCCAGCTCGCGGGCGATGCCGGCGCCGATGCCGCTGGCCGCGCCGGTGATGAGGATGTTGCGCATGGGCGTCTCCGGTGGCTCGCCACGACTTTAGCAAGCGCCCGCGGCGGCGGAAGCCCCGCCGCGCACCCGGCTTCGACCGCCGCGGGCGTATCCTGTGCGCCTCCCACGCAGGCCTTACGCATGTCCCGCCACTTCTCGATGCTGCGCGACTTCCAGCTCGCCGACTGGTTCACCCTGGCCAACGCCTTCTGCGGCACCGGCGCGGTGTTCGCGGCGATGCGCTTCCTCCAGGACGGCCGGGTGGGCGACCTGCTGGCCGGCATGGCGCTGATCCCCGCGGCCTTCATCTTCGATGCCCTGGACGGGCGCGTGGCGCGCTGGCGCAAGTCGTCCTCGACCCTGGGCCGGGAGCTTGACTCGCTGGCCGACGTGATCTCCTTCGGCCTGGCCCCGGCGGCGCTGGCCTACGCCTGCGGCATGCAGGGCGGCTGGGACTGGCTGGTGCTGTCGTACTTCGTCGGCTGCGGCGTCAGCCGCCTGGCGCGCTACAACGTCACCGCCGAGCAGCTGGCCGGCGAGGAGGGCAAGGTGAAGTACTTCGAGGGCACGCCGATCCCGACCAGCCTGGTGCTGGTGGTGGTGCTGGCGGTGGCCGCCTGGCAGGGCCGGATCGGCGCCGACCTGTGGTGGGGCCAGTGGCAGCTGGGGCCGTGGCAGCTGCACCCGCTGGTGCTGCTGTTCGCCCTGTCCGGCTCGCTCATGATCAGCAAGACCATCCATATTCCCAAGCCGTAAGGGCCCCGCGCGCCGCCGCTGCTAGAATCGGCGGCGACACCGGAGAGGCTCATGGCCAACGCATCTTCGCCCGGCGACCTCGATTCGCTGGCGCGCCAGTACTGGGATACCTGGAGCGGACTGCTCGGCGTTGGCCTGCGGCCGGAAGCGGCGGAGGAGCCCGCGCCGGCCGCGTTCGACTGGTACGCGCGCATGCAGCAGCTGGCCGCGCAGTTCGCCGAGGGCGGCGGCAGCGCCGCCGAGATCGCCGCGGCCTGGAGGCAGATGCTGGGCGGGCAGGACGGCAGTCCCTTCGCCGGCGTGTTCCAGGGCCTGCCCGGCGGCATGGGCGCGGCCGTGGCCGGCTGGCCCGACCAGGTGCGCCCGTTCGTCGAGGCCGTGCTGCGCCCGCTGCGGCAGCAGGCTTCCGAATGGTTTGGCCGTCCCGGCCTGGGCCCGGCGCGCGAGCACCAGCAGCGCCTGCAGGCGCTGGCCGCGGCCTGGCAGGAGTGGGAAGAGCGCAACGAGGCGTTCACCGCGCTGCTGTCGCGCATCGGCCAGGATGCCTTCGCCCGCTTCGAGCGCCTGCTGGAGCAGCGGCAGGAGAACGCCGAGCAGCAGCTGGCCAGCGCGCGGGCGCTGTTCGACCTGTGGATCGACGCCGCCGAGGAGGCCTGGGCCGAGGCTGCGCTCTCGGAGGAATACCAGCAGCAGTACGCGGCGCTGACCAATGCGCTGATGCGCGTGCGCCAGGGCCTGCAGCAGGAAGTCGAGCGCCTGGGCGCGCTGCTTGGCCTGCCCGGGCGCAGCGAGGTGGACGCGGTGCACCGCAAGGTCGCCGAGCTGGAGCGCAGCGTGCGCGAACTGCGCCGCGCCGCGGGACTGGCGCGCAACGCCGCTGCGGTGCCCGGCGCCACGCCGCGTGTGCCGCGCAAGGAAAAGGCCGCCGCGGCGCCGGCAGGCGCGGGCAGGCCAGCCGCGCGCAAGGCCGCGCCGCGCAAGGCCACAGCCACCGGCGCTAAAGCCGGGGGCGACGCCAGGGCGCGCAGCGCGCAGCCCCCCAAGGCAGCCGCCAAGGCCTCCGCCAAGGCAACGCGGTCCGCCAGGCCGGCGGCTCCGAAGAAGGCTGCTGCCGCCAAGTCCGCTGCAGCGCCCAAGGCCAGGGCCTCCGCCAGGGCGAAGCCGGCCGTGGCAAAGAAAGCCGCGGCGAAGAAGGCTGTCGCGACGCCGAAGAAACCGGCCGCACGCAAGGCCGCCGCGACACGGACGCCGGCCCCCGCGGCCGCGTCGCCCCGGCCGGCCCAGGCACGCGCGCGCAAGGCGCAGCCGGCCGGCGGCGCGCAGGTGGTCTCGATCAAGGACTGGGTCAACCGCAACCTCGCCACCGGCAAGGCGGGAGGTAGCCGCGGAGGCCGTGGCGGATGAGCGGGCAGGGTGGTCCCTTCCGGTTCGACCCGCTGGCGCTGGCGCAGGAAGCCATGCAGTTCCAGCGCCGGCTGGCCCAAGGCCTGCAGGTGCTGGCACGGGTGGGCGAAGTGGACTACGGGGCCACCCGGCGCGAGGAGGTCTGGCGCGACGGCAAGACCGTGCTCTACCGCTTCGTCGGCGAGCGCGAGCCCAGCGGGCCGGCGCTGCTGATCGTCTACGCCCTGGTCAACCGCCCGTACATGGTCGACCTGCAGGCCGACCGCTCGCTGGTGCGCGGGCTGCTGGAGCTGGGCCTGGACGTGTACGTGCTGGACTGGGGCTACCCGGACCGCTCCGACCGCTACCTCACCCTCGACGACTACATCAACCGCTTCATCGACGGTGCGGTGGACCACCTGGTCGAAGCCATCGGCGGCCCGGTCAACCTGTTGGGCGTGTGCCAGGGTGGCGCGTTCTCGCTGTGCTACGCGGCGCTGCACCCGGAGAAGGTGCGCAACCTGGTCACCATGGTCACCCCGGTGGATTTCCAGACCCCGGACAACATGCTCTCCGGCTGGGTGCGCGGGCTGGACGTGGACCTGTTCGTGGACGCGCTGGGCAACATCCCCGCCGACCTGATGAACGCCAGCTACCTGATGCTCAAGCCGTTCCGCCTGAACCTGCAGAAGTACGTGGGCCTGGTGGACGCGCTGGAGGATCCGAAGGCGGTCGAGGACTTCCTGCGCATGGAGAAGTGGATCTTCGACTCGCCCGACCAGGCCGGCGAGGCCTTCCGCGAGTTCATCAAGCAGTTCTACCAGGGCAATGCCTTCATCAACCGCAACGCGCGCATCGGCGGGCAGCCGGTGGACCTGGGCTTCGTCGACATGCCGGTGCTGAACATCTACGCCGAGCAGGACCACCTGGTGCCGCCCTCGGCCTCGCGCGCGCTGGGCGGCCTGGTCGGCACCGACGACTACACCGAGCTGGGCTTCCGCGGCGGGCACATCGGCCTGTACGTCTCCAGCCGTGCCCAGCGCGAGGTGCCGGCGGCGATCCAGCGCTGGCTGGCGGCGCGGCAGGGCTGAGTCCCGCCGCCCGGCGCCGCCCGGCCAGACTTCGCGCCATCCCCGGAAGCCGACCATGAGCGCCACCGGCCATCCCGACCTCACCAAGCACTTCCCGCGGGCCGCGCGCCGTGCCCCCGGACGGGCACGGGCCAGCGCCTGCCTGCTGGCCCTGGCCCTGGTGCCAGCCGCGCTGGCCAATGCCGGCAGCGATGCCGAAATCCGCGCCCTGATCGCGGCGCTGGGCGACTCCGGCTGCCGCTTCCAGCGCAACGGCCGCTGGCACGAGGCCGCTGCCGCGCGCGAGCACCTGCAGCGCAAGTACGAGCATGCCCGCCGCCGCGGCCTGGAGGGTACGGCCGAGGAGTTCATCGAGCGTGCCGGCAGCCGTAGCAGCCTGACCGGACGCCCGTACCGGGTGGCCTGCCCGGGCGAGCCTGAACGCCCGGCAGGCGAGTGGCTGCGGCAGCGCCTGCAACGACTGCGCGGCGACGCGGGGCAGCGCTAGACTCCGGCCAGGTACCATCGGAGTCGGCCATGAGTGCAACGTCCACGAGCGGCCTGGCCCGCTCACTCAACGACCGCATGATCGCCGGCGTGCTGGGCGGCATTGCCCGCCGTTTCGGCTGGAGTTCGACCTGGCTGCGGATCATCTACGTGGTCGGTTCGGTCGTATCCGCCGCCTTCCCGGGCGTGCTGGTCTACCTGATCCTGTGGCTGCTGATCCCGAACGAGTCCGATTGAGCCGCGCCGCCCGCGTCCTGCGTGGGCTTGCTCTGGTGCTGGGCGTGGTGTGGGCCTCGCCCTGGACGCTGCTGGGACTGCTGGCGGGGCTGGCGGGGCTGCCGCTGGGCGCGCGCCTCCGCCTTGCCCGACGCGAACGGGCGCTGCTGTTTGCCGGCTACCCCTGGGGACCGGGCGGGGCGATGACCTTGGGCAACGTCATCCTGTCCACCGGACCCGACCTCGACGCCAGCTGCGCCACCTACGAGCACCGCGCCGGCCGCTGCCGCCAGCGGCAGGTGCGCCTTGGCGACCACGAACGCGCCCACGTCTACCAGTACATGCTGCTGGGGCCGCTGTTCGTGCCGGTCTATTTCCTCTGCGGCGGGATTTCGGTGCGCAACCCGCTGGAGCGCGCCGCCGACCACTACGCCCTGCATGGCCATGGCTGGTGGCCGTGGCGCCGCTAAACGCCGGCTGACTGTCCCCTGCCTGTAACCACCGTGTCCCCGGGTGGAAACACGGTCTGGCTACGTTGGTTGCACGTGTTCCTAACGCCCAGGTGTCCACACTCCCCGGCCTGGTCGGACAAGAACAAGAAGAAGAGGAAAGGCCATGTCGTCGATAGTGCTTTACGTGGGCGGAAGCAAGGACGGGAAGCGGGGCTTCGTGCCCAACGGCTTCACCAAGTCCATGCTGGAGACCGCCGAACATGGACGCGAGATCTACGTCGAGCGGATGGTGCGCCTGGCCCGCTACGGGACGGTGCGGATCATGGCGCTGGAGAGCCTGTGCGAAGACCTGGTCGCACGGCTGGCCGGAAGGCATTTCGAGGCGGCCGCCCAGGCGGCCTGACCTCGGCCAGGGGGGGCGGCGGCCCCGCGAAGGCCGCCGCCCCCGGCGGCAGGGAAACCGGAGGGCCCGCGCAAGCGGGCCCTTTTCGTTGGGGGCAGGGTCCTCACGGCACGGCCGGGCCGGGTTCCGGCCTGGCGTGGCGCAAGGTGGGGCGGGGGCTGCGCGGCGCTGGTTCCGGTCGGGAGTGGGCCGCGACATGGTTCGCGCGCGGAAACGAGGACGCCCCGGCCGTCGGACCGGGGCGTCGCGTATCTGGTGCCGAAGGTGGGACTCGAACCCACACGGTTTTAAGGCCGGCGGATTTTGAGTCCGCTGCGTCTACCATTCCGCCACTTCGGCGCGGGCGCGCAGTATAGCGGACCGCGGGGCGGCTAAGCGGCCGGATCGGTACACAGCCGGCGTTCCTCGCGCCGGGTCCAGCCTGCCGGGCCGCTGGCCCCGTCCTCCGGCACGAATACGTGGCAGCGCAGCAGCGGGTGCTGGTAGACGTGCAGCGACACGGCCACCGCGTCGGCCTGCGGATTGCGGATGGCGTGGTATTCGTGCGGCGGGATCAGGCTACCGGCCGAGCCGGGCGCGGCCTCGATGTCGTCCACCGCCTCGAACCGCCAGCGTTCGCCCTCGCGGGCCAGCGGCTCGTAGCGGGTGATGGCCAGACGGCCATGCCACACGCCCTCCACACACCAGGCGCCGTCGTGGTCGTGGATATGGGTGCCCTGGCCGGACCCCCAGGTCATCGCCACCACGCTGTAGCCCAGGTCCGGGCTGGTGTAGAGCTCGCGCCGGGCGTAGTGGTCGCAGATCGGCTGCAGCACCTGCGGCGGCAGGCCGACCTCGCGGTCGGCGAACAGCGCGACCAGGGTGCGGCGCAGGGCCGCGGTCACCGCCTGGCATTCGCCCAGCGCCACGGCCGCGTCCAGCGCGGCCACCATCTTGTGCTTGCCTGGGAAGTCCACGCCATCGCCTGCCGGAACGTACGCGGCGGCAGGGTAGCGGCGCGGACGTTAGAAGTATGTTTCGAAGGAAACGATCATAGCCGATCGAGGAAGCCGCGGACCGCCGGGCCGAAGCGCTCGAAATCCACCAGGAAGGCATCGTGGCCCTGCGGCGAGTCCATGCCCAGGAACTGTGCATCGGCGCCGCCGCGGGCCAGGCCCTCGGCCACTTCCTGCTGCTGCTGCACCGGGAACAGGATGTCGGTGCTGGCGCCGATCGCCAGCGCGCGCTCGATGCGGACCGTGGCCAGCCCGGCCAGCACGTCGCCGTTGCCGTACTCGGCCACGTCGAACCAGTCCATCGAGCGGCTCAGGTACAGGTAGCAATTGGGGTCGTAGCGGCGCACGAAGCGCCGGGCATGGCCTTCCAGGTAGCTTTCGACCTGGAATTCCAGGCCGAACGGGTCTTCCTCGCCATTGCCGTTGGCGAACGGCGAGCTCTGGTCCAGGCGCACGCGGCCGAAGCGGCCGTCCCATTCCAGCGCCGAGCGGTAGGTGATCACGCCCAGCTTGCGGGCGATGCGCATGCCCGACTCGGGCCAGGTGTCGTGGTCGTAGTTGCCGCCGTTCCAGTTCGGGTCCAGGCGGATGGCCTCGCGCTGCAGCGAGCGCACGGCGATGGAGAAGGGCAGGGCGCGCGCGCTGCCGGAGATGTTGATGTGGCTGCGGGCGATGCCCGGGTGGCGCAGCAGCAGCCCGAGCGCGGTCATGCCGCCCATCGAATTGCCGATCACGCAGGCCAGCTGGCCGATGCCCAGGCCGCGCACCACCGCGGCCGCGGCATCGGCCACGTCCTCGATCGACAGCTCCGGGAACGCCAGCCGGTAGGGCTGGCCGGTGGCCGGATCCAGCGAGGCCGGGCCGGTGGAGCCCTTGCAGCTGCCCAGCGCGTTGACGCAGATGACGAACCAGCGCCCGGTATCGATCGGCTTGCCGGGGCCGAGCATGGCTTCCCACCAGCCCGGCGCGGGATCGTGCGGGCCGGAGGCGGCATGCGCGTCCGGCGACAGGCCGGTGAGGATCAGCACCGCGTTGTCGCGGCCGGGCGCCAGGGTGCCCCAGGTTTCGTAGGCCACGCGTGCGCCGTGCAGCACGCCGCCGCGCTTCATCGGGAAGGGCGAGGGCAGCGCATGGAAGCGGCTGCCGGGCGGGATGAACTCGTATGCGGACGCCGATGCCATAGGCGGCGCAGTGTAACGGCATCGCCCGCGCGCCGCTGGCGCCGGTGACGGCTGAAACGATCCGCGCGGCCGCGCGGCGCTCAGGGTGCCGGCGCGCCGATGACCAGTTCGACCGCCTCGCCGGCCGGCAGGCGTACCCGCACCGGGGCCGATTCCACGTCGCCCTCGCCGCGGCTGGCGCTGCCGGCGGCGGAAATCCGCGCCAGCACCTCGACCTCCTGCAGCGCCGACAGCTTCTGCGTCGGCATCGGGCTGTCGCGGTCGTCCAGCACCACCTCCAGCGGCAGGTCGCGCACGCGGTGGCGCTCCACCGCCACCGGCATCGGCGGGCCGCCGGGCACGCGCGCCAGCACGAACACCACCGCCTCGCCGTCCGGCTGCGCGCGTGCGGCGTATTCCGGATCCAGCGCCACCTTCACGGTCAGGCTGGTGCCGGGCGCCGGCGCGGCCGGCGCATCCAGCGGCGGCAGGCCGGCATCGGCGCGCGCCGCGTCGATCTGCAGCCGCAGGCTGCGCGCGGTGGCCTCGTCCACGCCCGGCAGCAGCGCTTCCCAGGTGCGCGCGGCCGCGGCGGCCTGGCCGGCCTGGCGTTGGGCCACGCCGATGAACCAGCCGGCGCGGGCATGCCCGGGCACCAGCTGGCGCGCACGCTGCAGCCAGGCCACGGCCTGTTCGTCGAACAGGCGTTGCGGATGGGCCAGGGCGCGGGCCTCGGCGGCGTCGACCAGCAGGTCGGGTTCGTCGGGCGCGTAGTCCAGGGCGCGGGCATAGGCGTCGCGCGCGGCGGCGGCATTGCCCAGGGCGGCCTGGGAGCGGCCCAGCAGCACCCAGCCCTCGGGCTGGGCCGGATTGCGTTCCAGTTCGGCGGCCAGCTGCGCCACCGCGTCCTCCAGGCTTTGCGGCGCGTCCGCCGCGGCCACCGGCGCGCGCAGCGCCGCCGGCGTGCCTACCGCCAGGTACAGCCCGCCGGTGCCGGCGCACAGGGCCAGCGCGCCGACCGCGACCGCCAGCGGCCGGCCCAGCGGCCGCAGTACCCACAGCGCCACGGCCAGGACCACGGCCACGGCCAGCAGGGCGAACAGCAGCACGGAGGTGTTCACCATTCCTGCTCCGGGGGATCGTCGTCTTCGCGCGCGGGCGCGGCCTGGGCACGGCGGCGCACGATGCTCCACACCACCGCCGCGCCACCCAGCAGCACCAGGCCGGGACCGAACCACAGCAGCCAGGTATGGCGGTCCACCCTGGGCCGGTACAGCACGAACTCGCCGTAGCGTTCGACCAGGTGCTGCTTGATCTGGGCGTCGCTGCGGCCCTGGCGCATCAGCGCCAGCACCTCGCGGCGCATGTCCTGGGCGATCTGCGCGTTGGAGTCGGCCAGCGACTGGTTCTGGCACATCACGCAGCGCAGCTCGGAGGCCAGGGCGTGGAAGCGGGTTTCCTCGGCGGCGTCGCGGAAGCCCGGTGGTGCCTGGTCGCCGGCGGCCTGGGCGAAGGCGGCCGGCGCTTGCGCCAGGGCCAGCGCCGCGGCCAGCAGCAGGCACGGCGCGCGGGCGGCCATGGCGCTCACCGGCCGCGCTCCACCTGCTCCAGCGCCGGCAGCAGGCGTTCGGCCACGACCTGCTCGGTCAGCGGGCCGGTGTGCTTCCAGCGCACCACGCCGGCGCCGTCGACCAGGAAGGTCTCCGGCGCGCCGGCCACGCCCCAGTCCAGCACGTAGCGGCCCTCGTAGTCGGCCAGCACCACGAAGAACGGGTTGCCGAACTGTTCCAGCCAGCGCAGCGCGTCCTCCGGCTCGTCCTTCCAGTTGTAGCCGACCACGCGCACGCGGCGGGTCTCGGCGAAGCGGGTCAGCACCGGGTGCTCCTCGCGGCAGGCCACGCACCAGCTGCCCCAGACGTTGAGCACGTAGGGCGCGCCGCGCAGCTCGGCCGAGCCCATCTGCACCGACGGGTCGTGCAGCACCGGCAGCACGAATTCCGGCGCCGGCTTGCCGATCAGGGCCGAGGGCAGCACGTCGCGGTCGGCGTCGCCGGAGCGCATCACCCCGTGCAGCATCAGTCCCAGCAGGCCAAGGAAGAACAGGGCGCCGATCACCACGGCGACCACCGGCAGGCCCTGCGGTTTGTGCGGAGTGTTCATGCGGTCTTCTCCTTGGTGGCGCGGCGGAAGCGGCGGTCGCCGGCGGCCACCAGGCCGCCGAGCGCCATCAGCGCCGCACCGCCCCAGATCCAGCGTACGAACGGCTTGACGTGCACGCGCACCGCCCAGGCGCCGTCGCCGAGCGACTCGCCCAGGGCGACGTAGACGTCGGCGGCCAGCCCGGGGCGGATGCCGGCCTCGGTCATCACCTGGCCGCCGCTGGCATAGGCGCGCTTCTCCGGGTGCAGCAGGGCCAGCGGGCGGCCATCGCGCAGCACCTGCACGTGGCCGCGGTCGGCCAGGTAATTGGGGCCGCGCAGCCGGTCCACGCCCTCGAAGCGGAAGGCATAGCGGCCGAGCTCCAGGGCCTGGCCCGGCTTCAGCGCCACTTCGCGCTGCACGTTCTGCGCCTCGACCAGCAGGGCCCCGACCACGAACACGGCCAGGCCCAGATGGGCCAGGACCATGCCCCACATCTCGGCGGTCAGGCGGCCGCTGTTGCGCAGCCGCGCCCAGACGAAGCGCAGCGTGCCCAGCCCGACCCAGGCCGCGCCGGCGACGCCGGCCGCGGTCTTCCAGCTGCCCTGCGGCGCGGCGAAGTACGCCACCGCGCCGGCGACCAGGGCCAGGCCCAGCCACGGCAGCAGCAGCGCCGCGACCTTGGAGGCCTGGTCGCGCTGCCAGCGCACCAGCGGGCCCAGCGGCACCAGCGCCAGCAGCGGCGCCATCAGCACGAAGAACAGCAGGCCGAAGTAAGGCGGGCCGACCGAGATCTTGCCCAGCTCCAGCGCATCGGCCAGCAGCGGGTACAGCGTGCCCAGCAGGATCATCGCGCACGCGCTGGCCAGCAGCAGGTTGTTCAGCAGCAGCAGGGTCTCGCGCGAGGCCGGGCGGAAGCCGGCGCCAGGGTCCAGGCGCCCGGCGCGCAGCGCGTACAGCAGCAGCGAGCCGCCGATCACCAGGCCCAGGAACACCAGGATGAACAGGCCGCGGGACGGATCGGCGGCGAAGGCATGGACGCTGGTCAGCACGCCCGAGCGCACCAGGAAGGTGCCCATCAGCGACAGCGAGAACGCGGCGATGGCCAGCAGCAGGGTCCAGCCGGGGAAGCTGCCGCGCTTCTCGGTCACCGCCTGCGAGTGGATCAGCGCGGCGCCCACCAGCCAGGGCATGAACGCGGCGTTCTCCACCGGGTCCCAGAACCACCAGCCGCCCCAGCCCAGCTCGTAGTACGCCCACCAGCTGCCCAGGGCGATGCCCACGGTCAGGAACGCCCAGGCGACGTTGGTCCACGGCCGCACCCAGCGCAGCCAGCGCGCATCGATGTGGCCATCGAGCAGGGCGGCGATGGCGAAGGCAAACGGCACCGAGAACCCGGCCCAGCCGACGTACTGCATCGGCGGGTGGATGATCATCCCGGGGTCCTGCAGCAGCGGGTTGAGGTCGCGGCCCTCGGCCGCCGCCGGCAGCAGGCGCTCGAACGGGTTGGAGGTGAAGATCAGGAAGGCGAGGAAGCCGCAGGCGACGATGCCCAGCACCCCCAGCACCCGCGCCACCACCGCCTGCGGCAGGGCGCGGGAGAAGGCCGCCACCAGCGCGTTCCAAACGCACAGCACCAGCACCCACAGCAGCAGCGAGCCCTCGTGCGAGCCCCACACCGCCGTGTAGCGGTAGACCATGGGCAGCAGCGAGTTGGAATTGGTGGCCACGTAGCGGACCGAGAAGTCCTGCGACACGAAGGCCCAGGTCAGCAGGGCGAAGGCGCCGCCGACCAGGGCCAGCATCGCGTAGCTGGCCGGGCGGGCCACGGCCATCAGACGCGGTTCGCCGCGGTGGGCGCCGGCCAGCGGCAGCAGCGCCTGCAGCGCGGCCACCAGCAGCGCCAGGGCCATCAGCACCTGGCCCAGTTCAGGCAGCATGGCTGCCTCCTGCGGCATGACAGGAAGCTTGCGTTCCCCGGGCGGACGTCCCGACGCGGGCCAGGGCCATCACTGCTGTTCGGTCCCGGGTGCCGGCACCTGCACCTCGTGCTTCTGGTGCGCCACGCCCATCTTGTCGGCCACTTCCTTGGGCATGTAGGTCTCGTCGTGCTTGGCCAGCACGTTCTCGGCCACGAACACGCCGTCTTCCATGCGCCCGGTGGCCACCACCGCCTGGCCCTCGCGGAACAGGTCGGGAAGGATGCCGGTATAGCGCACCGGCAGCTGCGCATCGCCGTCGGTGACGCGGAAGCTGGCTTCCATGGAGCCGGCGGCGCGCTGGAACGAGCCCTTCTCGACCATGCCGCCGAGCCGGAAGCGGGCGCGTTCGCCGGCCTCGCCCCGCAGCACTTCGGCCGGGGTGTACAGGTAGGCGACATTGCGCTGGAGGGCCATGGCGACCAGGGCGGTGACCAGGCCGGAGGCCAGCACCACGACCAGCACCAGCAGCAGCCGGCGGCGGCGTTGCGGATTCATCGGGTCAACTCCACGTCCGCCGGGCGGGCGGACGACTTGCGGTCGCGGCGCGCGCGCAGGCGCGCGGCGCGCAGCTGGCGCCGGACCTGCAGCCGCGGCGCGAGGAAATCCCACAGGAACACGGCGGCGAACACGGCGTACGCGCCGACCACGTAGGGCAGGTAGCTCATGCGTCGCCTCCGGCCAGCTTGCGCACCCAGTCCTTGCCGGCCTCGCGCCGCAGGTTGTCGGCGCGGGCGCGCGCCAGCAGCGAGCCGGCGAACCAGAACTTGGTGCCGGCCACCATCCACCACAGCGGCGCCATCATGCTCGGATCCATGCTGGACTGGCCGAACACGCGGATGGTCTGGCCCTGGTGCAGCGAATCCCACCACTCCACCGAGTAGCGGATGATCGGCAGCAGGGCGACGCCGACGATGGCCAGCAGTCCGGCGGCGCGGGCCGAGGCACGGCGGTCGTCGCCGGCGTGGTACAGGCCGATCACGCCCAGGTACAGGAACAGCAGGATCAGCTCGGTGGTCAGGCGCGGATCCCAGTCCCACCAGGTACCCCACATCGGCTTGCCCCAGATCGAGCCGGTGGCCAGGGTGATCACGGTGAAGCCGGCGCCGATCGGCGCGCAGGCCATGGCCAGCACCTCGCACAGCTTGATCCGCCAGACCAGGCCGATGGCCGCATAGAGGGCCATCAGCGCGAACACGAACAGGCTCATCCAGGCCGAGGGCACGTGGATGTAGAGGATCCGGGCGCTGTCGCCCTGCTGGTAGTCGGCCGGCACCTGGAACAGCGCCAGCCAGGCGCCCACGGCCAGGGTCAGCAGCGCCGCGCCCCAGCACCACGGGGCCCAGCGCGCCGCGAAGCGGTCGAAGTACGGCGGTGAGCCGAGGAGGTGGAACCAGCGGATCACCGGGTTCATGGAAGGGGTCGCATCGCTCGCAGTTGGCGCCGGCGGGCGGAAGCCTGCCGGACGGGCTCGTTCAGGGCATTTTTCCAGACTGGCCCCCATGGGCCAAGCCGGACGCATGGACAAAATGTCCACCCCGACGGGCGCATCCGGCGCTGCGGGGCGGTTCGGTACGCGGCCCATGCTGCGGCCCGTGGCGACATTCTGCCTTGATCAGGCGCAATGCGCCGGTTCAGCCCTGGGCGATGCGGATCGCCGCGGCCGCGGCCAGTGGCGCCAGCACCGCGCTGGCGACCAGGCCGGCGCCCATCAACAGCAGCGCGCCGGTGGGGTCCAGGCCCTGCGCGGCGGCGGCCACGCTGCCGGCGCCGAACACCAGGACCGGCACGTACAGCGGCAGCGCCAGCAGGGCGACCAGGATGCCAGAGCGCTTCAGCCCCACGGTCAGGGCGGCGACCACCGCGCCCAGCAGGCTCAGGATCGGCGTGCCCAGCAGCAGGGTCAGCATCAACACCGGCAGCTGCGCCCGCGGCAGGTACAGGAACTCGCCCAGCACCGGCACCACCAGCAGCAGCGGCACGGTGGTGGTCAGCCAGTGGCCGAAGGTGCGCACCGCCACCAGCCAGGGCAGCGGTACCGGCGCCAGCAGCCACTGCTCCAGCGAGCCGTCCTCGGCATCGCCGCGGAACAGGCTGTCCAGCGACAGCAGGCCGGCCAGCAGTACCGCCACCCAGATCGCATAGGGGGCGACGTGGTCGCGCAGGATCTCGCGTCCGCCGCCCATGGCCAGGGCGAACATCACCACCACCAGCAGGGCGAACAGGGCCGGCTGCAGGGCGTCGCCGCGGCGGCGCCAGACCAGGCGCAGGTCGCGCAGCAGCAGGGCGCGGGCCGACTGGCGCAGGCCGGGCGCGGCGCTCATGCCTGGCCTCCCAGCAGCAGCATGCGGGTGCGCACCGGCGGCGCGGCATAGGCGCCGTGGGTGGTGACCAGGGCGGCGCCGCCATCGCGCAGGTGCGCGGAAATCATGCGGTTGACCAGGTTGATGCCGTCCAGGTCGAGGTTGGCGTAGGGCTCGTCCAGCAGCCACAGCGGCGCCGGCGACAGCCACAGCCGGGCCAGGGTCACGCGCTTCTTCTGCCCGGCCGACAGCTGCCGGGCCGGGGCGTCCTCGTAGCCGGCCATGCCGGTAATCTCCAGCGCCGCCTCGATCTGCTGGCCCTCGCGGCGGCCGTGCAGGCCGCACAGGAAGCGCAGGTTCTCCAGCACCGTCAGTTCGCCCTTCAGCGCCGGGAGGTGGCCCAGGTAGGCCACGGCGCGGGCGCGCAGCTCGGGCGAGGCGGGCTTGCCCTGGACCAGGACCTGGCCGGCGTCTGCGCGGAGCAGCCCGGCCAGCACCCGTAGCAGGGTGGTCTTGCCCACGCCGTTGCCGCCTTGCACCAGCAGCGCCTCGCCGGCATCGACGGCGAAATCCAGCGGGCCGAACACCGGCTCCTCGTTGCGGGCGAACGCCAGGCCATGGGCGGCCAGCAGCGGGGCGTGGGCGGTATCGGTCATCGCCGCGCATTGTAGCCGCGGGCGCTGGCGTGGCACTTGCCCGCACGCATTGCGTGGAGATGGCGCGTCCGGTAGCAAGCCGCCGGTCCTCTACCCACGGAGGAAGGCCAGGGGGTGGGGGCGGGATGCCGGGGTGTGGGCTGCGCCGGGGGACCGGCCCTCTCCTCCGATCCCCTCGTAGTGGGAGGGAGGGCGCCTACGGGGCTGGGACGACCCACTTCACGCAGCCCGTGTCGATGCCCTCCAGTCCTTCCGCCGGCGGCGCGAGGTACATCCGCAGCCTGACTGCCTCGCCAGCCCGCCAGTGCAGCACGCCCGCCTGGCCGAAGCGGCGGGCGAGGGCATCGGTGTCGGCGGTGGACAGGTCGGCGACCAGCCACCCCGGCTCCGGCCAGTTGCCTTCGGCGTCGCTGGCGAGGGTGGGCAGGCGGCGCAGGCCGAGGGCATCCAGCTCCGCCTGCAGGGCGGCGTCGGCCTGGCGGTTGTCCGCCTCGGGGCGCGGCCGCGAGCCGGGGTTCCAGGCAGTGATCACGGTCCAGCAGGTGGCCGGCAGGGCCGCGGCCAGCGCCGGCGGGGCGCGGTGTCCGGGCCGGAGCAGGCAGCTTCCGCCCGGGGCCAGGACCTCGTAGCGGGCGTCCAGGTAAGCCGCCAGCAGTTCCCCCGGGGCAGGCGGCGTGGCGGGAATGTGCTTATGCGCCATGGCCCATCATCCCCCGGCGGCCGCATTGCGTACACTCGCCCCTCCACGCGACTCCCCCGACGCCGAGATGCCAGTACAGATCCCGCCGACCAAGCTGCCCCGGGTGGGCACCACCATCTTCACCGTGATGTCGCAGCTGGCGGCCGAGCACGGGGCGGTCAACCTGGGCCAGGGTTTCCCGGACTTCCCGGTGCCGCAGCGGCTGGTGGACGAGCTGGACCGGGCCATGCGCGAGGGCCACAACCAGTACGCGCCGATGACCGGCGCGCCGGTGTTGCGCCAGGCGATCGCCGCCAAGGTACTGCGCTGCTACGGCGCGCAGGTTGATCCGGACGGCGAGATCACCGTCACCAGCGGCGCCACCGAAGCCATCTTCAATGCCATCCACGCGGTGGTGCGCCCGGGCGAGGAAGTAATCGTGCTCGACCCGGCCTACGACTGCTACGAGCCGGCAATCGAGCTGGCCGGTGCGCGCGCCGTGCACGTGCCGCTGGACCCGACCACCTTCGCCGTGGACTGGGAGCGGGTGCGTGCCGCGGTCACGCCGAAGACCCGGCTGCTGATGATCAACAGCCCGCACAATCCCTCCGGCGCCATGTTCAGCGCCGACGACATGCGCGAGCTGGCCGCGCTGCTGGACGGCACTCGCATCCTGCTGGTGTCCGACGAGGTCTACGAGCACATCGTGTTCGACGGCCGCCGCCACGAGTCCGTGCTGCGCTGGCCGCAGCTGCGCGAGCGCGCCTTCGTCGTGTCCAGCTTCGGCAAGACCTACCACTGCACCGGCTGGAAGGTGGGCTACGCCATCGCCCCGCCGGCGCTGAGCGCCGAGTTCCGCAAGGTGCACCAGTACAACGTGTTCTGCACCTTCGCCCCGGCCCAGCACGCCTTCGCGGCGATGATCCGCGACGAACCGGAGCACGACCAGCAACTGGGCGCGTTCTACCAGGCCAAGCGCGACCGCTTCCGCGGGCAGCTGCTGGGCACCCGGCTCAAGCCGCTGCCGGTGCCGGGCGGCTACTTCCAGCTGGTGGACTATTCGGAGGTCAGCGACCTGCCGGACCACGAGTTCGTGAAGTGGCTGACCATCGAGAAGGGCGTGGCCGCGATCCCGCTGTCCCCGTTCTACGAGAACCCGCCCCCGGGCCAGCGCCTGGCCCGCCTGTGCTTTGCCAAGAACGAGGCAACGCTGGACGCGGCAATCGAGCGCCTCCAGGCACTGTGATTGGGGATTGGTGATTCGTGATTCGAAGGAGCGGAACCACATGATCGCTATCTGTCCGACACCCCCAGCAAGTCGCCCTTTCGCCAATCACTAATCATCAATTACGAATCACGAGCCCAGCAATGCAGGATTTGCGCATCTCCCTCGTCCAGGGCGACACCCGCTGGCACGATCCGGCGGCCAACCGCGAGTACTACGGGGCGCTGGTGGCGCCGCTGGCCGGGGCCACCGACCTGGTGGTGCTGCCGGAGACCTTCACCAGCGGCTTCTCCAACGAGGCGATCGACCGCGCCGAGGGCATGGACGGACCGACCGTGGCCTGGATCCGGGAGCAGGCGGCCAAGCTGGGGGCGGCGGTCACCGGCAGCGTGCAGCTGCGCACGGAGGAGGGCGTGTTCAACCGCCTGCTGTGGGCCACGCCCGACGGCGCGCTGGCGCACTACGACAAGCGCCACCTGTTCCGCTACGCCGGCGAGCACAGGCGCTATGCGCCGGGGCGGCAGCGCCTGACCGTGGAGTGGAAGGGCTGGCGGATCAATCCGCAGGTCTGCTACGACCTGCGCTTCCCGGTGTTCTGCCGCAACCGCTACGGGGTGGAGCGGCCGGACGGGATGGATTTCGACCTGCAGGTGTTCGTCGCCAACTGGCCCGCGCCGCGCGCGCATGCCTGGAAGACCCTGGCGCGGGCGCGGGCGATCGAGAACCTGTGCTACGTGGCCGCGGTCAACCGCGTCGGCCGCGACGGCAACGGCCTGGAGTACAGCGGCGACAGCGCGGTGATCGACTTCCTCGGCCAGGACCAGGTCGAGGCCCATGGCCGCGAGCAGGTGCTGACCACCACGCTTTCGGCCGCGGCCCTGGCCGCGCACCGCGAGCACTTCCCGGCCATGCTCGACGCCGACCCGTTCGAACTGCGCGACCCGGCCCGCTGAACCGCGGCCGACGGATGGCGGCCCCGGTGCACGGCACGGCGACGGAAGCCTGCTATATGCTCCGCCGCATGACCCTTCCGGAGGCTGCCATGATCCGACGTCCGCGTTCCGCTTCCCGTTTCCTGGCCACCGCCCTGGCGCTTGGCCTCGGCGTGCTGGCACTGCCCCAGGCACAGGCCGGCGAAGTGGACTGCAAGCTGCGCTTCAACCTGGAAGGCTGGTCGGTGTTCTACAAGACCGCCACCGGCACCGGCGTCATTACCTGCGACAACGGCGCCAGCCGCGCGGTGAGGATCACCGCCAAGGGCGGCGGCCTGACCTTCGGCAAGTCGAAGATCGAGAACGGCGTGGGCGAGTTCTCCGGCGTCAACAGCATCGCCGAGACCCTGGGCACCTATGCCGCGGCCGAGGTGCACGCCGGCGCGGCCAAGTCCAGCAAGGCCCAGGTCATGACCAAGGGCGATGTTTCCCTGGCGCTGGCCGGCACCGGCAAGGGCTGGGACCTGGGTGTCGCGTTTGGCAAGTTTGTGATCGAGTGATTCGGGATTCGGGATTCGGGATTCGGGATTCGGGATTCGGGATTCGGTGAGCCCGGGTCCGGAGGGCCGCGGGGCTGGCGGAGTGGTCGCGATCGCTCTTCTGATGCGCTCGTGATGCGCAGGCGATAACCGGGCAGGAACCGGTTCCGCATCGGCCGCGAGCGGAGTTTCCAGGCCCCGGAAACGGACCTGCCCGCGCTGGGCGGGCAGGTGGGTGCGGCTCCGTGGAGCCGCGATCGGACCAGCGGGGCTTAGCCCTGGCGCGGGCCGCGGCCGCCACGGCCGCCGCCACCCGGACGGCCGCCGCCACCGGGGCGCTTGGCGCGGTTGCCGGCGTTGCCGCGTGGGCCGCGGTCCTGGCCCGGGGTGGCGTGGTCGGAGGGGAAGTGCACGGCGTTGCCCGGATGGCCATAGGGACGCGCCGCCTTGCGCGCGCCCTGGCCGGCGCCCGGCTTGCCGGAGCGCTTGCCGCCCGGGCCGGCGTTGCGGTGGCCGCTGGGGCCGGTGGCCACGCCCTCGGGCACGTACCAGGTGCGGAATGCGGCCGGGTTGCCGTCCGGCAGCGGCTTCAGCGCGCCCTTCTGCTTGCGCTGCTTGAACGGCTTCTGCGACTGCTTGGCCGCCATCTCGCCGCTGACGGTGAGGCCGCCGTGCGGCTTCTTGCTGCCGCGGCCGCCGCGACGGTCCTCGCGCACGTGGTCGAAGCGGCGCAGTTCGCGGCCCTCGTCGGCGGTGTTGTGGCCGTTGACGTAGGCCTGCCCGCCCTGGCGCACGTGCAGCGCGGTCTTGGCCGCGCGGCGCTGGCCAATCACCGGCTGCAGGGTCAGGGTGGAGGGCGCGTTGGCGTCCAGGCCCAGCTCGCGGCGCAGGGCGTCGACCTGCTCCTGCGGCAGTTCCTGCGACTGCCCGCGCAGCAGCTCGCGCGGCAGGCTGATGTTGCCGTAGCGCACGCGCTTGAGGCGGCTGACCTGGCAGCCCTGCGATTCCCACAGGCGGCGCACTTCGCGGTTGCGGCCTTCCTTGACCACGACCTTGAACCAGTCGTGCGAGTCGGTGCCGCCGATGCGCTCGATCTGGTCGAACTTGGCCGGGCCGTCCTCCAGGGCCACGCCGCGGGCGAGGCGGTCGACCACGTTGTCCGGCACGCGCTCCTGGCCTTCCGGTGCGCGCACGCGCACCACGTACTCGCGCTCGACCTCGTGCGAGGGATGCATCATCGCGTTGGCGATCTCGCCGTCGGTGGTCAGCAGCAGCAGGCCGGTGGTGTTGATGTCCAGGCGGCCGATCGCGATCCAGCGCGCGCCCTTGAGCCGCGGCAGCGACTCGAAGATGGTCGGGCGGCCCTCGGGATCCTCGCGGGTGGTCACTTCGCCTTCGGGCTTGTTGTAGACCAGCACGCGCGCCGGCTCGGTCAGGGCCGAGGCCACGAAGGCCTTGCCGTCGAGTTCGACGCGGTCGCCGCTGCGGATGCTCTGGCCGACCTGCGCGACCTCGCCGTTGACCTTCACCAGGCCGTCGGCGATGCGCTGCTCCAGCGCGCGGCGCGAGCCGAGGCCGGCCTGGGCCAGGACCTTGTGCAGGCGCTCCTCGATCTTCGCGGCCGGGGCGGCGTCCTCGCTGCGCTTGAGCGAGAGCTTGCCGAGGGTCTTGCGTGGGGTTGTTTCAGTCATGGGTATTGCTCCGGCCTTCGGTATCGTCCGGGGCCTGGGTTGCGGGACCGGCGGCCGTATCGGCGGCCTCCGGCGAGTGGGGGGTGTCCTGGGCGGCGGCATCGGCCGCGCCTGCATCGGTTGCCGCCTGGGCGTTGGCGCCGGCCTGGCCCTCGGCGGGGTTCGCGTCCGCGTCCTGCGGCTGCGCCCCGGCGTCGCCGGCGTCGTTGGCGGAGACGCCGGCCGCGGCCGGGGCCGCGTCCGGATCCAGCGGCAGTTCCGGTTCCAGCTCGCCGATGTCCTTCAGTTCGGACAATGGCGGCAGTTCGTCCAGCCGCTTGAGGCCGAAGTAGTCCAGGAACTGCTTGGTGGTGCCGTACAGGGCCGGGCGGCCCGGCACGTCGCGGTGGCCGACCACGCGGATCCACTCCCGTTCCTCCAGCGCCTGGATGATGTTGCTGCTCACCGCCACGCCGCGCACCTGCTCGATCTCGCCGCGGGTGATCGGCTGGCGGTAGGCGATCAGCGCCAGGGTCTCCAGGGTGGCGCGGGTGTAGCGGGTCTTGCGCTCGGTCCACAGGCGGGCCACCCAGGGGTGGACCTCGGCCTTGACCTGGAAGCGGAAGCCGGAGGCAACCTCCACCAGCTCCACGCCGCGGTCGGCGCAGGCCTCGCGTAGCTGTTCCAGGGCCGTTTCCACGGCCCCCGGCGGGATCGGTTCGTCCTCCGGGAACAGGCCGCGCAGCTGCGCCAGCGGCAGGGGCTGGTTGGCCGCCAGCAGGGCAGCCTCGACGATGCGGTTGATCAGCGCCTGGTCCATGAATCTCGCAGGATCGGTTGAAGGGTGGGGCGGGCTTACTCTTCCGCCGCGGCGGAGGAGTCGTCGCCTTCGTCGAACTCGCTGTGGAATTCGAGCGGGGCATTGGTGTTGCCGACCGCCAGCGACTTGACGTAGATCGGCGCCAGCGGTGCGTCCTGGACGATGTCCAGCAACTGCTCCTTGGCCAGCTCGAGCATGGCCAGGAAGGTCACCAGCACGCCCAGGCGGCCTTCCTCGGGGGTGAACAGCGACTCGAAGCGGTGGAAGCGGCCGTCGTCCAGCCGCTGCAGCACCTCGCCCATGCGCTGGCGGACGCTCAGCGCCTCGCGCCGGATGGCGTGGCCGCTGAACAGCTCGGCCCGGCGCAGCACGTCGTGCAGGGCCAGCAGCATCTCGCGCAGGTCCACCGGCGGCGGCAGGCGGATGGCCTGGCGGTCCGGCACGTGGGCCTGCACCGGCAGGGTGTCGCGTTCCATGCGCGGCAGCGCGTCCAGGTCCTCGGCCGCCTGCTTGAAGCGCTCGTACTCCTGCAGGCGGCGCACCAGCTCGGCGCGCGGGTCGGCTTCCTCGCCGTCCTCGTTCACCGGCCGCGGCAGCAGCATCCGTGACTTCACCTCGGCCAGGATCGCGGCCATCACCAGGTACTCGGCGGCCAGCTCGAAGCGCAGGTCCTGCATCACGTTGATGTAGTCCACATACTGCCGGGTGATCTCGGCGACCGGGATGTCCAGGATGTCCAGGTTCTGGCGGCGGATCAGGTACAGCAGCAGGTCAAGCGGGCCCTCGAACGCGTCGAGGATGACTTCCAGCGCATCCGGCGGGATGTACAGGTCCTGCGGGATCTGCAGCAGCGGCTGCCCGTGCACGATCGCCAGCGGCATTTCCTGCTGCTGCGGTGCGGACGGCTGCTGCGGCGTTTGCAGGGTCGCGTCTTGCGCGGGTTCGGAACTCATCTGCTCGGAAAGCCATGCCCGGGTAGGGGCGCACGCAGCGCCCCGGGGCGGGAACGCGGTGCCACCTGCGGATGGCGGACGTCGCCGTGGGGACGGGACGGGCGCCTGTAAGCACATCAATACAGGCCCAGGTCGCGCGGGGCGGCGGCCGGGTGCCGGGGAGGTCGTCTGCGTGGCGGTTCGCGGTCAGCGGATCGGTCGTCGGTCGGCCGGGTGTGGAGCGGGATACCGCGCCCGGATTCCCCTGTACGGGCTGGCAGCCCTTGCAGTCTGGAGCCGACGGGCCGCTGCTTCACGGCCGCATGTGGTGCCAAGGGTAAGCGCTGCCCGGCGGCGTGTCCAGCACCGCGGTGCATGGCCGGACAGGCGGCAGATACAATCCGGGCCAACGCGTGCGGGAGCCAGCCATGTGGTACGTGATCGAGGGACATGACGCCGAGGGCGCGCTGCCGCGCCGGCGCCAGGCGCGACCGGCGCACCTGGCGCGGCTGCAGGCCCTGCGCGAGGCCGGGCGCCTGCTGGTGGCCGGGCCTTGCCCGGCGATCGATGCCGAGGACCCGGGCCCGGCCGGCTTCAGCGGCAGCGTGGTGATCGCGCAGTTCGACTCGCTGCAGCAGGCGCGTGCCTGGGCCGGGGCCGATCCCTACGTCGAGGCCGGGGTCTACGCGCGCGTCGAGGTGCGGCCGTTCCTGCCGGTCCTGCGCTGAGGAACGCGTCGCGGAACCTTGACGCCGCCTTGGCGTCCCGCATGGAAACGTTTACATTCGCGTCACGTTTCCGCGCAGGAGCCGTCCGATGGTACGCCCGGTCGTCACGATCCGCGATGTCGCCCGCGAGGCCGGGGTCTCGGTGGCCACCGTCTCGCGCGCGCTCAACGGCCACGCCAACGTGGCCGAGCCGGTGCGCAAGCAGGTCGAGGCGGTGGCGCAGCGCCTGCGCTACAGCCCGCACGGCGCCGCGCGCAGCCTCAGCAGCCGCAGCACCCAGACCATCGGCGTGGTGCTGCCGGACCTGCATGGCGAGTTCTTCTCCGAGCTGATCCGCGGCATCGGCGCCGGCGCGCGCGCGCGCCGCAAGCACATGCTGCTGTCCAGCTACCACGGCGACCCCGAGCAGCAGGCCGCGGCGTTGCGCGCGATGCGCGGGCGGGTCGACGGCCTGCTGGTGATGTCGCCGTTCGCCGACCAGCCCGGGTTCCTCGAGGAGAACCTGCCGCCATTGCCCGCGGTGCTGGTCAACACCCACCAGGCCGAGCCGGCCTGGCCGGCGTTCGAGGTGGACAACCACGCCGGGGCGATGGCGATGACCGCGCACCTGCTCGCGCTGGGCCACCGCCGCATCGCCTTCATCGCCGGCCCGGAGCCCAACTACGACGCGCAGGAACGCCTGCGTGGCTTCCGCGAGGCCATCGCCGCGCATCCGGGCGCGAGCGGATGCGAGTACCCGGGCGATTTCGACGAGGCTTCGGGGCACCGCGCGGGGCAGGCGATCCTCGCCGCGGGCGAGCGTCCGCAGGCGGTGTTCGCGGCCAACGACATGATGGCGCTGGGCTGCCTTTACGCATTCGCGCAGGCCGGCGTACGGGTGCCGCAGGACATCGCGCTCGCAGGCTTCGACGACATCCCGCTGGCGCGTTTCGTTCACCCGTCCTTGACCACGATGCGAGTGAGTATCGCGCAACTCGGAGGACGCGCAGTGGAGCGCCTGCTCGACCAGATCGAAGCCGGCGCGGACGTGGCCGGACCCGCATCGGGCGAGGTGGCGGACCGGCACGTGCTGGCACCGGAACTGGTGGTGCGCGCATCCAGCGGGGGCCCGGAGCATCCCGCGTCCGGCACCGGTCCGGGCTAGACGAACGAAGGCCTGACCGCATCAGGCCCATCCATCCTGGGAGGGAGCGATGAAACGCATTGGAACCGATCGGCCCGCGCGCAGCCTGCTGAGCCTGGCGCTGGCAGGCTGCCTGGCGCTGGGTAGCGGCGCGGCGCTGGCGCAAAGCTCGGCCGCGACCATCCGCGGCCACGTGCATGCCGATTCCGCGCCCGCGGCCGGCGCCACCGTCACCGCGGTCAACACCGCCACCGGCCTGCGGCGCAGCGTGCGCGTGTCCGGCGAGGGACGCTACACCCTGGCCGGCCTGCCGCCGGGCACCTATCGCGTGGAGGTCGACGCCAACGGCCAGACCGCCTCGCGCGAGCTGACGGTGCAGGTTGGCCAGACCGCGACCGTGGACCTGGGCGTGGGCGGCCTGCCGGAGGGCGCGCCGACCGGCGAGGCGACCACCCTGGAGGCGGTGCAGGTCACCGCGCAGGCCGCGGTGGAGACCCGCACCTCGGAGGTGGCCAGCTACGTCACCCAGAAGCAGATCCAGGCGCTGCCGCAGAACACCCGCAACTTCCTCGCCTTCGCCGACACCGCGCCGGGCGTGCAGTTCATCACCGACGCCAGCGGCAACACCCGGATCCGCTCCGGCGCGCAGAGCGCCAACGCGGTCAACGTGTTCATCGACGGCGTGGGCCAGAAGAACTACGTGACCACTGGCGGCATCAGCGGCCAGGACACCAGCCGCGGCAACCCCTTCCCGCAGTCGGCGATCGGCGAGTACAAGGTCATCACCCAGAACTACAAGGCCGAGTTCGACCAGCTCAGCAGCGCGGCGATCGTGGCCGCCACCCGCTCCGGCTCCAACGAGTTCGAGGGCAGCTTCTTCTGGGACCGCACCAGCACCGAGTGGCGCTCGCGCAGCCGCTTCGAGGAGCGCGAGGGCGCGACCAAGGCCGAGAGCAAGCAGGAGCAGTATGGCGTCAGCTTCGGCGGCCCGATCATCCGCGACGTGGCCCACTTCTTCCTCGCCTACGAGGCCAAGGAGTACCAGACCCCCCGCAACTTCCTGCTCGGCCGCGGCTACACCCCCGACCAGTTGCCGCCCGACCTGCGCGAGCAGTACGGCACCGGCACCTACACCTCGCCGTTCAAGGAGGACCTGTACTTCGCCAAGGTCGACTGGCTGTTCGGCGAGAACCACTACTTCGAGCTCACCGCCAAGTACCGCGACGAGAGCGAGACCATCCAGGTGCAGGACCAGCGCCTGCCGCCGGCGGCCACGCTCAACACCAACGAGGAGACCCGGGTCGACCTGCGCTACCAGCTGACCGCGGGCGACTGGCTCAACGACGCCCACATCACCTACGAGGACGCGTTCTGGAGCCCGTTGCCGGCCAACTTCGTGCCTGGCTACTACCTCAGCGACGGCAACTGGACCGACACCATCGTCCGCAGCGGCGGCAGCGACAACTACCAGGACAAGGGCCAGAAGGGCTGGTCCTTCCAGGACGACCTCACCTACAGCGGCTGGGACGGCCATACGCTGAAGATGGGCATCAAGTACAAGAAGGTCGACCTGAAGACCCTGGAGCAGAACAAGTACAACCCGGTCTTCTACTACGACATCAACGAAAGCCTGGACGTGCCGGTGCACGTGGAGTTCGGCGCGCCGGTCGCCGGGTTCGGCAACGGCACCGCCTCCTCCGGCAACAAGCAGTTCGGCATCTACATCCAGGACGACTGGGAGGTCAACGAGCACCTGACCGTCAACCTGGGCGTGCGCTGGGACTACGAGCAGACGCCCAGCTACGAGGACTACGTCACCCCGCAGCAGGTGGTGGACGCGCTGCGCGCCTCCAACGCCGCGCTTCCGGGCTCCAGCGTGGACGTCGAGGACTACATCAGCACCGGCAACAACCGCAAGGCGGACAAGGACAACTGGGCCCCGCGCCTGGGCTTCTCCTGGGACTTCTTCGGCGACCAGCGCCACGTGCTGTTCGGCGGCGCCGGCCGTTCCTACGACCGCAACCTGTTCGACTACCTGCAGAACGAGGTCTCCAAGGCCAGCTGGGGCCAGTACACCTACGACTTCGACACCCCGGCCCACCCCTGCGACACCGCCACCGGGGCGACCTGCCGTGCCTGGGACCCGCGCTACCTGGATCCGGAGTTCCTGCGCGCCTCGGCCAGCGTGGCCGGCGCGCGCGAGGTGTTCCTCAACCACAACGACCTGGAGGTCCCGTACTCGGACCAGTTCAGCCTCGGCATCCGCGACACCTGGGCGCTGGGCGGGCACGACTGGAGCACCGAGCTGACCTTGTCCTACGTGCGCAGCCACGACGGCATCGCGTTCCTGCTGGGCAACCGCCGCGACGACGGCAGCTTCTTCCCCTCCGATCCGCCGGACGCGACCGATCCGCCGCCGTGGGGCATCGGCTTCGCCCCGTTCTCCAACCTGATCCTGGCGCAGAACGCGCTGGAGACCCGCACCCGCTCGGTCTACCTCAAGGTGGAGAAGCCGTACACCAACGCCTCGCCGTGGGGCGTGACCCTGGCCTACACCTGGACCGATTCGGAGCAGAACAGCCCGGTCGACGGCTGGCCGGGCGCATTCAACGCCGAACGGATCGAGGATTACGGCTGGTTCCCGGGCAAGGTGCCGGAGAACCGGGTGGTGCTGACCGGCATCTGGGACGGCCCCTGGGGCACGACCTTCTCCGGCAAGGGCACCTGGGCCGACGCCACCCCGCGCTACTACCAGAACTGCAACGTCTCCGCCTGGGCGTACTGCTACTACGACAGCTACACCCCGGACGAGGAGTTCAAGCAGCTGGACGTGGCGCTTGAGAAGGTCTGGGACACCGGCGGCGGAATCAGCTTCCGCGTGCGCGGCGACGTGCTCAACGTGTTCAACTGGTCCAACTACGACGGCTACGAGGACTGGCGCGGAGGCGCGGGCGAGCCGCAGAATCCGGCCTGGGGCACGCCGTTGTCGATCGCCTTGCCGACGCGCACGTTCAAGCTGACGCTCGGGATCGACTGGTGAGCGCCGGCGCGCCGCCGCCGGCCTGCCTGCACCGGGGCGGCGGCGCGCACGGCATGGGGCGGATCCGGTCCCGCCGCCGGCGGCAATGAGGAGAGAGCGGTCTTGAAACGGTGGTACTGGCAACGCTGCATCGTCCCCCTGGCGGGCCTCCTGTTGCTGCTGGCCGGATGCCGGCAGGAAACGCCGCCGCCGCCGGCCGAGCTGCCGCCGCCGCCCAAGCCCGACGTGATCCTGATCGAGCCCGTGCTCCCCGAACGCCCGCCGCGGCCGGAACTGCCGCCGCTGTTCCGCGACATCGAGCGGCGCACGTTCCAGTTCTTCTGGGACACCACCAACGAGCAGAACGGGTTGACCCCGGACCGCTATCCCTCGCGCCCGTTCGCCAGCGTGGCCTCGATCGGCTTCGCCCTGACCGCGTACCCGATCGGCATCGAGAACGGCTGGGTCAGCCGCACCCAGGCGGTGGACCGCACCCTGACCACGCTGCGCTTCCTGCGCGACATCCCGCAGGGGCCCCAGGCCACCGGGCGCGGTGCGTACAAGGGCTTCTACTACCACTTCCTCGACATGCAGAACGGCCACCGCTACGACAGCTGGGTGGAGCTGTCCAGCGTGGACACCGCGATCCTGATGATGGGCGTGCTGTTCGCCCAGGCCTACTACGAAGGCGACGACCCACGCGAACAGGAGATCCGCAAGCTGGCCGACCAGCTCTACCGCCGGGTGGACTGGAAGTGGCTGCAGGTGCGCCCGCCGCTGATCTCGATGGGCTGGTTCCCCGAGAGCGGGTTCATCCAGCACGACTGGATGGGCTACAACGAGGCCATGCTGCTGTACATCCTGGCCCTGGGCTCGCCGACCCACGCGGTCGAGCCGGAGGCCTGGACGGTGTGGACCCGCACCTACAACAACGACTGGGGCGTGTACTACGGCCAGGAGTACCTGAGCTTCGGCCCGCTGTTCGGCCACCAGTACAGCCATGTCTGGATCGACTTCCGCGACATCCAGGACCAGTACATGCGCGAACGCGGGATCGACTACTTCCTCAACAGCCGCCGCGCGGCGCTGGCCCAGCGCGAGTACGCCATCGCCAACCCGATGAAGTGGAAGGACTACGGCGAGAACGTCTGGGGCCTGACCGCCGGCGACGGCCCGCAGAACACCCGCCAGATCTACCGCGGCGAGGAGCGCGAATTCCGCCACTATTCCTCGCGCGGCGCCGGCCTGCGCGAGAACTTCGACGACGGCACCATCGCCCCGACCGCGGCGATCTCCTCGATCGTGTTCGCGCCGGAGGTGGTGATCCCGGCCACGGAGGAGATGCTCCGCCGCTACGGCGACTACCTGTACTCCAGCTACGGCTTCCTGGACTCGTTCAACCCCAGCTTCAACTACGACATCCCGCTCAAGACCGGGCGCATCGTCCCCGGCAAGGGCTGGGTGGCCAGCGACTACATCGGCATCGACCAGGGGCCGATCCTGGCGATGATCGCCAACTACCGCAACGAGTTCGTGTGGTCGGTGATGAAGAAGAGCCCGTACATCCGCACCGGCCTGGAGCGTGCCGGCTTCCGCGGCGGCTGGCTGGCGCCGGAGGACGAGGACGAGGGCATGGAAGCCGACCGCCGCGCCGCCGACGCGCGCGCGCTGGGCATGGCCGAGTCGCGCGCGGCGGCCGCCGAGGCCCAGCGCAAGGAGCAGCAGCGCAGGGAAGAGCCGGCCGCGGCCAACCGCGCGCAGCCGCCGAGGCAGTGATGGCCACGCCGCGGCTGCTGCGTGCCTGCCTGCTGCCGTTGCTGGCGCTGCTGCTGGCCGGTTGCGGCGGCGACCCGGCCGCGCAGCCGGTGCGCTTCTGGGCGATGGGCCGCGAGGCCGAGGTGGTAAGCGTCCTGGTCGAGGAGTTCGAGCGCGAGAGCGGGATCGAGGTGGAGATCCAGCAGATCCCCTGGACCGCCGCGCACGAGAAGCTGCTGACCGCGTTCGCCGCCGACGCGATGCCGGACGTGTGCCAGCTCGGCAATACCTGGATCCCCGAATTCGCCCAGCTGGGCGCACTGCAACCGCTGCAGGCGCGGGTGGATGCCTCGGCCAGCATTGAACCGGCCGACTACTTCCCGGGCATCTGGGACACCGCCGTGGTCGACGGCCAGCTGGTGGGCGTGCCGTGGTACGTGGACACGCGCCTGCTGTTCTACCGCAAGGACCTGCTGCGCGAGGCCGGGGTTGGACAGCTGCCACGCACCTGGGCCGAGTGGGAGCAGGCCATGGCCGCGGTCAAGCGCCACCTGGGGCCCGGGCGCCACGCCATCCTGATGCCGCTCAACGAATTCGAGCAGCAGCTGTCGCTGGCGCTGCAGCAGGACGACCCGCTGCTGCGCGACGACGACACCCGCGGCAACTTCTCCAGCCCCGGCTTCCGCCGCGCGCTGGCGTTCTACGCCAACGTGTTCGAGCAGGGCTGGGCGCCGAAGGTCTCCGAGACCCAGATCTCCAACGTCTGGGACGAATTCTTCCGTGGCTCCTACGCGTTCTACCTGTCCGGGCCCTGGAACATCCGCGAGTTCCGCCGCCGCCAGCCGCCGCAGCTGGAAGGGCAGTGGGGCACGATGCCGCTGCCGGGGCCGCACGGCCCGGGCGCGGGCATCGCCGGCGGCACCAGCCTGGTCCTGTTCCGTGGCTCGCCGCGTTCGGAACAGGCCTGGAAGCTGGTGGAGTTCCTTTCGCGCCCGGACATCCAGCAGCGCTTCCACGCCTTGATCGGCGACCTGCCGCCGCGCCGCAGCGCCTGGGAACACCCGGACCTGGCCGGCGACCCGCTGGCCGCCGCGTTCCGCGACCAGCTGGAGCGCGCGAAGCCGGCGCCCAAGGTGCTGGAGTGGGAGCGCATCGCCCAGGAGATGCGCCTGGTCACCGAGCGGGTGGTGCGCGGCGGCCTGGCCCAGGACGCGGCCGCGCGCGAGCTGGATGCGCGGGTCGACGGCATCCTCGCCAAGCGGCGCTGGATCCACGAACGCGCCGCCGCGCAGGGGGCGGGGCGATGAGCGCGCGCCTGGCCGGATGGCTGTTCGTGGGCCCGGCGCTGCTGGTGCTGGGCCTGTTCTTCGCCCTGCCGGTGCTGTCGGCGCTGGCGCTGAGCCTGACCGACTTCGACCTGTACGCGCTGGCGGACATGCGCAACCTGCGCTTCGTCGCCCTGGACAACTACCTGGAGCTGTTGCGCACGCCGCTGTTCTGGAAGGCGCTGTGGAACACCACCTATTTCGTGGTGGTGGGCGTGCCGTTGTCGGTGGCGGTGTCGCTGGGCGCGGCGCTGCTGCTCAACGCCCCGGCTGCGCGGCTGCGCGGCCTGTTCCGCACCGCGCTGTTCGCGCCGGTGGTCACCACCCTTGTGGCGGTGGCGGTGATCTGGCGCTACCTGTTCCATACCAGCTACGGCCTGGTGAACTGGGCGCTGGGCCACCTGGGCATCGACCCGGTCGACTGGCTGGGCGACCCGCGCTGGGCGATGCCGACCATCATCCTGTTCGCGGTGTGGAAGAACTTCGGCTACAACATGGTGATCTTCCTCGCCGGCCTGCAGGCCATCCCGCGCGACCTGTACGAGGCCGCGCGCATCGACGGCGCCTCGCGCTGGCAGCAGTTCCTGCACATCACCCTGCCGCAGCTGGGGCCGGTGCTGCTGGTGGTCGGGGTGATCACCGTGTCCGGCTACTTCCAGCTGTTCGCCGAGCCCTACGTGATGACCCGCGGCGACCCGCTGCAGAGCACGGTCAGCGTGCTGTACTTCATGTTCGATGAAGGCTTCAAGTGGTGGAACCTGGGCCGCGCCTCGGCCGTGGCCTTCCTGCTGTTCGTGGTGATCCTGGCGGCGACCACGCTGATGCTGCGGCTCGGCCGCCGCAGGGGGATGGTATGAGCGCAGGGCAGTCCATCGGGCGCGAGGTCGGGCAGTCGCGCCTGCACGCGCTGCTGGTCAACGGCGCGTTGTTTGCGCTGGCGCTGGTGAGCCTGGCTCCGCTGCTGTGGATGCTCTCGGTGTCGTTCATGCCCACCGGCGAGGCCGCGCGTTTCCCGCCGCCGTTGCTGCCCTCGGAGCTGAGCGGGGAGAACTACCGGGCGCTGTTCGGCCGCACCGGCATGGGCCGCAACTTCCTCAACAGCCTGCTGGTGGCCGGCGCGATCACCATCGGTTCGCTGCTGGTGAACACCCTGGCCGGCTATGCCTTCGCCAAGCTGCGCTTCCGCGGCCGCGACCGGCTGTTCCAGCTGCTGCTGGCGGCGCTGGTGGTGCCGGCGCAGGTGGCGATGCTGCCGCTGTTCCTGCTGATGAAGCAGCTGGGCCTGGTCAACAGCTACGCCGGCGTGGTGCTGCCGGCGCTGGCCAGCGTGTTCGGCATCTTCCTGGTGCGGCAGTACGCGCGCTCGATCCCCGACGAGCTGCTGGAGGCGGCGCGGATCGACGGGGCGGGGGAGTGGCGGATCTTCTTCTCCATCGTCCTGCCCATGCTCAAGCCGGTGCTGGTGACGCTGGCGATCTTCTCCTTCATGGCCGCCTGGAACGACTTCATGTGGCCGCTGATCGTGCTCACCGACCAGGAGCACTACACCCTGCCGGTGGCCCTGGCCACGCTCTCGCGCGAGCACATCATGGACGTGGAACTGATGATGGCCGGCGCGGTGGTCACGGTGCTGCCGGTGCTGCTGCTGTTCCTGCTGCTGCAGCGCTACTACATCCAGGGCCTGCTGCTGGGCAGCGTCAAGGGATAGGAGGTTCGTCGATGGTGCCTGTGGCGATGCGTGGAGCCATCCTGCTGTCGGGCGCACTGGCGCTGCATCCCGCCGTCGCCGGCGCGCAGGCGCGGGTGCTGGACGGGTTCGAGGATCCGGCGCCGTGGAGGGTGGTCGCGTCCGACCAGGTCAGCGGTGCGATCCGCCGCGTCGAAGGCGCCCGGGGCGGGGCCCTATGCCTGGACTACGACTTCAACGGTGTGTCCGGCTACGCCGGCATCCAGCGCGACCTGCCGCTGGAGTACCCGGACAACTACCGCTTCTCCTTCCACCTGCGCGGCGATTCCCCGGCCAACGACCTGCAGTTCAAGCTGGTCGACGCCAGCGGCGACAACGTGTTTTGGGTCAACCGCCCGCGCTACGACTTCCCGGCCGACTGGACCGAGGTGCGCTACCGCACCCGCCACATCGACAAGGCCTGGGGCCCGGATCCGGATCGCGTGCTCCGCCGCAGTGCCAAGGTCGAGTTCACCATCTACAACAATGCCGGCGGCCGCGGCAGCGTCTGCTTCGACGAGCTGGCGCTGGAACCGCTGCCGCCGGATCCGGCCACCCCGCCGGCGGCCGTTGCGGTGGAGGCCAGCACTGCCGCCGCCCGCGCCGTGCACGCCATCGACGGCGACCGCGGCACGGCCTGGGAGGCCCGCGGCCGCCAGCGCCTGTTGCTGGACCTGGGCCAGGAGCGCGAGTTCGGTGGCCTGGTGCTGCGCTGGGCCGATGCCCGCCGGCGCCCGCAGCGCTACGCGGTGGAACTGGAAGATGCCGACGGCCAGTGGCGCACGGTGCGCACGGTCGAGCAGGGCCGCGGTGACAGCGACTGGTTGGCGCTGCCGGAAGCGGAGGCGCGGCGGATCGCGCTGCGGCTGGAAGGCGGACGCTACGCCCTGGCCGAGGCGCAGGTGCAGCCGCTGGAGTTCTCGGCCCATCCCAATGATTTCATCAAGGCCCTGGCCCGCGAGCTGCCGCGCGGCTGGCTGCCGCGCGGTTTCAGCGGCGAGCAGCCCTACTGGACCATCATCGGCGTCGATGGTGGCAGCGAGCAGGGCCTGGTCGGCGAGGACGGCGCGGTCGAGCTGGCGCGTGGCGGCTTCAGCATCGAGCCCTTCGTGCTCGAAGGCGGCCGGCTCGTCGGCTGGGCCGACGTGAAGCCGGTGCAGCGCCTGCCCGGCGAGGGGCTGCCCATGCCGGAGGTGGAGTGGACCGCGGCCGGCGAAGGCGGCGATGCGCCGGCGCTGCAGGTTTCCGCCTTCGCCCATGGCCAGGCGGGCGACTCGCGCGTGGTCGCGCGCTACCGCCTGCGCAACCCGCATCCACAACCACGCGAGTACGTGCTGGCGCTGGCGGTGCGGCCTTTGCAGGTCAATCCGCCGGCGCAGTTCCTCAACACCATCGGCGGCGTCAGCCCGATCAGCTCGCTGGCCATCGACGGCGCCACCGTGTCGGTGGACGGCCGGCCGCGGGTCTACGCGACCCGGCCACCGGACCAGGCCTTTGCCACGCCGTTCGACGCCGGGCTGGACGTGCAGCGCCTGGCCTCCGGCGACATCCCTGCCGCATCCGCGGTGGAGGATCCGACCGGCCTGGCCTCGGGCATGCTGCTGTACCGCTGGCGGCTGGCCCCCGGCGAGGAACGCGAGGTCGCCCTGGTCGCGCCGCTGGACGGCGAAACTGCTCCGCCGCCCGGTTTCGACGCCGCGCGTGCCGCCGAAGAAACCGCTGCGCGCTGGCAGGAACTGCTGGGCCAGGTGGAGCTGCGGCTCCCGGCGGAGGGCCGCGACTTCGCCGCCACCGTGCGCACCGCGCTGGCGCACATGCTGGTCTCGCGCGTCGGCCCGCGCCTGCAGCCGGGCACGCGCTCGTATTCGCGCAGCTGGATCCGCGACGGGGCGATGATCTCCGAAGGCCTGCTGCGCCTGGGGCGGCCCGAGGTCGTGCGCCAGTACCTGGAGTGGTACGCGCCCTACCAGTTCGAGAACGGCAAGGTCCCGTGCTGCGTCGACGCGCGCGGCAGCGACCCGGTGCCGGAGAACGACAGCCACGGCGAGCTGGTGTTCAACATCGCCGAGTACTGGCGTTACACCGGCGACCGCGAATTCCTGCAGCGGATGTGGCCGCACGTGCGCGGTGCGTTCGACTACATGGAACGGCTGCGCGCCAGCGAGCGCACGGAGGAGAACCGCAGGCGCGACCCGGCCTTCTACGGGATGATGCCGGTGTCGATCAGCCACGAGGGCTATTCGGCCAAGCCGATGCACTCGTACTGGGACAACTTCTGGGCCCTGCGCGGCTACAAGGACGCGGTGGAAGTGGCCCAGGCGCTGGGCTTGCGCGAGGAGGCCCGGCGCATGGCCGCCGCGCGCGACCAGTTCCGCGCCGACCTCGCCGCATCGCTGCGCGCCGCCACCGCCCGCCATGGCATCGACTACCTGCCCGGCGCCGCGGAACTGGGCGACTTCGACCCGACCTCGACCACCATCGCGCTGGCCCCGGGCGGCGAGCAGGACTGGCTGCCGCGCGAGCTGCTGGAGAACACCTTCGAGCGCTACTGGCAGCAGTTCGTCGAGCGCCGCGACGGCCGCCGCGAATGGAAGGACTACACGCCCTACGAGTGGCGCAACGTGGCCGCCTTCGTGCGCCTGGGCTGGCGCGACCGCGCCTGGCAGGCGGTGGAGTACTTCTTCGCCGACCGCGCGCCGCCGCCCTGGAACCAGTGGGCCGAGGTGGTCTCGGCCACGCCGCGCAAGCCGTTCTTCGTCGGCGACCTGCCGCATGCCTGGGTGGCCTCGGACTTCGTGCGCTCGGCGCTGGACATGTTCGCCTACCACCGCGAGCGCGACGACAGCCTGGTGCTGGCCGCCGGCGTGCCGCTGGACTGGCTGGAAGGCGAGGGCATCCAGGTGCGCGGCCTGCACACCCCCCACGGCCGCCTCGGCTACGCGCTGCGCCGCCGCGACGGACAGCTGCAGCTGGACGTGGCCGGCGACGCAGGGCTGCCGCCGGGCGGGCTGGTGCTGCCCTGGCCATACGCGGGCCATCCCGGACGGACGACGATCGATGGCCGCCCCGCCAAGTGGACCGGTGGCGAGCTGCGCATCACCCGGCCCGGGGCAGAGGTAAGGATCGAGGTGGCCGGTCCGTAACCGTCGGCAACAAAAAAGCCGGGCATTGCCCGGCTTTCCTGGTGTCGAGGTGAGGCGGCTCAGGCCGCGCGCGCCGCGGCAACAATCCCGGCGGCCTTGGCCGCGCTGGCCTCGACCTTGTCCCACTCGCCGGCCTTGAGCCAGTTCTTCGGCACCATCCACGAGCCGCCCACGCAGACCACGTTCGGCTGGGCCAGGAACTCGGCCGCGGTGTCTTCGGTGATGCCGCCGGTGGGGCAGATCTTCAGCTCGGCCAGCGGGCCGGCCAGGCCCTTGAGCATGGCCAGGCCGCCGACCGCGTTGGCCGGGAACAGCTTGCACACGCGGAAGCCGCGCGCCATCAGCGACAGGAATTCGGTCGGGGTCGCACCGCCGGGCACGGCCGGGATCGGCGCCCTGGCCAGCGCGTCGGCCAGTTCGGCCGGGGTGCCCGGGGTGACCAGGAAATCGGCGCCCAGCTCGATGCACTTCTGCATCTGCTCGACCGTGGTCACCGTGCCCATGCCCACGGCGATGCCGGGCAGTTCCTTCTTGAGCGCCACCAGCGCATCCAGCGCGCAGGGGGTGCGCAGGGTCAGTTCGATCGCGGTCAGTCCGCCCTTGAGCAGCGCGGCGGAAAGCTTGCGCGCCTCGTCGACGCTGTCGGCGGTGACCACCGGCAGGATGCCGGCCTGGCTCAGCAGCTGTTCGGCCTTGGCCTGGGTCTGGTCGATGCTCATGGAATCGGTGGCTCCGTAAGTGCGGGGTCGCGGCCACGGGCCGCGCGTGCATGGGGTGGGCCGCCGCGGGCGCGGCGGCGGTAGCTCAGTTGTCCTTCTCGGCGTGCGGCGCCAGCGCCGCCTCGGCCGTGCTGCCCAGTTCGTACTCGGCGTCGTAGTCCCAGGCGCTGCCGTCGTGCGCCGGCGGGCCACAGGAGATCGAGGTTGCGCCCTGGTCGGCCGGACCGACGTTGGCGCGGTTGTAGGCGAACAGGTTGCGGCCCAGGTCGTGCGCCGCGCGGCTGGTGTTGGGTGCCACCTCGCGGGCGTTCCACTCGGCCGCGTCGACCAGTACTTCGAGCACGCCGGCCTCGCTGTCCAGGCGCACGATGTCGCCGTCGCGGATCTTGCCGATCGGGCCCCCGCGCGCCGCTTCCGGGGTGACGTGGATCGCCGCCGGGATCTTGCCTGATGCGCCGGACAGGCGGCCGTCGGTGACCAGCGCCACCTTGCGGCCCTGGTTCTGCAGCATGCCCAGCAGCGGCGCCAGCGAGTGCAGCTCGGGCATGCCATTGGCGCGCGGGCCCTGGTAGGTGACCACCGCGACGAAGTCGTGCGGCAGCACGCCGGCGGCGTGCAGCTTGTTGAGCTTCTGCGGGGCGTCGACCACCACCGCCTGTGCCTCGACGCAGCGGTGCTCCGGCTTGACCGCCGACAGCTTGATCAGGGCGCGGCCGATGTTGCCGCGGAGCAGGCGCAGGCCACCCTGGCTCTCGAACGGCGCGGCCACGGTGCGCACCACGCTCTCGTCGCCGGAGGCCGCCGCCGCGGGGGCCGAGCCCAGCACGCCGTTCTCCAGGCGCGGCTCGCGGGTGTAGGCGCGCATGCCTTCCGGCACCACGGTCTGCAGGTCGTGCATCAGGCCTGCGTCCAGCAGCTCGCGGAACACGAACGGCACGCCGCCGGCGGCCTGGAAGCGGTTCACGTCGGCCTCGCCATTGGGGTACACGCGCGCCAGCAGCGGCACCACCTGCGAGATCTGGTCCATGTCGTCCCAGGTCAGGACGATGCCGGCGGCGCGGGCCACGGCGATCCAGTGGATGGTGTGGTTGGTCGAGCCGCCGGTGGCCATCAGCGCGACGATGGCGTTGACGATGGCGCGCTCGTCGATCAGCCGGCCCAGGGGACGGTAGTCATCGCCCAGCGCGGTCATCTGCAGCACCCGGCGCACGGCTTCCTCGTCCAGCGCCTTGCGCAGCGGCGTGCCCGGGTTGATGAACGAGCTGCCCGGCAGCTGCACGCCCATGGCCTCCAGCAGCACCTGGTTGGAGTTGGCCGTGCCGTAGAAAGTGCAGGTGCCCGGGGAGTGGTAGGACTGAGCCTCCACCTCCAGCAGTTCCTCGCGGGTGGCCTCGCCGGCGGCGTAGCGCTCGCGCACCTCGGCCTTCTTCTTGTTGGGGATGCCCGAGGGCATCGGGCCGGCCGGCACGAACAGCGCCGGCAGGTGGCCGAAGGCCAGGGCGCCGATCAGCAGGCCCGGCACGATCTTGTCGCAGATGCCCAGGTACAGGGCCGCGTCGAAGGCGTCGTGGCTCAGGCCGATGGCGGTGGCCTGGGCGATCACGTCGCGCGAGAACAGCGACAGCTCCATGCCGCCGCGGCCCTGGGTGACGCCGTCGCACATCGCCGGCACCCCGCCGGCCACCTGCGCGGTGGCACCCAGCTCGCGGGCCAGGGCGCGGATCCGCTCCGGGTAGTGCTCGTACGGCTGGTGCGCCGAGAGCATGTCGTTGTAGGCGGTGATGATGCCCAGGTTGGGCGTCGCCGAGCCGCGCAGGCGGGCCTTGTCGTGCTCGCCGCAGGCGGCGAACACGTGGGCCAGGTTGGCGCAGCTGAGCGGGGTGCGGTTGGGGCCGTTGCGCACCGCCTCGTCGATGCCTGCCAGGTAGGCGGCGCGCGAGGGGGCGCTGCGCTTGCGGATGCGCTCGGTGACGGCTTCGATCTTCGGATGCAGGCTCATGTCGTACCAGGAAGTGGCGGAGCTGGCGCCGTCGCCGGCGCGGGCTGCAGGGACGGGGCGGCGGGCCCGGGGCGTGCCGCCCCGGTATCAGACAGGTGCGGGCGGCGGGCCTCGCATCAAGGACACCAGTGTACGCGCAGTGGGCTGGCGCTCAGGCCCAGCACCGCGCGGATCGGCATTTCGCGCACGTCGTCGCCGGCCAGGGCACGCTCCAGCACCTCGCGTTTGGCCTCGCCGCGCAGCAGCAGCAGGTGCCGGCGGCAGCGGGCCAGGCCGGCGCGGGTGAGGGTGATGCGCGTGGTCCACTCGGCCGCGACCGGGCAGCCGGTGGCGTCGAGCACGGCGTAGTCGTCCTGCGCGGCCAGCGCCGCGTCCAGGTCCACCGAACCGGGGAACAGCGAGGCGGTGTGGCCGTCGTTGCCCATGCCCAGCACCGCCACGCAGGGATCCTGCGCGTTGGCCGATTCGCGGTTGGCGGCTTCCACGCATTCGGCGGCCGACAGCCCCTCGCGTACCAGCGGCTCGAAATGCAGGCCGGGCGCGCGCTCCAGCAGGCTCTCGCGGATCAGCCTGGTGTTGCTGGCCGGATGGTCGGCGGGCACGAAGCGGTCGTCGACCAGGCCGACGCTCACCTTCGACCAGTCCAGCGGCGCCTGCGCCAGCCGGGTGTAGGCCGGCGCCGGGGTGGTGCCGCCGGAGAGCAGGGCGCGGGCACGGCCACGGGTGGCCAGGTCGGCGGCCAGCGCGGCCTGGAGGTCGGCGGCGATCGCCTCGCCCCAGGCGTCCACGCCGGCGTGTTCGAGCCATTCGATGCGCGGATCGGCGATCACGCCAGGCCCTCCCGGCGGACCATGTCCACCGCGTAGGCGGCCGCGCCGAGCAGGCCGGCATGCGGATGCAGCACCGCCAGCGAGGGCACGCGGGCCATGGTCGGCGAGAACCGGCCCTTGTATTCGAAGCGCTGGCGGAAGCCGGAATGGCGCAGCGAGTCCAGCATCTTCGGCACCAGGCCGCCGGTGAGGAACACGCCGTCCCAGGCGCCCAGGGTCAGCACCAGGTCGCCGGAAATGGCGCCGAACACCGCGCAGAACACGTCCACCGCGCGCATGCACAGCGGGTCGCCGGCGGCGGCGCGGGCAGTGACGTCCTTGGGCTCGAGCAGGCCCGGGTCGACCCCGGCGATCTCGCACAGGGCGCGGTGGATGTTGACCAGGCCGGGGCCGCAGATCAGGCGCTCGTTGGAGACGCGGCCGAACTGCGCCGACAGGATTTCCAGGATGCGGATCTCCTCCGGCGTGCCCGGCGGGAAGCTGACGTGGCCGCCCTCGGTCTCCAGCGGGTAGCAGCGGCCGTCGCGCACCACCAGCCCGCCCACGCCCAGGCCGGTGCCCGGGCCGAGCACGGCGTAGGTGCGCGGCTCGCCCAGCGGCGCCGGGGTCCAGGACACGCCGCCGATCGGCACCACGTCCTCGGCCCGGTACAGGCTGATGGCCATGGCCTGGGCGGCGAAGTCGTTGATCAGGTAGACCTGCTCGAAGCCCAGCATCTCGCGGGTGCGCGGGCGCGAGATCACCCACGGATGGTTGGTGATGCGCGCCTCGTCGCCGTCAACCCGGCCGGCGACGGCGAACACGCCGCGGTGGGCGCTGGCCTGGGCCTGGTCGAGGTAGTGGCGCGCGGCCTCGGCCAGCGACGGGAACTGGGCCACCGCGAACTCGCGCACGCTGTCCTCCAGCAGCGGGACCGGGGCGCCTGGGTCGGCCAGGGCGAAACGCGCGTTGGTGCCGCCGATGTCGGCGATCAGGAACAGTTCGGCCATGGTCAGCGGGCGTCGCGTGCCGGACGCGCGACGGCGTCGAAGCTTTCAGGCAGGAACACGGCCGCGTCCTCCGGACCCCAGCTGCCGGCCGGGTAGGGCTGCAGCGGCGAGTTGTCGGCGCGCCAGGCGTCGACCACGCTGTCGATCCAGGCCCAGGCGGCCTCGACCTCGTCATTGCGCACGAACAGGGCGTGGTTGCCGTGGAAGGCATCCAGGAACAGGCGCTCGTAGGCGATGCGGCGGTTCTGGCCGGTCTCCGAGGACAGCTGCAGTTCCAGCGGATGCAGCTCCAGGGTGCCCCATTCCGGGCCGGCCAGGCTGCTCATCAGGCCCAGCTCGATGTCCTCCTGCGGCTGCAGGCGGAAAGTCAGGCGGTTGGGCACGGCGTTGTTGCGGTCCGGGCGCTCGAACAGCCAGTGGGTGACCGGCTTGAGGGTCACGGTGACCACGGTTGAGCGCTCGGCCATGCGCTTGCCGGTGCACAGGTGGAACGGCACCCCGGCCCAGCGCCAGTTGTCGATGTGCGCGGTGACGCCGACGAAGGTTTCGACATCGCTGTCATCCGGCGGCGCGTAGCCCTGCACCGGCTCACCGTTGATGGTGCCCGCGGTGTAGCGGCCGCGCACGCTGTGGCGGCGCGCCTCGGAGGCGCAGAACGGGCGCAGGGCGCGCAGCACCTTGACCTTTTCGTCGCGGATGCGGTCGGCCTCCAGCGAGGCCGGCGGCTCCATCGCCACCAGGCACAGCAGCTGCAGGATGTGGCTCTGGACCATGTCGCGCAGGGCGCCGGAGCGGGCGTAGTAGGAGTTGCGCCCGTCCACGCCCTCGCTCTCGGACACCAGGATGTGCACCGAGTCGATGTAGTTGCGGTTCCACACCGCCTCCAGCAGGGCGTTGCCGAAGCGCAGCGCCAGCAGGTTCTGCACCGCCGCCTTGCCCAGGTAGTGGTCGATGCGGAAGATCCGGTCCTCGTCGATCAGCTTGCCGATCGTGCCGTTGATCTCGCGCGCCGAGGCCAGGTCGGCGCCGATCGGCTTCTCCAGCATCAGCCGGCTGGGCGCGGCGAACGCGCCGCCCAGGGCCAGGCCCTCGCAGGTGCTGATGTACAGGCCCGGCGGGATCGACAGATAGCTCACGCACGGGCGGTCGGTCATGTCGCGCACCGCCTCGGCCACCGAGGCCGGGGTGCGCATGTCCACCGAACGGTAGTCCACGCGCTGCAGGAACGCCTCCACCAGGTCCGGCGAGGGCGTGTAGTGGCCCAGGTTGGCGAAGCGCTCGCGCAGGATCGCGCGGAACTTCTCCGTGTCGTGCGGCGACAGCGCCATCGCGCGCACGCGGAAGCCCTCCGGCAGGAGGCCGTCGCCCATCAGGCGCAGGAGCGAGGGGAACAGGTAGCGCTGTGCCAGGTCGCCGGTGGCGCCGAACAGCAACAGGGTGTCATGCATCCGGTGGGCTTCCGTGGGGTGGGGCATTGGTTCGGTGGGTTCTCTTCGGATCGCACCCGCCGGGCAGCGGGTGGAAGGTGGCAGGTGACCGCAGGTAATGCGTGAAACTTCCGAAATATGGCCGCCCCCTTGGGCAATGTCCAGTGGGCCGGAAAGTGTCCACGGAAACGGTCCGTCGCATGCTGCTGCGTATGTTGCGGCGGCACCCGCTGGCCCGGCCGCGAGGACGCGGCATGGGAACCCGCCACGTCGCCTGCATCGCCGGCCGTGACATCATCGCGTCCTCGGTCCGCGCCCGGCGCGGGCTGGTTGAATACGTATGCGGAGATGCCGATGGCGGACGTCCAGCTGGAACAGGTGCGCAAGGTCTACGGCAACGGCCACGTGGCCGTGCACGAGGCCTCGTTCACGATCGGCGATGGCGAGCTGGTGGTGCTGGTCGGGCCTTCGGGCTGCGGCAAGTCCACCCTGCTGCGCATGATCGCCGGGCTGGAGGAAATCACCTCCGGCACCCTGCGCATCGGCGGGCGGGTGGTCAACGACGTGGCGCCGCGCGACCGCGACATCGCCATGGTGTTCCAGAGCTACGCGCTCTATCCGCACATGACCGTGGCCGGGAACCTGGCGTTCGGCCTGAAGCTGCGCGGCGCCACGCGCGCCGAGGTCGAGCGCCGGGTCGCCTCGGCGGCCGGGATGCTGGGCCTGGAAGGCATGCTGGACAAGCGTCCGGCCGAGCTGTCGGGTGGCCAGCGCCAGCGCGTGGCCCTGGGCCGCGCCCTGGTGCGCGAGCCGGCGGTGTTCCTGCTGGACGAGCCGCTGTCGAACCTGGACGCCAAGCTGCGCCACGGCACGCGCACAGAGATCGCGCGCCTGCACCAGCGGCTGGGCGCCACCATGGTCTACGTCACCCACGACCAGGTCGAGGCCATGACCCTGGGCCAGCGCATCGTGGTGCTGGATGGCGGCCGGGTGCAGCAGATCGATACCCCGATGGCGCTGTACGACCGCCCGGCCAACCTGTTCGTGGCCGGCTTCCTCGGCAGTCCGGCGATGAACGTACTGCGCGGCCGCCTGCATGCCGGGGGCGGCCTGCGCCTGGAGATGGCGCAGGGCGCGCCGGTTCCGCTGCCCGGGGTGGAGGTGCCGCCGGCTTGGCTGGAGCAGGAGGTGGTGCTGGGCATCCGCCCCGAACACCTGCTGCCGGTGCGGGAGGGGGAGGGCCTGGAGGCGCGGGTCGAGGTGGTCGAGGCGGTGGGCAGCGAGGCCTACCTGCACCTGGACTTCGGCGGGCAGGCGCTGGTGGCGCGGCTGCCCCCGAGCGACCTGCCGGCGCCCGGCGACCGCGTGCGCCTGCGCCCGGACCCGGCGCGCGTGCATTTCTTCGATCCCCGCGATGGCCGCCGCCTGGTGGCCTAGCGCCGGCCCGCGCGAACTCAGGGGGCGGCGACTTCCGCGAATGGCTCGACCGTGGCCGGTGCCCCCGCGGCCGCCAGCGGCGCGTCCGCCAGTTCCAGCGGCAGCACCGCCAGCGCCAGGCGCGGTGCCTGGCCGGCCGCCGCCACCACGTTGCCGATGGCGCGCCCGTCCTGCGCGACCTCGGCGCCGGCCTCCGCCGCATCGCCCGCACGCAACAGCACCAGCTGGCGCTTGGCCTTGCCCAGGAAATGGGTCCTGGCCACGATTTCCTGGCCCGGATAGCAGCCCTTGCTCACGCTGAAGGCGCGCAGCCGCTCCAGCCCGAGCTGCTGCGGGGTCCACTGCTCGGCCTGGGACGCGGGCAGGCGCGGGATCCCGGCGCGCAGGTCGGCGACGTCCCAGGCGGCGACCGCCTCCGCGTACGCCGGGGCAGGGGAGGTGCCAATCCGCAGCACGCGGCCCGGGGCGATGCCCAGGCGCAGCCCATCGGGGGCGTCCTCGGCGCCTTCCAGTACGCCGGGTGCCGGCTGCGCCGCGCCGAACGCGCCGGCCACGTGCAGGTCCGCGCGCGGCGCCAGCACCACCTTGCGCCGGAACACGAAGCGGCGCAGGGCATCGCCGACCAACGTCGCATTGGCATCCGGCAGCAGCATGCGCAAGCTTCCGTCGCCGGTGCGCAGCAGGGCGAACAGGGCGATTACCCGGCCCTTGGGGTTGAGCCAGGTGCTCCACTGCCAGTGCCCGGTCGCCAGCGCCCGTACGTCGCTGGCGAACTGGGCATGCGCGAAGACCGCCGCGTCGGGGCCTTCCAGGGCGAGGACGGACCACCCGTCCAGCGCGAAAAACTCCCGGAGATTCAAGGGGCTTGGTAGGGGCTGGTTGTCAGGCACGTTAACCCCGGCTTAAAATTTTGCGCTTGCAAAGGACTATCCATGATAGGTCATAGCCCCGTGGTTCCAGAGGACGAAGACGCGCCGGAAGCCGCGCCGTCGCTCGACAAGGACGCCGCGAAGGCGCCGCCGCGCGAGATCGGCGGGCGAGAGGGTCCGGAACCGACCCGCTACGGGGACTGGGAGAAGAACGGACGCTGCATCGATTTCTGATGCGAAGGCAGCGCCCCAGGAGCCACGCGGGCGGTTTGCCCGCACAGCCGAGACTACGAGCCAGCGAATGAGCAGCCGCGAACGCCCCCTGTCACCCCACCTGCAGGTGTACCGCTGGCAGGTCCAGATGGTGACCTCGATCCTCCACCGCGCCACGGGCATCGTCCTGGCCGGCGGCGCCCTGGTCCTTGCCGGTGGCCTGCTGGCGCTGATGCTCGGCCCGGACAGCTGGGCCTGCTTCAGCGACCATGCCGGCGCCTGGTACGGCCAGGTGTTCCTGTTTGGCTGGACCTGGTGCTTTGCCTACCACCTGTGCAACGGCATCCGCCACATCGCCCAGGACTTCGCGCACGGGTTCAGCATCCCGGTGTTCGTGCGCAACAGCTGGCTGTCGATCATCGGCAGCCTGGTGATCACCGCGATCGTGTGGGCTTTTGCGCTGAACGGAGGTGCCGCGTGAGCCGTTACCGTACCCCCCTGAAGAACGTGCGTGGCCTGGGTGCGGCCAAGGCTGGCACCGAGCACTTCGTGCACCAGCGCCTGACCGCCACCGCGCTGGCGTTCCTGTCGCTGTGGTTCGTGTACTTCGTCGTGAGCCTGGCCGGCAGCGACTACCTGGCCGCCACCGAGGCCGTGTCCAAGCCGTGGAACGCGGTGCTGCTGGTCGGCTTCCTGGTCGCCATGTTCTGGCACGCCCAGCTGGGCCTGCAGGTGGTCCTGGAGGACTACGTCCACAATTCCCTGCTGGCCCTGGCGCTCCAGGTCAGCGTGAAGTTCATCGCGGTGCTTGGCGCGATCGTCAGCATCTTCGCCGTGGCCCGCATCGCGCTGGCCGGCTGACCGCGCAAAGGAAACAGACCCGATGTCCGCTTACAAGATCACCGAACACAAGTACGACATGGTCGTCGTCGGCGCCGGTGGCGCCGGCCTGCGCGCCACCTTCGGCCTGGCCCAGAAGGGCCTGCAGACGGTGTGCCTGACCAAGGTCTTCCCGACCCGTTCGCACACCGTCGCCGCCCAGGGCGGCATCTCCGCCGCCCTGGGCAACATGGGCGAGGACGACTGGCGCTACCACTTCTACGACACCATCAAGGGCTCGGACTGGCTGGGCGACCAGGACGCCATCGAATACATGTGCCGCGAGGCGATCCCGGCCATCATCGAGCTGGAGCACTACGGCGTGCCGTTCTCCCGCACCGAGGACGGCAAGATCTACCAGCGCCCGTTCGGCGGCATGACCACCCGCTTCGGCGAGGGCCCGCCGGCGCAGCGTACCTGCGCGGCCGCCGACCGCACCGGCCACGCCATGCTGCACACCCTGTACCAGCAGTCGCTGGCGCACAACGCCCGGTTCATGATCGAGTACTTCGCGCTCGACCTGATCTTCGACAACGAGGGCGTGTGCCGCGGCGTGCTGGCGCTGGACATGGCCGAGGGCACGCTGCACCTGTTCCGCGCCCACGGCGTGGTGCTGGCCACCGGCGGCTACGGCCGCGCCTACTTCAGCGCGACCTCCGCCCACACCTGCACCGGCGACGGCGGCGGCCTGGTGATGCGTGCCGGCCTGCCGATGCAGGACATGGAGTTCGTGCAGTTCCACCCGACCGGCATCTACGGCGCCGGCTGCCTGATCACCGAGGGCGTCCGCGGCGAGGGCGGCATCCTGCGCAACGCCAACGGCGAACGCTTCATGGAGCGCTACGCCCCGCACTACAAGGACCTGGCCTCGCGCGACGTGGTGTCGCGCTCGATGACCATCGAGATCCGCGAGGGCCGCGGCGTCGGCGAGCACAAGGACCACATCCTGCTCGACCTGACCCACCTGGGCCCGGAGGTGATCGACGAGAAGCTGCCGGGCATCGCCGAGAGCGCCCGCATCTTCGCCGGCGTCGACGTGCACAAGGAGCCGATCCCGGTCATCCCGACCGTGCACTACAACATGGGCGGCATCCCGACCAACTACCACGGCGAAGTGGTGCGCAAGGTCGGCGACGACCCGGATGCGGTCGTGCCGGGCCTGTACGCGATCGGCGAGGCAGCCTGCGTGTCGGTGCACGGCGCCAACCGCCTGGGCTCCAACTCGCTGCTGGACCTGGTGGTGTTCGGCCGCGCGGTGGCCAACCGCTGCGCCGAGACCATCAAGAAGGGCGCCCCGCACAAGCCGCTGCCGTCCGACGCCTGCGACAAGGCGCTGGCCCACCTGGACAAGCTGCGCCACGCCAACGGCGACACCCCGACCGCGGTCATCCGCGACCGGATGCAGCGCACCATGCAGGCCGACGCCGCGGTGTTCCGCACCAGCAAGACGCTCAAGGAAGGCTGCGAGAAGATGGCGCAGATCTACGACAGCTTCCAGGACGTCCGCGTCTCCGACCGCTCGCTTGTCTGGAACTCCGACCTGATCGAAACCTACGAGCTGCACAACCTGCTGCTCAACGCCGTCGCCACCATCAACTCGGCCGAGCAGCGCAAGGAAAGCCGCGGCGCCCACGCGCACGAGGACTATCCGGAGCGCGACGACGCCAACTGGCAGAAGCACACCCTGGTCACCGTGGACGCGGAGACCGGCAAGACCAGCTTCGACTACCGTCCGGTGCACATGTACACCCTGACCAAGGATGTGGATGTGGTGCCGCCCAAGCCACGCGTGTACTGAGCCAGGGCCAGAGACAGACCAATGGCAGAGTTTGCACTCCCCAAGAATTCCCGCATCACCAAGGGCAAGCACTATCCCGCGCCGGCCGGCGCGAAGAACGTGCGCACCTTCAAGGTGTATCGCTGGAGCCCGGACGACGGCGCCAACCCGCGCACCGACACCTACGAGATCGATCTCGACAAGTGCGGTCCGATGGTCCTGGACGCGCTGATCAAGATCAAGAACGAGATCGACCCGACCCTGACCTTCCGGCGTTCCTGCCGCGAGGGCATCTGCGGCTCGTGCGCGATGAACATCGACGGCACCAACACGCTGGCGTGCACCCGCGCCATCGCAGACTGCCGCAAGGCCGAGGTGCCGATCTACCCGCTGCCGCACATGAACGTGGTCAAGGACCTGGTCCCGGACCTGACCCACTTCTACGCGCAGTACGCCTCGATCAAGCCCTGGATCCGCACCCAGACGCCGCCGCCGCCGGACCGCGAGCGCCTGCAGTCGCCTGAGGACCGCAAGAAGCTGGACGGCCTGTACGAGTGTATCCTGTGCGCCTGCTGCTCGACCAGCTGCCCGAGCTACTGGTGGAACGGCGAGCGCTACCTGGGCCCGGCGATCCTGCTGCAGGCCTACCGCTGGATCGTGGACTCGCGCGACGAGGACACCGGTGCGCGCCTGGACGACCTCGAGGACCCGTTCAAGCTGTACCGTTGCCACACCATCATGAACTGCGCGCGGACCTGCCCGAAGGGCCTGAACCCGGCCCTGGCGATCGCGGAGATCAAGAAGCTGATGATGGCCCGCCGCGCCTGACCTGGCGGTCTGCGCAGCCATGGAAAGCCCGGCCCCACGGCCGGGCTTTTTCTTTGCGCCGTTCCAGCGGCGGCGCGGCTCCGTCGAAGGGCCCTCCTGCGTGAACAATCCCGCCTTGGCCCGGTGCCTTGCAGGCGTACCGGCGTCCCGCGGGAGTCCCGAGGCGTCGACGCCTGCGTGCAGGGGGCAGGCGCAGGCATGGCCCCGAGCCTGGAAGCGCCCGGTCCAGGTAGCAGCTCTCCCGTTCCGGCCATCGCGTCGTGGGACGCGCCGCTCCGGCATCTGTCCTTCACTGGCAGGCGAGGGCGGATGTTTCATTCCCGATGACCATGATTGCGCTCCCATGCCCGGTACCGGGACTGCAAGATGCCCGGCATAAGCTGCAGGTGCATCGCGACGCTTCTTCCGCCTTTGCGTCTGGCGCCCTCGGGAGGGCCGGGCCGCAGCAGGACCCGCCCAGTGAGACCAGTGCCCGCAGGCATGCGGGCACCAACGCTGCCGCGTGTGGGGGAGACGCCGGCCTGCGCCTTGCCGGCCGGCGTTGAAGGCGTGGCAGAAGTGGCTGCAGGCCGTGCCTGTGATGAACGGGCGATGCAGCATGAAAAAATTTTCGCGAAAGGCCTTCCCAAAAATTTTCGATAG